>DATBGS010000121.1:0-12444 GCA_036557885.1 Ktedonobacterales bacterium
GACGCCAGTGGGCTTTGCCGCCGACTTTTATCTACCGTTTGTCGCGGAAGGCTGGCTGGTCAGTGGCAACCTGGAGGCAGCGCTCAAGCTGGCCGAGCGCATCAGAGCTTGGTGTGACCGCCAGTATTACGGCGTCAGCGCCGCGCGCATCCTGGGGGTGATTGCCGCCGCGCAAGGGCGCTGGACCGACGCGCAAAGCCATCTGGCCGCCGCGCTGGAACTCTGCCGCCGCGCAGGAAGCCGCCCAGAGCAGGCGTGCATCTTGCTGGCGCAGGGCCAGGCCGCCCTTGCCCAGGCGCACGCCATGCCCGCCCGCGCCTCGGTGCTGGTGGACGACGTGGAGCGCGTCACAGAGGAGGCAGAGCAGCTTTTCACCGCGCTGGAGCGCCAGACGCAAGCAGCGCGGGCAGCCGCCCTGCGTGCCGAGGCGATGGCGCTGCCCCAGCAGGCCGCGACCAGCGCGGGCAGCAAACAGCCGATTGACCCGGCGGTGCTCAAAGGACTGACGCCGCGCGAACTGGAAGTCTTGCAGCAGGTGGCCGAAGGAAAAACCGATAAAGAGATTGCCGAAGTGTTGGTGATCAGCCCACGCACGGCTAACCGGCATATCGCCAACATCTTCTTAAAGCTCGATGTCACCACGCGGGCGGCAGCGGCAGCCTACGCTATCCGCAATCGCCTGGTATAATAGAGATGCCTTGTTGCTCTGGCAACAGCCAGCGATGACGCTGGCGTTCTCCGAAGAAAGAGAAAGCAGTGCCTAACAAAAGCGAGAACACCCTCAAGCCAAATGAGGCTCCGGCCACGCCGGAGAACGCCACCGCGCCCACGCCTGCCGCGCCGCCCGACGGCTCCGAAAACGGCACAGCAGCACCAGCACCCCTGGCTGGGCTGCGCGGCGGCGACTACATCAAAGCGCTGGCAGGCCACCCGACCTCCACACTTCAGGTGCCGCTCCTGCCGGGCGAGCGGCGCGGCGATTGGGGCCGCGCCAAAGGGCAAAAAGTCCCCGTCACCAGCCGCCAACTGAGCGGCACAAATACGCATTGGCTTGAACGCGACCAGGCACTGTGCGGGCTGATCGTCGTCTTGGAGCGCCCCAGCGCCACTCGCTATGAGCAGATTGCCCTGAGCAACAGCTTCACCCGCGAGGCGATTGAGCATCTTTCCGACTACCTCAACCAGACCCGCCTGCGTGCCCAGGCCCAGACGGGCAAAAAGTGGACCGCCGCCCAGGTCTATCTCGTCCCTGCCGAGGACGCCTGAGCAGCGGCAGCCCGCTTCTCCTACACCGCTTGACAGCGCGGGCAAATCAGCGTATACTTGCGACAACAGCCAGTTGGGGCGCTCTGCCCCCTGGCCTGTCCATTGGCAAAAGAAAATGGTGTGGCGACGCTTTGATGAAAAGCGCCGCCACTGTCAGAAGTTCGAGAGCCTGACGGCTCTGAAAAGGTGAAGGTTTTGGTAGTTGCCTTCTCCAGACATTATAAGCAGCATCGGCTGCAACCGTCAATCCGAGAAGGAGTTATCCACAAAACGTTCGCCGCAACAAAGGGGGGATGCTACGAAGTTATCCACAATTTGTGCCAGAGCAGAAAGTTATCCACAATTTGCGCCAAAAAGTTATCCACAATTTTGTCAAGGGGGGTGCCTTACGCAGACCTGCGTTGGCATAAAGCCAACGCAGGTTCAGGCTGCGGAGCCTTAAAGGCTCCGCAGGTCCAGGCTGCGGAGCCTTTAAGGCTCCGCAGGTCTGCACCGATTTCGTAATTCACAAAGCAACAGCAGTTCAGATGAGTGGAGGCATAATGATGGAAACATCTCAAATACCTATCATCCCATCTAGGCAAGCGATGGTTCGTATTGCCGGGTATGAGGTCTTGTCAATCTGCACAGCAGATGGCAGCGTTGCCGCTGGAGTTCGCATGATCTGTGGTCTGCTGGGCATACATTACCTGAGACAGTTGCGCAAACTGCAAACTGATCCAGATTTCCGCGATTGCCTGATCCTTGCAAAGGTAGAAATTGCAGGGCAGCAGCGCGTGGTCTGGTTCATCATCGCGGAGTCTATCCCCCTGTGGCTCAAAGGCATTCATCCAAGCAAGGTGGCGCCAGAAGCCCGCGAGACGCTAGAAGAGTTTCGGAGCGTGGCAGTGCAGACGTTGCGCGCCTTCTTCTTCCCCGAAACCAGAGAGCCACCCAAGCAATCTGCACCCCCCAAACCAGAGCCTCCCCAGCCACCGCTGCCACCGCCAGACGCGCCGCCTGTGTCTATGTTCGATATGCTCCGAACGGTGATTAACAGCATGGAGCAGGAACACCACGAAATACAGGCGTGGAAGGCGCGGCTGACCACTGTGGAACAAGAACAGCGGGTGCTGGCGGACCAGCACACCAAGGCGCAGCGGCAATTGCAGGCGTTGCAAACCGAGGTCTTGGCGCTGCAAACCGCCAGGAAGGACAGCCCACCCGCCGCAGATGCCGCGCTCAGCGGGGAGCACGAAGAGGTGCTCTATGTCCTGTTGTATTGCGCCGAGTTGATCACCGGCCAGCCGGAGGAAGACCTGGGGCGGGAACTGCTGGCGAAGGCAGGCGTGCAGGAGATGGGGCAGATACGAGAAGCAGACTGGTTCGACATGGTGGTGTGGCTGGTGAAGCGGCTGGGGTAGGGCGCTTGAGCGAGCTTCTCACGGCACGCCGGGGGCACCAGCTACTGTGCCCCTGCTTTGAGGGGGAAGCCGGGGATACAAGGGGCACTTCCCCTGTACCCCGGCTTCCCCCTCAAAGCAGGGGCACAGTAGCCGGGCAACGCACCACCAGAGATGGCGACAGCACAAAACGGTGAGGAATCGTGGCCGCTACAAGCTCTGGCCTGGGCCGATGTCCACACTGATGATCGGGCAGTTCACAATGAACCCGGCAGCGCCAAAGGCTTTGCCGTCTGGGCCTGTCACCAGTCCGCCCTTTTGTATCAATGTTTTCACGTCGTCAAAGTCTATCTGGCGTGTGTTCTTGCCAGCCTTGATCGCTGCATCTGTCCAGGCGGCAAAATGCACATCCCAGAGCGGGCTGTAATCTGGCACATCCTGGGGCGCCTTATGCAGCAGGTTAAGCGGGTCCATGCCGTCCAGCAAGGCCGAGTTTAGCCCCTGGCGGTTGGGGTTGGCGGCCCCGGTGGGACCGTTCACAAACGCGATCAACTCCTCGCGCGCCGAAACACTCGCATCCTCATTGTCCTCACCTGGAGCCATTCCCAGCGCGGGCGCGTAGGTCACATCCTCGATGGCTGAAGCCACCGGGCTAGAGGAGTCGAACGAGACGTAGTGGACCTGCTTGTCCTCGTAGAAGCCCATCGTCTCACGGTAGGTGACTTTCATATCATCGAGGTCCAACGAGACAATCTTATCCGCCTGGCCGGTGGTGTTGGCGACCTGCGGAGCATTCAACACAATGCCGCTGGGCAACTGAATGAGTGGGCTGTAGCCGTCCTGACCCACCGCTGGCGGAGAGGCCCGGTTGGGCGGGAAGCCCGTCGCGCTTGCCTCAATCACTCGCGCGGGGCTGAAATCCACAGACGCCGGGAAGTCTAGCACTCCATTGGCATCGGCCTGCACCACCTGCACCGCCGGGGTGCCCTTGGCTTTGGCAAGCTTCTGGACAAAGTTCACGCCGCGTGCCATTGCATCCGCCTGGTCAGATGATTCAGTAATGACATAATAGACCGTCTGGCCGTTGCTCGTGCCCTGATGCAGCGGGAATGTCACCAGATTGGGCACCTCGTTCTCTGTGGCGCTGGTCATAAAGAGATGGTGGGTGGTCTTGCCGGCTGTTGCGGTTGCCGACGACTTCGCGCTTGATGTGCTGCCCGCCACACGACTGATGACGGCAACGATAACGACGATAATGATGGGGAGAATGATCAGAGTCGCCATGATTCTGTTTTTACGGCTGGGCATGGTCTTCCTCTCCTTTTGGTGCGCGCAATGCGCCCCGTAATCGCAGGCCCGGTACGCTCCGTTGGCTCTGCATCTTACTACCGCACATTTAACCACGCAAGCTCTTACCAGCCTATCAGCTAGCTCACCTGCAAAGTATGTGCTGCTTCACAAAAAGAAAAACGTGACGGATTCACTAAATAACTGTGAAGCGGGGAGTCTTTTTTTTTGCTCGTATTCCGCTATAATGGCCTTAGAGGATATACCTATCTCCGTCTCGCCTATCTACCCCGAAGGAAGGAAGTACACTATGGCAATAGCCCAGCCGCGCAGCAGCAAGCGCAGTAACCTGGTGCGTATTAAGAGTGTTCCACCCAGTATCATCTTTATGACGATTGCGGCCTCCTGGTTGGGGATGGTGTCTTGCATCCTCCTCAAGTACCCGCTGGTGATCGTCGCCACCGTAACGCTCGTTCCCTGGATACCCCTCTTCATCTCGGAAGCCACCTGGAAGTATCGCCACTATGCCTGGTTCGCCTTTTATGAAATTCTGTTTGTGACCCAGGGGCTGCATTTCATCGAGCATATCGCTCAGATTTTGCAGGTCTATGTCCTGGGCGTGCCGCGTGCCGATGCGCACGGCATCTTTGGCAACCTGGATGCCGAGTTTGTCCACTTCTTCTTTGATACCAGCCTGGAAATCGGCGTGATCATCCTGCTCTTTCGGTTCAGGAAGAACATCGCCCTCTGGATCACCTTTGCTATCGGCCTCTGGCACACGTCGGAACACTGGTACATCACCTACTACTACGTCTTCAACAAGCCCTACTACACCGCCCACGCCAAGAACGGGCTGCTGGCGCAGGGCGGGCTGCTCTGGCCGACCTCGCCGCTGCCGCGCATCGAACTTCACTTTCTCTACAACCTGCTCTTTACCATTCCGCTGATCTGGGGGTTCATCATCATCCTGCGCGATGCCTATGATGAATACCTCAAGAACGCCTTCCCGCGTCTCTCTGAGTCCCAGCTTGCCAGCATCAACAGCAACATTGACGCGGTGCAGGTGGACGCCGGGGAGTTGATCATCCGCCAGGGAGAGCCAGCGGACAAGTTCTATATCATCTCCAAGGGTGAGGTCGAGATTCTTCAGGAGGCGGGAGGGCCACCCATCATCGTCAATCGGCTGAGCCAGGGGCAATTCTTCGGGGAGGTGGGGTTGCTGACTGGCGCACCCAGGAACGCCTCGGTGCGGGCGGTCACGCGCTGCGACCTGCTCGCACTGAGCCGCGATACCTTCCGCGCGGTGATCGGGAATTCGGCGCCCACTGCCCAGGACTTTGCCCAGGTGCTGGCGCAGCGCGGCAGTTCCCCGGCAATGGCAGCCGTAGCGGTGGGTGCCCCGGTTGGGGCTGCCGCCAGCGGCCCGTCGTACCCACAGGCGGTTGCTCCAGGCATTCAGCCACCGAGCAATCCTGGGTTCTACCCGCCCAGCGGTCCCTCGTACCCACAGGCCAGTGGGCCATCCTACCCGCAGGCCAGCAATCCGGCAGTTCCGCAGGCCAGCGGGCCTTCCTACCCGCAGGCCAGTGCCCCGACCATCCCTCCGGCCAACAACCCTGGATTTGCGGGGCCGCCGCCAGTGGCTCCGCCTCAGCCAGCCGCCCCGATCTTCCAGACGGCACCGGGGAACGCCATCGAGGGGCCAACCGCGCTTACTCCAGGCAGCCCTGGCTGGTCCAGTCCCAACGCCGTCAAAACCGTTGATGGACGGGCGCCCATCTTCCGCGATGCCGCGAATAGCTGGTCCTACGGATTGGTCTTCACTGGCGGCCAACTCAAGGGTCAAGGGGTGATGCTGAGCGCCAGCCGCATGCAGATTGGGCGCGATCTGGGCAACGAAATCCGTATCTCGGATGACGCGCAGGTGTCGCGGCGGCACGTAGAACTCTTGCGCACGCCCTCTGGCGAATACCAGCTTCACGATCTGCGCAGTTCCAACGGCGTGTTTCTCAACGGGCAGCGCCTGGCTGCTGACGAAACCCGGCTGTTGCAAGAGAACGATGAGGTAAAGGTAGGCAACTCCACCTTTACCTTGCGCAAAGTAGGCACGCGCGTCGTCTAGGCTCTGCTACCTGCTTAAGCAGACAACACGCCTGTTCACCAGTCTGGTGAACAGGCGTGTTGCAACATGGGCTGGGGGAGCAACGTATACTGGTCAGAGTGCCGCTTCGCGTTTTACTCACAGAAAGGTGATCAATGCACACCCGAACCCTACGACCCCGTTTTCCTCGAACTCGCAGCAGTGTTTTCGCGCTTTGGGCCGCGCTCTGTCTCACCCTGTTTCTCAGTACCACAGCGTCCGCTGATACTGTCGAAATCCAAGACAACGCGCGCGTGCTAAACGTTAGCCAGGTGCAGAGCGACGCATCCGAGTTGTCAAAACCCATGCGGATTTTCACCACAAGCGTGTCCGAAAGCACCTCCGTTTCTGACGCGAATGCTCGCCGCGACATCAACTCAGCCGACACCATCGTCTTACGCATCAACGCGGCAACGAAGCACCTGGACCTTGTTTGGGGAAAAAGCGTCAGCCTCTCCAACAGCGATTACAACAACGCCGTGAATGCGTTCAGAAACAACTTTGGAAGCGGGAACTACACGGCTGCCACCATCGCCTTGATTGATTCGCTGAAAAGCGTGCTGAAGAGTGGCTTCAGCATCAACCCAGTGCTGGGCGCGCTGTGTTGTGTCGGCCTGATCGCGCTGGTGGCTTTTGGCGTCTTTGGCGCGCGGCGGCGGCGGCGCGGCACTGTGGCGCCTGTGTACAACGCCCCTGTGGGTTACGGCCCGCAGAATTATGGCTATCCTCAACAGGGCGGCGGGGTGAACCCCTGGGTGGCTGGCGGCCTGGGCGCCGTTGGAGGAGGAGTCATTGGCTACGAATTAGGCAAGATGGAAGGCGAACGCGAGGCACGACAAGAATACCAGGGTGGCAACGACTTCTTTGGCGGCGGTGGAGGCAGTGATTTTGGCGGGGGCGGCGACTTCGGCGGTGGTGGAGGCAGTGATTTTGGGGGCGGTGGTGGTGGAGACTTTGGCGGTGGGGATTCTGGTGGCGGAGGCGGCAGCGACTTCTAGGGGGCCGCGCATCTCATGCTTTTTCCCAGACGCTCCTTCTTTGGAAGGGGCGTCTTGTTGTGTTATCATTGGCTAGCCTCGATAATTTGTGCAGGTACTGGTAAAGGATTGAATTAACCGTGAGAGAGGTTCCACAACAGGCGTCGGTCGTGGCCGGGTTGGTGCGCCAGGGGCATCAGTTGCTGCTGGTCCACCAACAAGGCCCCTATGATCGCGCCCCGTTTTGGGCGTTGCCAGGCGGCAAAGTGGAGCCTGGGGAATTGCTGAACGAAGCACTGGTCCGCGAAATCAAGGAGGAGACGGGCCTGACAGCGGCGCAGACGGGCGCGCTGGCGTATATTATGCACGCCGATATTTTGCTCAATGTCCGCCGTTCCACCCCTGAAGGGCGGCGTTTTCCCCCGGATGGGCGCCTGCTGAGCCGCCAGATCATGGCGTTTGTGTTTGAGATCAACGAGTGGACGGGCAAGATAGCGCCTGCTGACCCCGATGGGCTGATTCTGGAGGCGCGCTTTTTTCCGCTGCCCGCCGCTATCGAAAAACTCCAGACCATTCCGGTGCGCACGGCCCGCGAGCCAATCCTGGCGTATCTGCTGGGCGAAGCGCCGACGGGAGCCACCTGGCTCTATCGCCGCATGCTCGATAAGACCGATGAATTGATTGCCCGGCTGTGAGGAGACAGGTGCCTGGCGCGCTGGTGGCCGGACGGCTGAGGCGCTACAGGCGCAGGGCCATATGCTCCGCCTCAGCCTCGCGGCCATGCGGCACAGGAACGTCAAGCTTATAGCGGCTGCGTCCCGAACCAACATCAAAGCGCAGTAGAGCTGGCTCCCCTGCTTTGTAGGTGACTGTCCTGGGGCCGCGCATGGCGTAATACCAGCCGCCCAGGATGACTCCATCCCAGCCGATATACACGTCGCTGGTGGGGCGGCGTCGCCTCACCTGCCAGACCACGAAAGCCCGCAAGAGGAGCAGCAGGCTCAGCACCAGCACCACCCCTGTGCTCACTGCTATACCCGCAACGATCTCAAACGTGCCCTGGGACAGGGCGAAGAAGATCAGCATCAGCACCAGCGCGAAGCCCTCAAAGAATCCCGTCAGCTTCAGCGTGTCGCGGATGTTCTGCCGCCACGCCTGCGCGGTGAAGCGCTGCCAGTCCGTCTGGCTGTAGGTCCAATGTTTCGTCAGACCATCCGTCAGAATCCTGGGGATGGCCTTCTTTGCTGCGCGATGAAAGAACACAGCAATGATCAAGAATATGAGGGCAAGCATCTCACCCACAATAAGAAACGCCGTCACCCCGCTATCGCTGTCTCCCCCCAACGCAAAATTCACGGGAAGACCAATCACGCAGAGCGCCAGCACGAGCGCCGCGCCATACATCAGATAGGTCGAACCGGCGCGCACACGCGGCAGCGGGTGCCCGTGATGCGTTCTCTCGACCTTTTGCTTCTTCGGCATACCCCCTGGCTCCTTTGCTTGCAGAAGACAACACAGGTTTCCAGCTTTTACTTCTATGATACAATCACCGGCATACTGATTGTATCAAGAAGGATGCTCTGATGCCTGGCAATCCCTTCGACAACTCTTTTGAGCGCCTCTGGATGCTGGCGCTGCTGGCGCTCTGGGCGGCGTTGCTCTTTGGTGGCTTTGCCCTGGGCAAGCCAGACGACACGCGCACCCGGCGCATGCCCACCTGGGCGCGCGTGGCCTCGTCGCTCACATTGGTGCTGGCCGCGTGGAGCGCCTATTTCTTCAGCGGCTGTTGTTTGAGCAGCACGTACAGCCTGTGGATTGCGCTGGGCATGACGCTGGGCTGCCTGGGTGATCTCTTCCTGGCAAAGGTGATTCCGCTGCCAGAGCCGGTGCTGGGCGGCATCGGCGCGTTTGGCCTGGGGCACGTCGGCTATATCACGGCGCTGGTGGCTTTTGGCAATGCTTCCGGGCTGACGGCGGCTGGCCCGCGCTGGGGCGCGCTGGCGGCGTGGCTGGTGGTTGGCGCGGCGGGCTGGTTTCTGGTGGTCTTTCGCGGGCACAAGCCCACCGTCCTGCATTGGGCGGCGCTGCCCTATTCGCTGCTGCTCGCCAGCACCGCCGGATTCGCCACCGGCCTCGCGCTTCAGACGCCAGTCTTTCTGGCGTTCGCGGTGGGCGCAGCGCTCTTTTTGGTGAGCGACCTGATTCTGGCGGCGCAGTTGTTTAATAAGCTGCATTTTCCGCTGATTGGCGATGTGATCTGGCTAACCTATGGCCCTGCGCAGGCGTTGATTGTCTATTCGGTGTTTTTCTACCTGCTGCTCAGATGATGCCAGTGTTTGTAGCCCCGCCGTCCCTGGCGGGGCTGTTCCCCGGCACCCTAAGACAGAAGGGCACGGCGGAGGCTGGGGCTACCCCCAAAGGGGGCGCAGCAAGCACCCTGCCCCATCAGATAATGATGGATTGCAGGTGAATAAGCACCGCCAGCGCGTAGATAAAGACCCCGGCGGCCCAGGGCACCGCCAGCCACAGCAGCAGGCGCGATTGCCGGATGATGGCGTAGAGCATCCACGCCAGGGGGATGCCAATCGTGATGCGGGCGCTGGAGGCCAGGTCTTGGTAGGTGAAGGCGTTGAGGAAGATCGCCAGCCCCAGGTTGACGCCCAGCGCAAAGAGCAGCCCCGGCGAGGCTTTCCACGTACCCCGCCACAGTTCGCGCAGCCCCCAAACAACCGCCAGCAGCAAGGGCAGCGTAATCACAATCAGCGTGATGACAAAGCGCGGGGATGCCCCGGCAATGCCAACCAATCCGGCAAAGGGAATCTTGGGCGCTTTGCTGACGACGCTGGAGAAGAAGAGGCCGCTGGCGCCAAAGATGAAGCGCAGCGCGATGAGCCAGGCCAGCAGCGGCAGCGCAGAGGACAGCAGCAAAAGCGCCCGCTTCCATTCGCGCTTAAAGGCGGCGTCCAGCGCCATGCCAACGGCAAACACGACCACCGTTTCGCGTGTTAAGGCAGCCACCGCCAGCCAGATCGTCGCTTCTATCCAGCGCCCGCGATCTGCCGCCAGGAACGCAAACACAATCAGCGCGGCAGCCAGGCCATCGGGCACATCGTGCGTGATGGAGGCAAACTGCCCCAGGAACAGCCCAAAGGCCAGGCTAAACCAGGGCGAGAGTTCATGCCGCTTGAGCAGGACGGCCAGCCCCGCTGTGCCCGCCAGCGTCCCGATGACGTTCAGCGCCAGCAGCCAGAAGGGAACCAGTCCGGCCTGCCCGCCCAGCGAGAGCACCCAGACGGCCACCGAAAACAGCATGCGCTCCATACGAAAGGGCGCGTTATCCAGATAGACGCTGCCGTGAAACGGGTCGCGGGCCAGGTAATAGTAAAACTGCCCATCATAGCCGAAGGTGCCCGTTGGCACCTTGCAGCAGTAATATTGCCCGATGTGGACAAAATCCAGCAGGCCGGTATAGCCCGCCACCAGCGGATAGAGCGCGAGCACAGCCAGATACGCCAGGCCCACAACCACCGTTGGCCTCAGCCACACGGGGCCTCTACTCAACAGCCCGGCAACTCTGGCTGAGCCAGGCGAGGCAACCGGCAACGACTTCATGGATACTCCTGTCGGCAAATAATGCTATCGGAAGTGAGGACGGGGCGGGCCATCCTCCAGTAACGCCTGTCACCAGAAGGGGCATCTCTCTTACGCGCTGAGGCACATGCGGGCTGGCAGCCCGCGCTACAAAGAATAGGCGTCCTGCTTGTAGCGCGGGCTGCCAGCCCGCCAGGGCGGGGCAGGGTGTGGCCCCTACGCACCAGCCGCCAGCGCCTGAATCTTCTCTTCCTGCCAGAGATAACACTGGCCCTTCTGCTCAGGCAGGCTCACCGCCGCTGCCTGACCGTTCTTGCAGAGCCGATCTAGCGCGGCGCGCAGTTCTGGCTCCGGCACTCGCAAATGGCGCGCAAGCACAGTGGGCAGAGCATACACCGCCTGGGGAAGATAGGTCAAGAGCACGTCTTCCATCGCCGCCTCGCGGCTGAGGCGCTGTGCGCTCTCCACATACTGCTGGTAGTGGCTGGCAATCAGCGTGTGATACGTGTCGTCATTGCCGACCTGAAAATACTTGGCGACGATCAGGCAGAGTTCTAATTCTTCCAGCGCTTTCAGGTACGCCGCCCGCGTGGTTTTGCCGGTGGGGAAGCTGGCCGCTTTGCGCAGTTCGGCGGTGCTGAGCGTCCCGCCCGCCTCCTCCAGCGCCTGCGTGATGCGATACGCTTCGCGTGTCAGCTTGCCGGTGTCGTAAAGTTCCTGCGGGTCGCGTGTTTCGGCGCACAGCCGCAGCACCGCCGGAAAGAGCTTCCAACTGACCCAGGTGGAACGCCGACAGACCAGCGTCGTATAAAACGCGACCCCCTGGCGGCCCAGCGACCAGCGCCAGCCGTAGACTTCGCCAGAGGGACTATCCCACTTGGCTTCCGTTTTGGCGGTGGGGTCGCCCACGTAAGCGTGATAGAGGTTGGGGACTTCGGGCGAGGCGGGATACAGCGTGGCAATACCCACGCGCTCAATCAGCGCCGGGGCCGCCGATGAATCGGGGAGGTGGGTCTGGGGCGTCTGGCCCCAGCGCTCGTGCCGGAGCATTTGCAGCGCAGAGAAGGTGCTCATTCTATTCTCTCCTGGTAAAAATGTTCTAACCAGAAGATAGTATAACAGAGCAAACCTGCCATCTGCTGACAGGTTTGCAGCGCCGGTTCCAGTTTCCTACAGCGCTGTCTTCCCGTAGCGCCACCCCGCAAAGCAGGGGCAAATCGGAACCTCAGCGAGGCAGCGTATTCAGCAGATCGCGCACCGATTGAAAGCGATCTTCTGGCTTCTGTTGCATCGCCTTCAGAATCACCTGCTCCGTCCAGTGGGAAATCTTGCGGTTGAACAGATGTGGTTCTGGCAGCTTCACCACGCCAGAGGCAATATCTGGCGCCTCTGGTGGAGATACGCCGGTCAGCAGATGATAGAGCGTCGCGCCCAGAGCGTAGACATCCGAGCGTGCATCGGTGCCGCCGCGTGTGTATTGTTCCAGCGGCGAATAGCCGCCAGAAACCGCCCGCGCCGCGCGGGTCGTTTTGTTACGCCATAGGGAACTGGTGATCACTTTGGCAATGCCAAAATCTACCAGGAAGGGCCGCCCATCTTTGGTGACAATGATGTTGCCTGGCTTAATATCTCGATGGATGATGGGTCTTTTCTGGGTATGCAGATACGACACCGCGTCTGCAACCGGGCGTATCCAACTAAGCACATGCCCTTCTTGCAGCGGCCCCATCCGGTCCACGAGGGCTTCCAGGTTCTCGCCATCCACAAAAGCCATCGCAAAGTAGGGACGGTTGTTCCACTC
>DATBGS010000122.1:0-129092 GCA_036557885.1 Ktedonobacterales bacterium
ACCCACCGGCCTCCGTGCCGGTGTGCGCTTCTGCGTACAGACTGGATTGGTGAGGCGCGCTTAGATGCCACCTTGTGGTGGACACTCGCCCGCTGTATCGCTTGCTGCTTCCGCTGGAGAGGCGAGCGGGAGGGCGAACCAGAAGGTGGTTCCCTGGCCGGGGGTGCTCTGGACGCCAACCTGCCCTTGATGCTCCTCGACGATCATCTTGCTGAGGAAAAGGCCCAGCCCCAGCCCGATTGCCGAGCCGTTGAGCACCTCGACGCCTTTTACCCGGTGGAAGCGCTGCCAGATGTGTTCCTGCTCCTCTGGCGAGATGCCTGGCCCCTGGTCGCGCACCCAGACGCGCGCCTGCTGCTCTTCCCGCTGCGCCATGACCTCAACCGGGTAATTTTCGGAAGAGTATTTGAGCGCGTTCGTCAGATAATTCGTGATGACCTGGCTGATGCGCTCAGGATCAGACAGAACGGGCAACGAATGCTCGGCTGGCAGATGGAGGGTGATGGTTCGCTCCGGTGACATCTGCTGCTGTTCCTCAACGGTGGAGGTCACAATGCTGAGCAGATTGACGCGCTCCAGATGCAGCGTCAGCCGCTCGGCCTGGATGCGCGATGTATCCAGCAGGTCGCTGGCGAGCCGGTTCAGCCGTCTCAGCTTCTCCTCGGTCTGCGCCAGATTGGTTTGCAAGCTCTGGAGCATGCGGGCTGTTTTGGGAGGCTGCGGCGTGTCGTCCTGGTCTGTCCACTGGCGCAAGCCGCGCTGCGCCATTTGTAACTGCAACGTGGTGGTTGTCAGGGGCGTGCGCAGTTCGTGGCTGGCGATGTTGAGAAAGTTATCCATTTGCCGGGCCGTTTCGCGGATGGCCTGTTCGTTGGCGCGGGCCGTCTCCCGTTCGCGGCGCGTGCGTAACAGCTCCAGAAAGACGACTCCCTGGCGCACAATCGTCAGAGCGAGTAACCCCAGGCTCGCGAGCAGAGGAAGCACCACTTTGGGGTTAATGGCCGACTCCAGCAGAATTTCTACCAGTGTGACCACGCTTGCCAGCAACGCGGCGAGGAAGGGCAGGAGAAACCGCAGGGCGTCCAGAATCTCTTGCGGCTGAATCTTCGGGGCCGCCTGCGCTGGCTGCTCTTGCGGGCGGAGGGTGGTCAAGTATTTGTGCAACCGGACAGCCACCAATCCCGCCAGGGGAAAGAGCAGGTAGCCAAGGCACCAGAAGATACCAGGCCCGCTGCCCGGCTGATAGTGTCCATGCAGGTTCAGCACGGCATACCAGGAATCACCAACAATCAACAAGAGCAGCCCCAGGGCTGCCAGCCCCAGAACAATGCGTGCTATCTGCGTGCATCTGGCGCGGAGCAGGAGCGTAGACAAGAGAAAGAGCACCCCCAGGTCGCCTACCGCATAGGCCAGGTTGATCAGCTTGCCAGCCAGCGGCTGATCGCTTTCAAGGTAGATAGGGGTGAGCAGGAAATACCAACTCAGCAGGGTTACTGCACCCATCAAGAGCAGGAAATCTAACGAGAGCTTGAGTTGGGCCAGGCCAGCAGGGAGAGGCTCAGAGATGGTGGGGACAACAAGCAGGGACAGGAAGAAAAACGGATATTGGAGCAGCCAGAAGAGATCGGACCACCAGGGAAAGGGAACAACGCCCCCAAAAAGCATCTGTGTGCCCACCAACCTCAAGGCCCATCCGATGGCATAGGCAAAAAGGGCCGCGCTACAAAGCCACCAGGCCAGCGCTGATGGGAGACGTTTCTGGCTGGCCCATCTGGCAACTAGCAGCACGCCTATAAATGCTATCCAGGCCGTGACCATGAGCAGCCACTGCGTGGCCGGTCCGCTCCAGGGTGGACGAAGGACGACCAGCGTGATCTGAAAGACAGAGATCAAGGCCACCGCGAGCAAGGCGCCAAGCACTAGTGGATCACGCCAGAGAGACTGAGCCAACCTCTTGTAGGAAGAGGAAGGAGGGAGGGTTTCCTGTGGCTTGGCGGGTAGTGGAGCGACATCCTGCAAGGCGTCCCCCGATCTCTCCAGGCACGCGACCGATCTTTAGAAAACGCTTCCCCTGTGCTGGGATAAAAAAAGTGCCCAGACATGGTTCATCTCCGCATACATTGCAGAATCCAGACCCAACCACCAGGATGATGCGCGCGCGTGCTGGCAACACAGAGGGAACTGGAGGGCACTCCTCCTATTTTTCGCGCGGCTGCCTTTCGGTGAAAAAAATCTGCCGGATATTCTTTCTTCTTTCTTCGTAAAAGGCTTGACATTCGCCCATCTATGCGGTACACTTAGTGGTGTCCTCACACCGAGGGCAAACCCATGTGCCCATAGCTCAGTGGATTAGAGCGTTGGCCTGCGGAGCCAAAGGTCGCTGGTTCGAGTCCAGTTGGGCACGCTTGAGCCATACTAGATTTTTATTACATTTCTAGTATGGCTTTTTCAATTCTAGTTTTGTTATTGCCACGCCACCAGAACCAGGATGCCTTTTGCTTCTTTGCGCTCCACTGTCCCCTGCGCCAGCCGTAAGATAGGCAGCCACACCGGACGCGGCTTGATAGCTGCGATCATCTTACGCTCCAGGTCGTAACACAACCCTCCGGCTTCTAGCAGCAGCGTGATCAACTCGCGTCGTTCTTCTGGCGTAGCAACCTCCCACAATGCCACTATTCCTGGCAAACGTTCGCCTGCCTCTAAAACAGCTTCCAAGCTCAGCCCTTCGGAGGTGGGAGGACTGAGCCGCCCCAATGCTGACTCTACGACGGCAATCTCTGCTTGCATCTCTTCATTATCAATGTAGCCCTCGTGGTGTTGTGTCAGGATGCGAGCGCGTTTGAGCCGCAACCGTTCCCGTTCGCGGGCGATGTTAGTATCCTCGACCTCTGCCTGTTTCATACCGGCGGCTGCGCCAGCAGCTACCTGCTGGCGCAGCTCTTCACGCCAGGAGTCCGGCAGCTTCAAGCCAGCAAGCAATTCGCCAAACTGTTGTTGGATGAGGTCAGCGCGCACCACCCTACATCCGCCGACTGGACAAGGAAGCTTACGTAGTTTGGCAGCGTCCTTGTAATATCTGCTCTCTCCCTGCTCGCTTTTCGTAAGACCGTGCAGCGGCAGCCCACAGCAACTACTAACAACATAGCCAGCAAATTCATAAAACCGCCGAGCCTGTCCTGTTCGGAGCGGCGCGCTATAGTGTAATCGTGTGAGTTCCCTGATCTTTTGCCATTCCTCTACGCTGAAGGCGGCTGGGTGCAGGCCACGATGCCGCTGACCATGATAGAGCACCGTTCCCCGGTCATCACCAGGCGCAAAAGCCGCGTAGAACTCATTGCGTAAGATGAGATTGATGGTATCTTTGGTAAAGAGCCGCTCTCGGTTTCGCTTGCCTCCTGTCCGGTAGCCAGCCGCATTTACTGCTTCTGCAATCTGTTCCGCCCCCAAGCCTTGCATCCGTAACTCACCCATCAGGCGCAGCCCAGGGAAGGTGACTGGATCATGTTCCGGCGGCAGTTTGGGGCCAGCCCAACGATAGCCAAAGGAAATGTCCCCGTTGTAGAGTCCCTGAGCGGCGCGTTCTGCTTTGCCCTTGCTGATATGTTTAGAGATCGTATCAGAGAAATAGGCAGCAAAGGCTGCCAGGATGGTCAGTTGCAGTTTCCCTTCTGGCGTGGAGTAGTCTATATGTTCAGTAAGCGAGACAAAGGCACAGCGCTTCTCGGCCAGGATGCGAAAGGTTTGCAACGTTACCAGCACGTTGCGCGACCAGCGATCTAAGCTGTGTACCATGATCATCTGGACACGCCCAGTGAGCACTTCTTCTAAAAGGTGCCCAAAAGCTGGACGGCTCGCTATTTGCTCTCCCTTGGCAGAATATTCGTCATCTTCGTAAAAAATCGGTTCGGGCAGTCTGCGTCGCTGGCATTCGTTCCGTATGGCTCGCTTCTGCGCATCGCTGCTGAAATTCTCAATCTGCATGTGGGTGGAACGGCGCACATACCCAGCAACTACCAGAACCATGCTATAAGACTGATTCATCTGCATCTGTTTTTCCCTCGCTTGACATCCCAGGACTCAATGGCAGAAAATGTCAAGGAGAACCTGGTAACACGTGTTGATAGTGGCAGGTACCTTTTCGTCGGCTGGTGTGTCACACATACCAGCCGACTTTGTTTTCATGTCTCCTTTCTTCTACTTCTCATCAGGCATTTTGGTCAAATTATACACGCTTATTACTGAACAGTCAATATATAACAAATAAAACCATTTTAAAGGAATTGACAAAGCTAAGAGTTGACAATTACAATTTAGTGAGAAAGAATTCTTCAAATGCAAACAACATCGGGAGAAATCAAAGAATGCCGGAACAGTGGTTGACAGTAGACAACATAGCGAAAGAGCTAGGCGTGCATCCTGAAACCGTTCGCACATGGATACGAAGAAGAGAACTCAAGGCTGTTGCTATCAGGCGCACCTATCGTATTCGCCAATCTGATTACGATGATTTTATTAGGCGGCATGAAACCTTGGAAGATAACCCTTCCAATTAGATAGCTGAAGCAAGCGAACTTAAATCCTCTCCTCCTGCGCCCCATCTCCCCAGGTAATTTCCCTTCTCTGCCTCTTCTACCAGACAATACGACAATTGCTCTCCCCTTTGGCTTCTTTCTAGCTCAATGGCTGTGGTTTGGCACATTCCTTGCTCTTAAAACGTAATGAGGGGGAAGGGAAACAGCTGTGATGCCTTCACTGGGGGAGCGAGGAAAGAACTGACGCGATCAGGTTGTTTGGATGCTTTAGGAATTGCTGCTAAGAAGAGGTGCACACCTGATGAGCCGCTTTGATCACTACAACGCTGAAGCCCGGCACGCGCTGGCCCAGGCACGCGAGGATGCGCTCCGGCTGAATCATAAAACTATTTGCACTGAGCATTTGCTGCTTGGTTTGTTGGAGATCAACGATCCGTTAATAGAGGCAGTGATCACCAATCTGGGGGCGAACTCCGGGCGCATTCGCCAGGCGCTGGAGTTTGTGATTGGCAAAAGCAGCCGCACGCTGCTGAGCGAGCCAGTCTTAAGCCCGCAGGCGCGTTCGGTCTTAGAATTGGCAGAGCAGGAGGCGCAGGACGCGCGCGCCGCTGAGGTGGGGGCAGAGCATTTATTGCTGGGCCTGCTGCGCGAGAACACCGGCATTGCGGCTGGCGTTCTGGAGAGTTTTGCGATTCCGCTGGAGGCGGCGCGGGCGCAGGTGGCGCGGTTCCAGCAGCAGGGGCATCAGACAACGGCGTTTGCCGCCGAACATTCGGCGCGCTACGCTATGACGCCCACATTGAATCAGGTCAGCCATGATCTGACGGCGGCGGCCCTGGCTGGTCAGCTTGACCCGGTGATTGGCCGCGAGGCGGAGATTGAACGCGCCATGCAAATTCTGGCACGGCGCAGCAAAAATAACCCGGTGTTGATTGGCGATGCTGGCGTGGGCAAGACCGCCATTGTGGAAGGGCTGGCCCAGCTCATTGTGGCCGGGCAGGTGCCCGATCTGCTGCGCAGCAAGCGCGTGGTGTCGCTGGATGTGGGCCTGCTGACGATTGGCACCAAGTATCGCGGCGATTTTGAGGAGCGCCTGAAAAAGGTCGTGAACGAGATTGTCACAGCGCAGAACTGCATCATCTTTATTGATGAACTGCACACGCTGGTGGGCGCGGGCGTGGCCGAAGGCTCGGTGGACGCAGCCAACCTGTTTAAGCCGCTGCTGGCGCGCGGGGAGTTCCAGTGCGTTGGCTCGACGACGCTCAACGATTACCGCAAGACCATCGAAAAAGACCCGGCGCTGGAGCGGCGCTTCCAGCCCATTATGGTGAAGGAAACGACGCCAGAACAAACGCTGGATATTCTCAAGGGGCTGCGCCCGCGCTACGAGGCGTTTCACCACGTGCAGATTACCGAGCCAGCGCTGAAGGCGGCGGTAGACTTCGCTATTCGCTATGTGCAGGACCGCTTTTTGCCCGATAAAGCCATTGACCTGATTGATGAGGCGTCGGCGCGGTTGTGTGTGGGGCGCGCGCTGATGCCCTCGGAGGAGCGCACCCTGCGCGAACAGTTGCAGCGCGTCAACGGCCAGAAAGACCTGGCAATTGCCCAGCGCGACTACGCGCATGCCGCTGATCTGCGCGACGATGAGCAGGTGCTGCGCGAACGCCTGGTGGCACTGGAGGGCGAGGGAGCAGAGCACCGTGTCGAAGTTCTTCCGGTGGTGGGCGAGCACGAAATTGCCGAGATTGTCTCGATGTGGACCGGCATCCCCGCGCTCAAAGTGACTCAGGAGGAGTCGCAGCGGCTGATGCAGCTAGAAGACGAGCTGCATCGGCGGGTGGTGGGCCAGGATGAAGCGGTTTCGGCGGTGGCGCGGGCGGTGCGCCGCTCGCGGGCGGAACTGCGCGACAAACGGCGGCCTATTGGCTCGTTTGTCTTTGTTGGCCCCACCGGGGTGGGTAAGACGGAATTGGCCCGCTCGCTGGCGGCGGCGCTCTTTGGCAACGAAGACGCCATGATTAAGCTGGATATGTCCGAGTTTATGGAGGGGCATCACGCGGCGCGGCTGGTAGGGGCGCCTCCAGGCTATGTGGGCTATGACCAGGCCGGGCAGCTTACCGAGGCGGTGCGGCGCAAGCCCTACAGCGTGCTGCTCTTTGATGAGATTGAAAAAGCGCATCCCAAGGTCTTTGAACTGCTGCTGCAAATTCTGGAGGAGGGGCGCCTGAGCGATGCCAAGGGGCGCGTGGTGGATTTCAAGAACACCATCGTGGTGCTGACCTCCAATGTGGGGGCGTCGCTCCTGCTCAAGCGCGGCGAGATGGGCTTTAGCCAGCGGCGCTCCGCAGAAGACAGCGAAAAAGCCGAGTACGAGCGCATGCGCGAGATCATCATGCCGGAGATCAGGCAGCTTTTCCGGCCTGAGTTCCTGAACCGCATTGATGATATTATCCTGTTCCACGCGCTGACGCGGGTGCAGGTGCGCGCGGTGCTGGATATTCTGCTGACCCAGACCCAGGCGCGGCTCTCCGAGCAGTATATTACGCTGGAGATTACCGAAGCGGCCAGGGACATCATGGCCGAGCGCGGCTACGACGCGGAGTTTGGCGCCCGCCCGCTGCGCCGCACGGTGCAGGAGATGCTGCAAGACCCGCTGGCGGAGATGCTGCTGCGCGGCGACCTGGCCTCTGGCGATAAGGCGCTGGTGGATGCAGGAACTGATGGCGCGCTGCGCGTGCAGGTGATGGCGATTGTGGGCAGCGAATCGGGCGATTAATTTGCCCACTCATTCCCCAACTTGCCACTTGAAGGCGGCAAGCTAAGGGCAGGCGCGGCCCCTGGGGGTTGTTCTCCTTTTCCTCCAGGGCCGCGCTGCTGTGTTTGTCTCCCTGTTGGTGCAGCGCTCTCCCGTGCTGTGGTATGCTTGAGGCGCCAACCTTCCAGGCATGGGAGGGTCAACACTACCTGCGAGAGGAAGCACTCATGGAGGCGAAAGAATTTATCACCCGGCAAATCACCCTGGTGCGTTTTCTGAGCGATGCCGCCACCAACGAGACAACAGACGAGCAATTTAACTGGCAGCCCGCTGGCACAGCGAATACGATTCGGGCGTCGTTTATCCATATGGTACATGCCGAAGATTTCTTTATCCATCATGTCATCCAGGGCAAGCTGCGCCTGTGGGAAAGCGAGAACTGGGCCGGGAAGTTTGAGATTGCCACGCCGCCGGGCCGGGGGCGCGGCTGGGAGGAAGTGACCGCCAAACCGCTGCCGGTGGCGCCCGCGCTGGAATATCAGAAGGCGGTGCGCGCCGATACCGACGCCTACCTGGAGACGCTGACCGCTGAGGAGCTTGACCGCGAGGTACGCTTCTTTGGCGCCATGCAGCCGGTGGCCCAGGTGCTGGCAACGCTGATGGCCCATTCGATGGGCCACGCCGGGGATATTGCGGCCATTAAGGGTATGCAGGGCGTGAAGGGGCTGCCGTTCTGATGAGCAGGCCCAGGGCAGAGTGAGGCACGTCCCCGGTTCCCGGTGCTGGATCAGGCGCTTGTGTTCAGTCCCAACCTTGCGCGGAGTTGTTCGAGCGTTTCTGTTCCAGCGTAGCGGGCAATCTCGCTGAGTTGCGCGATGTCGCAGGCGTTGATCGCGTCTAGCACATCCTGGCTCAAAGGGCCAAAGCGCCCCTCCAGCGTGCTGCGAATCGCAAGTTGGACTCCTTTGGTAAGGCCCGCTGCTTCGCCTCTGGCGATCATTTTCTCCCAGACATCATGCAAAATTGGGTTAGTTTCGACAAAATTGTCAATATTTGCCATAAAGAACCTCCTGAATAGTTCTTGCCCTAACGCCCTGTCTTCTCGAATCTGCGAGTAGAAGATCGAGAGCAGCGCGCCCAGCGATTGTGCTTCTTCCAGAGGTGTTTCCTGTTGCAGCCGCTGCATGGCGGCTTCGGCGTCTGCGTCGGTGGCGCCTCTGGTGAGCGGCACCAGCGGCAGGATGCCGGGCAACCCAGCCGTCAGCAGCGCCTGCGGGTCTAATTCGTACATTTTGATGGAATGGTAGTTCCAGGAACCTGCAAACCAGGAGCCGACCTGAACGCGATAGGGTGGTGTGGGCACAGCCCCGCGATCAAAGACCCAGATGACCACCGAGATAACTGGCAGCCTGTATTCATGCGTGGACCGCGCTGCATACAGATACAGGCGATAGGGCATCTCATCATCTGGCTCAGACTGAATCTCGACATTGATAAGACAGGGAATGCCCTCAAAGGTAGCGCGGTAAAGCGTGTCGGGCAGGAGTTGGCGCTCTGTTGCCAGATCAGTTGGCACCGACGCTACATTTTTGACTTCGCCCAGCAGCCACTCTAACAAGGCGTCCACGCGCAGCAAAAAAAGCCGCTTAAAACTTTGATCAACTTCGCCCATTGCTCCCCCTCACTCCCTCTCTTCTCCCAAGTATACCATGACGGGAATGGGCGGGCTGACGCGGTTGGCGAGCAGGTCGCTCACGTCAGTTTCGCCGCGCGCTCGCCGCTCACGGCCCTCGCGCACCAGGCGCGTACACCAGGCCAGCGCAGCGGCTTGCTGCTGCATGGCGGCGAGTTCTTCCTGCACCATCTGGCGCGCTCGCGCAGCTTTGTGGCGGCGGCGCAGTTCGCAGTAGACCTGGGCGATGCGCTCGGCGGCCAGCAGCGCCGTTTCCCGGCGCTCGTCCAGGGTGATCGAATCCAGATACGTTTCT
This sequence comes from Ktedonobacterales bacterium, assembly GCA_036557885.1. Taxonomy (GTDB): domain Bacteria; phylum Chloroflexota; class Ktedonobacteria; order Ktedonobacterales; family DATBGS01; genus DATBGS01. The sequence continues at coordinate 9,279 of DATBGS010000122.1, forward strand.
TTGACTTGCTGAAGCCGCTCGATCTCCCAGCCCAGCGCCAGCGCCAATTCGCGGTCATCGTAGAATTTGCGCAGGCTGCCGCGTGGGTAGGGCTGCGTGGGGGCGAAGACATCGTAGACGGCGGAAAATTCCCCGTAGCGCGTGGCAATCTGGATGCCGTTGGCGATCATGAAGTCGTGGCAGGCTTCGATGGCGCGACAAATCTGCTGAATCAGAAAATAGGGGAACATCTTCAGCGGGAGCATAGACAGGACAAAGCCCAGGATGCTGATGGGGCGCGGGCCAACATGCCGGTTGGAGCGGGCGCGGCGCGGTGCGCGGACGCGCGGAGCGGCGGGACGGGCAGCAGCAACAGTGGTAGCCATACGTGTGTTTTCCTTTCTGCACGAAGCACATTGTGTGCGGCGCGGCCCGCTGCGCTCTCAGCAAAAAGCAGCCACCTCGCCCGACATATGACCCTCAAATGCTGCGGCTGTTCAGGGAGGTGGCTGTTAGGGAAGGAATCTATGCTAGAATGATCTGGGAATTTTTCCCTTATAGCTTTGCCCCTGATGTTGTCAGGCGTAGAGTCATTGGCGCCGCCTGTGCGGTTAAGCGTTGGTGGCGCTGTTTTCTTGCTGCTCCGTTGTCAAAAGTCTTCGGGCGACCGTGCCGTTGCAAAGAGTATACTTGCTTTCGCTGGAAAAGTCAAGCGCCATTGGCGCTGGCCCCGCGAAAAGAAGAGAGCGTAGCCGAGTTTTTCTGGCTGCGCTCTCTTCTTTTCGCGGGGCTGCTTGTAGCCCTGCCGACCCTGGCGGGCCGCTCACCGGGGTCTCGCCAGTGCCGCAAGCAGACTGTTTGAGCCAGGGATGCTTAGACCCTGGACCTGCCACGCCCTAGCACGAAGCTCAACACCCACCAGATCACAGCAATCGCAATGAGAATCCAGAGCAAGTTCACCAGAATACCCGCCACGTGCCCGAAAACCACCAGCACCAGCCAGATAACAAAGATGACGGCGGCAATACCTAGAAGACTATGAATCATGCGTTCCTCCCCTTTTTTTGGAAGCAGAGTAGTATATCTCTGGAGGAGAACACCATTGTTCCCTCTTGTTTTTTCTATGCACACGACATGCCGAATAGAGAGATGAGTCGCGGCCATTGCGCCTACTGCCGCGCTGTTTCAGCCTCAACCGGGGCTGCGGGCGCAACGGCAACATCCGAGGTGCAAAAGCCGCAGCGCGTGGCCTGGGTGGAGATTTCGTTGCGGCAAAACGGGCAGGGACGGGTATCTGGGTCAGCCGTCTTCTCGTGTTTTTTGATTTGCTCAAGCAGCAGGGCCACCGGGCGGACCACGAAAAAGAAGACCACTACCGCGATGAGCACAAAGCTGATCAGGCTATTGAGAAATTCGCCAATCTGAAAGACGCTGCCATTGACGCGAAAGCTCCAGGCGGGAAAGCTGAACCCGCCAAAGATGCCAATCAGCGGCGTAATCAGGTCTTTGACAAATGCCTGAACAACACTGGAGAATGCCGCGCCGATGACCACAGCAACGGCCAGGTCTACTAGATTGCCCCGCACGAGAAAGGTTTTGAATCCCTTAAACAGGCTCATAGTCAGATGCTCCTTTTAAGATAAGCTTGTTCATGAGAATTCTTGTTCCTCTGATTCCTTGCGCAATCCAGAGGCCAGCGGCGTACTCTGAGGGAGAAAGAGGAGAAGAGATGCCCCACGCCTCTACAAATCAGGCGCGGGGCGTGTGCTGTTTAGCGGATATAGCCCTGGCGGGCTTTGAGATAGCGCTCGTCGTGGCGGTGGATGGTATCCGGGTTGACGCCGCGCAGCAGCGAGAGATGATAGGCCAGGAATTGCAGCGGCACGATGGCTGGCAGTGGACTAAGCACTTCTGAACAAACGGGCAGGGTGAGCGCGTGCGTGGCAAGCTCACTCGTTGCCGTGTCCGGCTCCTCAGCCAGTACAATCGTTTCGGCGCCAATGATCTGGGCGGCCTTGAGGATGTCTACGGCGCGCTCGTGGCTGGGGCCGTGAGGCGCAATGACGACCACGACATCGTTTTCGCTCAGCGAGGAGATGGGGCCGTGTATAAACTCCTCGATCTGCATGCCGGTGGCGGCGGTGTAGTTGGCCTCCATCATCTTGAGCGCGGCTTCGGACGCGGTGACGCTGTTGGGGCCGCCGCCCAGGAACCACCAGCGCTGGCGCGATTGGTAGCGCTCGGCTAGCTGGCGCACCTGCGCTTCTACTGGGAGCATCTCCCGAACAAACTGGGGCATATGAGGCACTTGCCCGGTAAGCATTTTGACGTGGACGTTTTCTGGCAGGTGGCGGGCTATGCGCCATCCCAGGTCAGCGATCAGCGCGACCATCAGCGTATAGCTGACGGTATAGACGGCGGAGCGCTGCTGGGGATAGTGCAGCGGCAGGATGGCATCGGCGTCTGTCCCGGCGGGCGTATTCGGAAAGTCGGTGATTACCAGGCAGAAGGCGCCCTCCTGTTTGGCGCGCTGCATGGCGCGGACGGTTGCCATTGCGGTGCCGGAATAGCTGAGGACAATCAGCGCGGTCTGGGCGTCCATGTTGGGGCCGTAGCGCTCTAGCTCAAAGGCTTGGAAGGCGCGCGTGCCCCGGCGCCCGTCGGTGAACGCGCGCAGCAGGTGCTCGCCCGCGAGCGCGGCGTGCAGCGCGGTGCCGCAGCCCGTGAGAAAGAGCCGCGTTTTGCCCGCGAGCAGCTTTGCCAGGTCGTCGCGCTGCTGGCTATCGGCGGCCAGCAAATGCGCCAGGGCGTCGGGCTGGGCCAGCATCTCCTCATACATATAGTAGGGGTGGCCGGTACGTGGTGGCGTGGACATAGGTGCTCCTTGTAGAAGATTGTGGCTAAGATCGTGCTCTGCATTCTACAGAACTTTTGGCCGTCCTCGCACGTCTTTGTTGTTAGAGAAAGGGCTGTGGCCTAAAAGGGCCACCTGCTTGATACAATATGCTACACTGAACGTGTTTGGTACTACGCTGTTCTCTTGGGATACAAAGCATTCTGTAAAAGGAAATACTGTGAAGGAGCAAGGCCCACTCCCCGGCAGCGCCACTGAAGCGCCCGAACCCCCTCCAGATTCATCACGACAACCAGGAGAATCACCTGCTCCTCAGCCTGCGGAAGTATCGCCTGTGCAACCGGCCAGTCCGAACGGTCAGCGTGTGCCAAAACGCCGGGCACCGGCAAAACCAGGCGCAAGCGCGGCCCAGCCTGCTCCGGCAAAAATGCAGCCGCTTGATCGGCTGGGGCTGCGCTCGCTGGCGGCGCGTCTGGGGCAGAGTCCGCTAGCCAAACTCAACTGGTCGCTGATCACGCTGCTGGCAATCACCACAGGGGCGCTGCTGGTGCGGCTGCATGGCCTGAATTGGGATGATAACCAGCATCAGCACCCGGATGAGCGCGCCATTATCTCAACGGTAGTGAATTTTAAGTGGCCGCACAGTTGGGCCGAGTTTTTTTCCGTCTCTTCGCCGCTCAGCCCGCATTTTAGCGATGGCTCGCACTTCTTCGCCTATGGCACCTTCCCCATGTATGTGCTCTGGCAGGTGGCCGTTTTCCTCACCTGGCTGCAACACACGTTTGGTTTTCACTGGCTCCCGGCGGGCCAGGCGTTTACGGATTACGACCCGGTGACGCTGGTGGGGCGGGCGCTTTCGGCGCTGTTTGATACGGGTACGGTGGTGGTGGCGTACTTCCTGGGCAAGCGCCTTGGTGGGAAAGTGGCCGGGTTGTTTGCCGCCACGTGCGTGGCCTTCATCCCGTTTGAGGTGCAGCTTTCGCACTACTTTGCGGTAGATACGGCGCTGACCTTTTTTGTGGCTCTGGCGCTGCTCTCCTTTGTGGCGATTGCCCAGGAGGGCAAGCTGCGCTGGGTGGTGTTGGGCGGTGTGGCAAGTGGGCTGGCGCTGGCGAGCAAGTTTAGCGCGCTGCCGCTGTTGCTGCCGCTGGGCGTGGCCTATCTGCTCCTCTGGCGGCGCACCAGCCTCTTTGCGACGCTGCCGCGCGTCTTCGTCAGCCTGGGCAGCGCCATTCTGAGCTTTGTGCTGGCGATGCCCTATGCGCTGATTGACCTGAAGGACTTTCAGGCGTCCATCAAGGAGCAGGGCGATCTGGCGCAGGGCATTCTGGACTATCCCTATACGCGCCAGTACGCCGGAACGACGCCCTATCTCTATGAACTGAAGAATCTGCTGCTCTACGATCTGGGCGTGCCGCTGGCGCTGCTCTGTTTTGTGGGCTGCGTGTATGTGGCCTGGCGCGTCTGGCGCCGCTGGCATGATGACGCGCTGGTGCTGCTTTCGTGGGTGCTAGTCTATTTTGGCATTACGGGCAGCTTTTATACCAAGTTCTCGCGCTATATGCTGCCGATCTTCCCCGCGCTGTGCGTTTTTGGCGCGCTGGCGGTGGTGGCGCTGTGGCGACGACGGGCGGTTAAGATTGCGCCTAAAGATGCCCCTGGAGTCCCCAAGGGGACGCAAAGCCCGCCTGCACGGGCTAAGACGAATGGTCGGCTAGCGGGCGGGGAGTCCGCGCAGGCGGACTTGGTGGCGCCCGCAGGCGCCCCTAGACGCGATTTTAATCGCCAGGGTGGGGTAGGGCAGGGCATCCTGGGGAGAGCAAAACGTCTCAATAGTTACCTGGCCTGGCCGTCGCGCCGCTGGCTGGCCGGAGCAATAGCGGTGGTGGTGCTGGGCAGTTCGTTTTTGTTCACGCTGGCACTGGACAATATGTACAGCCAGCCCATGACGCGCGTGGAGGCGTCGCGCTGGCTCTACGCGCATCTGCCCTCCGGCAACGGACAGCCCATCAAGACGATTACCTATGAAATCTGGGATGATAGCCTGCCCTTGAATGTAGACGGGCATGTGGCCCAGTATAATTTCCTGGGCCTGCCGCTCTACGATGACGATACGCCGCAAAAGGCGGATATGCTGGGCCAATCGCTGGCGCAGGCCGACGCAGTGGTAATCGCCAGCAACAAGCTGTACCCCGATTCCATCCCCCGCCTGCCAGATCGCTACCCCATGACCAACCGCTATTATCAGTTGTTGTTCAATGGGCAGCTTGGCTTCCATCTGGCCGCCGTCTTCCAGAATAGTCCCAACCTGTTTGGCATCCATTTTGACGACAGCGGGGCCGACGAGAGCTATTCGGTCTACGACCATCCAACGGTGCATATCTTCCTGCCCAATGCTGACCGGCCTGGCGCGGCGCAGTTGACGGCGCTGCTGGCGAACGGGCTGACGCTGCCCCCGCCGACAAATCTGACGGGCACCCAGAAATCGCTGATGCTTTCGCCCAGCCAGATTGCCGATAACCAGACGATGCCGACGCTGGCGGCGCAGTTTCCGGCAGACAGCTTTGCCAATCAGCAGCCGCTGCTGGTCTGGTGGGTGCTGCTGGAACTGCTTGGGCTGCTGGTCTTCCCCATCGTGGCGCTGCTCTTTCGCTCGTTTCGTGATCGCGGGCTGGCCTTTGCCAAGACGATTGGGCTGTTGATCTTAGGCTACCTGCTCTGGCTCCCGGCCAGTCTGCGCCTGCTGCCCTATACCAATGCAACGGTCTGGGGCGTCTTCTTATTCGTGGGGCTGGCGGGGTTGACGGTGGGCTGGCTGACGCGCCAGGATTTGTTGGCATTTGTGCGCAAGCATTGGGGACGGCTGCTGGCCGTCGAACTGCTCTTTACGGCGGCGTTTCTGTTTTTCGTGGGCATTCGCGCGTTCGACCCCGATCTGTGGCACATCTGGCGCGGCGGCGAAAAGCCAATGGAGCTGGCCTTCACCAATGGCATTTTGCGCAGCCGTTATTTGCCACCGCTGGACCCCTGGTTTTCCGGCGGATACATCAACTACTACTACTACGGGCAGTTTTTGATGACGGTGCTGATGCGGCTGACCGGCATCGCGCCCACGACGGCGTTTAATCTGGCAATCCCCACGCTCTTTGGCTTGCTGCTCACTGGCGGCTTTTCTATCGTGTCGCACCTGACGCGCCAGTGGTGGGCCGGTCTGCTGGGCGGCTTTTTTGTGGCGCTGCTGGGTAACCTGGATGGCTGGCATCAACTGCTGACCCAGTGGGCGGCGCATCAGGCGGGCCAGCAAGCGCCGCCTTTTGACTATTGGGCCAGCAGCCGGGTGATTCCCTTTACGATCAATGAGTTTCCGTTCTGGAGCTTTCTCTATGCCGATTTGCATGCCCATGTGATTGATCTGCCGATTGAGATACTGGCGCTGGGGCTGGCGGTAGCTATGCTCAGCGACCCCATCAGGAGGCTGGCGGTTAAAACCCCACAGGGACAGGCCACGCCGAAGAACGCATCGCCAAACCGATCTGCAAGCGGGAGCGTGCCGCTTGTAGCACCGCCTCCTTTATCAATCGAACGAGTAGCAACAATCGGGCGCGTGGTGCTGCTGGGGCTGGCGGTGGGGGCAATGGCCTGCATCAACACGTGGGATGTGCCGACATACGCCATGCTGGTGCTGCTGGCGCTGGTGCTCCGCGAGTTTACGGTGCAGCGGCGCGGCTGGCTCCTGCCCTATGCGGCGCTCAAGCGCCTGCTGCTGACGATGGTGGGGATTGCCGCCTGCGCCTATCTGTTCTATCTGCCGTTTTATACACATTTCCAGTCGTTTGTCAGCGGAACCGGCACCGTGCCGCATCAGGATAAGCTGAGCGATTACACCACGCTCTTTGGCATCTGGCTCTTTATTACGGCCAGCTTCTTCTTTGTGGAACTCTACCAATGGGCTTCAGCCCGGCTCACACTCAACCTGACGCTGGGCCGGGGGATGCGCGCGAACCATCCGGCGTATTCGGCGCTGTTCTGGGCGCTGCTCCTGGCGGCCTTTATTGCGTTCCAGTTTATCTATGTTGATCTGGACAAGCTGCTGCCGGTGCTGTATAGCCTGCTGGCGCTCGGCCTGGTGCTTTTCCTGGTGCAGGGACGGGGGCAGCGCGCAGCAAAGCAGGTGACGTATCTGCTGCTCCTGTCGGCCATTGGCATCAGCATTCTGATTGAGACGATCTACGTGCGCGACTTTCTGGATAACAGCGATTGGGAGCGCATGAATACCGTCTTTAAGTTTCTGGAGCAGGTCTGGGTGTTGTACGCGCTGGGCAGCGCGCTCGCCATCTTTGAGATAGTGCGCTGGCTCTGGCATGCCCGGCTGCGCGCGCGCCAGCAAGAATATCAGGCAGAGGCGCTCCAGATGATTGAGGCCAACCCACTCGATGAGCCAGCCGAACCAGAGGACGCGCCAGCTACGCCCGGCTGGGCGCGTGGCGTGTGGCGCCCGGCCTGGAGGCTGTTTGGGGTGCGCGGGCGCGGCTACTTCCCGCTGGCGGTGCGCTGGGCCTGGAGCATGGGGCTGGTCTTTCTGGTTCTGGCCTGCTCGGTCTTTCTGGTAGAGGGCACGCAGGCGCGGCTAGATGACCACGCGATCTGGGCGCAGGTGCAGCAGCCCGTCAATTCGCCCAACTATCTGCCAACGCTGAACGGCGTGGCGTATATGCAGGCATGGTATCCGGGGGACTACGAGGCGATTACCTGGCTGAATGCGCATGTTTCCGGCTCGCCAGTGATTCTGGAGGCATCCTGCGGCCCGTATCAGTGGTATGGGCGCGTCTCCATCTATACCGGGCTGCCTTCGGTGGTGGGCTGGGATAGCCACGAGTCGCAGCAGCGCTATCCGTCGGATGTGAGCGCGCGCGTGCCGGATGTGCAGACAATCTACGCCACGCCCGACGCGGCGCAGGCGTTGACGCTCTTGAAGAAATATCAGGTGCGCTATGTCTATGTGGGGCAGTTGGAGCGGCATGTCTGCGGCGACGCGAACGCGGCCCCGCTCCCGCCGGAATCGCTGGCGAAGTTTGATACGATGGTGAGCAATGGCTGGCTGCGCGTAGTGCATCAAAATGCCGATGTCACAATATATGAGGTGTTGTCATGACGGATGCCTGGCGAATAAATTCGCGGCTAGGGGCCTGCGGCCACCCCTCAAAGCAGGGGCACGGCCAAACCCGCCTGCGCGGGTTAGGACGAATGTTGGCCTGCATGGGGTGGGGAGTCCGCGCAGGCGGACTTGGCGGCGGAACGCCTCTAGGCGCGGTTTTAACCGCCAGCGGGGAGGGGTGGCAAGATGACTGATGCCTGGCTCTGGTGGCTCTGTATCGAGATACTTGGGCTGGCGTCGCTGCCGCTGGCGTTCGGCGTCTTGCGCAACCTGCCCGATAAGGGCTGGGCGCTGGCAAAGACGCTGGGCGTGCTGGTCTGGTGCTTTGTGCTCTGGTTTGTGCTGACGCTGCCTGCGGCGCTGCCGGGGCCGTTGGTGGCGCTGGCGCTGCCCTACGCGCGCGGGACAATCATCGTCTTTCTGGCGTTGTATCTGGCGCTGATGGGTTTGCTCTGGAGTCGCCGCTGGCGCGAGGTTGTGGGCTTTGCGCGCCGCCAGACGGCGTATGTGCTGCTCGTTGAGGCGCTCTTTGCTGGGGCATTTGCGCTCATGCTCTGGATTCGCGCCTTTAACCCGGATATTTACGGCACCGAAAAACCAATGGATGAGGCGTTTATCACCGCCATCATGCGCAGCCCGCATATGCCGCCCAACGACCCCTGGCTCTCCGGCTATACGCTCAATTACTACTACTTTGGGCATTTTATCGTAGCGACCCTGGCAAAGCTGCTGGGCACCGACGCGGCGGTGGCCTTCAATCTGGCGATTGGGCTGCTCTTTGCGCTGATGGCAGTTGGCCTCTTTGGTGTTGCCTCGAATATCGTCGCATTCTTACGCCTGCATCGCCAGCGGCGCGCAGGCCAACCAGCGGCGGTGTATCTGGCAGCGTGCGCGCCGTTTGGATTGGCCGCAGTGCTGCTCTCGCTGGTCTTTGGCGATATGGCCGGGGCCAGCCTGTGGCTGGATAAGCTGGGCGCGGGCGTTTCGTTTGGGGCGGGCGCGCAGAATGTGCTGGTGGTGGCCTTGACTGGCCTGAGCGTGGCCGGGCTGATCTGGAGCGCGGCGCCAGTAGTGCGCCGCTGGCGTGGCCTGGCTCAAGCGAACTTGAGCCGCGCCAGAATAGCTGGCCTGGCCGCCTTTGGCGTGACGACGCTGGCCCTGCTGCCCTGGCTTGTGAGCCGACTGGCGAGCATCGGGCAATGGTACTCTCATGGCTGGCCCATCATCAGCGACTGGCTGCATCATCCGCTGCTCTGGCAAACCTACGATTGGTGGGTGCCCTCGCGGGGCGTGCGCACCAGCCCCACCGATTACCAGAACATCACCGAGTTTCCGGCGTTTAGCTTCTTGCTGGCCGATCTGCACGCGCATGTGCTGGCGCTGCCCTTCACGGTGCTGGCAATTGGGCTGGCGTTTCATCTCTTGCTGGCAAAGGGCGTGGGGCTGGCGGCTTTTGGCGCGGGCCGGGGCGAGCGCTTTCTGGGGCTGCTGAGCGTGCCCCTGATCGTAGGCAGCCTGTATATGCTCAATGGCTGGGACTTGCCGACGTATGCCGGGCTGGTCGTGCTCTGCCTGGCGGTGCAGCAGTGGCGCGCGCATCGACGCAGGTTCAGCGCTGTGCTCTGGCAGCAAGTGCTGGCGATCTGCACCGTCTGGGTGATGGCCGGGTTTGTCTTGCTGCTGCCCTTCCAGCGCTTCTTTAATTCGCCCTCGCAGGGCCTCGCGCTGATTCCGCCCAAGGTGCTAGACACGGCGGGGCAGCCCGTCTCGCGGGTGCTCTTGCCCACTGATCGCACCAGCCTGCCCGATTTCTGGAACGTCTTTGGGCTGTTCCTGGCAATTATCGCGGCCTATCTGCTCTGGCAGCTTGCGCTGGCGTTTATCAATCGCTGGCGCGCGGCGGCTGCCCGGCGCGCGCATTACCTTTGGATGCTGGACCAGCAGGAGCCAGAGGACGCGCGCCAGGACGCGCTGCACTATGCCCCGCTGGGGCCGATGGATGTCACGCTGCCGCTGGTGATGTGGACGCTGCTGGGGCTGACCCTGGCGCTGGCGCTGGTCTATCTGGCGCCGACGCTCCTGGTGGTGGTGCTGTGTCTGCTGGGGATTGTGGGCTGCGGCTTGCTGGTGTATCGCCGTCTGAATCAGCCGGGGCTGGCCTTCGCGCTGATACTGGTTGGCACGGGGCTGGCGCTGGTGGCAGTCTGCGAACTGCTCTATCTGCGCGATGTCTTTGATCATGGCGAACTCTTCCGCATGAACACGATCTTCAAGCTGTACTATCAGGTCTGGACGCTCTTTTCGCTGGGCGGCGCGGCGCTGCTCTATGAACTGGTCGGCGCGGGCTGGCGGCGGAGCAGGGAACATTCAGCGGCGATAGCGCGTCTGAATGAGCAGAGCCAGGTAGCGCGGCCATCGGCGGCGCTGGCTTCGGTTGGAAGCGCGGCGGTGGGCGCCGCGCCAGCGACACCAACTCCACACCAGGGAGAGCCGCCAGCCAACCTGCCGGATACCCAGGGCGTGCCAGCGGGCCATACTCCTCGCCTGGCTTCAGGGCGGCCCCTGCGTGTCGGGCTGCCTGCGGCGTTGCATGTTGTCGGTGTGGGTGGTAAGCTGGTCTGGATGGCAGGGTTTGCGGTGCTGGTGCTGGGCGCGCTGGTCTATCCGGTGTTTGCTGCCGATGCGCGGGCAGGGCACTATCAGCACTCCGTTGGGCTGGATGGCACGCGCGCGCTGGCGCAACTGTATCCGGGGGACGCCGAGGCGATTGCCTGGCTGAAAACGCATGTGGATGGTGACCCGGTGATTGTAGAGGCGACGGGTGGGGAGTACAGCGATTTTGCGCGGGTTTCGACCTTTACCGGCCTGCCAACCATTCTGGGCTGGGGCGGGCACGAGGTGCAGTGGCGGGTGAATTGGCTGAGCGACCCGACCAACTCCGCCGATTTTAGCAGGCGCGGCGGCGATATTGATACGATCTATACCAACGCGGATTCCGCGCAGGTGCTGCAATTGTTGCATTTTTATCACGCTGGATACCTGTATGTGGGGGCGCTGGAGCATCAGAAATATCCTCAAGCTGATCTGGGGCGCTTTGCCCAGTTTTTGTCTGTCGTCTATCAAAGGGATGATGTGACCATTTATGCCGTAAGCTGATGCGGGAGTCTCGAATGGATAAAAAAACCAGAACGCAATCTGATCTGGACGCGCTGGATGAGCCAATGGACGCAGAAGAGTTGGAGGCCGAAGGCGCGACGCCCGTCGAAGAGACGGACCTAGTTGAAGAGCAGCCCGCTGACAACGCCTTCCATCACTCCAATGGGAATGGGCATGCCCCCAATGGGAGGCCGCTCGCCAGAGGCCAGACGTTCCATCACTCAAATGGCCTGGCTGCGCAGACCGTTCTTCTAGAAGATGAGATGGGGCAGCCAGACCAGACGCCCGACACGACGCTGGAGCAGATTCGCAAATACGCGCCCTGGGTGGCGTTGACGCTCTTTGCCGTCTTCCCCAATCCCTGGACGCTGGGCTTGCTGGGCCTGACAATTGGCTTAAATGCGAGCAGCCTGTATCAGCGCATTCGCACGCTGACGCCGGTGCAGTGGGGTGTTGTGTTTCTGTCGCTGCTGGGCCTTGTGCTGCGCTTCTGGGATTTGGGGCTGAAGCCGCTGCACCATGATGAGAGCATGCACGCCTATTTTTCGATGCTGCTCTTTGAGAATCCCGCCAGCTATCGCTATAATCCGCTGCTGCATGGCCCCTTCCAATTCCACGCCATTGCTTATGTCTACTACATCGCCAGCCATCTGGGGGTGTCTGATGGCGGCGTCAATGATGTGACGGCGCGCACCGCTGCGGCGATGCTCGGCTCGGCCATGATTCCCATGTGCTATTTCCTGCGCAAGTGGATCGGGAATGTGGGCGCGCTGCTGGCGGCGTTTTTGCTGGCGGTTTCACCCATCTTTGTCTATTACTCCCGCTTCACCCGCGAGGACATTTACTTTGCGTCCTTCACCTTTGCAATCGTCGTGGCTTTCTTCAAGTTTTGCGAGGAGCGTCGGCTGCGCTGGCTGCTGATCTGCGTGGGCGCGTTTGTCTTTGCCTACGCGACAAAAGAGGCGGCGTTCTTTAACATTGCCATCTTTGGCGGCATCCTGGGCGGGTTTCTGGCCTGGGAGCTTGGCTCGCGCTATGTCTATCCTTCTGCTCGTATAGATACAGTGGAAGTGATTGACGACGTGGAACTGGAAAATGCCGAGTCTGGCGATAAGCTGGTTGATGAAGATGAGCCACAGCCACTCCCTGCCCGCGTGCGCCTGCCGCTGGGCCTGAACACACACGCGGGCGTGCCCGCGCTGCTGCTCTACTTTGCGCTGGCGGGCATTCTGGCAAAAGTGGTGCTCAACTGGGTGGGCAGCACCAGCCGCTATCTTGCGGGAGTGGATGTCAACGGCGACCCGACTATCGTACAGTCCCGCCTGGACAAAGCCAACGCGACGGTACAAAATCTGGAAAACAACCTGGTCAATGGGCTGCTGATTGTACTGGTGGCAATTGCGGTGCTGGTGCTGGTCGTCGTGCTCTGGCAGTTGTTCTCCAACCCCTATGGTACGCCTGGCTCTGGCTCGCTGGCCCAGCGCGGGTTGGCCCGTTGGGTAGACTCGAAACGCCAGCCGCTGCTCTCTGGGCTGGCAAGCATCCTCTGGGCGCACTGGTTCTTTGCGCTGCTCGTGGCATTTGTGATCTTTTCGGGCCTGTTCTGGATCTGGCCGGTGAATGACCCCTCAGTCTGTCCCGCCGGGGTGACGGCCCCGACCAATGGCGTGATCTGCTCCTGGAGCCAGGGCTTCCATCAGGGCATTGGCGATGGCATGGTGCAGGGCATCTATTACTGGATTCAACAGCAGCAGGTGGCGCGTGGCGGCCAGCCCTGGTACTACTATCTCATCCTGATTCCGTTCTATGAGCAACTGATCGTGCTTTTTGGCCTGGGTGGGCTGGCGCGCTGCCTGGCGCGGCCCAATCGCTTCCGGCTGTTTGTGGTGTTCTGGTTTGTCGCCAGCCTCTTCCTCTATTCCTGGGCGGGCGAGAAGATGCCCTGGCTCTCGCTGCATATCCTGCTGCCGCTCTTGCTGCTGGCGGCGATTGCGCTGGAGTGGGCGGTGCTGAAGGTGCTGGACCTGCTCAGCGAGATGGCCGCGCATCGTGTGGCTGGCCGCAGGCTCGTTCACTGGTCTGGCCCGTTCTCGCAGCGGCGCTACTCTGGCGCGGTGTTCAGTCTGGTGGGCGCGTTCCTGCTGCTGATTCCCATGCTGCACAGCATGCTCTTTGTGACCTATATGGACCCAGGCGACGCGCCGCATGAGATGCTGTCCTATGTGCAGACCACCACCGATGTGACGCTGGTGATGGCGAAGATTGATGCCCTGGACCAGAAGTTGTATCAGGGGCGGCATATGCTCCGCATTGGCGTGGATGGGGATAATACCTGGCCGTTTGCCTGGTACCTGCGTGATTACAAGCTTGTCTGGTACAATTACTCCGACCAGTACCCCACACAGAATGGCCCGAATGATCTGGATGTGCTGCTGATTGATCCGGGGTCGGTGGCAAACTTTATCACGCCGGATGCCACGCAGCAGCACCCGATCTATAACGCGCATCAGTATCACCTGCGCTCCTGGTGGGATGAAGGCTATAAGCCAGCGCCATGCGTGCCCTCCAAAACGACGACCTGCGACCCCAATTTGCTTTATGGTGGCGTGGGGCCTGGCCTGTGGCTCTCGTATGGGGATAACCCACCCAAAGGCGCCACCGTCAACGCGGGCAAGGCGTTTGGGAACTTCTGGGCCTGGCTCTGGACGCGCAAAGCGATTGGCGCGACCAACGGCTCTACCGACTTTACCTTCCTGGTTCGCTCGGACCTGCCGATGCAGCCATAACGACTTTTTTGGGGCACGAGGAACATCGGTTAAGCTGGCGTTCCTCGTGTTTTTTACGCCGTTGAGGAGAAGCATCCATGACTCAATTTATAGAACTGAGCCACCGCCTGGAGCCGGGTATGCCCGCCTATCCAGGGCTGCCGGTGCCGCAGTTTCGCGCGTGGTTCACGCATGAGGAGAGCGCGGCGCGCGGCAGCTACGCGCCGGGCACGACCTTTCAGATAGCCACCTATGAGCTTGGCGGGAATACGGGGACGTATGTGGATGCCCCGTTTCATCGGCATCCCGGCGGCCTCGACCTTGCCAGCCTGCCGCTGGAACGGCTGGCAAACCTGCCGGGGCAAGTGGTGACAGTGCTGCGCGAGGGACCAATTGGCCCGGAGGCGTTTGACGGGGCCGAGGTCAGCGGAAAAGCGGTGCTGGTGCGCACCGATTGGTCAGAGCGCTGGGGCGGCTCGGACTATTTTCGCTCCGGCCCCTTTTTAACGGCTGCTGCCTGTCGTTTTCTGGTGCAGGCGAAGGTCGCGCTGGTGGGGATTGATTGCGCGAATATTGATAACATGGGCGACCCGGCCCGGCCCGCGCATACCATCTTGTTAGAGGCGGGCATCCCCATTGCCGAGCATCTGCGTGGCCTGGGGCAGTTGCCGACGAGCGGGTTTCGCTTTTTTGCGGTGCCGCCCGCCATTGTGGGCGGGACATCGTTTGCGGTGCGCGCCTTTGCCCTTGTGGAGTAGCTGGCGATTTTTCATCAAGCGGAGCAAAAGAAGAAAGAGCACTATGCCAGACCTGGCTGAACTGGAACAACACCTGGGCGTCACGTTCGCTGATAAACGATTACTGGAGCGTGCGCTGACGCATCATTCGGTGTGCCCGGAAACCGAAAATGAGGACTCGTATGACACGCTGGAGTTTCTGGGCGACGCGCTGATTGGGGCGATGGTGGTCGAGTATATCTATCGCACGTCGCAGGGGGCCAGCGAAGGCGAGATGACCATGCTGAAGTCGGAGACGGTGAGCCGCCGGGTGTTGGCGGAGATTGGGCAGCGGCTGGGGCTGTTTCCGTTTATTCGGGTGGATGTCTCGCGGCTGCGCACGTTTAACGAGCGCTCGCGCGATTCGCTCTGCGCTGACGTGCTGGAGGCGCTGGTAGCAGCGATTCATCTGGACCAGGGGCCAGCAGCAGCGCGGACGTTTGTAGAGCGCGAGATTTTGCCAGCAGTGGAGCAGGTGCGCAGCCATCCCCACGAGGCCAACCCCAAGGGGCGGCTGCAACAGGATGTCCTGCGGCAGAGCGGGACGCTGCCGCGCTATGAGCTGCTGCGGCAGGGTGGCAGCACCTATGATCGGACCTACACAGTGGGCGTCTTCGTCAATGGGAATCTGCTGGCAACGGGGACATCCTCGAATATGAAAGAAGCCGGGCGGCTGGCGGCGCTTGAGGCGCTGCGCCTGGCGTCGGAGGAAGCGCCACCAGTTCCCCCCTCAGCCCCCAACGACGATGCTTCTTGACAGGTTGATCCAGCGAAACTATACTAGGCCCAGAGCATAGGTGCGCTGTGAGAGACGGGCGGGTGGCGCATGATGGCCTGTGCCGGTGGAGGTCAGGATGTCACAAGAACTTCGCGCCTCGTTTCGTTTTTGCCCGCAGTGTGGCGGCCCATTGGTTGCGGGGGCCAACGCCTGCCCGCAGTGTGGCTTTTGGATCAGCGATCTAGTGAGCACACAAAGCCAGACGATTGCCCCTGCTGCATCCGGTGGATTGGCGCCCGACGCCTCTGGCTGGCTGCAAACCAGGCCCTCTGGCGCGTTTCCAGCGGCTCCAATGGCTTCGACGGTCCCGCAGGCCCCCGGCGGGCCGACACCCTGGGCGCCTCCTGCTGATATGCCGTCGTTTCCTACCGCCTTCTCAGGCGGTGTTCCTGGGCCGCTGGTGGCAGGCGCTCCAACCATACCAGGGATGAGTCCGGGTGTGGTGATTGGCGCACAACCCAGGCGAGCGGCTTCCAGGGTTGGGTCCACGCTGCTCAAGATGCTGATCGGGTTTGTGCTGGCGTTCGTGCTTCTGTGTGGGTGCTCCGGGTTAGTGCTGGCGCTGCGCCACCATCATCTGGCTCAGGGCTATCTGTACCAGAATGTGCAGAATGGCAGCATGTTTTATCTGCACATTGCGGAAACCTGGTATGGCGGCGATGTACTCGGCACGTTTTACACGCCCTATCTCACGCCCTGTCAGCAGGGCGGCCAGGTCAAGGAGGTGCCCCTGGGCTTTGAGGGAACGGTCAGCGACAAGCAGGTGATACTGATCGAAAAAGCGTTTGGCGCGACGGTCTTTCAGGCCACCTTTAGCCGGGTAGGAGATGATCTGCTGCTGTCCCAGACGCAGGTGGTTGGCTGGACGGTCCCACAGGATGCGGCGCCGGTCTTCAAAGCATCGTCTGATGCCAGCTATGCGGCGGCAAAGCAGTTTCTGGCGCAGGTAGCCTGCCCAAAGCGCTAGGCAACGTCTGGAGGTGGCAGTGTGAACACAGACCCCTCTTTCTCGAACCCAACCGTTCCCGCGCAGCCAGAGCAGGTGCCAGCACCCCAGGCGCCGCCTCCTGGCTACTTGCCCGATGATTTCTGGGAGCAAGCCCCGCGCGGTTCGCCGTTTATGAAGTTTGCCCTGATTATCCTGACGACGCTGATCGTGCTGGCGATTTTGGCGTTTGTGGGGCTGCGCGTCTTTCAAGCGCGCCAGCATCACCTGGCCGAGGGCTATCTGTTTCAGGGGCCGGGGCAGTTGCTCTATTTCCATGTGCAGGAGAGCTTTTTTGGGGGCGCTGTGGCCGGAACGTTTTACCCGGCAGGCGCGGCCTGCCCATTTGGCCTTGGCGCGGACACCAGCCATCATGTCTCTGGTGAGGTGACGGATACGACGCTCACGCTAAAAGATGATGACAGCGATGCCTCTGGTAGCGCGGTGGATGTCACCTTTCGCCGCGACGGGCCAGATATGGTGCTCACTTCAGCCGGTGGGACATCGCTTGGCTCGCCACGCCCGCCGCTAGGGATGGACTTTCAGCCCTCTACCGATGCCGCCTATGCCCAGGCGCAGGGCAAGTTTTGCCCCAGCTTGCCAGGCTTGTAGAGAGGCGAATAGCCTTGATGGATTGGGAGACAGAAGACCCTGGGGAGACGGCAGGCGGAGATGCTCCTGAGCAGTCTGGAAGGGATGAACGGCGGCATTGGGGGCAATATTTCACGCCGCCCGCGCTGGTGGAGCAGATGCTGGAGTGGGTGGGCTATCGCCCGGAGGCTGATCTGGAGCAGGTAACGCTGCTCGACCCCGCCTGCGGCACCGGCAATTTTCTGGTTGCCGCTGCCGAACGGCTGATGACACATGGGCAGGCGCGAGGCTGGTCGCGGGCGCGTGTACTGGCGGCCCTTCAGACCAATCTGTGCGGGATTGAAGCCGACCCGCGTGTCTACATCGAGGCAGAAGCGCGCCTGCAAGCGCTGGCCGCCGCTCTCAAGACCGATCAGCCTTCGCCCCAGGCGGCCCTGGACGCCAGCAATTCCCCGCGTTTTCAACTTCGCCAGGGCGACGCGCTGGCGCTCCCGGCAGAGCCACGCTATCAACTGGTGCTGAGTAACCCACCCTATCTTTCCTCGCGCAAGCATCCAGGTCTGGTGCCCCCTGCGTCCAGAAAGGGCGCGGGCCAGCGCGATGCCTATTTGCTGTTTGTGGAACAGGCGTGTCGCTGGGTGGCGCCGGGCGGATGGCTGGGGCTGGTGCTGCCCGATGCGTTTCTGACGCGAGCCAACGCAGCCCAGGCGCGTAATATGCTGCGCCATGCGTTTACGCTGACGCATCTGGAGCATCGGGCTGGGGTGTTTCGGGCGCAGGTTGGCACAGCCGTCTTGATTGCGCAGCGCGTGGAGCGTCCCGCGTACTCTATGCTGCCCTGGCGTCGGCTGGACCGCGCGCAGGCACGCCAGCGCCAGGAAGGAACGCGCGGCGCTTTTGCTGGCGAGGTGTGGCGCCAGCAGCCCCGCGCCGAGTTACGCTATCTTTTGGGGGCGGCAGAATCGGCGCTGTTTACGCGGCTGATGGAGGAGGTGCCCTGGACGCCCCTGGGCAATCTGGTGACGATCAGCCGGGGCGAGGAAGTGGGGCGGCGAGCGTCCAGGCTGGTCTTTGCAGCGGGAGAAGACCGCGTGCCGGTCCTACGTGGGGGTGAGGATGTGCTGCCGTTTCGCTGCCGTTTTGCCGGAGCGTATCTGCCGCGCCATCTGGTGAAAAAACCGCTGGAGCGCTACCAGACCAGCAAGGTGCTGGTAGTCAAAAGCAGCGGCAGGCTCTGCACCGCGCTGGATGAGCAGGGCAGTATCGCCCTGCAAACCCTCTATTTGCTCCACCCACGCCCAGGCGCGCCCGCGCTGGAATGTCTCGTGGCGGTGCTCAATTCGCATCTGCTGCGCAGCGCGCTCTGGCTCTATTACACGGCCTATAAGCTGGTGCAGCCGCAGATTGAGCAGGGAACACTGGCAAGCCTGCCCTTCCCGCTCTTTCCAGCTGCTGCCCAGCAGGAATTGGCGGCGTTGGCCGGGCAGTTGCGATTTTCCTTTCAGCAGGAAGATGAACAACGCCAGCCCCCCTCTGCCAGGGCTGCCTCTTGCGGGGCTGAGGCTGGCCCGGTACAATTAAGGCAGACAACACGCGAGCTAACCACGCTCCTGAATGCGCGCATAGCGGCCCTGTGTGGACTCAGCGCGGCAGAGCAGGCGCTGCTGGAGCAGTTCCCCGTGTAGAGCAAGAGCAGCCGGAGAGAACAACGGGGTTCTTGAGCCGGTCACAAACACCATGAAGGATGTGGCATCTATGGCTGAAGCACACAAAATTCGCGTCCTGGTCGCCAAGCCAGGCTTAGATGGGCATGATCGCGGGGCCAAGATTATTGCGCGGGCGCTGCGCGATGCGGGTATGGAGGTTATTTATACTGGCATCCGCCAGACGCCGCAGATGATTGTCGAGGCGGCCATTCAAGAGGATGTGGATGCAATCATGATGAGCATCCTCTCCGGCGCGCATATGGCAATCTTTCCCAAAGTGATGGAACTGCTGCGCGAACAGGGCGTGGATGATGTGCTGGTGATGGCTGGCGGCATTCTGCCCGATGAGGATATTCCCGCGATTGAGGCGCTGGGCATCAAGGGCAACTTTGGGCCGGGCACGCCCACCGAGGAGATCATCGAATATGTGAAGACGCATATCCATCCCTCGCGCCTGGCAGATGCGCCGCTGGCAAATACCGCACCGGCACCCACGCCAACCGCCCAACAAAGCGAACAGGCGGCAAACTAGTGGATATTGTGGAGCGATTACTGGCCGGGGACCGGCGCGCGCTGGCACGCATGGTGACGCTGATCGAAAACGACGCGCCCCAGGCGCGTGAGCATCTGGCGCGGCTGCATCCCCACAGCGGGCGCGCGCAGATTGTCGGCGTGACTGGCTCGCCTGGGGCGGGCAAAAGCACGCTGGTGATGCAGATCGTCCGCGACCTGCGCAAGCAGAACAAAAAGGTGGGCGTGGTGGCGGTGGACCCCAGCAGCCCCTTTACCGGCGGCGCGATTCTGGGGGATCGCATCCGCATGCAGGAACTGGCGGGCGACCCCAACGTTTTTATCCGCAGCATGGCGAGCCGGGGCAGCCTGGGCGGGCTGGCGGCCTCCACGCGCGACGTGGTGCGCGCGCTGGACGCGGCGGGCTACGATCTGGTAGTTATCGAGACGGTGGGCGCGGGCCAGGCCGAGGTGGAGATTGTGCGCGCGGCGCATACGGTGCTGGTGGTGACGGTGCCGGGGATGGGCGATGATATTCAGGCGCTCAAGGCGGGCATTCTGGAGATTGCCGATATTTTTGTGGTGAACAAGGCAGACCGCCCTGGCGCAGATCAGGCGGTGGCCGAACTCAAGATGCTGCTGGGGCTGGCCTGGAGGCGCCCCAAAGAGGCGCACCCCTGGCATATCCCCATTCTGAAGACCTCGGCCACGCAGGGCGAGGGCATCAGCGAACTGGTCGAAGCCATCCTCAAACATCGCGTCTTTCTCAGCGAAAGCGGCCAGTTGGCCCAGCGCAGCCAGCGCCAGGCGCAGAGCGAGGTGCTGGCGCTGCTTCAGCACGAATTGCTGCTGCGTCTGCAAGCCTCGGTGGACAATGGCGAATGGCAGCAGTTTCTAGATGCGGTGGTGGAGCGCGAGATCAGCCCGTATGAGGTGGCCGATCAGCTTGCGCGGCGGCTCGGTCTGGGGCACGAGGCCATCTCGCGCCCTGGTGACTGAGACTTTACCAACCAAAATAAGGCACGGCTCTTGCAAGCCATCTCTTCTCTAGACACTACACACACTGAACTGTATGGATAGAGGAGGGATCAGTATGCCCATTGTGTTTGAAGAAGTCAACGAAACGAACGAGCTACCCGCAGGGCAGCCTCGGCGGCGCTGGATGATCTGGCAGCGCCAGACGCCGACGGATGCAGCGGCTGATGTTGTCGGCCAGAAAAGCCGCGCAACTGGTGAAATGATCGAGCGCGCCCAGCCCGGCAAGCCAAAGAGCAGCATCACAGGGGCGCTCAAGCGCGCCGCCACCACTGTTGGCGAGCGCATCAACGAACTCTCTGATGGACGCTATGGCCTGGAGCCAGCGCAGCCAAAAGAGGAGGAGAAAACCACAAAGCGGCTTCAGAAACAGAAGCGCAAAGCGACACAGGCGACCGAGAAGTCGTCGCGTGTCAGTGGGCTGGCCTGGACGATTGGCCTGAGCCTGGGGCTGGTGGCTGGATTGCTGGGCGTAGCATATTGGCAGCGGCGTCGGTTGCAGCGCATCTGGGGCGAAACGTCTCAGCGCATGCAGCAGGCGACTGAGGAATTGCGCCAGCGCTTCGAGGCGCAGCGCAAAGCCCGTCCCCGCGTGGCCGAATGGGACTTCCCGCCAGAGATGAAGCAGGGCGGACAGGTGGGAAACTCCCAGGTGGGAACCTCCGCAGAGGCGCCGTTTACACCGCCTGGCTCATCGGCCTCGCGTACCGACCTGGGCCAGCAGACGAATGGCCGGGTAGAATCCGGCACGCAGTAGCAACCTGGTAACCTGTATGCTGCTTGTCGGGCGCGCTATCCTTGACCATGCAACGCTGAAGCTGACCGAATCGTATATCATCATAAGAAAGATGGTGCATTATGGTCAGTCACCCTGGGCAGGAGCAAGCCGGGCGATTGGCTTTGGCATAGTGAGGAGCATGATATGAGCGACGATGAGCAGCAAGTTCCCCCGCAAGAAGGGCAGCAAATCCCGGTAGAGAACAGGCAGCAAGCCCCGGAGCAGCCAGAACAACAGATGCCTCCAGCCGAAGGGCAGCAGCTTCCCCCGTACCAGGATGAGCTAACACAGCAAGTTCAGGAGATGGGCCGCGCGCTGCGCGATGGATTGGGCCAGGTGAGCGGGCGGCTGCGCGATGTCTTTGGGCGCGCCACCCAACTCTGGGACGAGAGCGCCGTGCCCGCCCCCACCCGGCTGACGGGCAGCCGCGAAGAAGAGTTTGTGCGCCAACTGGCAAAGCGCTGGACGCAGCAAGACTTTCTGGTCACGCCCGATCTTGGCGACAACATGGCAATCGAATCCTGGGAGCGGCTGGACCTGTGGGAGTACCGCGTGCAGACGCGCTGGGAGTCGCGCGTCTTTGAGGTGACGACAGAACCATATGCAGGCACCAAACCGGCCACAACGGGGCGTGTCCTGCCGATCTGGGATTACGTTTTGCCGGTCGTGACCGACCCCCAGGCGCAGCTAGTGCGCGAGCGCATGCCTGATGCCGACGAGTTGGCGATGTGCGTCTCCTGCAATGGCAGCGGGCGCATTGCCTGTTCCACCTGCACCGGCAAGGGCTGGGTGGTGTGCAGCGATTGCAAAGGGCGCACGAAGCTGCGCTGCCCGCGCTGCAAAGGCAAAGCCATGATCCCCGATTGGGGCGGGCCAAGGCGCGGACCGGGCAAGAGCTTTTTCCAGGCCCAGGCCGAGCAGCTTGCCGACGCGGTAAAAGAACGCGCCAGCGACATGGTAGATTCTGTGCGGCAATATGTGCCCCTGCCTGGCGGCCAGCCGCAGCTTGCCCCCGGCGAGCGCCCCAAGGGGATGATTCCCTGCCCGGAGTGTGTGGATGGCGAGATTGAATGCTCCTGTGGCAGCGGCAAGCGTGTCTGCGCGACCTGCCAGGGCGTCAAGACGCAGCCCTGCCCCATCTGCAAGGGGTCGGGGCAGGTCATTCGCCATCGGGAGATTGTGCGCCGCTTTGAGGCGCGCGAGACAATCGGCTCGGTGGGAGAGACGAAGCTCCCAGAGAAGGCGCTGCGCAAGGCCGAGGGCGATGTGATTATGACGGTGGAGGGCATCCCACTGCTGGAGAAAGCCACCCCACCAGAGGGCCTTTCCGAAGAGGTCTGGCACGCGGCGCAAGAAGCCGCGCGCAAACAGCGCCAGCCAGCGGCGCCGGAGCAGCACGCCGTGTTCCAGTCCATCGAGTTTTTGCGCGTGCCGGTGGTGAACGTGGTCTACATGTATGGGGATAACCCCTATAGCTTCTTTGCTTTTGGCACAGAGGGCCACGAACGCTTCTTTGCGGAGAGCTTCCCCCCGCGCTGGCGGCGCGTGGAGCGGTTTGTCCGCTCGGTGGCGCAGGAACTGATCACGCCAACCGCCAGTTCATCACCAGAGAGCCGCGTGAGCGACTTTAATCGCTACAAGGAAGCGCGCGAGGGCACGCGCCAGCGTGTCCCCGTAGAGATGCCGCGCGTGGTGGTCAAAGAGGAGCCACCAGCCGAAGAGGAGGAGGCTCCGAGCGTCACAGCAGAGGCCCCAGAGCAGCCTGAAACCCCATCAGAGGAAGATGGGGTGGGGCCAATCGAAGGGTGAGGGTTCCCCCAGCCCCCTTCCCCATCTGGGGCAGCGCCAGCGTTAGGGTTGTTCATGCTGGCGCTGCCCCAGATTTTTGGTGCCATAGTGCAGCCTGAGCATGGCCGAGCGCTCCATTTCCCCCCGTTTGATCAATAATTCGGCTTGTGCCCTGGCATCGTTCGCCAGCCCATGCTCATTGGCACCTTGCAAGCGCAGAGCGGCGCTGCTGAGCAGCATGCTGGCTCTTTTCGAGTCGCCGTTGCGTGCCACTTCTTGCGCGCGCTGCTGAAGGCGATAGGCCGTCACCAGCTCCACCATCCGTTTGACACGTGGAGACATGCTGGCGCTGCTAAAGCGGTGCGGTTCCACAAACGTCACGGCAAAGCGCTCGCTGATCGTTTTGCCAGTCAGCTTGGCGGAGGGGATGTCATACTGCACATCCAGTTGACCAAATTGATAATGGCCGGTGATGTTGCCCGGCAGGACCAGTTCCCAGAGCAAGCCCAACCCGATGCCTTGCGGAGTGGCAGCCACCTGACCCGGCTCAAACTGCATATCGCTGGACTGCTTCCATTGGTGCTCCGGCGCGCCCGTATCTAGCAATTCGGCAATGTCGGGAAAGATGCGCGTCACCTGCCGCACATGCGCGTCCTGCGAGAGGCTGAGCGAGAGACGAACGTTGGTTGCCAGCGTGTTGCGCAAGATGGTGACACGCTGCTCCATCGCCGTGATGATGTCGCTGGCGTATTCCAGGTAATCGGCGCTGCCCTCGCTGAACGAGGCAATTTGATCAAGCAGGTGCTCGTTCCAGTCGGTGCCAATCCCCAGCGCCGTGATGCTGATGCCTTGCTGGCGGGCCTGTTTTGCCAGTTCCAGGCAGCGCTCTTCATCTCCATAGGTCTGCCCATCGGTCAACAAAATAATATGGCTGGTCATCTGCTGCTTGGAAAAGCGGCTGACCTGATCAAGTGCTGCTTCTAACGCTTCCCCAATGACGGTGCCACCACGTTCGTGCAGCCGATCTACCACGCTGGAGAGCACATGCGGGAATTGATGGCGCTCCGCGCGCACCATGATTTCCGGGCGGTTATCAAAAGCCACCAGTGCCAGAATGTCTTCTGGGTCAAGCCGTTCAATAAGCTGGCGCAGGGCATTTTTGGCCGCCGCCAACTTTTCCCCACGCATGGAAGCGCTGCGGTCAACAGCGATACACAGATTTAAGGGCAGACTATTGAGGGTCTGGCCGCTGGAGACGGGTACCAACTCGCTCAGCACATAGACGACCTGCTCGGTGGGCAGTGTCGCGATCTCGTTTTGAGAAATGACGCAGCGCAATTCCAGCGAGGGGCTATAACGCGCTGTTTCGGCGGCCCAGTCCCAGTCCTGCCAATTGAAGGGCCGCGTGAACGCCCTGGCAAACTGTCGTTGCCTGCTCGGTTGCTGCTGTTGGGTGCGCGCGTGATCGTAGCGTTTGCGCTGCTCTGGGGTGGTCAGTACTTTATAGGCTTGATAGATCAGCCGAAAATGCTCCGCCGCGTTGGGGTCATTTGGGCGCATATCCGGGTGATAGTGGCGCGCCAGATGGCGAAATGCCAGCTTTGCCTCTTCAGCGGTTGCCGCTGGAGACACGCCCAGAATCCCGTAAAAATCTGGAAGCATTGACCTCGCACCACCTTCTCTCACGTGCTGCCAGCGCATAGGATGCTCCCCCCTTTCCAGAGAGATGCCGATCAGTGCTCACCGCTGACCGCTGGTGCTTGCTGCTTGCGGATGTCTACGACGAGCGCTGTACTGTTATCTTCGCCCAACGCCTCATCCGCCAGCGCCACCAGATGGGCTGCCACAGCAGAGGCCGGGTGAGAGTGGTGTTCAGTCAGAACCTGCTCTAACTGTTCGTTGGATACCGCGCCCCAGACACCATCACTACACAGAAGCAACCGATCTCCCTCTTCCAGAGGACAGGAGGACACCTCCACCTCTATCTGCTCTTGCTGGCCCAGCG
The DNA here is from genome assembly GCA_036557885.1 of Ktedonobacterales bacterium. GTDB lineage: Bacteria > Chloroflexota > Ktedonobacteria > Ktedonobacterales > DATBGS01 > DATBGS01. The sequence continues at coordinate 34,140 of DATBGS010000122.1, forward strand.
AGCGATAGAGCATACTACGTTTGGGATGATTTGCAGCTTCCTCTGGAGTCAGTTGGCCCAGACGAAGCAAGCGTTGAATAATAGAGTGATCTTCGGTCAGAACCGCCAGCCGCCCCTGATGCCAGCGGTAGACGCGGCTATCGCCCACATGGGCGATGATGGCCTGCTCGCCCAAGATAAGCAGCGCGGTGGCGGTGGTTGCCATCACCTCGCCCTGCGCGCGCGCCAGGCTGTGGATAGCGCGGTTGGCGGCCTTGAAGCCATCCAGCAGCGCCTCGCGCAGTGGGCGTTCGCGTGGTGAAAAGCTGGTATGCTGCCATTCTGGTTGGGCGCGCAGCAGATCACGGGAAGCCAGAGCGGGCAGCGCCACCTCGCGCGCGATGCTTTCCAGAATCGCGTGGGTGGCAAGATGGCTGGCAAGCTCGCCGCGCGTTTCGCCGCCGACGCCATCGGCAACCAGAAAGCACGCCAGAGCGACGGGCTGGCCGTGCCCATCCAGCAGCGTGAGTTCCAGGCGTCCCAGCGCGTCCTCGTTATTGGCGCGCACCCGGCCAACGCTGGTAGCGTGGCCGGAGATGATGGTCCAGGCAGGAGCGGCTGGCTGCCCGCCCGATGTTGTACTGGCGTTATTGCTTGCCCGCGCCAATGCCTGCTGGCACTCGGCAAGTACCTGCTCCACCGAGCGATAGGCTTGATCTGCCCCTTTTTCCCGAATGGCGCTGATGGCTGCTTCGAGCAGCTGCCCGGCGGGAGTGCCTGCCCCGCTGTCGCTCAGGGTGCCCAGCGTCAGCGCCAGGAAGTTCGCGTCGCGGGCAAAAAAGAAGGGCGCGTCAGCGCTATCAGCCGGAAGCACCTGGGCAGCTTCCAGCCCGCCCAGAACCAGCCGCCCCTGCGTCCAAATGAGGTTGTCCGGGTGGACGTGCAGATGGGCCACGCCCACTTGATGCAGCGCGGTCAGTCCTTCGCCCAGCGCGATGATCTGGCGCAGTGCTTCGGCTGGGGGAAGCGTCTGGAGGGATTGCGCGTCTTGGGGCACCGGAATGGACAGATACATACGCTGCGCCTGGGTCAGCACATGGATGGGCGTGAGCAATGCGGGGTGTGCAAACTGGCGGCTTGCCAGCGCCAGGAGCGGCCCCTCTCTGCCAGCAGGATATTCCCAGAGGTGAGAGGCTGGCTGGCCTTCGGTGAGCGCCTGCGCCAGATAGAGATTGGCGGATGACTCGCTGCTGATGAGTTGCAGAATCCGATACTCACCAAGCGTTGTCCCTGGGGGCAGGGGCATATGCTCTAGCGGAGCGCTCGATTGGTTAGAAAGGGCATCCACACGCGCCATCCTTTTAGTTGTTGGTTGGTATCCTTGCTTGATCTCTGGCTGTCGGAATGCCTGCAACTCAAGCCATGTTGATGCGCATCTCTGAGGGCGAGGGGCAACCCGCCAGGGCCAGCCATCGCTCCCAAAGATGTCTGATAGCCAGGATTACGTTGCGCATGGCAAGGCGTAGATATGATGATCGTTGCTGCCGATATACAACACCCCATCGCGGATCAGCGGTGAGGAGGGGACAGGGCCACCCGTTTGAAACTTCCAGCACAATTGACCGTTACGGGCATCCAGGCCATAGACCGCCCCGTCATTACAGCCGAAATACACAAAACCCGCGTGAAAGGCGGCTGAAGAGGTGATCTGCCCGTCGGCCTGGAACTTCCACATCAGCCGCCCGGTCTGGGCATCCAGGCAATAAAAGTAGGTGTCCACCGAGCCAATATAGATGCGGCCTTCGCGCACCAGTGGCGAAGCCGTAATAAAATGATTGGTGTGAAATCTCCAGGTAAGCCAGCCCGCTTTGGCCTCCAGCGCGTACACGGTGCCATCCATCGAGCCAACATACACCAGGCCATCACTGACGACAGGTGAGGAGGTGACGGAATGCTGGGTCGTGTGTTTCCACTTTTCGGCTCCGGTGGTCGCCTCAAGGGCGTAGACGCGATTGTCCTCGGAGCCAATGAAGATCAGCCCCTGGTAGTGTATGGCCGAGGAGCGCACCGGACCCCAGGTTTTGAACTTCCAGAGCATCCGCGCTGAGTGCACGTCAATCGCGTGGACATGGTTATCATCGGAACCGACAACCACTTGATCACGGAAGACACGCGGCGAGGAACGCACAAAGTCCTTGGTGTGATAGTTCCATTCTAAGTGCCCGGTCTGACTGTTGACGGCGTAGACGCTGTAGTCCTCTGAGCCAACAATCACCAGATCACCGAAGCAGGCCGGCGTGCAACAAATGCCTTCGTCGGCGGAGAACAGCCACTTCATTTTGCCGGTCTGCGCATCCAGCGCGTAGAGGTTATGGTCATAGGAGCCGATATAGACGGTGTTGTGGGCCATCGCAGCAGAGGAACGCACTTCTTCTTCTGCCTCGAAGTTCCAGAGCGGCAGAGGAGCGTTCACGTTTTGCCGCTGGTGGTTGCTGTTTACCGGGCGGATGGCTTGATACGCTGCGTTGGCTGGCTGCGGCTGAGGCTGCGCCTGCTTCTGGCCGAGTGGCGCGGCCTCAGCCTGCCTCTGGGAGAGCGAGGCATCCGGGTTGAAGTCGCTGGGCTGAGGCGAAAAGCGCGGCCCAGCGGCAATATGGAACACATCGCTGTCTGCTGATGGAGCGTTGATCGGGTCGTTCTGGGCATCGGCATAGGGGGGGTACCCTCTGCCATTGGCGCTCGGCCCGAAGGCCGGTGGTGGGGCAAAGGGGGGCACAAAATTGCGCTGCAATACGCCTGTGCCTGTTCCCCGGCGCGGATGCAAGGCATTCTCCAGCGCGGCTTTGAGTTCTAGCGCAGATTGCCAGCGCTCGTCAATCTCGTAAGCCAGACATTTCATCACCACGTCTTCCACCTCGGCGGAGATGCTGGGGTTGAGGGCGCGTGGCAGGCGCTCGTGGAACGTAAATGGTGTTTCCAGGCGCGGGTCGCTGTGCGTCAGCAACTGGTGCAGCATGGCCCCCAGCGCGTAGATGTCTCCGGCTGGCTCGGCCTGGCCGCGATATTGCTCTGGCGGCGAATAGCCTGCGGTGCCGATCATCGTGCCGCGAATGCCTGGCTGGAAGGCTTTGGCAATGCCAAAATCAATCAACATGATATGATTTGACGGGGTGAGCATGACGTTGGAGGGCTTCAGATCGCGGAAGACAATCGGCGTGGGTTCGTAGGAATGCAGATAGTGCAGCACGTCGCACAGTTGTATAGCCCAGTTGACTACCATCTGCTCATCCAGAAAGTCGTCGCTGTCAGAGAGCACCGCCTCCAGGTCTTTGCCATTGATATATTCCAGAACCAGGTAGGCGCGGTGCGCGGCATAGAAGAAGTCATGGACCTGGGGAATGGCAGGGTGTTCCAGGTCAGCGAGCAGGTTGGCTTCACGTTCAAAGGTCAGTTTGCGCTGCTCTTGATCAAAGTTATCGGCAAACTTAATAATCATTTCTTTGAGCGCGAGCCACTTGACCGTCGCTTGAAAGTGCAGGTCGCGTACCCGGTAGACGGCCCCCATCCCTCCCAGGCCAACCACGCGATCAACCTGGTAGCGTTCCTGAAGGATAGTGCCCAGGGCAAGCGTGGTGGCTTCCCCTTTGCTCAGGACGGAAGTTGGGATCGGTGCCTCATTGCCTGTGCCATCGCTCATGGTATTCTCCCCGTTGCGTATCTCGGCGTTATTATAGCATAGCTCGTCCTGGATGCAAGCGGAGGGACCAGCATTTCCCCCTCAGTTTCCTATGGGCGGGAGGCGCTGGAGCGCTGCTTGCGCCTGGCGCAAGATGTTCCCTTCAGTATCCAGCACGACGGCCTTGCGCAGGTTGAGTTCCGCCGCGCGCAGGTCGCCCAGCGCGGCCTGAAGCTGCCCCAGATGCAGATGAATGGCCGCGTCGGTTGGGTCGAGAAGGCTCGCCCGCTCATAGGAGGTCAGTGCGCTGTCCAGTTGGGAGCGTGCCTGCTGGACCTGACCCAGGAGGTCAAACGCCTGGCCGTTGGTGGGCGCTAATCTTGTCGCTTCCTCGGCGCTCTGGAGGGCGTCACTGGTGAGCGCCAGCCCGCGTCTGAGGTAGTAGCTGACCAGGAGCAGGTCAAATTGGGGATCGCCTTTGGCGAATTGCGCCGCGTGCTGATAGGCGGTCTGGGCAAAGGCGGGGTCGTGCAGCTGGTCGGCAAGCTGAGCGCGTGCCGCCCAGAGCACCGGGTTCTGTGGGTCGCTGCCCAGCGCGCGGTCTAGCGCGTCGCTGGCGGTCTGATAGTACCCATCGGCCAGCGCAATCTGGCTCAAGACAAAGTTGGCAAAGCTGTTGCCCGGCTCCAGTGTGAGCGCCTGCTGGATAGTGGTGCGCGCCTGGTCCATTTCCCCCTGCTGAAATTCTGCCCAGGCCAGCGAAGCTTGCGCCAGCGCGTCGCCGGGCGCCAGCGCCAGCGCCTGGCGCAGAGGGGCTTCTGCCAGGGGCGCCAGATCATTTTGCAGGTAGTCCAGCCCGATCTGCCTCCAGCTTGCGGCACTGTTGTCCCACTGCGCGATGGCCTCCAGAAAGAGGCGCGCGGGCGCGTGCAGCGCGGCCTGGGTGCGCTGAGCAAGGGTAGCCTGAAACGCCTGGCGCGCGCCGCTGAGGTCGCCGCGTTCCAGGCGCAAGGCGCCCAGGTGATAGGTTGCCAGCGCGTCGCTGGAGGCAATACGCGCAAAATGCGCTTCGGCCTGGGCAAAGCGCTTCTGCTTTTCATACAGCAGCCCAAGCTGCTGCTGGGCCTGGTTTGCTGCTGCTGTGGGCGCGAAGTGCGTCGCCTGGAGCCAGTCTTGTTCGGCCACATTGAGATGGCCTTCCACCTGCGCCAGTTGGCCCAGAGCAAGCCAGATGTCCGCGTTGTCGTGCTGAAGGGCCAGCGCCGCCTGGAGTTCGCTTTCGGCCAGATCATCTTTGCGCTCCAGCAGATGCAGCCGCCCCACATCCAGCGGCGGGCGAAAGTCGGTGGGGGCCAGGATAGCGGCTTGCTGAAAAAAGGATTCGGCTCGCCAGTATTCCTGCGTGCTCTGGGCGTTAAGTCCGGCCTGAAGAAGGGTGGCGGCAGAAGGAGTCTGCGCCAGGGCGCCGACGTAGAGCAGCAGCCCCAGCAAGATGAAGCGAATCATCCAGAGTTCCACAAGCGCGAGGGCTTCACTCTGCGTGAGGTGTTGGAGATGGTTCAAGAGGCTCTTCACGGTCTTCTCTTTGTCTGCGTCTATTGCGCTGTGCCTGTGTCCCTTTGCTTCCTCTTTCTGCTTTCGCCATGATAGCCAGCCGCGCTTCAGCGGTCAAGCTGCCAGGACTTTCTTCCCCTGCGCCTGGCAAAGAGGCACCTGCTCAGCCATTTTGCCTGCCCCTTGCTGTGCCTGGTCTGGCGTTTGGTACGCATCTCGCTATAAAGAGGGATGGGGTGTCTGAAGGCAAAAGAAATGAGGTGAGGAGATGCCGATGGAAGTTTATCCTGGGGTGGAGATTCCCGTCCCTTCTATTGCGTTGAGTCTGTTGCATCAGTCGGCAGGCAGTGCGACTCCTGAAAGCTACACAGAGCGGGTACGTCAATTTCACCAGGATCTGCGGCGCCAGCTTCCTGCCCTGCGCGAACAGTATGCCCGCTGGCTGCAACAAGAACTGGAGGCCGCGACGGAGCGTGCCACCGGCAAGGCGCTGGAAGCCACCCGCGCGAGCACCGCCCGACGCGGCGCGTGGGAGGCAGCCATCCGCCCGGCGGTGCAGGGCACGCTGGCAGAACTGGCGGCAACGCTGGGCATTGGCGAATTGCTGGGGCTGCGTGGCACCGCAGAAATGGTCTATGAGCCAAAAGTCGTGGGCACCGATGACGTGAGCAAACTCACCAGCGACGGGCGCGATTATCTGGCGTCGCTGGGGATGCAGGTGGGCGAACCGGGCCGGACCGTTCAGGAAACGCTGCTGGTGTTTGATGGCGCCTTGTTTTTTGATCTGCTGGAAGGGATCACACACGACTGGATGGCGGTCTATGCCGGGGATGATCTGCCTGGCCCGGATCAGGTGCGCCAGCGCGTGTTTACCAGCGCCAATCTGCTTCATGTCGCTGGCGATCTGCTGGGTGGCGCGCCTGTTGCAGACGCCTCGCCCACTGAGCAGGAGCAAGGGCTGTGGGATGGCGTGATTTTCTTTGATAAAGCGGCAGGGAGCTATGATGAGTTTCGCGCGGAACTACGCGCCGCCTGCGACCTGGCACATGCACAGCTTCCGATTGCATCGCTGAGCCTGTGGCAGCGCAAGCTCGGCGCCAGCGGTGGGCGGGAATTCTGGCTGCGTTTTCGCGTCCCACGCGATGAAATGGCGGTCTTTAACTTCGTGCATCTGCTGCGCAACAGCGGTCAGGCTGGCCGAGAGAGTGTTGTGCGGCGCGGAAGAATGGTTTTGGGGCAGCGGGTGTGGTGAAATGATCTGCCCTGTTTTGGAACCCGCGAGGCATGGTAGTATGGCTCAGCGCGGGCCGGGAGGAGATATATGAGCAAGCATCCGGTGAAAATCAAGCGCATCTATGACCCATCAGTCGCCGAGGACGGCCAGCGGGTGCTGGTAGACCGGCTCTGGCCGCGTGGGGTGAAGCGTGCCGATGCGCGTTTGGGCGCCTGGCTGCGCGAGGTGGCGCCCAGCGATGACCTGCGCCGCTGGTATGGACATGATGTTGCCCGCTGGGAGGAGTTTGCCGCGCGCTATCGAGCGGAACTGGCGGACGCGGCGCACCAGGAGGCGCTGGCGCAGTTACGCCAGATGACGGAGCGCGGGCCACTGACGCTGCTGTTTGCCGCGAAGGATGTGGCGCATTCCCAGGCGGAGGTGCTGCGGCAGGTGCTGGAGAGCAGCTAGCATCGGCAGATGGGGGCGAAAGGCGTTTATATGGAGGCCAGGGATGCCCCTGGCAGGTGTTCCTCGCTGGCATCAGGCACGCCACCTTCGCGCATCAGCACATCGCGCAGAATCGCCTGAAAGACCTGCGGGTTGGCGCGGTGCGGGCGGTGACGCAGATTCGGCAGAAAAATCAGTTCCGCTCCCGTAATCAAGCGCTGCAAGATGATGGCCGATTGCATGGGGAGAAGCCGGTCACCTGTGCCCCAGATGAGCGTTGTGGGGCAGTGGATAGCGCCGAGTTCCGGGCGCAGGTCGCAAGAAAGCACATCCTCTGCTGCCTGCCACAGCGCCAGGGTCTGTTTGCTGCGCGGGCTGACAGAGCCATCGGCAGCATTGGCGTGCTGGCGCAGGGAAAACCCAAGGCCAGCGCGCGTAAAGGCGCGCAGCACGGGCTGCTGAATGGGCAGCCCCGCCGGATTCACCAGAACCAGGCGCTTGACCAGATCGGGCCGGGTCGCGGCCAGCAGCATCGCCAGCGCGCCGCCCATTGAGTGCCCGATGAGCGTGGCCTGTCCTATTTCCAGCAGGCGCAGCCACGCCGCCACGATCTCGGCCACTTCGCGCAGCTTCCAGGGAATGCGGGGTGGACTATGGCCGTGTCCTGGCAGATCAAGGGCGTAGAGGCGATAGTCCTGCTGAAAAGCGGTGATGGTTTCGTTCCAGAGGGCTGAGGTATTCACAAAGCCATGCAGCAAGATGATGGGTTGCCCATCCCCTGCCACGCGATAGACAACCTCTTGCCCGTAGGGAGCAGGCACCCAGGTGCTGGCAAGCGAGAGCATTCTGTAATGCCCAGAGAGTGAAGCAGCAGTCATGAAATCCCTAACGCATCGTAGCTACACAGCACGGCGAGACGAGAACAACAGGCGACAGGCACCTTCGCCTGTTTTCAGTATAAGCGCGAAAAAATATGTTTGTCAAAATTCGGCGCGCTCTGTGCCCGGCACTTCCTCGCGCAGATGCAGCGCGTCGGTTGCTGGCAGATCAAGCGCTGTCTGGAGCGTGATCTGCTCCGCTTGCCCAGAAAGTTTCTCTCTGGGCGCAGGTGATTCGACGCCCTTCATAGTGCTGTGGGCCAGCCAGCGCGTCACAGAGGCTAGCTGGCCGGTTTGCGCGTAGACGGCGAGCTGACGGTCAGCGCCGTTACCCTCGCTGCTGTCTATCAGCTCGCGCAAATAGCGCATTTCCTGGCCGCTGCCCAGGTCTTCGGCCACCGCTTCCACAAAGTCGAGCAGTTCGTGCAGCGCGTCGCGGGTGGGGATTTCGCGCGCGTTTGGATAGTCAATCAGCTTGCCATCCAGCCCGTAGCGGGCCGCGCGCCATTTATTCTCGTTGAGCAGCGCGTTTGGGTACAGCTTGAGGCTCTGTCCCCGCGCGCGCATCCAGTCTAGCCGGGCGACCACTGCCTGGAGCAGCGCGGCCAGGGCAATCGTGTCATCAAGCGTGGCGGGCATATCGCAGACGCGAAACTCCAGCGTGGGCAGCGCGGCGTGCGGGCGCAAGTCCCACCAGATTTTTCTCCCGTTATCAATACAGTTGGTGGCAACCAGCGTGCTCACGTAGCGCTCAAACTCGACGGCGGAGGCAAAGATTTCTGGCAATCCACTGCGCGGGAAGCGCTGCCAGATGATGGTACGAAATGATTTATAGCCGGTCTTGCGCCCCTGCCAGAAGGGGGAGTTGGCCGAAAGCGCCAGCGCGTGCGGGATAAAGTTGCGCGCCTGGTTCATGATCTCAATCAGGTGGTCGCGATTCTCGATGCCCACGTGGATATGCAGGCCAAAGATCAAAATAGAGCGCGCCACATCTTGCAACTGCTCATCCAGTTCATCGTAGCGCGGCGACTCGCTGCGCGGCTGCCCCTGCCAGTCATCGGTGGGGTGTGTGCCTGCCGAGATTAGCCGCATCCCCAGGGATGCAGCAAGCCTGGCAACAGTGCTGCGCAAATACAGGGCTTCGGCGCGTCCGGCGGCAATGCTGGAGCAAACGCCGGTGATCGTCTCGGCGGTGCATTGCAGAAACTCCGGCTTGACTTGCTCGCCCAGCATCTTTTGGGTCAGGTCCAGCAGGGGCAGAATCCCTGATCTGAGGCTACCAGTCGTGGCATCCACCAGTTGAAACTCTTCTTCAATACCCAACGTGTACTTGCCAGGCATACGAAACATCCTCCTTGTCTGGGAGCACCGAGCGATTGCTATACCTCGCCTCCAGAGATCATTCTCCCATCACGAAAGCAATCGAACAGCAATTACAGAGAGGAGACGATCTCTTGCAGATGAGCAACGCTCATCTGCTGCAATGGATTGATGAAAATGCTCGCGCGTTACAGGGCTGACGTTACAGGGGTGGCACTCGTCGGGCGATTGAGAGGGCATTCAGGCGCAACAGACACAATGGCCGCGCTCAACACAGAGCGCGGCCAGAGGGCGAACGCGGGCGGCAGGCACGCAAGCAATACAGACGCCTGCGAGGATGAGGAGAGATCGGAAAGCAGATATGGGACATCCCAGGCTCCAAACAGCAAATCGTTGACGGTTCCGGGGACGCGCTACAGATGGCCTACCTATGGAGCCAGAAAAATGAGCCAGAAATGGAGCCAAAAATACAGGTTATCAGTAGAATAGCCGAGAAACGCCCCTCTGTCAAGAGCCTGACAACAGATCGCTTTCCTGCTTGTCTTCTTCCAGCCCAATCGCTGCCTGTTCTGCTGCGTTTGCCCCGCTTATTTCTTCCTGCTCATCCTCTTCTGGCATGCGCTCGCTTAACTCGGCTTCCAATTGTTCTCTGGTCATGTCGGCCAGCACTTCAACCACGCGCGGCGGCCCCTGGTTTGGGATGAGGATGAAGCTGCCCGGCCAGCGCTGCGGGCGATAGTCGGGGCGGCGCGCTTTGCCGCCATCATAGAGCCAGGAGCCTGAGTTGAGGACCATCGTTGGCTGCCCGTGCATGTTGACCATCCAGCGCTCAGCGACATCTATGTTCTCCAGGGGGCCGGGGCGATGCGTGTGCCCAAAGACTACGTAGCGCGCGCCCTGCGGGAGATATGCCTGGAGCGCCTCCAGGCTCATACTAAACGCGCGAATGGTTTCCTCTACCTGCGCTTCGCGGGCCAGTGAGGTGAGGCTCAGTCGCTCTTTAAACATGCGGTTCGCGATGCCTTCCGCCAGGGCAAGCCCGGCGTTTCCGGCGGCGGTGGCGGCCCGGCGCAGCGCGCGCCTGCGCAGTTGCCCGAACGCTGTATCTGATGGCCCTTTTCCGCGCAGCCGCTCGTAGATGCGGCTTTGCAGTTCGGCCCCGGCAGGGGATTGCCCAATCCAGTGCAGCAGTTCATATTGTGGGCGCAGCACGCCCTCGTACAGATCAGGCGTGATGCCCGCCGACCCCTCACCAGCGGCGGCCAACACCGATTGCGCCAGATTGAGCAGCCGCGCCGGGCCGGAATCAATATGCAGGTCGAGGTAATGGCCGTGTGTCAGAAAGACCTTGCCCTCGGAGCATTCCAGCGTGTCGTAAAAATAGGCCACGCGCACGTCCACCCTATCCCCAAGCATGCGGGTAAGCTGGCGCGAGAGGAAGAACGTGGGCGGCGCGATGATCTGCCGCAAAGCAAAGGCTTCATCGCTCAGAATCGCCTGCTCGCGGGCATCTTCGGTCAGCCGCACAGCGTAATGGTGGTCATGGTTGCCCGGAATGTAGGTGACGCGCGGCTGGCTGGCCGCGCCGAGCACATCGCTGAGCATGGCAAAAAATGAGCGGGAGGTCTGGAGCGTCCCTTCGAGCTGCTGAAAGCGCAGGTCCAGAATGTCGCCCAGCAAAACAATATGGTCAATCCCATCAAGCTGCTCGCGCAGCCGCTCGCAGAAATACGGATAACGCAGCAGATCGTCGCCATGCGCGGCGCCCAGATGCAGATCGGAGAGGATGGCGGTTGCCAAGGATGTCCTCCAGGAGCAGTGGTGCTGGGAGAAAAAGCTACTGGCTCGCAAAGGCAGACGTGCTCTACAGATTGCGTGGGCGGAGCGCGTACCTCTGCCCTACACCCAGTATAACTTTTTCGGGTTCCCAGGAGCAAGCCTTGCTTCTACCCGCACTCCTCGCAAAAAAGAGGCCGGAAGATGTGTAACACACACTCCGGCCCCGTGTTTAACAGCATTCGCAGCCCTTATGCTGGCTGCTGTTCCGGCTGCTCCATTTTAGCCGGGTGCGCTCGCCCACGACTCAAGCTGGTGATAATGCCCAGCACCGCAAAGAATGTGGCCGCCCAGTAGCAAATGCGGAAGGCAGCAATCACGGCATCTACGCCGCTCTGCGTGGTTTCGCCGGTCAGCGCCAGTTGTAAAAAAGCATTGAAGGGCATGAAGCTGACAAAGACGGCGCCAGTAATGCCGATGCCCAGCATGGTGCCCAGGTTGCGCATCGTTCCTAACACGGCGGAGGCGACCCCACGCGCGTTGACGGGCGCGGCGCTCATTACGGCGCTGTTGTTGGGCGATTGGAAGAGGCCCATGCCCAGCCCCAGGACCACCAGCCGCACCGCCACTTCGCCATACGTGGAATGGTTGGTCAGCGTGCTCATCCAGAGCAGGCTCAGCGCGGAAAGCGCCATGCCAATTGTGCCCAGCGTGCGCGAGCCAAGCCGATCAGAAAGCCAACCGCTGATGGGGGCAACGATCAGCATCGTAACCGGATACGGCGTGAGCAGCAGCGCCGAGACGAAGAGCGTATAGCCCAGCACATCCTCCAGATAAAACGGCATCAGAAAGAGTACCGCGATCATGCCCATCGAGGCCAGCGAAGCCGAGAGGTTTGCCATCGTAAAGAGGCGATTGTTAAACAGGCGCAACTGCAAGAGCGGGTGCGCCACGCGCAGTTGGGAATAGATGAAGAACGCCGCCGCCACAATGGACAGCGCCAGCGCGCCCAGAATGCGCGCCGATCCCCAGCCATACAGCGGGCCAAGCGAGACAAAGTACAGCAGCGCCGAAAGGCTAATTGCCAGCGTTACCGCGCCGGTCCAGTCAAAACGCTCGCGTGTGGTCTTTTCGCGGGTGCCCACCTCGTTGTACAGATAGCGCGCAGCCAGCAGCAGCCCAATCGCAGCAATCGGGACGTTAAACCAGAAAGCCCAATGCCAGTTGATTTGATCGGTGAGGATGCCGCCAACAATCGGGCCAAGCGTGGTGCCCACCGAGAAGGCAACGGAGGCTGTGCCCAGCGCGCGGCCAAGCTCGCGCCTGGGAAAGGTATGCGTGATGATGGCCGAGGTATTGGCGATGAGCAGCGCGCCGCCAATGCCCTGAACAAAGCGGGCGGCAATCAGAAACCAGACATTGTTTGCTAGCGCGCAGCAGACCGAGCCGACGCCAAAGATCAGGTAGCCCGCCAGATAGATGCGCTTGTTGCCGATCAGGTCGGCCAGCCGCCCCACGCTGAGCAGCAATACAGCGGTTGCCAATGTGTAAGACAGCAGCACCCACAGGATATTGATGAGATCGGTGTTCAGGTCGTGTTGCAGCGTAGGCAGGATGATGATCAGGCTGGCGGAGTTGAGCGCGGCCATAAAGCCGCCTACGCCCACGACGGCCAGCACCAGCCATTTATTCACGGGTGGCTGTTCAAGCGCTGCCTCTGCTGCGTATTCTGGTGCGGAAGCAATAGTGCTGGCTGGCGTATCGGCCTGCTCTGTGGCGACGGTTTCCTGTTCGTCTATCTGCATAAATCGGCTCCTGTTTGCTTGAACATTGGCGATCAAGACGGCGCTGCTGGAAGGAAAACATTCACGTAAACGGAAATGATAACGTTGGTATTGTACCATGTTGGTCAAGTGAGCGCAACGAGGATGGCGCACTTCTGGGGCGAGGATATTACTTCTGGTGTGGTGGAGTAAAGCATTCGTCCTGGCAGATTGACGTTTACGTGAAGCCATGATACGCTACGCATAATGAGAGGATGGGTGTGGTCTGGGCTAAAATCGGCATTTCAGCAATGGGGAAGAGCAGGCGCCGCCGCGCGGCGGCGCGATCAGGAGGTGGGTCATGCCTGCCACATCAACAACATCACCAGATCAAAGCGATTCCTCTGGCGCCCCCGCTGGAGAACAGCGCGCTAAATATCGAATTGAGCAGGTGGCGGAGCGCTTGCAAACGACCAAGCGCACCCTGCGCTATTACGAAGAAATTGGCTTGCTGCTGCCAGCCGAGCGCACTGAAGGCGGCTACCGACTCTACAGTGATGAGGATATTGCTCGCCTGGAGCGCATCCAGCGCTTGAAAGACCTGCTAGGCTTTTCGCTGGCCGAGATTCGCGCCTTGATGCACGCCGATGATGAGCGCCTGCTGGTGCGCGCCGCGTACCAGCAAGAGAGCGACCCGGCAGCAAAGCTCAAGCATATCGAAGAGGCAGATCGCTTGAGTCGGCAGCAGTTGACCGTTGTGGAGCGCAAGATGGCCGGATTGGAGCAGATGCGCCAGGACATTTTGCAGCGCCTGGGGCATTATGAGCAGCATCGGCACGATCTGCATGCTCAGATGCAAGGAGCAGCAGAGCCAGAGCAGCCAGCACAATAAACCCAGCTAAAAACAACAAACGTGGGAAGATGAGGTTTCATGTGACACAGCGAGTCGGCTTAATTGGCGTAGGAATTATGGGCAAGCCTATGGCGCGCAACCTGCTCAAGGCGGGCTTCCCGCTGACCATCTACGCGCGCCATCCTGAAAAGGTACAGGACGTGGTGGCGAGCGGCGCGGCCTTAGCAGCGTCCAGCCGGGCGGTGGCGGAGGCGTCGGACGTGGTGATTACGATGCTGCCCAATTCGCCAGAGGTGGAAGAGGTGGTGCTGGGGGTAGGTGGCGTGCTGGAAGGCGCGCGGCCAGGGCTGATTGTGGTGGATATGAGCACGATTGCGCCGGAGGCGTCGCAGAAGTTTGCTCAACGCTGCGCCGCGCAGGGCGTATCATTTCTGGATGCGCCCGTGAGCGGTGGCTCGAATGGCGCCGAGGCGGGCACGCTGACCATTATGGTTGGCGGCGACGCGCAGGCATTTGAGCAGTGCCGCCCGGTCCTTGAGGCGATGGGCAGCAAAGAGAAGATTTTTCACGTGGGACCAAGCGGCTCTGGCGAAGTGGTCAAGGTTGCCAATAATTTGCTGTGTGGGGCGATTTCCGCCGCCACAGCCGAGGCGCTGGTGCTGGGCGTCAAGGCGGGCGTGAGCACCGAGATGCTGGCAAAGATCATCGGCGTCAGCAGCGGCGGCAGCGTGCAACTGAACGCCGTCTTTCCCATTCGCATCTTTAATGGCTCGTTTCAGCCTGGCTTTATGACCGATCTGCTCTACAAAGACCTGGGGCTGGCGCTGGACCTGGGCACGCAAACCGGCGTCCCAACAGACTTTGCGGCGCTTTCGCGTGCCTGGTTTGAGAAAGCGCGCGAGGCAGGCTTTGGCCGCGAGGATTATACGGCGGTCATCAAGCTGCTGGAGCAGCAGGCAGGCGTACAGGTGCGCAGCGAGCAGAAGTGAAGAGGGCGCCATGAGCACACCCGGCAACCCGCCGCCGTCAGGCGCAGACTTCATCCGGCAATTTTTGCCAGACTCGCCTTTTGTTGGGCATCTGGGCATGCAGCTTACCGAGATGCAGCCGGACCTGGCCGTCCTGACCATGCCATTTGCCGAGGCGCTGATCACCATCGGGACCATTGTGCATGGCGGCGCCATCGCCTCGCTGATAGATACCGCTGCAATGGTGGCCGCCTGGTCAGGCGCCACCCTGCCGGAGAAGCCGCGCGGCACAACGGTCAGTTTAACGGTGGCCTACCTTGCCGCCGCGCAACAAGAAGACCTGCGCGCGACGGCTCGCGTGCTGCGGCGCGGGCGAAGCCTGGTCTATCTGGATGTGGACGTGCAGACCGCATCAGGAACCAGCGTCGCTAAGGGGCTGGTGACGTATAAGCTAGGCTGATACAGCAAGGCAGTCGGCTTTCAGAATCAGGTCACAATTTTCAGCGGCGAAGCGTCCTTCTTGATGAAGGACTTTTTCTGGAAGGAGTTCGCTATGTCTGGGCCTGCTTCCTCCCCACCGACTGAAGATGACCTCATGTATTCGCCGCCTCCACCGCCCCACAATCTACGTTGGCTTTCGCGGCGCTCGCTCGGTATGCTGGGGTGGCTCCTGGTGGGTCTGTTGATCTGCGCGCTGGCGGTGGGCCTGCTTGCCTTGTTTGCCCTCATCCTCCACCTGCTTGGATTCCCATTTCACATTAAGTTCTATCATTGGGTCACCTGATAATGCTTAACGATTTCCCGCGCCTTCCGTCGCAGGGCTGCAATTAACTCCGGCGGCGAGGTGATAGTAATCTCGGTGCCCACTGGTAGAAGCTGCGCGGCATACCAGTCAATTTCGCTGGCGGGGATGCTGCCATCAATCACGCCGCCGCCCTGCCCATCGGCCTCGATCTTCCCAAAGAGGCGCTGCAAATCAAAGAGTTTCATCCCCCGCTCGCTCACCCTGGCCTGCAAGCGTAGCCCGCCCGACTCATCGCGCTCCACCAGATCAAACCAGCGCGCCAGGTCCACCGCAGGCGGACGCTCCAGCCCCTCCACGCGCGCCAGCGAAACCACACGATCTACCCGCAGCGAGAGGTGCCGCGCTCTCTTATAGTCATAGCAGGCGCAGTACCAGAAGCCCGAAGAGGCAAAGAGGCCGAACGGAAAGATCAGCCGTTCCGACACTCCAGACAGCGCCTCATAGACGATCTGAATATGTGCCCCATCCAGCGCGGCGCGCAGTACCTCGCCCAGAAGCGGCGCGGCATAGGTGCTCTGGCGCTCGATCACAGCCACATGACGCTGGAGCCGCTCCAACTCGTGGACCACATCCGGGGGCAGCGCGTTGCGCAGCTTGGTGATGGTGGGCAGCGCCTTCCCGCCAAAAGGCGCCTGCGCGTAGTGCACAAACGACTCGTAGGAGAGCAGGATGCCCAACGCTTCCTCCAGGCTGAGCGTGAGCGGCAGCAGCCGACGCCGTTGCAGCAGGGCATAGCCTCCGCCGGGGCCGGGCGTCGCCGTCAGCGGCACCCCCATTGCCGAAAGCGTGTGCAGGTCGCGCAGCATGGTGCGCCGCGAGACGCCAAAGCGTCCCGCCATCTCGTCCACCGTGAAACGCTGCGCCGCCTGCACTTTAATCAGCAGTTCCAGTAAACGCGCCGTGCGCGACATAATTCGCCTCAATTCATGTCGGAAACTGTCACCATTCTAGCTTACACTTTCTTCAGACGGCAGATGAAGAACGTTGGGCGATTTTATCATTACATATATGCAAAGGAGCAGTATGAACGCTGTTGCACGCGCTGGCCGTTTTCTGGAGCAGCATGGCCGCGACATTGATCGCGCCCGCTTTGCCTACCACTTTGGCACGACTTCTCAAGAGGAGCTTCTGGCGGTGCTGAGCCGCTACCAAAACGCCGACGGCGGCTTTGCGCGGCTGGAGGTAGACATCAAAGCGCCGGAGAGTAATCCCTTTGCAACTGAACTGGCCCTGGTGATCTGTGCGCAGGCAGAGGTTGCCGGGGAACACCTGCTGCTTCAGCGAGCGGCAGCATATCTGGAGGCTACGCAAGATGAAGAGGGCGGCTGGCGCTTCACGCCGGAGATTTACCAGCACGAACTGGCGCCCTGGTTCCAGGGCTGGGAATGGCCCAACCTGAACCCGGCCTGCACTCTCGCTGGAGTGCTCAAGCAGCTCAGCCTGGGGTCTGAGCGGCTGCATGCCGGGGTTGAGCGCTTGTTTGAGCAGCGCGCCAATGTGAAAGATGTAGCTCTGGGCGAGTTTTACGACGTGCGCCCCTACGCGGGCTATTTCTCGCCAGAGTGGGCGCACCCCCAGCGTGATTTGTATCTTTCGGGCGTGCTCTGGTGGCTGATTCGCCAGCAGTTGGAGGGCAAGTTGCCCGATGCCGGGCACTTCTTTGAGTATGTGCGCTCCCAAGAGACGTATCTGGGCCGACATCTCCCAGCAGCCATGCTGACGGAGCAGCTAGACCGCCTGGCCGCAGAGCAGCAGGAAGACGGCGGCTGGCCCAGCCCGTACAATGAGGGCTGGCGTGGCTGGGTGACGGTGCAGAGCTTGCTGGTGCTTCAGCAGTTTGGGCGGCTGTAGGGAAGCACCATCAGTTTCTCAGACCAACTTGCGGGCGATGATCTGGAAAAAGCGCCCCAGCAAATTGTAGGGATAGCGGTCAGTCAGGGCCAATTCAAGCCGCTCTAGCTGCGCGAAAAAGGCTGGGTCGCTTTTCTGCTCGTTGTTGGGCAGGTAGTCGCAGACACAGCGCACGCCATACTGCCCCATGACCATGCACCCCGCGTTCTGAAGCGGCTGCACAATGTCTTCGATGGCAAAGCGGCGGACGGGAACCTCAAACGTGCTGGCCTGTGAGGTAGGAGCATCAAGCTCCTGCTCGATGGCCGCTATATCGCCGCCTTGCAGCATGGCGCGGAAAACAGAGGAGTGGCGATTGACGCTCATAATGGAGAGCAATCCGCCCGGCTGCAATGTGTCGCAGATGGTCTGGACTGCCAGGTTGAGATCATCCACATACTGAAGTACATTGTGGCAGAGCACCACATCAAAGGCAGGCTCAGGGAACAGTGTGGGCAGCGCGCTCAAATCGGCATGATGGACGGTCAGCGCGTCGCTCAGATTCATCTCCTCGGCATTCTGGCACGCTTCGCTGAGCATCTCTGCTGAGTAGTCCACCAGAGTGATCTCGTGCCCAAGCGCGGCAAGCGGAATGGAGTCCAGGCCGTTGCCGCCGCCAATATCCAGAATGCGCAGTGTCGTCTCATCTGGAAGGTAACGAAACAGGTTCACCTGCGCAATCCTATAGCGCAGGCGCCCCCAAGGGGCGTCTTGCCATTCCTTCCAGGCGGCCATATGATCGTCAAACGTCCGGGAGGAAGTTGGCATGGTGTGTCTCCAAAAACAAAAAACAAGCGCCCTGGCTAAGAGCGAGGGCGCTAACCAGCTTTATTGCCCGATGGCGAGCGGTAGCAAGCTCTGGGCATAGGCCATCATGATCACCAGAAAGGCGGCCAGGCCAAAGTAGGCGACGCTGATGCCGATTTTGGTGCTGAGCGGAACCTGATAATAGCCGCTTGCCTGATTCCCACGCTTGAACTGCTGATACACCTGAGAAGCTGAAAGCAGCAGGATCATCAGCAGAAACAGATTAAAGTAGTGAGTGATGGTCAGATCGTACAGGAATACCCCAACCAGTAGCAGCAGGCCAACAATCCAGGCTTTGCGCGAGATCGCCCCAACAATGCGTCCCCCATCCAGCGGAGTCACGGGGATGAGGTTAAACAGGTTGATGAAAAAGCCAAAATAGGCCAGGGCGGGCCAGAGGCCAATGCGATTGCCCAGAAAGAACGGCACCAGACACAGCAGCGCGGCCACCGTCCCCAGAATTGGTCCGGCGATGCCAATCTCGGCTTCATCTTTGGCATTGCGCGGCATGCCCTTCATGGCGACAAACGCGCCCATCAGCGGGATAAAGATGGGCGCGCTGGCTGGAACGCCCTTGGCGCGCAGGACAATGACATGCCCCATCTCGTGCAGGAACAGCAGGAAGATGATGCCCAGCGCGAAACGCCAACCAAAGATGGCCGCGTAAATTGCCAAGCTGATCAGGATAGAGATGCTGGCGTAGCCAAATTTGAGGTAGAGCGCCAGGAATTTCAGGCCAGCCAGAACAGCGCCACCAAACTTGAGCAGCAGACCCAGGATGCCCACGCTAGCGCCCCCGCCAGCCTTGGCCCAGGTGCGCTTTTTTTGCTGGTCGTAGCGAATATCGGTGAGTTGATTGGTGGGCGTCTCGTCCACGTAATCGGCGCGCAGTTGCTCCGGGCGCAGGGGCTGACTCATTCGCCCGGCAGAGGCATCGGCCCGGAAGTAATCGGGTGGTGGCGGATAGGATGGGCTGCCTGCTGCGCTGGAGGAGAAGTATTCGGGCGGCGGCGGATAGGCTCCAGGGTTCCCCTGCTGGGAGAGATCGTCTGCATTCCACGAATCTGGCTGCCCTGAGCCGTAGGAGCGGTTAAACGCCATAGCTT
Organism: Ktedonobacterales bacterium; assembly: GCA_036557885.1. Lineage (GTDB taxonomy): Bacteria > Chloroflexota > Ktedonobacteria > Ktedonobacterales > DATBGS01 > DATBGS01. The sequence continues at coordinate 53,178 of DATBGS010000122.1, forward strand.
TCCTTCTTTCCCGGCGGGCGACGGCGAGCATCGTCCTTTTGGTGGCAGAGCCGGTTTCTGCCGGGCGCCAAAACTCAGGCGCTCGATGAGTTCTCTTGCAAAGTCGCCAGAAGCTCCTCCCAGGGGATTGCTCCGGCGCGCACAAGCTCTGGCGGCTGCACCGCCATATCAATAATGGTGGAGGCGACCTCTTTCAAGCGCGGCCCGCCCACCAGCAACAGGTCAATGCCCTCTCCAATACTCACTGCCACCTCTTCAGGATTACGCGCGCCTTCCTCCCCGGAAATATTGGCGCTGGTCGTCGCCAGCGGCCCGCCAAATCCGCGTAAGAGCGCCAGGGCCACCGGATGATTGGGCACGCGAATGGCAACCTTGCCGCCGCCATGCGTGCCCTCCACCAGCCCTTGCCGGGCCGGGAGCAGGATGGTCAAGGCGCCCGGCCAGTAGAGGCCCATCAATTGTCTGGCCCCCTCGGAGATATACCCATGTTCAATAAGTTCGCTCGCATGGGCGGCATACCCCAAAAGCAGCGGCAGCGGCTTATCCAGTGGCCGACGCTTCACTTGAAATACGTGCTGGACAGCGATGGGGTTGCGCCCATCCACCGCCACGCCAAAGAGCGTATCGGTGGGAAACGCGATGACGCCGCCCGCCCGCGCAACCTCAACGGCGCGCTGGACAGCGGCGTCAATGACGCTGGAAGTTGTTTCATCCCAGGCTGAGAGCGTTTGGAGCATGAGGCACTTCTTTAATAGGCGAGAATACTTGGCACGATTCGCCTTGTCTGGTCCTGTACTATCCTACCGTTACTTAAAGTATAACATAGGGCAGGTCAGAGCAATCATATCTTCATGCTGTAGACAACAAGTGCGGCAGGCAGTTCTCGATAAGCAGGGAATTGCTCTGCCAGAACGCCTTCAGCCCTTGGCTCAGCTAGCGCTCTGATCTGAAAGCCAGCTTGCACAAGTGTGTTGAGGTAGGTGCTGACGATGCGATGGTGGGCACCCACGCGACCTTTGACACCTGTTGCATTGGCTTGAACCCAAAACCCCTCTGCAAAATAGTTTCCCGTCTCGCGGGTCACAATTCCGTCATGGTGTTCGACCCAGAAAGAACCAGGCATCTGAAGACATGGAGGCGTGATGGAAAAAGCAAACCACCCGTGTGAGCGCAAAATGCGCCAGACTGTCCGAAATGTGGCAGTCAGGTCGGGAATATCCATCAGCGCCATGTTGCAGACCACCCCATCAAAGCTGGCATCGGCAAGAGTCTGTCCTTTCTGCGCATCATCCAGTTGATAAACAATATGCAGCGGGTGAGCGTCTTCCTCCTGCTGGGCAAGCGCCAGGAGGCGCTCTGAAAGATCAATGCCCACGATATGCGCTCCGCGCTGCGCTAACTGGCGAGCAGCTACGCCCTGCCCGCAAGCCAGATCACAAATCTGCTGCCCCTGTACTTTGCCAATGACCGTCAAGAGCGCGGGCAGCACAATATTATGCAGGAGTCTGCCGGTACGTATTTGCTCGTCGTACCACTCAGCAATCTGGTCATAGCTCGCTGACTGCATGCGTTTCTCTCTATCTGGCAAAACCTAGCCAACCTGCCGCCACAGGCCGGAGAGGTGCAGGCGAGCCAGGTTGAGCGCGGCCAGCGTCGCGCGCCATTTCACCTCGGTGCGGCTGCGATGGCGCAGATTAGGACTTGCAGTTGCTATGCCAAGCGGCGATTCAATGGCAATGTGAATGGTGCCCACCGGCTTACCTTCTTGCTCAGTTGGCCCGGCCACGCCCGTAATCCCTACGCCAACATCGGCACCTAGCCGGGCGCGGGCGGCGCTCGCCATCGCCTTTGCTGTCTCCAGGCTGACCGCGCCATGCGTATCCAGAATCGTCTGGGGCACGCCCCATTCGGCTTTCATGGCGGTGGCGTAAGACACCAGCCCGCCGCGAAAATAGTCCGAACTGCCCGCAATATCGGTGATCGTGCTGGCAAAGAGGCCGCCTGTACAAGACTCCATCGCGCCCAGCGTCCAGCCCTTCTCGCGCAGCAGCTTCCCCAGCACGCTTTGCAGCGTTTCGTCATCCACCCCAAAGATATAGCTGCCCAGAATCTCGCGCACCTGCGCTTCCATCGCTGCCACCAATGCCTGTGCCTGCTCCTCGGTGGGCGCTTTGGCGGTGACGCGCACGTCTACCGCGTCGCGCTTGGCATAGGTGGCGATGGTGGGGTTGCTGTTGTGCAGGATCGGGTCCAGCTTCTCTTCCACCGAGCCTTCGCCCATGCCGCTCACGCGCAGCATGCGCGTAAAGAGCACCGCGCCGGTGCGCGGACGCAGCAGCGGGACCGCTTCATTGGTCCACATACGTATCATTTCATGTGGCACACCCGGCATAGAGACGATGATATGCCCGTCGCGCTCGGTCCACCAGCCCGGCGCGGTGCCAACGGGGTTGGGGAGCGTGCGCGCCGAAGGGATGAGCGCGGCCTGCTTCAGATTGCGCGCTGGCATGGCAATGCCGCGCCCGCTAAAGAAATCGCGCAGTTCCCGCTCCAGTTCAGGGATGACTTCCATCTTCTCGTCCAGCAGTTCCGCAATGCTTTCGCGCGTCAGGTCGTCTTCGGTGGGGCCAAGCCCGCCAGTCGTGATGATGAGGTCGGCGCGCTCCCAGGCGCGGCGCAAGGTTTCCACCACGCGCCCCTGGTTATCGCCCACCTGCGAGACAAAGTACAGATCAATGCCCAGCGCGGCCAGTTGTTGTGAGAGAAAGGTAGCGTTGGTATCGGTGATATTGCCAAGCAACAATTCGGTGCCAATAGAGAGGATTTCAGCGCGCATAGTCCATCCTTAACGGGTGTGATCGCCAGCAGCGTGAGAGGTTGTCGTTGTCTGTAACGATAGCACTGCAACCGCTGATGGTGCAAGCGGTATGAAGCTTGCAACACCACAACAGCACTCACACACAGTGGTGGGCAAAGGAGGACATCGCCAAATGGCGCACACGCGCACCAGCCGCTCACCATCATCACCATCTCATCGGCGACCCCGCCGGGGTTGCGCCAACCCCCGGCAGCAATGGGCGCAGCGTATCCTGGCGATACTCCTGGCGGCAGGGTTGATCTTGCTCCTGTTAGCCTGGGCAATCTGGCAGCTATTGCTCTGGTTGCAACACCACCCCCTGGCGGGCACAGCGCTCTGGGTCAGCGCCCTGCTCTTGGGGGTGCTGGTGGCTGGTGGCGTGTTCTATTGGACGTTTCGCCTGCCGCCGCCGGGGCTGCGCGGGCGCCATCCCCGCCGCGCCGACCTCGCCCGCTACTACGACCAGCGCGGCACGCTGCGTGCGTTTCAGGAAATGGACCCACTGGAGTTTGAGCAGTATGTCGGGCGGCTGTTTGAGCTAGAGGGCTATCAGGTGGAATACACGGCGCGCACTGGTGATGAAGGCGTGGACCTGCGCCTGCGCCGCTCAAAACGAGGCTGGCGCGGGCGCGGCGGTGGGCTGGCGCTGGTGCAGTGCAAACGCTATGGGCCAGGGCACTCCGTTGGCTCGCCCGAATTGCAGCACTTCTCCGGCGCGTTACGCCACGAACTGGCCTACGAGGGCTATGTCGTTACCACCAGCTTCTTTACTCCGTCAGCACAAGAGTGGGCACACAGAGAGGGCATCCATCTGATAGACGGGTTGGCGCTGCTGCACTGGCGCAACCGCCTGCTGCGCCGCGCGCGCCTGGGGATGACCTTTTTGCCACTTCCATAACCTGCCCCCTTGTGTTATAAATCTCGGCACAGCTTTTGCGACTTTTCCCTTGAAATACTAAATATGGGGTTTTTGCCCTTGAAAAATCAAGATATTGATATTATACTTCCTAACGGCGCCAAAAATTTGAAAGAATGTTCCAGCCATCAATGACGATGGTGTGCGTGATCGAACCGAGAAAAGAGACGCAGCAGAAAGGGACGGAGCGAGTGAAAGAGCAGAAGTCTGGCCCATCGGCAGGGGCAAAACGTGGTGGACCAGCACGAAAGCCTGGGAAATGGTCAGAATCAGCAGTGCGGGTGCTGAACGAACGCTATGTAATGAAAGATGAGCAAGGGCGCCCCACCGAGACGCCCGACGAGTTGATCTGGCGCGTGGCGCGCGCGGTGGCTTCCGCCGAGAACCGCTGGACCGAGAAGTCCGGCCAGAGCGCCGATGAGATGGCGGAAGCATTTTATGAACTGATGGTAAGCCGTCAGTTCCTGCCGAACAGCCCCACGCTGATGAACGCGGGCAAGGGCAACAATCTGCAACTTTCCGCCTGCTACGTGGTGCCCGTCGAGGATAGCCTGTCGGGGATTTTTGGCTCGCTCAAGAACGCGGCACTGATTCACCAATCAGGCGGCGGCGTGGGCTACAGTTTTAGCCGCCTTCGGCCCAAAGGAAGTATCGTTAATTCTACTCGTGGTGTAGCTTCTGGCCCGGTCAGCTTTATGCGCATTTTTGATGCTGGCACAGAGGCGGTGAAACAAGGCGGATGTGTCGTTCCTGAAACGCGCGTGGCGACCACAAATGGCCTGGTGCAGATTGGGACGCTTGGCCCGCGCGAAGCCGAGCCGAAAAGCTGGCATCCCCACGCGCAACCCGTGACAGTCTATACTGATGAGGGCAGCCGCACCTCTGATGAGTTTTATTACAATGGCGTGGCGGCTATTCGTCGGCTGCGTACTACGCATGGCTATCACTTTGCGGGCACCCTGGAGCATCGTGTCCGTGTGATTGACCAGCATGGCGCGTATGTCTGGCGGCACCTGAAGGATGTGCAAGTGGGGGATTGGGTTGCGTTGCAGAAGTATACCTACCCCGAAACCACCGATTATCGTTTTCCACCATCTGAGCGCATCCCACATTTCAACGCCAAGCAGATCACAATACCAGAGCGCCCAACCGCCGAATTAGGCGAGTTTGTTGGCTACGTCATTGGGGACGGCTGTATCAACTATCACGACTCACAGCAGAAACTTGGCGGCAGGCTCATACTCGCTGTCGCCCATGCTGATGCAGATGTAGGCGAGCAATTGCTGCGGTTGGCGAAAGACCTCTTTGGCGTCACGGCATCAGCGCGCACCAAGCCAAACGACGCCAGCACCAACTACTTCTTTACCTCAACAGAAGTGGTGGCCTGGCTAGAGCATATTGGTGTGAGCAAGCCTTCAACATTGAATGTGCGCGTACCAGAAGCGGTCTTCCGCGCTGGTGCTGCGTTTGCGCGAGGCTTTTTGCGTGGGCTGTTTACTGCTGATGGGACCATCACTGCTGAGGGCTATCCCTCGTTCTGTAGCATTTCGCGTGGCCTGGTGGAAGATGTGCAGCAGTTGCTGCTAGCGCTGGGCATTCCCAGCCATGTTTCTGTTACGACCAAACGAGCAGGAGCCTTTGGAACAAATCCAATCTATCGATTGCATGTGATCACCCGTGAAGGGCTGCGTCAGTTTGCCCTTCAAATTGGTTTCATGTCAGCAGCCAAGAATGCGCGACTGGAAGCGGGCCTGAAGAAAGCCTGGGAGTTTAACGACGTTATCCCCAACCAGCATGCACTGGTGGCCGCTTTATACGCCGGTCCAGGGCGCGGCAGCGGCCCAGGGAGAAGCCCACGCGGGGCCAATCGTTCCCTCTATCGAGATGTGCAGCATTACCTGCCGGGAGTGCAGGCGCCCCGCCAGTTGACGCGCTCTCGCTTGCAAGCGTTGGCGGAAAAGCATGCTGAAGTACGTGCCAGCGCGCTTGCGGCGTTTCTGAGCAACGGCCAGTTCTATGACCAGATAGCTTCCATTGAGGAAGACGAATCAGTCACCGTAGACCTCTCTGTCGCTCAAAACCATACCTACATTGCCAACAGTTTTGTCAGCCATAACACCCGTCGCGGCGCAAACATGGGGATTTTACGGGTAGACCACCCCGACATCTTCGAGTTTATAGACTGCAAGCGCGACGGCTCCATTACCAACTTCAACATCTCGGTTGCCATCACCGATGAGTTTATGCGCGCGCTGCGAGAAGATGGTGAGTACGAACTAATTTCGCCGCATACCAAGAAAGTTGTGCGGCGGGTGCGCGCCCGCGAGGTGATGGACCGCATTGTCTCGGCGGCTTGGGCAACCGGCGACCCTGGACTGGTGTTTCTTGATCGAGCCAACAGCTCTACAGCCAACCCCACGCCAGAAATTGAGCTGCTGGAATCTACCAACCCCTGTCTTGTAGGCGAAACTCGCCTTTCAACGAGCACAGGGCTGCGGCGAATGGATGCGCTCCATGCCAGCCAGGAAGCAATTCAGGTTGTCACTGACTTATCGGTGCTGGGACTAGGGCAGGTTGCAACTATCAATGGCTTTGCTCTGAGGTCGCCGCAAGCTGTGGCTTTCCACGACGCTGCTCCCGTTTTCCAGACAGGTAAACAAGTTCCAGTGTGGCGCCTGGTGACAAGTCATGGCATTGAAGTGATTGCAACCCCCAATCATCGCTTCTTAACAACGCAAGGCTATAAGCGACTTGATGAATTGCAATTTGAGGATACCTTGATTCTCCAAGGCGGGGAGGGAGCCTGGTCAAAAGAACGCACGCTTCCGAAAATCATCTACGGAGAGCGTAGCGCCAGCCGATTGCGCGTAAAGATGGCGCGTGGTGAGATTGAACTACCGACGGAATGGTCTGCTGAGTTAGGCGAAATGATGGGTTATGTCCTCGGTGATGGATATGTGCGCAGAGAAGGTGCGAGCGATATTGTGGGTATCGCTGTAGCCCAGGAAGACCAGGGTATTGCAGATCAGTTGCAAGAAAGGTTCAACCGGTGGTTTGGGGCTGCTGGTAACGCCACAAAGCGCCAGGGCCATATCCAGCTTATGTATGCTGGCTCTGTAGGCACATTCCTTCTGAATCTGGGTATTAAGCCAGTTCGCGCCCATGAGAAGCGTGTTCCCGAAACCATTTTTGCTGCGCCACGCGATGCAGTCATTGGTTTCCTGAGAGGGTTGTTCAGCGCTGATGGGAGCGTACAGATTGGCCCTTCTGACAAGGGAACATGCAGCGTGCGTCTGGCGACCTCATCAAAAGGGTTAGCACAGGATGTCCAGCAATTGCTCCTCAACTTAGGCATTGTGAGTGCCATTCGGCTGCGGCGGCAAGCTCAGCTTCGCTTGATGCCCAATTCGGCCCGCGAACTTGCAGAATATAGCGTGCAGGCTCAGTATGAGGTGATGGTTGATAAGGCAAACCGTGACCGCTTTGCTGAAGTCATCGGCTTCATGCAGGCGAGCAAACAGAGCCGCTTGAAAACATGGATTGCTAATAAGAAGCGGGTATCGAACTCCGAATCCTTCATCACCAAAGTCGCGGTTATTGAGGATGCTGGCCTGGCAGATGTGTATGATACCACTGAGCCAGTTACTCACAGTGTAATTGCAAATGGATTAGTGGTTCACAATTGTGGTGAACAATACCTTGGTCCGTATGATGCGTGCAACCTTGGCTCGATTAACCTGGGGCTGTTTGTACGCGATGGCAAGGTGGATTACACCGCGCTGGATCAGGCCACACGCCTCTGCACGCGCTTCCTCGATGATGTGATCGAAATTAACCCGTTCCCGCTGCCAGAGGTGCGCGAGAAAGTCTACGCCAACCGACGCATCGGGCTGGGCGTCATGGGCTGGGCGGAAATGCTCTTTGAGCTTGGCCTGCGCTACGACAGCGACGAGGCGATCACGCTGGGCGACGAAGTGATGCGCTTCATTGAGCGCATTTCCACCGAAGAATCCCAGAAAATGGCCGAGGAGCGCGGCGAGTTCCCCAACTTCTCGCGCAGCATCTATAAAAACGACCCCAGGCTGCGCAACTCCACGCGCACAACGGTGGCGCCCACCGGCTCCATCAGCATCCTGGCAGATTGCTCCTCTGGCATCGAGCCGATCTTTGCGCTGGCCTTCCAGCATCGTGTCAAGCAGCCCGATGGCTCCTATCGCGTGCTGGATTTCGTCAACCCGTTCTTCCAGCGCGCGCTGGAAGAGAGCGACATTGCCGATAAAGAGAGCGTGCTGGCGTTTGTGAAGGAGCATGGCGCGCTGCATGGGCATCCGGCGGAGAAACACCCGGCGTTGCAACGCTTTGTCACGGCGCACGAGATCGCCCCAGAGTGGCACATCAGGATGCAGGCGGCCTTCCAACCAGGCGTTAATAACAGTATCAGCAAAACCGTGAACCTACCGAACAGTGCTACCAAAGAGGATGTAGAGCGCGCCTATATGCTGGCGTGGGATTTGGGCTGCCTGGGCATCACCATCTTCCGCGACGGCAGCAAAGGAGAGCAGGTGCTCAACGTGGGCGTCAAGGCCAGCGACAAGACGCAACAAACCACCACGCCAGCGGGCGCGCAAACCGCGCCCCGCGCAACGGCAGAGAGCGACCCAGACGTGAAAACCCTGGAGGCTGCTGAGCAGGAAGAGGAACAGCCCGCGCTGCCGGTCAGTCACTTTGGCGATGGCGCCGGGGTGACGGGCGGCGTCAAGCCGCGCCCGCCCGTCGTCTACGGCTACACCCGCCAGATTCGCGCGCCAGAGGGCAAGGTCAACATCACCCTCAACAGCGATCAGAGCGGGCTGCTGGAGGTCTTTGTCAATGTGGGCAGGGCGGGCAGCGATATTGCGGCGCTGGCCGAGGCGCTGGGCCGCCTGATCTCGCTGCATCTGCGCGTGGATAGCCCGCTTTCGCCCAACGACCGCGCCCGCGAAATCGTAGACCAGTTGCGCGGGATTGGTGGCAGCCGCGCCGTTGGCTTTGGCCCCAATCAGATTCGCTCGCTGCCAGATGCGGTGGCGCGCGCGCTGGAGATACACCTGGAAGACCATCTGGGCCAGGGTCCGTCTGCTTCTGCGCCGACAGCATCCCAGGCACCCGCAGAGCAGCAGAGAATCATGGAAGCTGAGCCGCCGCCAGCCGCGTCGCCTCACGCGCCCAACGGAACAGCCAATGGCACCAGTGGCGGAACGCTGCTGCCGCAGGGTGGTTTGGTATCGTATCGGGTGACAGGCAATCTCTGCCCGCAGTGTGGCAGCACCACGCTGGTCTATGAGGAGGGGTGCAAGAAGTGCTACTCCTGCGGCTACAGTGAGTGCTAGCTATCGGCCTTGCTCCCAGCCGCGCAGGTCAGGCGAGGTGAAGCCAGGTTGAAGGACTGGGGAGAAGGAACTGGTTTCCTTCTCTCCTCTTTGTGGAAAGAAATGTTCTATGTCCACTCTTGAAACGCCAACCATTGATTTTTTAATTCTCGCGGACCATGCCGAAGCCATCAACGGCAAAATCTATCTGATGGGCGGCGGCTGGGACGTGCGCGCTGTGCGCGATTTTGCGCAGCCCGTCCCGTTGACGCTGGCGCTGGCCGTCCTGGTGCCCTGGACAGCCACCAATCAACGCCATCACTTGCGCCTGCGCGTTGAAGATGCCGATGGCCGCCAATTTGCTGAAGTGAAAGGTGAGTTCGTCGCCGGGCGTCCGCCACACCTGACAGCAGGCACCACCCAGCGCATTCCACTGGCGTTTCAGCATATTCCGGTGCTTCTGGGTGGGCCAGGGGTCTATGCCATTATTGCCGCGCTCAATGACCAGGACCAGAAGCGCACAACATTTACCGCAGTGGCGGCGTCTCTTGAGGGGACGAGCGGCCAGCCAACTTCGTAAGGAGAGCAGCAGCATGTATCAGCAACCATCTCACCAGGGGCTGGTGGGCGCGCGTTCGGCGGCCCCAGCAGTGGAGCGCGGGGTCTTTCTGGCGGTGGCAGGCAATCTGGGCGTGGGCAAGACGACCCTGGTAGAGATTCTCACCCGCGCCTTTGGCTTTGAGCCGCATTATGAATGGGTGGAGGAGAACCCCTACCTGGCGCGCTTCTACGCCGATATGCGCGCCTGGGCTTTTCACTCGCAGTTGTTCTTTCTGGTCAAACGCGCCGAGCAGCATCGCGGCCTCGTCTCCAACCCAACGACAGCGGTGCAGGACCGCACCATCTACGAAGACGCCGAAATCTGGGCCAGAAATCTCTATGATCGCGGTCAAATTGCCGATGAGGATTTTCAACTCTACTCTGATCTCTATCAGGAACTCTGCCAGGGATTGCAGCCGCCCGATCTGGTGCTCTATCTCGCGGCCTCTACCAAAACGCTGCAACAGCGTATCGCCACGCGCGGGCGCGACTTTGAGGCGCAGATCGAGCCGCAGTACGTGGAACGCCTCAATGAGCGCTATGAAGCCTGGGCCGCGCAATTTGATCGCTGCCCGCTGATTCGTCTGGAGACGGATGCCCTTGATCTGGTGCGCTCGCCGCAAGACCGCGTAGAAGTGCTGGAACTGCTGCGCCGCCAGTTGAGCGCCTTGCGCCCGGAGCGAACCTGGCCGCCTCTGGTGCTGCCAGAAGCATAAACCTGCTCTCAAAAAGCGAGCGCATTGCGTGAGAAAGGCAAATTTTCCCTCTTGTCTCTCTTGTATGGCGTGTTATAGTGTACGTGGCCTGCCACGTGCTCCCAATCATCAGCAACAGCATTCAACCCGATTGTGCGCCTGAAGGGGTGAAGATATGCAACCAGTCCCTCCTGGACTTTCCGCTGAGTGCCCGCCTGCCCTGCTGGAGCAGGTGGATGGCCTTGAGCGGCTGGCCGGGGCAGGGGACGAAGGGTTGGTGGTCGTGGACCGGACGGGGCGCTGCGTGCTCGTCAATGCCCTGGCCCGCGCGCTCTGCCACGCAGCGCCCGATACACCAGCAACGCTCAGCGCCTATCTGGAGCAGCTCCGTAAACGCGGGCGATTGTTGGATGATGTCTGGCCTGTGGTCACAGAACCAGCGCACCTGGAGGCGCTTGCCAGCGCACATCGCGTGCTCCACCTGATCTTCCCAGAGGAACACCCCGGCGTCTGGGAGCACTCCCGGCACTATGCCCTGACCTTCTATCCACTGACCCAGGCCGCCGGGTGCATCCTGGGCTACGCGCTCTTTTTACGCAACGTGACCGCGCTTGCCAGAGATGAAGCCCTCGAAAGCACCCTCCTCTCCTCCATCTCCCACGACCTGCATACCCCCTTGACCATTATGAAGACCGCCGTCACCGGGCTGTTGCAGGAAGGGGTTGCCTGGGATGAGCAGGCGCGCCGCGAACAGTTGCAGGCCATCAACGAGGAGACAGACCGCCTGACCAAACTGGTGCGGGCGCTGCTGGACATCTCGCGCATCGAAGGCGGAGCGCTGCGCCTCCAGCGCGAGTGGTGCGATCTGGCGGAGATTGTGTATACTGCTCTGGATCAGATGGAAAAGCTCGCGCCGGGCCATCGCATCAGCGTGGAGTTGATGATGCCCTTGCCATTGGTGCAGGGCGATCAGGTCCAGCTTGGGCGCGTGTTTATCAACTTGCTGGAAAACGCCGTGAAGTATGCCCCAACCGGCACCAGGATTTGGGTTCAGGTGCAGCGGCAGGAAGCCGAGGTCTGGGTCACGGTGGCTGATGAAGGCATTGGCGTGCCTGCTGAGGAGCGCGAACGCATCTTCCAAAAGTTTTATCGCATCAAGCACTGGCGCGCCAGTCCCGCGCGCGCGAGCATACAACCGGGCAGCCTGCGCCCAGACCGCGCAGGACGCGCCCCCTTTTTAGAAGTGGGTGGCTCTGGCCTGGGCCTGGCAATCTGCCGGGGAATTGTGCAGCAGCACGGCGGGCGTATCTGGGTCGAACCGCGCCCTGGGGGCGGTTCCTGTTTTCGCTTTACGCTGCCGGTTGAAGCCTTTGCCCCGCTGAATGGCGGCGTGGCACAGGAAAGTGGCGGCGTGGAAGAGTGGCCGGAAGAGAGCGGCAGGCTGGAGAGATGAGGAGATGGAGGAGATGGTAGAGTCATCGTTCCCTGACTCCCTCCCTGCTACGGTTGAGGGGAAACGAGCCAAACGGATTCTGGTCGTAGATGATGAAGTGCGGATTCTCCGTTCGCTCTGGCATATCTTGACGGCCAACGGCTATGAAGTCGTCACGGCATCGGGTGGCTTGCAAGGGTTGGAACTGGCCCAGCAGCACCCTCCCGATCTTGTGCTGCTCGACCTGGCGATGTCCGGGGTGGATGGGTTTTCGGTCTGTCGGGAACTGCGCCAGTGGACGGAAACGCCCATCATCGTTGTCAGCGTGCTCGACGAAGAGCGGCTGAAGGTGCAGGCGCTCGACCTGGGCGCGGATGATTATCTGATCAAGCCGTTTGGGACGGAGGAACTGCTGGCGCGCATCCGCGTCTGCCTGCGGCGCAGCCGGAGCGAGCAGACCGACGCCCAGGAGCAGCAGCCGATTCTGGCGAGCGCCGATGGCTCGATTGTGGTCAATCTCTTGAATCATCGCGTCATGGTCGGGGAACGGGAGGTCCGTCTGAACCGCAAGGAGTTTGAGTTGCTGCATCACTTGATGCGCGCAGCGGGGCGCGTGATGACACATCGCATGCTGCTGCGGGCGGTATGGGGTCCAGAGTATGAGGAAGAAATGGACTCGCTGCGCACCTATATCCGCCAGCTACGGCTAAAAGTGGAGCAGGACGCCAGTCACCCGCAGTACATCGTGACGGAGCCGGGGATTGGCTATGTTTTTCGTGTTCAATGGTGAGCCGATGCACACAGTGTTGTGCCTGGTCTGCTGAGGAGAGCAAGCCATGACAGGGATGCAAAAACCATTACAAATGATCGTGATGGGAGCCGATGGACGGCTCAATCGAATGCTGAAGCAAAACCTGCATCAGTGGGGCTATCATGTCCGGCTCTGGGAGCCAGACGAGAGAAACGAACCCGCAGGGGAAGATGAGCCTGGGGCGCTGCTCATCGTTGATCTGGATGGGCTGGAGGACTGGATTGAACAAGGCGGCTTCGGGTCGGCATCAGGGCGAGCGGCCTGGCCTCAAGCGCACTTGACAGTTGCCCTGGGCAGCCATACACTCCGGCGCAAGACCCTCGAAGAGCTTGGGGCCGCGCTTTTTGTCGCCAAGCCGTTTGACATTAGTGTCTTGCGGGGGTATCTTATGACGTTGGAGCAAGTGCTTTCTGAAGCGGAGCGACCAACGGCTTCCCTGCCGGAAGAGGCGCACAAAGTGCGTGTTCTGGTGGCAGATGATGATAACCGCTTAACCGCCCTGGCATGTGGGATGCTTTCAACCAATGAGCGGTATGTCGCGCGGGCCGTCCATGATGGCATAGAGGTGCTGGAGGAATGCCTGAACTGGAATCCCCATTGCCTGGTCATGGACATGATGATGCCGCGCATGAACGGGTATCAGGTGTTGCGCTGTTTGCAGGCCAGACCTGGAGCAGCACGCCTGCCAGTGGTGGTGTTGAGTGCCCTGGCCGGAGTGGAAGTTCGAGCCGAAGAGATTGCGCAGCCGATGGTGGCTGTCTTAGAAAAGCCCGTCCGCTCTGCCGATCTGTTGGCAGCCGTCGAACGGGCGCTGGCGCTAGGGGTGTCCTGAAGCACCCTCAAATAGCATCCTGCCAGCGTGGAGAAGTCTATTGCGGGCCACGTGCCCGCCCTGGTGGTAGCTTCGCGCTGGCGTGACCAGACGGGGAAGGGGAGCGCACTATGCAACAGCACGGAAGAATCCTTGATGGCGATCTTGAAACCCTGGGCTTACAGGCCACCCTCAAGATGCTGGCCCTCAGCGGCAAGACCGGAACGTTGATTGTCACCTCCGGCCAGGAGACGCTCTCCCTCTACCTCCAGAAAGGTCAGATAGCGGCTCTTCAGGAACAATCGTCCTCCTCGGCGGACCTGATAGAAATGATCCGCTTGTTGGGGCGCATGGACCGTCAGGTGGCCGCCAGATTCCGCTCGATGGCCGATCAACCTTCTGCTGTGCTGTTGGATGCCTTTGTCCAGTATCGTATCATCAGCGAAGCCGAGATGCTTCAACGCCTGGAGTTCCGCATTATTCAAGCACTGAGCCGCGCCCTCCGCTGGCAGCAGGGCCACTTCGAATTTCACCGCAATGTGCTCTCGTGCGAGATTCCCCTGGCGCTCAATGTTGATCACGTCCTGCTGGAGAGCCTGCGCCAGGCCGATGAGTGGGATGAGGCGCTGGAAACCGGATTAAATCGGACAACGGTGGCGCGCTGGATGCCAGAGTTTGACGGCGACGTGCGGCGGCTGGGCCTGGAGAAAGACCAGATCAACGTCCTCTGCCTGGCAAATGGACAGCTTACCGTCCAGGCCATTGCCTATGGCCTGCTGATTAGCGAAGCGCATGTGGCCCTGGCAATGGCCCACCTGTTAGAATTAGGCTTGATCGAGGTTGTGGATGAGGCGCTGGAAGCCGAGCTAGAGCGCAACCTGATTCGCGTCCTCACCACCAGCCAGCATGAACTCAGCAAACAGCCCCAGGGCGGGGCAGATCAGCGGCTGCTGGTGCTGATCAAAGCGCTGGCTACCTGCACCAATGGCTTGCTCAATCATCACGGGCAATATGCCCGCGAACTGCGCGGGCGCGGTGCCATGCACCCCCGCCAGATCGCGCGCTACCTGGAAGAGTCTTTTGGTCCCCTGTTAGGCCAGGTCCAGGCCCGCTGGCCGATTTTTGAAACGGTGGCCTTCACTCAGGGCCAGCTTGATTGCCAGGAGATTTTGGCACTGAATACGCTGGTGAAGGGTGAGCAGCTTCAAGATTTTTACTGGGACGTGGTGGATGGCCTCTATTGGCTGATGAAACAGATTTGCACGACCATCGTGCGCGATGAGATCGGCAACTCACGCTCTGGGCGTCAGTTCCTTGACCTCTGGCGCACCTTTCTCCACGAGATTGATGAAGAGATAGCCCGCAATCAAGGGCGCGGTGGGCCTGGAAACGCCGCTCAACGGCCTGGCGGCGGGCCTGGAGGGAGCCGGGATGACCCCTTCCGCGAGTCCAATCCACGCATGCGTCAGGCCGAATCTGATCCCCGCGTCGCGCAGGTACGGGAACGAAGGAGAATGTAGCTGATGAATGATCCAGTGGTGCTGGTTGTTGATGATAGCCCAACCGTCCGCAAGATTGTGCAGTTGACGCTTCAGCGCGAACACATGCGCGTGATTACCGCCAGCGATGGACTCAGCGCCCTCGCAGCGGTGGCCGATGAAGAACCAGACCTGATTTTGTTGGATATTATGCTGCCGCGCATGGATGGCTACAATATTTGTCGCATCATTCGGGACAAAATGGAGTTCCGCCACATCCCTGTCATCATGTTGAGTGGGAAAGATGGGCTATTCGATAAAGTCAGAGGTCGGCTTGCTGGATCATCGGAATATCTCACCAAACCCTTTGATTCAGTGGAACTGGTGCAATCCGTCAAGAAGCATCTGGCGAACGCGCCCGTGCGTGAGCGGCGGCGCGATAGCGAGCGGAACATCTCGCGCCTGCGTCGGCGGGGGTAGAAGTTCCCCCGCTTTTCAGCCCCAAAAGGGCTGTTGGCGTTACCAGTGCTGCTTGCTGGTAGTCTCATAAATATGAGAAGATATAGTGCCAGGAAAAGGCCCGGCCACGCTGGTGGTCTGGGCCTGTGAGCATATGGCTCTCGGCCTTGCTTCGCAATACCCAAACGAGCCTGCGCTGAGACGCTGATGTCGTGCGCTGGCAATAGCAGGAGGAACCCCCCACATGGCCGGTCCAAAGGTATTGGTCGTTGACGATAGCTGGACAGATCTGACGTTGATTGCCACTCCGCTCCGCGAAAGTGGCTTTGATGTGATTACAGCGGTAGATGGTGATGAAGCTATTGAAAAGGTGCTGAACGAGCAGCCCCAATGTGTCGTCATGGATGTCATTCTGCCCCGGCAGAATGGCTTCCAATTGTGCCGCAAGATCAAACATATGGAGCAAAGCCGCCATATTCCTGTGATCTTGCTCAGCAGCAAAAACACGCCCCTTGATAAGCGCTGGGGCTTGCAACAAGGCGCGGATATGTACTTAACCAAGCCGTTTAACCGCGAGGAATTAGTTGCCAGCGTGCGCAGATTAGTGTAATATCGTGCGGGCATTTAGAGCATATCGCAAACAACGTACAGAAAACTTGCAGAAAACTTGCACGTCATCTTTGGCGTCCTCCGGGGCAGCCAGGGAAAGGAGGAGGCGCGTGGTGAGAGGCTCTGCTCTCACCGGGTTCTGCCTGTGCGCGGAACCAGAGTGCCGCATTGGTGGTGAACGATAGCCGAATGATGTCTGGCGCAGAACCAGAATGGCCCCTCAAAGATTGGGGGAAAGAGCGCAACGGAACAGGCCCGGTTGCTTCCAATCTTGCCTCTAGCCTGGCAGGGGTCGGGTCGTGGAATTCGTTGATAGCGCCCATGACGCTGCGCGGGCTGCTCAACCCGGCTGCCTCGCAAGAGGCCGAGGCTTTGGAGCAGGGAGAACAATATCTGATCTTCTCGCTCGATGACTACGAGTGCGCGGTGAAAGCCGAGTACGTGCAGGGCGTGGAGCGGCTGCCAGAGGTGACGCCTGTGCCGCATGTGGCCCATTGGATCAATGGGGTGGTCAGCCTGCGCGGGCAAATTATTTCTATTGTGGACCTGCGCAGCTTCCTGGGCCTGGAGCGTCAGCCAGCCACCCCCAGAACACGCATGCTCGCTGGTGCGACGGGAGACATGACGATTGGGCTGGTGGTGGATGGGGTGAGCGAGATGCGCGGCATCCCGCCCCAGATGATACAATCTCAAGGGACACCAGGCGCTGTGCTTGCCTGGGCTGCTCCCTATGTCAGTGGAGTTGCTGTCTATGGCGGCCAGACTGTGCTGCTGCTAGATTTGGAGCGGCTCCTGTTGTCGGAAAAAATGCAGCAGTATCAGAGCTAAAGACGGGCAACTCAGGGCGTCCGGTCAAGCCTGGGCAAGGATGACCCTGCTCCGCTGCGGGCGTCCTGGTGCTGGGAAACAATCCTCAACATAGGGGGAAAAGAATGATGAATCCTGATGCTGGCAAGGGTACGTCGCTTGCCTTTCGCATGCGCTTGATGTTGTTGGGGGCGGCTGTCTTCCCAGTGCTGGTGATCCTGGGTCTGGGAGTCTGGGCCAACCAACAACTCGATCAAGTCTTACAGGCCGACCAAAAGACCACCATCTGGATTGCCACCTTTGTGTGCGCCATCCTCTGCATGGTCGTGATCGCCTACCTGGGCTACAGCGTCCAGAGACAGGTGCATGAACGCGCAGTGGGCCTGACCGAGGTCTGCAAAGAGATCGTCTCTGGCAACCAATCCGTGCGCGCGCGGGTCATTGGCGACGATGAATTTGCCGTGCTCGCGGCAAGCATCAATGCCGTGCTGGAGGCTCCCTCGCGCGGCTCATCGCTGGATGGCAACCGCGAGGCGGCAAGCCTTCAGGCGCAGATAGAAAAACTCCTGCAAGAAGTCAGCGCGGTAGGCGACGGCGACCTGCGCGTCACGGCTGAAGTAACTCCTGACACGCTGGGCGTGCTGGCGGACTCATTTAATTATATGATCGAGGAGTTAGCCAAGCTGGTGACGCGCGTGCAGACGACCTCGTTGCAGGTCGCCAGTGCCACGCGGCGCATTTTGGACCGCTCGGCAGAACTGGCCCAGGCGTCGGAGCAGCAAGCCGGGCAGATTGGTCAGACCACCGACGCAGTGGATGGCCTGGCAAGTTTTATTCAGGGCACCGCCCGCAACGCGCAACTGAGCACCGAAGCGGCCCAGGAAGCTCTGCGCCACGCGCACGCCGGTGAGCAAGCCGTGAATCAAACCATTGACGGCATGCAGCACATCCGCGAGAACGTGCAGGATACCTCCAAGAAGATCAAGCGCCTGGGCGAGCGCTCCCAGGAAATCGGCGAAATCGTGCGCATCATTGAAGACCTGGCCGACCAGACCAACCTGCTGGCCTTGAACGCCGCCATCCAATCCGCGATGGCCGGCGAGCATGGACGCGGATTTAGCGTCGTGGCCGACGAGATTCGCCAGTTGGCCGAGCGCTCCGGTGAATCGGCCAAGAAGATCTCCACGCTGGTCAAAGGCATCCAGGGCGATACCTACGAAGCCGTCGTGGCAATGGAAGAAAGCACCCAGGAAGTGGTGTCTGGCTCGCGGCTGGCGGACGAAGCTGGCCGGGCCTTGAAAATGATCTACACCGCGATGGAACGCCAGGCGCAGATGATCGAGATGATCTCGCGCGCCGCCAATGAACGCGCCCAGACCTCCGAGGCAGTGGCGCTTGCCATGAACCAGATTTCGGATATTACTCGCCAGACCAGCGCGGCCTCTCAGGATGCTGCGGCCAGCGTGAACTACCTGGCTGAACTGGCCGAGCAACTGCGCGCGTCTGTGGCGCAGTTCCGCCTGCCGGAGCGTGTCTCCACCGATGCACTGGAGGGCGCGCCGGGCGCTATGCCCGCGCTCCTGGGCATGCCCAATATGCCCTACGACCAGCAGCAAGATCGCCTGGGGTGGTCGGGCATGCCAGGCGGCGATGAATTTGGCCTGGCTGGTCTGCCCGCGCTGCCGCCGCATAACGGCCAGATGCCCATGTCGCCGCGCTATAACGGGCAGCAGTCCTATGCCTCGCATCAGAATGGTCAACAGCCCTACAATCAAGGGCAGCAGTTCCCCGATATGCCCTTCGGAAATCGTCCCTTTACGAATCAGCAGCCTTACGAATAGCAGAGCAAGTCTCAAGGCAGACAGCAAGCTCCACAGAGCGCGCCAGGTCAGTGAGCCTGGCGCAGGCGCTCTTGAGGTGTTCAAGCAGAATGGCGGTGCGTAAAGCATGTCCAGTTCGTTCGATAAATTTGCCATCCTTGATAGTTTTCTCGACGAGGTGGGCAGCTATCTCCCTGAAATTGAGGCCAACCTCGACCGACTTGAAAAGGTGCCCGATGATGCAGAGGCCCTCGAGGAAGCCTATCGGCGTACGCACACCATCAGCGGGTCGGCTTCGATGATGGATTTCCCCGGCCTGTCGCGCGTGGCCCACGCGATGGAGGATGTGCTGGGGGATGCATTCGACGAAGTGCTGAAACTGGATCAGCCAGCCATCAGCTTATTGCGCAGATCGCTGGAACGGGTGCGCCTCTTGCTGGCGGCCATCAAAAATAGCACCAACGACGAAGACAAGATCGTGGCCGAGGATGCCTCTGAGCACGCTGGTTTTCGCCAGGCACAGGAAGCGCAGCGCGCCAGCGCCAGCCTGATGCAAGAAGCCATCATTGTTCCCTCACCAGACGAGGAACCACTCGCCCCACCTGTGACCTTCTCTGCGCTCAATGATGAGCTAAGCGAATGGCCTGCTCCCCAGGCATTCTCCAGCCAGACGCTTGCAGAGCAGCCAGGGGAAGCCGCGTCTGCCTCGGCAGCCCTCCCCGATTGGCTGACCGTGCTGGGCGCGGGTGCGTCGGCCCCACCCGCGCCAGAGGCGCAGCCCGCCCAACCAGAGGCCCATCTGCCTGCCTCAGAGGGGCAACAGGGCACCACGACCAGGCCACTGCGGTCCACTGCGGCGGGGCCAGGCGCAACTCCCTCGCGCCCGCTGGAATTTCCGACATTTGAGTGGCCTGCTTCACCGGCTGGCGCGGACAGCGCCAATGGCTTCCAGGACACACCGCATCAAGAATCAGCCTGGCCCTCTCCGCTGTTGGGCTATCAGGAGGGGGACACCGCGCCCACCCTGCAAGCAGTGCCGGGCGGCCCAGAAGCTGCCCAGCCCTCCCTGGAGGAGATGCTTGAGGCATTCCGCTCGCCTGCCGATGGGGAATGGCCGGAGCAGCCCGGTTTTTCTGCGAGCATGCCCGCCGCGTCTGGCAATCCACCCTTCCAGATGGAGGCCAATCCGGCGCCCTTTACCTTTGTTCCGCTTTCGGCCTCAGTTCCTCCAGAATTTGAGCTAAAAGCGCCTGTGCCGCCAGCCTCTCCCGCGACACCGCCGCCAGCGGCTCCGGCGCCACGCGCCGCCGAGCCAAAAGCGCCCCGGCCTATAGAGCCAGCCGCAGCCGCGCAAGGCAGGATGAGCGCATCGTCACCAGTGGCGCGCAAAGAAAATGGGCAGGCATCGCCGCCATTGCTTGCCTGGCAAGAAGTCGTGGAGCATGAGAGCGATTTGCGGCGCAGCGCGGCAGCCCTCAAAGCGACGCTGGCCTCCCTGCGTGGCGTGGTGGCCTCCATCGAGCAAGAGCGCAGCGAACTGCGCAGTTTCCTCGATGGCTCCAAAGATGCCATAGATCGCCTGGAACTGTGGGCTGGCCGGGCAATGGGCCTGGACCTGCGCCAGAGTCCCGATCATGTCCGCCGCTATCTGCCGCTCTCGGTCCTCTGGGTCGTCACCACCCATCTGAAGAAGCTGCTGGCTGGCCTGAAAGAGGCCACCAATGGCCTCTCAGCCACCGAAGGCGAAATGAGCGTCACCAGCGCGCAACTCGCGGAGGCGGTTCGCAACTGCGGCACCTTTGTCTCCTCCATGCTGGCGATGGCTCCCCAGGAATCGGGCGCTGGCTTTAGCGCCACCCTTGCCCACTTTAGCTGGACTGCGCCCCCACAGGAAGCGCCCAAAGCGGTGGAGAGCGTCGCGCCTGCTGCTGCGCCCGCCGCGCCAGCCATTGATGAGGCCGCGCTGCGCGAGCAAGTGCGCCTGGAGTTAGAGCAGCAGGTCCGCCAGGAAGTCGAGCGGAGGGTGCGGGCGGAACTTGAGCAGGAAGTGCGGCGCGAAGAGAGCGAGCGGATACGCCAGGAGTTGGAACTGGAAATGCGTCGGCAGATACTCGATCAACTGGCGGCTCAGGTGCATGCCGCGCCTCCCCGCCCGGCGGCCTCTACCGCTTCCAGGCCGCTGATGGTCTTCTCGCCTGAACCCAGGCCGAAAAGGGTCGTTCGCGCCACAGAGCAAAGCGAAGAGGCGCTGGAAGTCTTCCGCGCTGAGGCCGAAGAACACCTTCAGAATATTGGCATGGGTGTGACGGCGCTGGAGCACGCGCCAGAAGATCGGGAGGTGCTCCAGGGCATTCGCCGCTCGACGCATACGCTCAAAGGCGCCGCCGCCATGATGGGCTTTGCGCACATTGCCGACCTGTCACATATTTCCGAGGATTTGCTGGACCAGATCATGGAAGGCAAGGTCCAGGTCAATAAAGACGTGCTGAGCGTGATTCTGGATACCTCTGAAGCGCTGGAACAACTGGTCCTGGGCAAGACGGGCGAGCACGGGGGCGATGCGGAGGTGGTAGAGGGCCTGCGCAAACGCTACCAAACATTGCTGGCTGAGTCAGAAGAAGCCGAGGGCGAGCACTCAGCAAAAGAGCAGCCTGCTGCGGTGGATATGGTGGAGGAAGCCACCAACGAGATGCTGCGCGAAACCCTGCAAGGTGAGCAGCAAGCTGGTCACGCGCTGTCGGTGGAGACGAGCGGCACAGCCGTAGACAAGAACGAACTGAGTGTCCGCATCAAGCTCAAAAAGCTCGACGAACTGGTCAACCTCTTTGGCGAGCAGTTGGTCAATCGCAGCATCCTGGATGAAAAACTCAACCGACTGCTGCGTATGGTGGCTGACGTGGGCATCAGCAGCACGCGTCTGCGCGATGTGGGCGGACAGTTGGAGACACGCTACGAGGCCGCCATGCTGCCGAGTGGCCGCCTTGCTTCCCAGGCCACCTCCCAGGAAGGCGTGACGCCCATTACATCAACCACCCGCCCGCTGGGGCGCAAAGCGCTGCCCCCTGGCCGCCAGGTTTCGATGCCACTTGCAGGTTCTTTCATCGGCAGCCTGGGCGACGCCGGGCAAGCCACCGATTTTGATGAGTTGGAACTGGACCGCTACAACGAATTCCATCGGCTGGCGCGCGGGCTGAGCGAGGGCATCTCGGACATGACGACGCTTAGCTCCGAGATGGAGACGACGATCCGCGAGTGCGAGCAGGTCTTTCAGCGCGAGATGCGCCTGAGTTCCACCTTCCAGGACCAATTGCTGAAAGTGCGCCTGGTGCCGCTCTCCACGATGGTCCCGCGTCTCTATCGCGCGGCGCGTGCCGTAGCGCTCCGCCTGGGCAAAGAGATTGATCTGGTGATGGAAGGCGAAGAAACCGAGGTAGACCGCACCGTCTATGAAGAAGTGGCCGGGCCGCTGCTGCATCTGGTGCGTAATGCCGTGACGCATGGCATTGAGGCGCCAGAAACCCGCGAAGCGGCGGGCAAGCCACGCGCGGGCACCATCAAACTAAGCGCCACCTACGAGGGCAATCAGGTGATCATCACCGTGCGCGAAGATGGCGCCGGGATTGACGCCGAACGCGTGCGCAACACCGCGATTGCGCGTGGGCTGCTGGATGCCCGTTCGCCGCTTTCCGAACAGTCGGTGCTCAATCTCATCTTCCGTCCGGGCTTTAGCACGGCTGAGGCGGTGAGCGAAGAGAGCGGGCGCGGCGTAGGGCTGGATGTCGTGCATGATGTGGTATCGCGCATGCGCGGCACGATTGAGGTCGAATCCACCCCAGGCGAAGGCACCGCCTGGACGATGAAGTTCCCCATCAGCTTGCAGATTCAGCGCGCGGTGCTGGTGCGTGCCGCCAACCAGACCTATGCCATTCCAATGGCGCTGGTGGAGCAGATCACCCGCCTGGATTATCACCCCGGCACGCGAGCGCTGGGTGTGCCAGGCATCGAGGTGCGCGGCGAGGCATACGCCCTGACCGACCTGGCCTCGCTGCTCGCGCTGCCCCCTGCCAGGCCGGATGACCGCGCCTCGGTGCTGCTCATCGTCTCTGGTCGCCAGCGCTTTGCTCTGACGGTGGAAGGCGTGGTCGGCAAGCAAGAAATTGTGGCAAAGAATCTGGGGCCGCATCTGCGCCAGGTGAAGGGCGTGGCGGGAGCAACGGTGCTGGGCAACGGGCAGGTGGTCTTGATTCTGGAAATATTAGAATTACTGGAGCAACTCAAGACGCAAAGCGCCGCTTCGCTCAGTGTGGTGGCCCCGGTGCTGGCGCATGGCACCGCTGCTAGCACTGCGTCGCTCCCATCGCGCCTGGCGCCGCCCACCTGGTCTTCGGCAGTGCCCACCTCAAATCGTGGGCAGTTGCCCACCGTGCCGTTGCGCCCGGAAGAGCAGTATGTGCTGGTGGTGGATGATAGCCCCAGCGTGCGGCGGGTCGTGAGCAATATGCTCAAGACGGCAGGCTGGGAGGTCCAGACGGCGCGCGATGGCATGGAGGCAATGGAAGTGGCGGCAAAGCGCACACCATCAGCGGTGCTGCTGGATATTGAGATGCCACGTATGGATGGCTACGAGTTAATGGCGACGCTGCGCAGCCAGGACCAGTTTAAGCATCTGCCCTTGATTGTGCTGACCTCGCGCGCGGCGGCCAAACACCACCAGCGGGCGTTCCAGCTTGGCGCCGATGCCTATCTCGTCAAACCATACCAGGATGAGGAGTTGCTAAAGACGCTCAATACACTGGTGCGCGGGGCACGCGCCTGACATCTGAGCAAGGCTGGCAGCGAGAGGTGGCAGCGATGGGTCGCGAACGCACAGTGCTGATCTGGGAGGCGCATCACCAGATGCTGACGGATGAACTACGGCAGGTAGAGCAGCGTCTGGCAGCGCGAGAAAGAACCAGCCCACCAGATGAAGCGCAAATAGCCGCGCTGCGCGAGCGGGCCAGGGAACTGCGCGCCAAATTGCAGGCGTTGGGGCCTTCGCCCAGAGCCAAAATGGGCTGACCCCTTGTACCACCGGCGTCCCCGCCGGTCCTGGGGCGCGGGCAAACCGCCCGCGCCCCTCTTGTATGCGTTGCGAGGCAGCTATTTGCCCTGGGCCACGCGCTCGGCAATCAGCTCGCCCATGCGCTCCGTGCTCACCAGCTTTTCGGCGTCGCCGCGCAGATCAGCCGTGTGATAGCCCTGCTCCAACACCACATCAACCGCCTGCTCCACCGCTTCAGCCGCCTGCGCCAGCCCACAGGAATAGCGCAGCAGCATTGCCATGCTCAGAATGGCGCCCAGCGGGTTAGCGAGATGCTGCCCGGCGATGTCTGGCGCGGTGCCGTGAATCGGCTCATACAGGCCAAAGGTGCCGTGCGTGGTCTGGCGCGTGCCCAGGCTGGCGGAAGGCAGCATGCCCAGCGACCCAGCCAGCATAGACGCCTCATCGGTGAGAATATCGCCAAACATGTTTTCCATCACCAGCACATCGAAGCTGGCCGGATTGCTGATCAGCCGCATGGCGCAGGCATCCACCAGCAAATGGTTCAGCGTGATCTCCGGCTCCTCAGCGCCGATGCGCGTGGCGACGCGCCGCCAAAGGCGCGACGAACTGAGCACGTTGGCTTTATCCACCGAGGTTACGATCTTGCGCCGGTCCCGCGCCAGCCGAAACGCCATGCGCACCGCCCGCTCTATCTCAAGCTCAGTGTAGATGAGCGTATCAACCGCTGAGGCGCCCTCTGGCCCTTCGCGTATCTCGCTGGGCTTGCCATAATACAGGCCGCCGGTCAGTTCGCGCACAACGATCAGGTCCACGCCCTTGAGCACATCCGGCTTGAGCGTCGAGGCGTCCAGCAGGCCAGGGCGTGCCCGCACCGGGCGCAGGTTGGCATAGAGTTCAAAAATCTTGCGCAGCCGAAAGAGCGCGTATTCTGGCTGTTTGGGGTTGGCAGGGTCGCCAGGCGCGGTGCCACCCACCGCGCCAAAGAGAATGGCGTCGCTCTGCTGGCAAAGCAACACGGTTTCTTCAGAGATAGCGGCGCCCTCTTGTTGCACGGCGTTCAAGCCTACCAGCCGCTCTGTTGTCTGAAACTGGTGCCCAAAGCGCTTGCCCACCGCGTGCAGCCCGCGCACAGCCTGATAGGTGACTTCTGGCCCGATGCCATCGCCACCCAGCACAGCAATGTGATAGTTTCCCATACGTCATCGTATCCTTTATTATTAAGAAATCTTCTGGTTTGTTCCCTTTGTATATCACATTGACTGAGAGGTAGGCGCTTGCCGCCGTGCCCCCTTGTCTTGGGGGTGCCCCCTCTGGGCGTACCACCGGCATCTCTGCCGGTTAGATGCTTGTAGCACCGGCCACCGTGCCGGTCCTGGGTGGGGTTATGTAGCACCGGCGTCCCTGCCGGTCCTGGGCGGGGTAGGGCAGGCCGCGCCTTGAAAGGAAGCGTTGCGAACACATGGCCGACATCCTCCAAAAACTCGACCCGGCGAGCATCGCCCTGACGATGGACGCCAACAAAATCGCCTACGGCGCCTACCTCAGCACATTTCCGGGGGCTGTGTTTCATACCGACCCAGGCATCTGCTGGTTCGAGACCGGCATCCCGCTCGACCTGTTTAACGGCGTGCTTCAGATTCAGCTAAGCCCCTCCACCCTCCCGGCAGCAATTGACCGCGTGCTGACCCATTTTCAGCAGCGCGGCCTCCCCTTTCAATGGCACCTGGGGCCATCCTCGCAGCCACGCGACATCACCGCTCTGCTGCATGCGCGCGGTATCACGCATGTGGAAGATGAGCCAGGTATGGCGCTGGAGTTGCGCGCCCTGAATGAAGAGGTGCCCGCAGCGCCCCATCTGACCATCCAGCCCGTTACAACCCCCGATGAACTACGCCGCTGGTCCGAGGTCTGGGGCTGCGGCGCGCCTGAAGAAGTCACGCGCCAGTGGGCAGCCTTTTATTCCCAACTGCGCTTTGGCCCAGAAGAGCAGATGCGCTTCTATCTGGGCTTCGTGAACGGCGAGCCTGTGGCGACTTCGGCCCTCTTTCTGGGCGCAGGTGTGGCCTCCGTTGAACATGTGGTCACACTGCCCCAGGCGCGGCGGCAGGGCCTTGGCGCCGCCATGACGCTGCACGCCGCCCGCGATGCGCGCAGTTCCGGCTATCGCGTGGGGATGCTCTTTGCCTCGCCAATGGGTGTCAACATCTATCGTCGCCTGGGGTTCCGCGCATATGGCATCTTCAGCACCTTTGAGTGGTAGCCTCCTACCGCTGGCGCTTGAAACCGCGCCTGGGGTCGGGAGTCCGCGCAGGCGGACTTGCCGCCGTGCCCCTGCTTTGAGGGGTGCCCTTCTGTCTTAGGGGTGGCCGCAGGCCCTTAGCCGCGACCTTTAGTCGCCAGGCAGCTTGACATCGCGCCAGTAATTTGATATAAATCTAATTAGATAAATATCGAATTATTGGCAGAGAAAAGGAGGCACTTCAATGCCAGAAGAACAACTGCGCGCCTTGCTCCAATTTTTTAAAGCGTTGGCCGATGAAAACCGCCTGAAGATGCTGGGTATTCTGGCGAATCGTGAGAGCAGCGTAGAGGAACTGGCCGCGCTGCTCAATCTCAAGGCGCCCACCGTCTCGCATCACCTCAATAAGCTGAAAGAGCTTGATCTGGTGGAGATGCGCGGAGACGGCACGACCCATCTGTACCGGCTCAAGCCCGAAACGCTGCGCAGCCTCAACAAAGAACTGCTCAGCCCGGAGCGCGTGGCCTCGCTGGTGGATGACCCCGGAAGCGACGCCTGGGAGCGCAAGGTGCTGCGCGACTACTTTGTGGGAGAGCGTCTCAAGGAGATTCCCGCCAGCCCCAAGAAGCGCCTGGTCATCTTGAAGTGGCTGGCCGGACAATTTGCGCCTGATCGCTCCTACACTGAGGCAGAAGTCAATGAGGTCATTCAACGCTGCCACCCTGACACGGCCACGCTGCGCCGCGAGTTGATCGGCACCAGCCTGATGCAGCGCGAGGCTGGCGTCTACTGGCGCCGGTAGCGTTGCATGAAGCAAACGGACCCTTTGAAAGCCCGGCCAGGGTAGACGCAACAGCAGCACGGGTGATACAACCTATCAGGGGAACCTGATAGGTTCCCTCGACTCCAGAACGAGCTAAGGAGGGACACGGCCATGCCAGCGCCATCAGAACCACGTGCATCCGGCAAGCCCACGTGGCTCTTATGGAGTTGGTGCAGCGGGGATGCCCTGCCCATCTGCGAGAGCGTGTCAGGCTTGACGATTGAAGCGTCACAGCACGTTGAACTGCTCTCTCATCTGATGGGAATACCTTCGGCAGATCTGAGCGAACAGCTCTGGCTGGGACATCGTGCCTACCTCGCTCGTCTGGGAACGCTGCCTGTGGCTTGCGGCTGGTCAGCGACTGGAGCGGTGACGTTGTTGGGAGGACGTGTCACGTTGCATGTCCCACCAAACCACCGGTACTTGTACGGGTTTGTGACCCACCCCGACTGGCGCGGTCGCGGCATTTACCCACACGTGCTTCAAGCCATCCTGCGAACAGAGGCGCAGGAGCACTTCTGGATCATGCACCTGATCGAGAATGCGTCTTCCCAACGCGGGATACACAAAGCAGGCTTTCGAATAGCTGGTCGTTTAGCCTTCTTCCCCAGCGGTGGACTGGGCTTGATCCCCCCTGCTGGAGACAGCGAGCGGGCACAGGTGGCCGAACGCCTGCTTGGACTCACTCTCAGAGGGGAGACAGAAGACACGTAGCCGAGGCAAATTGTCTCCAAGGCAGTTGGAAAGAGTGTGCAAGAACGAGCATTGACCAGCTAGCGCTGCATCTCTTTTGGCAAGCTCTGCCTGCCCCCTTGACGGCAGGGCGCGGGACGCCTATACTCTGAGATGGCAAAACAGACGGCGACTGGTTCTGCGCAGCCCAAGGAGGTGCCCTCATGCGCTCGGTGTCCGTCCTCTCCGGCCACTTCTGGCCGCGTTTGGTCTTGTTCCTCTGTAGTTGTGCCCTCATCCTCCTGGCTGGTGGCGCAGTCAGCGCGCAGCGCGCGGCTGCTGCTGGCAGCCATGTGGATGTCTTCACCCTGGCCGATGACATCAGCCCATCCTCGCTGCGCGAGTTAAACTACGCCGTAGATACAGCCCAGAGCGATGGCGCCGAAGCCCTCATTATCCAGTTGGATACCCCCGGCGGCGACCTGGATTCCATGAAGGCCATGACCCAGAAAGAACTGGCCGCCACTGTGCCGATTGTGGTCTATGTCTCGCCTGCGGGTGGGCGCGCGGCCTCGGCAGGCACATTTGTGACGCTGGCGGCGCCCATCGCGGCAATGGCGCCCACCACGCGCATCGGCGCGGCCAGTCCGGTAGATATTAACGGCGGCGATATTCCCAGCACGCTCAAAGCCAAGATCACCAATGATCTGGTGGCGCAGATGCAGGGCTTGTGCCAGCGCTATGACCGCAAGTGCGATCTGGCGGTAAAAGCCATTACCGATGCCGCCGCGTATGACGATCAAACGGCCATCGCAGCAGGCATGGTTGATCTGGGGGCGGCCAACATGGACGACCTGCTCAGCAAGATTGATGGCCGCGAAGTCACACTGGGGAACGGCCAGCTAGTCACGCTGCACACCGCCGACGCCACGCAGCAGACCATCCAGCCGCGCTTTATTGACAGCTTCATCGGCTTGTTGCTGGACCCCAACATTGCCTTTATTCTGCTGGTGCTGGCGGGTATTGGGATTTATATCGAGATTTCGCATCCGGGGCTGATTCTGCCAGGCGTGGTGGGCGCTATCTCGCTGGTGCTCTTCCTCTTTACCGCCGGGACGCTTTCCACCAACTGGGCCGGGTTGCTGCTGGTCGTGGTGGCGTTTGTCCTGCTGATCCTGGATGTGCGGCTGCCCTCGCATGGCGCGCTGACCATAGGGGCGCTGATTGCGCTAGTGGTCGGGTCGCTGCTCTTCTTTAACGATACCGGCAATATTGGCGCGCCCAGCCTGAACCCGTTTGTGCTGGGCATCATGGTATCAGTTGTAGCGGCGCTGGCGCTGCTGGTGCTGGTTGGGGTGATCAGATCACAGCGCCTGCCGGTGACAACCGGGAAAGAGGGCCTCATCGGTCAGGTGGCGACGGTGACGGAAACGCTGGCTCCTGCCGGACGAGTCAAGGTCTGGGGCGAGGACTGGGCCGCGCGACAAGATGCCCCGGCGCTGTATCCGGTTGAGGTTGGGCGGCAGGTGCGTATCCTGGGAGTCAGCGGCCTGACGCTGATTGTTGAACCAATCGTGGCGGTTCAGCCTCACGAAATAGAAGCGCTTCCGCCTGGGGAGGGCGTGGCCTGAGTCCCCGGCGAGCCGCATAGAGCTTGATGTCTTTGAGAGGAGTCGTATCTATGGACCCTGCAATCTTTTTGCTTATTGGGGTGGTCTTGTTTGTCTTGATCATCTTTATCTGGTCGGGGCTGCGCGTCGTGCAGCAGTACGAGCGCGGCGTGATCTTTCGGCTGGGGCGGCTCCAGGGCGCGAAAGGCCCAGGATTGTTTTGGATCTGGCCGTTTATCAGCAAGATGCGCCGCGTAGACCTGCGTATCGTCACGCTGGAAGTGCCGCCGCAGGAGGTTATCACGCGCGACAACGTGACGATCAAGGTTACGGCAGTGGTGTACTTTCGGGTGCTTGACCCCAGCCAGGCGGTGGTTGAAGTGATGGATTTTTTCCGCGCCACCGCGCAGATTGCCCAGACGACGCTGCGCAATGTGCTGGGCCAGTCGGAACTGGATGAAATCCTGGCCCAACGGGAGAAGATTAATAACGAACTGCAAGCCATCATTGATGAGCAGACGGAGCACTGGGGCGTGAAGGTGACGGGGGTGCTGCTGAAAGATGTAGAGCTGCCAGCAACCATGCAGCGGGCAATGGCAAAGCAGGCCGAGGCCGAGCGCGAAAAGCGCGCCAAGATCATCCACGCGCAAGGCGAGGAGCAGGCGGCAAGCACGCTGGCGCAGGCCGCTTATGTGATCGCCAGCCAGCCAGCGGCGCTGCAACTGCGCTACCTGCAAACGCTGACGGAGATTGCTGCCGAGAAGAACTCAACGATTGTACTGACGGATATTGCCGGGTTCCTGACGCATGTGGGCAATGGCGAGCACCCCTTGGAGGCGCTGCGCGGCCCATCCATTGAGCCGGTACCCAGGCACCGGGGTTAGCCAAAACTCGCCAGTAATTTTATGACTCATGGGTCATAAAATTACTGACCAGTCAAAATATGACGCGCCGGTCAGAAAATGACCGGCGCGTCATATTTTGACTTTGCTCTCTACGCATTACTCCGCGCTGTGGCTTTTATTCACGTATTGATTGGCCTGCACGTAGTCCATGCAGCGGCGGAAGGTGTCGTTGGTGATCAGCCCTTTGGTGACATAGTAATTGAGCATAACCTCCAGTTTGAGGATGCTCATCAGGTGGTAGCCGTGCTGGTGCAGCCGCTCGGCGGCGCCCTGGCCGCGATCAATCAGCACGACGACATCCTGTACGAAGATTTCATGCTGGGCCAGGAAGTGGGCAATATCGAGGATGCTGCCGCCCCTGGTGATGAGGTCATCAATGATGAGCGCCCGCGACCCCGGCTGAAAGCGCCCCTCGACGCCGCGCTTTCCGGCGCCTTCTGGCCGCAGGCGTGGATAAATGAGGGGGATGTTGGTTTCCAGGGAATAGGCGGCGCCCAGGAGCAGGCCGCCCACCGGCACGCCCGCCACGATCTCAAAGGGATGCACTTTGGGACGACGCATAGATTGCGCCAGGTTGATTTCTTGCTGGATGAGCTTGCTGGCTACTCGCAGCGCTGCCGGGTTCCCAATGAGGAGCTTGGGATTGACGAACACCGGCGAACTGACCGTTGTCTCGCTGACGTTAAAGTCCCCAAACTGTACCGCCCCTAAATCAAAGAGCGTTTGTGCCAGCCAGAGATTATCAAGCGTTGGTTCTTTTGTCATGTTTCTCCGTCCGCGTTTTATCTTGCTCGACGCCAGGAGTTCAGAGCAGCACTGCTCATCAGAAGACACCAGGCGCTTCAGGCGGCATCTTCGCACCTGCATTGCATGGTATCGCGCGGCCATTATAGCATAAGAGGATGGGGACGCCAAGAGATGTGTGGCTCAGGCGCCGGAGATGGTGAGGGATTCCAGGCGCAGTGCTTTCGGGCCAAGATAGCTGCCGGTGAACTGGGTTTCGCGCGAGAAGCGTGCCTCAGCCAGCGCTTCAAAGAGGTTGCCGCTGAGCGAGCCACCCTTGATGGGGATGATCTGGCCGTGCTCGATGCGATAGCCGAGCTTGATTTCGGCTACGAAGTCGCCGGTCAGGTCGTCGGGGTTGAGCCAGGCAAAGGCGACGAGGTGATAGACTGGGCCGTCGCTGTGCAGCAAATCGTGCAAGGTGTGATTGCCAGGGGCTATTTCCAGGTTGGCAAAGCTGCCGGTGGGTGGGATATGCAGGTAGTCGGCGTAGCGCTGCTCGGCCCAGGGTGCTTTGAACATCCCGTCTTCGATGAGCAGGACGCGCTGGCCGGGGATTCCGTCGGCGTCAAAAGGCGCGCTTGCCAGGCCGTAGGGCAGCAGGGCGCTGCTGAAGAGGGTGAGCCTGTCGCCGGTGACGACCTGTTCGCCGTAGATGGAAGCGCCGGGGGTAAAGCGGCTGATGCCCTGGTAGGCGGCCTGGGCGGAGGTATGAAAGATGAGCGGGGAGAAGAGGTCAACCAGCGCTTCCCCGCTGATGACGACTGGCCCGGCGTGGGTGGGCGTCGGTTGGGTGCGCAGGGTATCGCGGGCGTAGCTGGCGGCGCGGCGCACGATGTCTTCAATGGGCAGGTCATCAAGACGGCGGCGTTCGGGCGCGGTGTGATATTCTGCGACCTGGGTGCCAGCATGAGCGAGCAAGACGAGATCGCAGAAGAGGCTGGTTTCGCTGCGGCTGGCCTGGATGCCCCGGCTGTTGCGGAAGGCTATATCGTTGGACGTGGCGAAGAGTTCGGCGCTGCTGAGGGTGATGCCGGGTTCATGGGCAATGGCGGCCAGCAGGCGCTCGCGGACTTCGTTGACGGCCTGGGCGCGCGCTTTGTCTGAGCGGGCCAGGGCCGGGTCGCTGGTAGCGACGGTGGGGTAGCCATTGGCAGGTGGCGCGGGCAGGATATAGGATGGGTTATCAATCAGCCCGGCTATGAAAGCCATCTCTTCCAGGCTGTACGCCAACTGCGTCGGGTCGTTGATCTCTTCCTCCAGCAGCACGCGCTTCGTGCTGCCACGCGCCAGAGGCGTTTCTGGCTGCGCGTTGCGCGGCGGGTGGTCATTAAACACCTGAAGCTGAACGCTGGAGGTGGCGACGACGCGGCGCGTTTCTACCTGCACAGGTGGCAAGGCAGCGCGCTCGCCAAGCAGAAAAAGTTGGGTGCTGCGCTGGCTACGCTGCTCGGCTTGCCAATCAGGGAAGCCCTGATAGTGCTCCAGCACTGCGGCAAAGCGAGTTAGTTGGTCGCGCTGAGGCATTAGCCCAGCCTCGCTTTCAGGCGCAGATGCGGCCCGCCAGACGAGACGGGCAGCCACTCTTTCTGGCCTTTGCCACACCAGCCACCATCCAGCGCCAGATCGTTGCCGATGCCGCTGATGCTTTGCAACAGATCGGGGACGTAGCCGGTGATGCCGACGGGGGCAAAGAGCCGCCCGGTGGGTTTGCCATTGATGATCTCTTCGCCATAGTGCGCCGTGACCTGCACGCCCCAGCCGAGCGGGTCTTCCATGCCGCTGCTGGCCTGGCGCAGATAGATGCCATGCTCCAGGTCGGCAATTAACTCCTCTGGAGTGCTGGCGCCCGCGCCAAAAAAGGTGTTGGTCATGCGCGCGTAGCTTTTGCGGGTGTAGTCTTCGCGGCGCCCGTTGGAGGTGCGCAGGCGCCGCGTGAAGGTGGCCGACATGAGGTCGCTGAGCGGGGCGACAAACACGCCGTCCTGCAAGATGTGCGTGGGCGCGGCGAGCTGGCCTTCGTCATCAAAGAAGTAGCTGGCAAAGGCGCCGGGGATGGTCGGGTCGTCGTAAAGCTGGACATCGGGCGCGGCAACGCGCTGGTTGAGATAGTCGGCGGCTCTGGCGCGGCCCTTGGGGAAGAGGTCCAGTTCGACGCCATGCCCAAAACTTTCATGGGCGATGGTGCCGGAGACGCTGGGGTCGGTGACAACATCATAGAGTCCAGGCTCGATCTTTTCGGCAGAGAGCAGGCGCAGGGCGGTTTCGCAGGCGTGGGCCAGTTCTTGTTCACTGATTTCAGTAATTTCCAGCCCGCCGGTGCCGGTTTTGGAGAGCCAGCTATGCTGCATGATCGGCCCATCGGCCACGATGATGTCTAGAAAGAGCGAGGTGCGCGCAAGCTCTTGCCGCATGTGGCGGCTGGGGCTGATGAAGAGTTTGGTTTCTAGCTGGTCGCTGTAGGAGAGATTGACGTTGCGTACCCTGGGGTGGAAGTTGAGCGCTTGCTGCTGGACGGCGCGCACGCGCTCCAGCTTTTCCGGCAGGCTCAGGCTGGTGAGGGGTAGCTGGCAAGGCGTCTGGAATTGTTGCAGGGATGGGCTATTGCTGGCAATCATCTCTGGATGGGCTGGCTGGTCTGGCGAAAGCGCGAGGCTATTAGCCCAGTCGCGGACGGCGCGCGCCAGATGCTCTGGGGCGAGGTCGCTGGTGGCGTATTCCTCGAAGTGTTCGCCGGTAAAGACGGTGAAGACGACGCCCTGGCTGGGGTCGGGCGTGTGCAGGCTTTGCTCGCGCCTGTCCAGCGTCATGTGGGTGCCGGTGCTGCTGGTCAAGAGCGCCGCTGCATAGGGAGCGTGGCGCTTGAGGTCAGCCACGAGTTCGGCCAGCAGAGTATGCAGGGGCGTTTCCAGGGCAATGTTCACAGGTCGTTCTCTTTTATCAGGATTGCCAGAGTTCGCTCTATTAGGCAAATTCTAGCATACCTGGACAGGTGCTTCCCAAACGCCGCCCGGAAGCGCCTTGCAGAGCTACGCGCGTGTCTTGTAAAATAGAGGCATTATGTCACTGCTTACGATTGATAACCTGAGTAAATCCTTTGGGGCGGACCTGATCTTCTCTGGCGTCAGCTTTCGCGTGGACGCCAGTGATCGTATTGGGCTGGTGGGCGCCAATGGCGCGGGCAAATCTACGCTGCTGGATATTATCGCCGGGCGTCAGGGGGCCGATGGCGGCACGCTTTCCAGCGCGCAGCGGGTGCAGGTGGGCTATCTGACCCAGACGGCGGGCTTTGTGCCGACGCGCACGCTGCGCGAGGAGATGATGCAGGTCTTTGCCGAGGTGCAGGCGTGGGAAGAGGAACTGCACGCGCTGGCGGCGCGCATGGCTTCGCCCGATTCGTTTGAGAACGCTGAAGAATACGAGCGCCTGCTGGATCGCTATGCTGAGCTGCAAGAGCGCTTTGAGCACGCGGGCGGCTATACGCGCGAGGCGCGGGTGCAGCAGGTGCTGGATGGTTTAGGCTTTACCAGGGAGCAGCAAGAACTGCCCGCCACCAGCCTGAGCGGGGGCCAGCAGACGCGCGCCGCGCTGGGCAAGCTGCTCTTGCAGGAGCCAGACTTGCTGCTCTTGGATGAGCCGACCAATCACCTGGACCTGGACGCGCTGGAGTGGCTGGAGGAGTATCTGAGCACGTGGCGCGGGGCGATTATTACGGTGGCGCATGACCGCTACTTTCTGGATAAGACGGTGACGCGCGTGCTGGAATTGTCGTTTGGGCGCGTGGAGGAGTATCCAGGGAACTATACGCGCTATGTGCAGCTTCGCGCCGAGCGCATGGAGCGGCGGCGCAAAGAGTACGAGGCGCAGCAGGAATATATCGCCCGCACCGAGGAGTTTATTCGGCGCTATAAAGCGGGGCAGCGCAGCAAAGAGGCGCGGGGCCGCCAGACCATCTTGAACCGGCTGGAACGGGTGGAACGCCCCAGAGAGCATGGGGAAATCCATTTCCGGCTAAATAAGCAGATTGAGAGCGGACAGGTGGCGCTGACGGCGCAAAAGCTGGCGGTGGGTTATCCGGCCAGAAGCGCGGGCGGCGCTGCATCAAAGCTGCTGGCGGTGCCGGAGGTGGTGATCCAGCGCGGGGAGCATATTGGCATTCTGGGCGAGAATGGCAGTGGCAAGACGACGCTGCTGCGCACGCTGATTGGGCAGCTTGCGCCGCTGGAGGGCAAGGTGTCGCTGGGGCATAACGTGATCGTGGGCTATTACGCGCAGACGCATGATGATCTGAATGCCGATAACATTGTGCTGGATGAGATTCGCCAGACGACGCCCTTTAGCGAGGAGAGCGCGCGCACGTTCCTGGGGCGCTTTTTGTTTAGCGGGGATGATGTGTTTAAGCCGATCAGCGCGCTGAGCGGGGGCGAGCGCAGTCGGCTGGCGCTGGCAAAGCTGACGCTGTTGGGGGCAAACTTTCTGGTGCTGGATGAGCCGACGAACCATCTGGACCTGCCGTCGCGT
Organism: Ktedonobacterales bacterium; assembly: GCA_036557885.1. Lineage (GTDB taxonomy): Bacteria > Chloroflexota > Ktedonobacteria > Ktedonobacterales > DATBGS01 > DATBGS01. The sequence goes on from DATBGS010000122.1 coordinate 88,418, forward strand.
CAGGTGTTGGAGGCGATGCTGGACGAGTACGATGGCACGCTGCTGTTTGTCTCGCATGATCGCTATTTTGTGGACGCGCTGGCGACGCGCGTCTGGATGGTGCAGGATGGCGGGCTGATTGACCATCCAGGGAATTATACGGACTATCGCACGCGCAAGGCGCAAGCAGCAGCACGGGCGGCGGTCCAGGCGCAGCGGGCGGAGCAGCGGGAAAAGGCGGCCAGAGTCGCAAACTCATCGGCAAAGACGAGCGGCGCACCCCCCCAAACACGGGGGCAGGCGGCGACGCGCACGATGAACAAGATCGAGGCAGAGATTAGCCAGGCGGAGCAGCAGCTTGCGGCGCTGGAGGCGGAGCTTGCTGCGGCGAGCCTGGAAGAGGATGTGGAGCGGCTGACGACGCTGGGCAGCGACTATGAGCGCGAGAAGGCGCGGCTGGACGCGCTCTATGAAGAGTGGGCGGCAATGGGAGAGTAGCGCATGGCGATCACACCAGAGAAGATGCCGGTTGAGGTGTGGGGCGAGGGCGAGCCAGTGGTGCTGCTGCATGGCAGCGGGGCGCCGGAGCCAATGAGCCTGACGACCTGGGCAAAGCAGCTTCCGCTGGCCGAACGCTACCGGCTGATGATGCCGACGCGCCGGGGCTATGGTGAGCGTCCGGTGAGGATGCCGGATGATGTGGAAGGGGATGTGGGCGATCTGCTGGGGCTGCTGGAGGAGCTTGGCGGGGCGCATCTGGTGGGCTTTTCGTATGGGGGCGTGGTGTCGCTGGTGGCGGCGCCGCGCCACCCGGAGTTGATCTGGTCGCTGGCGGTGATTGAGCCGCCCGCGCTGAAGGTGGCGCGTGGCTGGGCCGGGGCGGATGCGCAGGCGCGGCAGTTGAGCCAGTTTGAGCCGCCGCCAGAGGGGTTTACGCCGGAGGAGTTTAAGCGGCGCTTCATGCGACTGCTGGGCCAGCAGCCCCCAGAAGAGATGGTGCTTTCGCCCGTTGAGCGCAAGGCGGTGCTGGCGCATATGGCGGAGAAGCCGCCCTTTCTGGTGGATATTCCGCTGGATGATCTGGAGCAGACGACGTTTCCCAAGCTGGTGATTAGCGGGGATTGGAACCCGGCAATGGATGCGGTGGCCGATGTGCTGACGGAGCGGCTGCATGCCGAGCGCTTTGTGCTGAAGGGCTGGTGGCATAATGTGCAGCGCGGGGGTGAGCCGTTTAATCGGCGGCTGGAGGCGTTCTGGCAGGCGGCTGATGTCAGAAGAAAGGCAGGGGGATAAGCTATGCCGCTACTCTTAGGGCTGACGGGCAACATTGCCAGCGGCAAGACGACGGTGGGCAAGATGCTGCTGGAGCTTGGCGCGGCACGCTATATTGACGCGGATGAAGTGGTGCATCGGCTGTACGCGAAGGACCAGCCGATCTATACGGGTGTGGTGGCGGCGTTTGGCGAGGAGATTTTGACGCCTGAAGGCGAGATTGACCGGCGCAAGCTGGGGGCGATTGTCTTTAACGATGCGGAGAAGCTGAAGCAGCTAGAGGGCATTGTGCATCCGGCGGTGGGGCTGGCGCTGGCCCAGGAGATTCAGACGCTGCCAGATGAGGCGGTGGCAGTGATTGACGCGGTGAAGCTGCTGGAGGGTGGACTGGGCGCGCTGTGCCATAAGCGCTGGCTGGTGGTTTGCCAGGAGCGGCTGCAACTCAAGCGACTGATGGGGCGCGATGGCTTTACCGAGGAGGAGGCGCGCGCCCGGCTGCGGGCGCAGCCGCCAATTAAGCCAAAGCTGAAGCTGGTGGATGAGGTGATTGATAACAGCAGGACGCTGGGGCACTCGCGCGCGCAGGTGAAGGCGGCGTGGGCGCGGTTCAGGGAACCTGAAGCGCCAGAGGAAGAGATTCCTTTGCTCTTTTAGGAGTGTGCTGCTTTGCGTCTGATGGACGCCAGCTAGCGGGCTGGCGCGATGAACGCTGTATTCAGGCGTTCGCGCAGGGGCCACACCCCACGCCGCCCGTTCTCTCTTCAGAGGGGGATCAGGCGGCCTGGGAGGTTCGTTGGTGAAGGACGCGCACGCGGAACTTGCCCTCCGGCCCTGGAAGAGGGTTGATAGCCGTTTTGAGGGTATAGGTTGGCGGGTCCAGTTCAAGGCGAACGGTGCGCAGCAGCGCGGCGATGGTGGTCATGACGACGGCTTCCGCCACGCCTGAAGCGACGCAGGTATGTGGGCCTGCTGCAAAGGGGGCGAAGGCACCGGGCTGGCGATGCTCGTTGCGCGGCTCGCTGTAGCGGGCAATGTCAAACGTGTAGGGGTCGGGGAAGAAGCGCGGCAAGAAATGGGCGGTGGTAGTGGAGATCAGCAGCGGCTCCCCTGGCTCAATGCGATAGCCCTGAAATTCAAAGGGGCGTTTGGCGTAACGCGGGGCTGCCGAGACGACGGGATGAAGGCGAAAGGTTTCCATCGCGGCGGCGTGCAGTGTGGGCATCTGACGAAACGCCTGGGCGGTGGGAAGGCCGTCGCGGAAGGCCTCGTCTACCTCAGCCGTTACCTGATCGAGCAGCGCGGGGCGTTTGAGCAGTTCGTAGAGCATGAAGGCGGCGGTGGCGGCGGCGGTATCCATGCCCGCGATATAGGGCAGTTGGGCGCCCACGATCATGTCAATCTCAGTTAAAGGCTTGCCCTCCAGGTCGCGCGCCGCCAGCAAAGCATCGAGGAGGTCTGGCTCTGCTTCGTTTTGCGCGTCTAGCCCCTGGGCGCGGCGCTCCTCAATCAACTGGCGCATCAGGGCGACGACGCGCTTTTTGGCGGCGCGATAGGTTGGACGGCGCAGCATGATGGCAGGCCAGGTTCCAGCAACGCCCGCGCCTATCAGGGTTTCCGCAAAGATGACGGCATCCTTGAAGCGCTCGCCCGGCGCGTGGTTGGTCATGGCGAGGCCCAACTGCTGGCTGACGAGCAGCTGCATAGTGGGTTTGATCTTGACGCGCTGCCCAGGCTCCCAGGCACGAGCGATTTGCCCGGCGGCCTGGAGCATCTTGGGGATATAGCGATTGACGGCTTCGCGGGAGAGGCCCGGCTTGAGGATTTTGCGCTGGTGCTGATGCGCTTCGCCTTCTAGCGCGGCGATGAAGTTTTCGGTGCGCAGTTCGCTCATGGCTTTGCTAAAGACTTCGCGGCTGCTCAGATACTCTTCGCCGCCCTGGGCGAGAAAGAGCGTTGCTTCTGGTCCGGCCAGGACGGTGTAGTTGCGTCCGGGGGCGCGAACGCGGAAGATTGGACCTGCCGTTTGATACATGTTGACAAACAGGGGCAGGGGGTCGCGGAAGAGGCTGAGCGCGTTGCCCAACAGCGGGAACCCAGGGGCAGCGGGCGGGAGTGACACTTGGCGAATTGCGCTTTTCGCCTGGATAGCTGAAGATTTCATTTTTCTCCTCCTTGCGCGAAGCAGACACCACTGCATCTATTGTGAAGGAGAAGCAAGGGAAAGTCAAGTAGGAGAACCGGGCGAGCTACTGCTCGCCCTCGATGGTTTGCTTCATGACCATGAGGTTGGTGAGCTGGCCGATGCCGCCAGGGACGGGGGTGATGGCGCTGGCGACTGCTTTGACGGCCTCATAGTCTACGTCGCCAGTGATGCCGCCTTCTGGCTTGACGTTGATGCCTACGTCTATGACGACGGCGCCGGGTTTGATCATGTTGGCGGTGATGAGGTTGGCTTTGCCTGCGGCGGCAATGACGAGATCGCCCTGGCAGGTCATGGCGGCCAGATCAGTGGTGGCGCGCCCGCAAACGCTGACGGTGGCGTCGCGCTGGAGCAGGAGGAAGGCGAGCGGTTTGCCGACGACGTTGCTGCGGCCAACGATGATGGCGCGTTTGCCAGCGAGGGCGATGCCCGCGCGGTCCAAGACTTCCATGATGGCGGCGCAGGTGGATGGGACGAGTGAGGGCAGGCCCAGAAAGAGGTTGCCAGCGCTGCGCGGGCTGATGCCGTCTACGTCTTTGGTGGAGAGCAAGGCGCTGGCGGCGGCCTGCTGCGAGAGGTGCGCGGGCAGGGGCATCTGCATGAGGATGCCTTGAATATGAGGGTCGTTGTTGAGGCGGGTGAGTTCTTCTTGCAGGGTGTCGTCGTTCGTGGTGTCGCTGTCCAGGGAGATGAGTTGCGCTTCGACGCCAACTTCGCCGGCGGTGCGCAAAAGCTGTTTTGTATAGACGCCAGAAGCGGGTTCTTCTCCGACGCGAACGATTGCCAGACCAGGCATCCAGCCAAGCTGGGCGGCGCGCTTGTGTGCCTTTTCCTTGAGTTCTTCTTTGATGATGGCCCCAAGCGCGCGGCCATCGAGTATCTTCGCGGGCATCCCTGCTCCTTTCAAACACCTATTTTTTTGAGCACATCAGCCAGAATCGCCTGTTTGAGTGGTTCCGCGCCCTGCATGGCGGTGTCTAGCCGGTGGGCGAGCGTTTCGGCAGCGGCGCGGTCCTTGAGCGTTTTCAGGTTGATGAGCACGTTGAGCGAGGCGCTTTCAATGGCGGTATGGGCGGTGAGGGCGGCAACGCCCACATCGCTGATGACGTTGGGATTGCCCATCTGCGCCAGCGTGCAGCAGAGTTCGAGCGCCTGCCGCGCCTGCTCTGCCATCTGAAGCGGGACTTCGGCGGCGGCGACCAGCGCGGCCTGAATCTGCTCTGAGCGCGTTTGCTGCTCCTCTGGCGTGGCCTTGGGGAGCTTATACGCGGCAGAGAGCGTGCCATAGGCGGCGATGTCTTCGGCAATCAGTTGGGTGAAGCGGGCGCGCAGGTGCTCGGAATGCTCCAGCGAGTGGCGGATGGCTGGCTCGACTTCGCGGAATTTTTCGCGGCCCAGGGTGAGGTTGGCGACCATGCTGCTGAGCGCGGCGGAGAGCGCCCCACACAGGGCGGCTACCGAGCCACCGCCGGGTGTGGGCGCGCTGGAGGCGAGGTGATCAAGGAAGGTTTCCAGCGTTTCTTGCTGCATGCGTGCGTCCGTTTCTGCGCGTGGTGTGTAGCAGTTCTTGCCGCCGCATTGTAGCACCAGTTTCACGCCTGCCGCAAACTGGGCCGATTCTGCCGCAAAAATAGGAGCGCAGCAGTGAATGCTGCGCTCCTGTAGTGGGATACCGAAAGAGTATCAGGCGTGTTGGAAGTCGTGGGCGGGCATGACTTGCACCTCTGGCTGGGGCATGCCTAATGCCTGCGCCATTTTCGACAGGGTTTCCTGGGCGAATTTCTCAAACGCGGCCTGGGACTCCCAGACATCCACAAAGTGCATCCCGCCTGGCACGACGTAGGCGGCATGGGTCAGGCAGCCTGGAGGGAGTTTGCCTCCCATCATGGCGTTTGCCTGGTCATACTGCTGCACAGTTAAGCCTTTGGATTCCATCTGAACGACAACGGCCATTGTTGCTTGTCTCCTTTGCTTATGGAACAAAGCGCATATGGCTCCCTCCCTCCAACGTCTGCCTCCCTTCACAGGCACTATTGTAGCATGGTTGGGCAAGAGACAAATGCCCTGTGCTATAATGGCGGCATGTCTGCACAACCACAGGCGCCAGAAGGCTCAGAGCGCATCACCCCACCACCCAAACTGGAGCGCATCTATCACTTGCTGCTGCGTGCGTATGGCAAACCGGAGTGGAAGCCGGATGGCAACGCGCTGGGCGGGCTGGTGGGCACGATACTTTCGCAGCATACATCGGATGTGAACTCAGAGCGAGCATATCGGCAGCTTGTGACGACGTTCCCCACGTGGGAAGAGGTGCGCGACGCGCCGGTGGAGCAAGTGGCAGAGGCCATTCGCTCCGGTGGGCTGGCGAATATGAAGGCGCCGCGCATTCAAGAAGTGCTGCGCGTGCTGACGGCGCGGCTGAACGGCGGGAAGCTGTCGCTTGATCTGCTGAAGACGCGCACGCTGGCCGAGGCGCGGGAGTATCTGCGCTCGCTGCCGGGTGTGGGGCCAAAGACGGTGGCCTGTGTGCTGCTGTTTTCGCTGGGGCAAGCGGCCTTCCCAGTTGATACGCACGTCCACCGGGTAAGTAAGCGGCTTGGACTGATCGGGGCGAAGGTGTCGGCGGACCAGGCGCACACGGTCTTTGAGCGCATCGTGCCTGCGGAGTGGGCGTATCCGCTGCATGTGAATCTGATTCGACATGGGCGGCGGGTCTGTCACGCGCAGCGCCCGGACTGCGCGCGTTGTCCGCTGCGGCTGGAGTGTGCGTATTATCAGGCGCTGGAGGGTGAGCAGAAGTGAGCACCCTGCGCAGCCAGAGAAACGCAGGAGGCTGCTATGAGCCTGGAAGCAAACAAGGCCCTCGTCAGGCAATATGTTGAACTGTGGGAAACTGGCAATCTGGCTCTGGCAGAGCAGATTCTGGCGGCGGATTTTATGGACCAGGCACACCCAGAATGGTCGCCTGGTCCTGAAGGAATAAAGCAGGACGTGCTGGCTTTTCGCGCGGCTTTTTCGGATGTGAAGATAACGGTTGAGCATGTGCTAAGCGAACAGGATATGGTGGCCTTTAGCTTTTCCATGCGTGGAACACATCAAGGCGTATTTGCCGGGCTTCCCCCAACGGGGAAGGAAATCGTTTTAATTGGGGCGGATTTTCTGCGTATTGCTGATGGGAAGATTGCAGAACTGTGGAGTTATCAGGATACGCTTAGTTGGGTAAAACAACTTGGCCTCACGGTCCAATAAGTGATTGATGTTTACTGGCGAAATCTGTTTGGAGGCTCTATTCCATGATTGATCTGCGAAGCGATACGGTGACGCTGCCGACGCCCGCGATGCGCGAGGCGATGGCCCGCGCGGAGGTGGGCGATGATGTGTATGGTGAAGACCCGACGGTAAACCGGCTGGAGGAACTGGCGGCGGAGCGACTGGGGAAAGAGGCGGCGGTGTATGTGCCCAGCGGGACGATGGCAAATACATGCGCGGTGATTACGCATTGCCAGCGCGGGGAGCAGGTGGTGCTGGGCGATCACGCGCATATTTTGCTGTACGAGGCGGGCGGCGCGTCGTCGTTTGGGAGTCTGCTGTTTCGGACGGTGCCCAACCGCGAGGATGGCGCGCTGGACCCGGCGCAGGTGGAGGTGGCGATGTCGGCGGAGACGGTACATACGCCGGGGACGAAGCTGCTCTGCCTGGAAAACACGCAGAACGATTGCGGCGGGCGCGTGGTGGGGCTTGCGCTGATGCGTCATTTGGCGGATATTGCGCATCGGCATGGGGCGGCGGTGCATCTGGACGGGGCGCGCATCTTTAACGCGGCGCTGGCGCTGGGTGTGCCAGTCAGCGAGGTTGCGGCGTCAGCGGATTCGGTGATGTTTTGCCTGTCCAAAGGGCTGAGCGCGCCGGTTGGGTCGCTGCTGTGCGGGTCGAAAAGTTTTATTGAGCGCGCCCGGCGCACGCGCAAGCAGCTTGGCGGCGGCATGCGCCAGGCGGGGATTATCGCGGCGGCGGGCATTGTGGCGCTGGAGCAGATGGTTGATCGGCTGGCCGAGGACCACGAGAACGCGCAAAAGCTGGCGCGGGGGCTGATGGAGATGCGCGGGCTGCACGCGGACCCGGCCACCGTCCAGAGCAATATGGTGTTCTTTAGCTTGCGGCACAGCGATGGGACGCCGCTGGATGTGGAGCCGTTTGTGCGGGCGGCGCGCGAGGCGGGTGTGCGGGTTGGCGGCATGGGCGCGGGGCGCGTGCGCGCCGTGACGCATTACGGCATTACGGCGCAGGATATTGACACGGCGCTGGGCGTGTTCAGTCGGATCACCCACGAGCAGCCCACGCTGGTCGGGGTGTGAGGTGGCGCTGGCGCTCTCGGATGAGCAGGCTCGTGCACTGCGTCTGCGCGCGCAGCGGTTGACGCGCCAACAGGCGGATGAAGTCAACACTGTGGTGGGTGTGGCGCAGGCGCTTTGTGGCATTCAGGCGCAGGATGCTCAGGCTGCGGCGCTGGCGGTGCGGGTGCGGAGCACGGGTCTGGTGGCTGCGGATGTCGAACGGGCGCAAGCCACCGAACGCACAGTCGCGCGTACCTGGGGCATGCGCAACACGCTGCATCTGCTGGCAGCGGAAGACGTGGGCTGGCTCCTGCCGCTGCTTGGGCCGGTGAATATTGCCGGATGCCAGCGGCGCTATGCTGAGCTTGGCCTGGATGCGGAGACGCTGGCGCGGGGTGTCCGCGCCATTTGCGACGTGCTGGAACGCCAGGGCGCGTGCACCCGTGCCGAAATTGTGACGCATCTGGCGAGCGTTGGCATTCGCGCTGAGGGGCAGGCCGCGCCCTATCTGCTGAATCGGGCGGCGCTGGAAGGGCTGATCTGTCTGGGGCCAGATCGCGGTGCAAAGACCACCTATGTACTCCTGGGCAGTTGGGCGAAAACTGGGCGCTCTCTCTCGCCGGAGGAGGCGCTGGCTGAACTGGCTCTGCGCTATCTGAGCGCCTATGGCCCCGCGACGCTGGCGGATTTAGCGGCGTGGTCAGGCATGCCGATGAGCCAGCTACGGGTGGGCTGGCAGCACATTCACGATCAGGTGGCAGAGGTGGAAATCAGCGGCGCGCCTGCCTGGATGCTGAAGACGCGCCTGGACTGGCTAGAGGAGCCGCTGGCAGAGCGTCCGCTTGTGCGGTTGCTGCCAGCTTTTGATACGTATCTGCTGGGTTACAGGAGCCGCGATTTCATGGTGGCTTCTCAATTCGTAAAGCGCATTAATGCTGGGGGCGGAATGCTGCATCCGGTGGTGCTGGTAGATGGCCGGGCAGTGGGGACGTGGAAAATCAAGCGCCAACGCGATCACCTTGAAATTATCGTCGAGCCGTTTGATCGGCTCGCGCCAGAGGTGCAGCCTGGGTTGGAGACGGAAGCTGCTGATCTTGGACGGTTCCTGGGGACAAAGGCAGAGGTGCGAGTGCTATGAGCAGCGATGCGCAGAGGATGTTCCGTATCAGGCCGTTTGTATCTGCCGACCAGGAAGCAGCACGACAGCTTATTTTGCAAGGGCTTGGCGAGCATTTCGGCTTTATTGACGAGTCGTATAACCCAGACCTCAACGACATCACCGCTTCTTATCTCGCTGCGGGCCAGGTGTTTCTTGTAGCCGAATTGGATGGCGTGCTGGTCGGCACCGGGGCGCTGCTGATGGAAGCCGAAGGGATGGGGCGTATGGTGCGTGTCTCGGTGAGCCGTGAGCAGCGCGGGCAGGGATTGGGCCGGGCGCTGGTGGAACAGCTTTTGAGGCTGGCGCGCGCCCGGCGGCTGCGGCGGGTGGTGGTGGAGACGAATTGCGATTGGGCAGATGCGATTGGACTGTACCGGCGCTGCGGTTTCAGCGAATATGCTCAAGATGAGACGAGCATTCATCTGGCGCTTGATCTGAGCGGACCGGATACAACAACTTCGTAGCTCTGTCTCCAATGGCGTTCCTGATTGCCAGGTAGCTCCTGCTCTGCTAGAATGGCCGCGTATTCCCACATTTTTCCAGCCATCTTCATTTTTTTACAGGGGGCAGGCTTATGGCAGCGGCAACAGATGCGACGAACAACGCGCCCGAACGGGTACTGCTTGATGTGCCGGGGTTCAAGGGGCGCAAGAATCTGACGATCTATCCGGCAGCCCATCCAAAAGCATCACCTTCGGCGGTCTTTATTCCGGGGATGCGCAGCCACGCTGGGACGTTTTCCACGCTGGTGCCAGAAGGGAACTTTCTGGCGGCGCTGGCAGGGACGGGCATCAATGTGGTGGCGGTTGATCTGCCGGGGCATGGACGCAGCGAGGGGCCGCGCGGCCTCTTCACGTACAAGAGCATTATTGCAACGCTGCGCGCGGCGGTGAAGTACACGGCGGAGCGTTTTGGGACGCCGGTGGGCGTGATCGGCTCCAGCATGGGCGGCATTCTGTCACTCTACGCGGCGCTGGAGATTCCCGAAGTGCAGGCGATTGTGCCGATCAATGTGCTGGACCTGCGCAATATTGACCCGGCGCTGCATCTGATTCGCCACGAGATGATTGTGCCGCCAACAAGGATGGCGTCGCGTCTGGGGCTGGGGCCGCTGCTGACGTGGATGCCGGTGCCGGTGTCGGCGTTTCTTGCGACCAGCGAGGTCTGGGAGCAGAAGGCGCACGCGCGGGCCTGGCTGGATGACCCGTATTCGGTGCACGCGTATCGCGCCAGCGCGTGGATTTCGCTGTTTATGAGTCCAGGCGACAAGCCCGCGCTGGAGGATATTCGGGTGCCCACGCGCATTCTGGTTGGGGAGCGCGAGAAGATTCTGCCAGTGGACATGACGCGCGACATTTACGCGCGGCTGAGGTGCGAGAAAGATCTGGTGGTACTGGAGGGCGCCGGGCATATGCTGCCGGTGGAACATCTGGAGCAGACGGTGCCGCTGGTTTCTGAGTGGTTGAAGCAGCATGTGCCTGTGCCACAGGCGCTCCCTGCGCCAACCTCAGCACAAGGCAACGCTGCTGGTGACGCGGGCAAAGCGGCTGCCCCGCCAAAGAAGCGCGCTGCATCCAGCAAGGCGAAGAAAAGCTAGCCCCCACAGGCACAGCCGAGAGGAAGCAGAGAGGGTGCTAACGCTCTCTTGCGCGCTCGGTTTGCGCGGGTGCTGGCGCTGGTGCGAGGGCGGCAAACGATTTGTCTAGAAAGGCGACGACCCGGCGTTCATATTCCTCTGGGTGCATGGCCCATGCCTGGACATGGCGGCAAGCGGGGATTTGCCAGAGTTCTTTGGGTTCGCCCGCGTTGGCGTAGAGCAGTTCGCCGTCCAGCGGTTCTTCTACGATGTCGTCGGCCAGGTCTGAGATGAGGAAGATGGGCCGGGGAGACAAGGCCGAGATGTCGCGCGCCGGGCGGATGTCGTCCAGGTTAATCTTGCCCAGGCGTTCGCCCCAGAAGATGACCAGCGAGGCAAATGGAAACGCGGGCAGGTGCGTGAAGCGGGTGAAGGCGCTGCTGATGTCGCGGGCAAAGTCGGCAAAGGCGCTTTCGGAGACGATGACGCGCAGTTCGGGGAGGCGCGCGGCGGCGCGAATGGCGGTGATGCCGCCCAGCGAGTTGCCGATGATGCCAAGCTGGTTGGCGTCCACATCGGGCCGCGCCTGGAGATACCTGACGGCGCCAGTAACATCTTTGATTTCGTGGTAGCCAAAGCTGGAGAGCGTGCCGCCGCTCTTGCCATGCGCGCGGGCGTCGTAGATGAGGAAGCCGTAGCCGTGTTTGGCAAGCGCGACGGCTGGCTCTAGAAATTGCTCGCGGCTGTCGTAGATGCCATGACAGGCAACCAGTGTGCGCCCGTTGCGGGCAGGGATATACCAGCCGGAAAGGGTAATGCCGTCCTCGGTGGGGAAAGAGACTTCCTCAAAGGCGACGCCCAGATCGGCGGGCGTGCGCGTGAGGGGTCGGCGCGGCGGGTGGGTGAGCGACCAGGCGCGGAGGTAGGTGAAGATGAGCAAGGCGGCCAGCGCCAGGAGGATGAGGCCCGCGAGCGTGAAACTAATGATAGCCAGAACGGACATAAAAAAACTGCTCCTTGAGGAAAACGGTGGCAAGATCGTGTAGAGATCATAGCGGGGGCACAGGGCCAGCGTCAAGCTGGAGCGATGAGGGCTGGCGACTAAAGATCGCGCCTAGAGGCGTCTGCGGACGCCACCAAGTCCGCCTGCGCGGACTCCCCACCCCAGGTACGCCCACCTTCGTCCTAACCCGCGCAGGCAGGTTTCGTGGCCGTAGGCCCATAGGCGCGATCTTTAGTCGCCAGCCCTGGTAGCCCGCCAATATTGGCGGGCTACCAGGGCTGCTGCTCAAGAACGTATCGGGCCTGGCGGGTTCGGGGGCTGCGGCCCCGATCTACTCTCAGGATTGGATGCCTGGGTGCGCGCGTCCGAGATGCTGCCAGAGCCAGGGGCTTGCGTGGGCGCGTGCCAGATGTCCGCGCTGCCCGGATAGGCTGGCGGTGTTTGGGGTGGAGGTGCTCCGCCGCCAGGGATGAGCGTTTGCGCGTGGTGGAGGTCAAGCGGCCCAGAAAACCTGGTGGGAGCGGCTGCGCCTGGTTCCATCGGCCAGGTGGCATAGGCGATGGGAGCTGGTTGGGGCGGCGTGCCTGTGCGCGCGAGGATGGCACCTGGCACGCCAAAAATGGCGCCGTAGAGCAGGGTGGCAATGAGGCTCCACAGCAACGATGGGCCAAAGCTGATGGAGACGCCTAGCACAGAGGCAGTAATCGAGGAGATGAACGCTATGACCACCATGCCGAGGGCGGCCATACCAGCCAGCAGCAGGCCGGTGCCGGTGGCTTCTGCGGCAGTGCTGTCGTAGGCAAAACGCGCGGCGCGTCGTCCCCCCAGGAAGAAGGCGATGGCTGGAATGACCAGCAAGAGGTAGAGCAAGGCGCCCTTTGTCCCCGGCCCACAATCCGCCCCGATCAGGCCAATGCTGGTGTTCAGGACGGCACCCAGACCACCGCCAGTAAGCTGAAGCGGCGCGCCGAGGGAGAGGGCCATGACCCATCCCGCCAGAGGCGGGCTATCTACCAGAAACCAGGCAGGGCCAGAAAGCCCGTTGCTGCTAAGGCTGGAAGGGAGCGTGGGGGATGGGGCAGTTGCGGGCTGTTGGAGGAAGATATGGCAGGTGGATGGCCTTGAGGTTCCCAGGCTTACCGAGCCTTCGCTTTGCAGGGTGGGGCCACCAATCTGCGCCAGGAGATAGAGGGCCAGGACCAGCGCCAGGCAGATTGAAAAAAGGACGGTCAGGCTGAATCTGGCGCCAGCCCAGGCTGCGCGCAGTCGTGTGTTCCTGCGATTGAGTGGGCCGGTGGTGGCTGTGGGGAAGGAGCGGGCACGCAGATAGCCGCCCAATGCGCCAAAGATCAGCCCGCAGAGGAGGCTGTTCAGGAATACGGAAAGCGCGTCTGGGGCTATGGTGAGCGTGGTGGCGCTGCTGGAGCCGCTGGATGTGCTGAGGTCAACTGAGGTGACGAAGCTAAGCAGGAGGGCGAGCAGGGCGTAGACAAGACAGACAGACGCTCCTCGCATCATGCTGAAAAGGCGGCGCCCGGTGTAATCGGTGGAGGCGGCGAAGTAGCCCCCAAACAGAAGGCCAAGGACCGGGATGAGCAGAAACACGGTGGCTGGCGGTGTGACGGAGAGGCTGTTGGAGATGCTGGCGCTCACAGGGGTAACGCTTGCGGTTTCCCCCAGCTTAAAGATGAAGGTGCTGCGATGGGCATAATCAAAGAGCACCAGCGGGTTTGAGTAGAAGGAGATGCTGTGGCCGCCGCCAGAAGCGCTGACGCTGCCGGAAACGAGATTGAGCAGCGCGGCGACGCTGGTAAAGGGTTGATCCAGGACGCCCCCCAGCAGCAGGCTACAGATGACCGCGAGGAAGAAGGCTACGACAAAGCTGAGCAATCCTCCGACCAACGCGCCAAACCAGACGTTTCCGGCGGTGGTAGGTTGCAGGCGGCTGAGAAAGCGCTGCTGGACGCCGTTTGTATGCGCGAGCGCTATCCCAGGGCGCGGCGTTGGCCCAAAGAGCGTTTCGAGCAGCGGCCTGGCTGGTGGCGGCGGAGGCGGTGCGCTGCCGGTTGGCCCGGCGCTGGTGAGCCAGGCTGATGGTGGGATGGGTGGCGGCGCATTGAATTGTTCGCCAGCGGGCGGGAACTGCTGCCCAGCATGTGTCTGAGAGGGCCATTGCCCCGCTGGTGGCGGTGCATACATACCAGTGGATGACTGGGGCTGGGCAGGCGGCTGGAGGCCAGGGGCGGTGAAGCCAGCAGGCATACCTGGCGGCAGGACGGGTTCCTGACAGCGGGGGCAGGCGGTTGCACCTGCTGAGAGTTCAGCGCCACAGCGACGGCAAAACATGATGTGTGCTCCTTCATGACAATTGTGGCTGCATGCGTGCAGCGCGTTGAGGCAAGCATAGCATGACTCGTCACGCTATGCAAGAGCTTCCTTGCGCGCTCTTGGGCACAAGCTGACCAGGGAGCACTTCTGGGCAAGACAACAGATGGCTGGGTGTACAGGAAAACCCAGCCACCTGTTGTTTGTGCTTTGGGCTAGATTTCCAGGCCCAGCTTTTTAGCAAGCGCCTGATTTGATGGCTCGACGAGCACGGTGCCATCGGGGAACAGGATGGTGGGGACGCTGCGCATGCCGTTGTTGAGAGCCATAACGGTCTGGGCGGCGTCGGGGTGTTCTTCGATGTTGATTTCTAAGTAAGGAATCTGGTGCAGGTCGAAAAAGCGCTTGGAACGCCGACAATCCCCGCACCAGGTGGTGGAGTACATTTGTATCTGCTGTGGTTTTGGTGTCGCTGTTTTCTTCTTCATTGGTTCGCTTTCTCGCGGGCACACCGGCGAAACATCCGCCCGCCCATTACTATAAAAAGTATAGCATAAGATGGAGCCAATTGCCAGCCCTTCGAAGCAAGCGTAGTATTGGAAAATGGCGAGAACTGTGCGACAATATAGAGGAAATTGTTGAGATAGGGACCAGCCAGTATTGCTGGTGTTCGCGGCGTGAGATTTGCCATAGCGGGTTGCAGAGTGAGGGAGGATGCTGGGAGGGCAAGCTCCTGCGAGCGCAGGACAGGCCGTTATGGGGCATGGGCGCGTGAGGCTGAGGGGGAGCCGCCAATTGGGGAAGGAACGGCAGCAATATCTGCCGCAGTGTAACCGATGGAGACTTCTATTCGTCTCTTCCACATGAACGACGCTGATAAGCCTCAAGAGGGAACGCCATCGCAGCAGGATGGAACTGTTGGAGCGATTGCGCCCCAGGTGAGCAACTCACTGGCTGCACCGGCGGCCAATGGTCACAATGCGGGAGAAACAGCAATGGCACGCTCTGAACTGCTGGAGGTGGCAGACCCCGATGTCGAGGGTGCTGCGGCCCAGGCTACAGTTGAGTGCGAGAAGGCAGGGATTCACAGGAAGGTGGATGTCTTGCCGGATGCTGCCAGGGTGGAGGATGTGGATGAGGAAGACGAGGAGGATGAGGACGACCTTGAGGTAGCTGTCACTGCTGAGGCCGGGGATGGTCTGATTGATCTGTCTGGTTTTGAGGCGATGTTCGAGCGGTTCCAGACGCCGATTATCAATTTTATCTTTCGGCTGGTGGGAAACCGTGAACAGGCGTATGATTTGGCACAAGATGTGTTTGTGAAGGCGTACAAAGCGCTGGCCGGGGGAACGAGAATTCATTCTGGCGCGCTTTCGGCCTGGCTGTATCGTATCGCTGCGAATACGGCCACTGATGCGCTGCGCCGCAAACGCCTGATTGCCTGGCTGCCGCTTTCGCTCTTTCAAGAGGATCGCGGGGTGGGATCAGGCGGCGGCTCCGACGCCGGGGGAAGAGATGAGCACTTCCCAGGGTCGGCCAGTCTGTACAACGGCGGAGGCAATCAGGGTGGGCGTTTTGAGCAGCGGGTTGCTGATCGGGAAATTGTGGAAAAGGTGCTCAGTAAGTTGCCGGAAAAGTATTCGGTGTGTTTGTTGCTGTATGAACACCAGGGTTTTTCGTGTAATGAGATTGCGGATGTGTTAAAGATTAGTCCGTCAGCGGTGAAGATGCGACTGATGCGTGCGCGCGAGCGCTTTATTTCGCTCTATCAACAGGAGGAAGCAGGTCCATGACGTGCAAGCAGGCCCGGCAGCTTCTGGCTGCCTCTCGGCGGGGTGATTGCTCACCTGGGGATTACGCCGAACTGCAAGCGCATCTGGCGGGGTGTGAAGGATGCCGCACGCGAGATGTTGAATATCAGCAGGTTGGGGAGGCGATTGGCTCCCTGCCGGAGATCGCGCCTCCACCTGATTTTTTGGCGCGGGTGCTGGCAGCAGCGCGGGCTGAGGAAAGCCAGGCTGCGCAACCCACCGCTGCGAAGAAGGCGCCAGAAACCGTTGTGGTGACTGGGCCAACGGACGCTTCATATTTCCCCACGCTGCGGAAGGTGGTGGCCGAACGGCGCGTGCGCGTGGTCCCTTTGCGGGGCCAGGTGAGTCCTGCGGCTACGTTTGCGCTGCGCTATGGCGCGGCAATGGCTGCCGCGTTCATGCTGTTCAGCCTGGGCAGCCTTATGCTGGTGCAGTTGTTGTATAACCATCCAGGAACTCCGCCAATATCTTGTGTGGGATGCCAATCGTTACACACCTCTTACTATGCTGCGGATTCGACTTATCCGTTTGTGTCAGATGCCATTGCCAGCGAGGATGGGCACACGATTGTGTACGCGGCGCGTACTGCCGATGGTCAGTATATGCTGGAGGCGCTGACAGAACCAAGCAGGCAAAGCGTGGACTTGTTGCCAGCCCCGGTTTCCGAGCCAATTACGCTGGAAGGCTGGGCGCGTGGATGGGTGCTCTGGTCCGAGGGGGATACAGCCCTGGGAGCACATTGGACGCTGAACGCGACGCAGATGCTTCCGGCGCTGGCAGGGGCCACCACCACTTTGCAAATTGCTGAGGGCGGGCAGGCTGATGCTGCGGGTCCGGCGGCGCTGCATGGGGTGCATGAATCTGGCTCGCTGGTGCTGGTGGCCGAGGAAATGGCTGATAGGCATGGGCGGTTGCTGGAGTTTGATCTGGCGCAGGTTAGCGCGGTCAAGCCGGTGGTGCTTGCCAGCGCGCAGCCAGAGCATCTGATTGCTGACCCTGCTACCGATGGTTCCAGCGTCTATTGGGCGGATGAGTGGCGCGACCTTGACGGGACGCTGCATGGCGATATTTATCGGCGCATACCCGATAGTCAGCCGGTGCAGGTGACCCACACTGGTTTTTCGTTCTCGCCTATGCTGGTGAGCAATATGCTGATCTGGCTGGGGGCACCAGCGGCGCAGGCAGATGCGAAGTCGGACGGCCAGAGCACACCAACGATCACCCCAACCTCGACGGGAACGCTGACACCTGTTGGTGGCAGCGCGAGCACGGCACCTGTGATGGGGACGCTGTGGGAGGAAGCGTTGGATGGTCGGCCTGACCTGGACAGCGGCCCGAAAAAGCAGATCACGCAGACGGCTGCTGACCCGGAGGCGGGCGCGACATTTGTTGCCTGGCAGGATGGCAATGGCAACTATTCGCTTTACGACGTGACCACTGATCATGTGCAGCCGCTGAACACCTATATCTCCGATCCTCTGGTGTTCTCGGTGTCGCCAAAAGCGGTGCTCTGGGTGACGGCGGATAAATCCGCAGACACGCAGACCCCGGCGAAGACAACCATTAACGTGCTGGCCTGGCCGCAAAAATAAGGCGAATAGCCCGGAGGGGACTGACACGCTCAGCGTGTCAGTCCCCTCCGGGTGTTTTCAGGCATGAGGCTGGTCTGGCTTTGCGCGCTGCCGCCAGGCGGCGTAGAGGACGATGGAGCCAGCAACGGCGGCGTTGAGCGAGTTGATCTGGCCGCGCATGGGCAGCCGCACCAGGAAATCGCAGTGCTCGCGCACGAGGCGGCTGATGCCCTTGCCTTCGCTGCCCACGACCAGCGCGAGCGGGCGGTCCAGGTCTACGCGGTCATAGTCCTGGGTGGCTTCCCCGGCCAGCCCAACGACCCAGATGCCGCGTTTTTTGAGCGTGTCCACTGCGCGGGTGAGGTTCGTGACCTGCGCCACCAGCAGATGCTCAACGGCTCCGGCAGAGCTTTTATCTACCGCCGGGGTCAGTCCGGCGGCGCGATGCTCCGGCAGAATGAGGCCATGCGCGCCGACGGCTTCGGCGGTGCGCAGGAGCGACCCCAGGTTGTGAATGTCCTGGATGGAATCCAGCATGAGCAAGAGCGGTGGCTCCCCGCGCTGCTCTGCCAGCGCCAGGATGTCTTCCAGCGAGGCGTAGTCGCGCGGGGCGACGCTGGCGACGCAGCCCTGATGCACCGCGCCGCGCGTCAGGTCGTCCAGACGACGGCGCGGCGTATATTCAACGGGGACGTGCCGACGCTCGGCCTCGCTGAGCAGGTCTTGCACGCCTGCCTCGCGTGTGCCTTCGGCCAGCAAGAGCCGGTAGACCTTGCGGTTTGAGCGCAGCGTCTCCAACACGGGGTTGCGTCCCCAGACGTAATCGGCCATAGGCTTACGCCTTGAACTCCCAGGTGGTTTCCTGGGCGCGGTCTTTGAGAATCACGTTGTGGCGTGCCTCCAGTTCTTTGCGGATGCGGTCAGCCTCGCCCCATTGCTTGGCCTGGCGCGCGGCGTTGCGCTCGGCAATCAGACGCTCGATCTCGGCCAGCAGCGCCGGGTCGAGCTTCTGGGCCGCGTCCTCCTGCTCAATCTGCACGCCCAGCACCTGCATGATGAGTTCATCCAGCAGGTCCAGCGCGGCCTGAAGCGTGGCGGCTGCTTCTGGGGTGATCTCGGTGCCCTCCAGCACGGCGGCATAGTCGTTGGCGCGGCGCACGAAGTTGTCTATGGCCGCCAGCCCGCCGGAGGTGTTGAAGTCGTCATCCATCGCGGCGATAAAGGCGGCGCGCGTCTCCTCCACCGGGACGGCTGAGGCGATGGGCGCGGCAGAAGCGGTGTTTCCACTGCCGCCCTCACTGGCGCGGCGCAGCAGGCGCAGCAGATTGTTACGCAGCTCGACGTAGCGTGCCCAGCGCGGCTGTACCGCCGCCAGCGCTTCTTCGCTGTAGGCGATGGGGGCGCGGTAGTGGTGGCTGACCAGATACAGCCGGATGACGGGGGCCGGATATTTTTTGAGCATATCTATGAGCGGGATAAACACGTCGGAGTGCGCCATCTTTTTGTCGCCCAGGTTGAGCATGCCGACATGTACCCAATATTTGGCAAAAGGCGCGGTGTCGGTGGCGGCCTCGCTTTGGGCTATCTCGTTTTCATGGTGCGGGAAGATCAGATCGGTGCCGCCGCCATGAATATCAATTTTTTCGCCCAGGGTGTCCAGCGCCATTGTGGAGCACTCGATGTGCCAGCCAGGGCGCCCATGCCCCCAGGGACTTTCCCAGAAGGGTTCGCCGGGCTTGGCGGCTTTCCAGAGGGCAAAATCGCGCGGGTCGCGCTTTTTGGGGTCTGGCTCGATGCGTGCCCCGGCATTGAGCAGGTCTTCATCGGGCTGGTGCGAGAGGCGCCCGTAGCGCGGGAAGGAACTGACGGCGTAAAACACGTCGCCGCCTGATGCGTAGGCGTGGCCTTTGTCCACCAGGGTTTGGATCATGGCGATGATCTTGGGCATGTACTGGGTGACGTAGGTGTACTGATCGGCACGGCGCACGTTGAGCGGATCAATGGCAGCAAAGTAGCGATCAATATAGCGTTTGGCGGCTTCGGCAGCGGGGATGCCCTCGCGTTGGCCTGCGGCAATGATCTTGTCGTCTACATCGGTAAAGTTCTGGATGTAGCGCACAGGATAGCCGCGATATTCCAGGTAGCGGCGGATGACATCGTTGAGCACAAAGTTGCGCGCGTGGCCGATGTGCGGCTCGTTTTTGGGCGTCAGGCCGCAGACGTACATTTTGACGGGCAGGGCATACGGTTCAAAGACTTCTTCGCGCCCGGATTCGGTGTTGTGAATGAGCATAACGACTCCTTCGGGAGACAGCCAGCAAGAACGCTGGACAAGATGAGCAAACAGCTATGCGAGTGGGAAGGAGCAGAGGTCGGGCCGCGAACTGGGGCGGGAGCAGAGCAGATTTCGGCGGAAAAGAGTAAAACCTATCTAAGCCTGCTGTTACCGAACCCCAGGTTCGAGGCCCTTGCAACAGGCGCAGGTTGTCCATTCTTTGATGGTGAGCTTCATAGTGTGATGTGTACTCAAGCGATGAACTTTACCCTCTGATTGCAGTACATTCGGCATAACAAAAGTAGTGTACCACATTTTCTGCAACCTTGCGGACTTACCCTGGCTGATCGTGCTCTAGCAGCGCCACCGCATAGCAGCCAATGCCTTCTTTGCGCCCGGTGAAGCCGAGGCCGTCGGTGGTGGTGGCTTTGACGCTGATCTGGGCAAGCTCTATCTGCAACAGTTCGGCCAGGCGCGCGCGCATGGCGGGGATGTGCGGCTCCATGCGAGGTTCTTCTGCGACGATGACGGCATCCGCGTTGCCGACGCGCCAGCCATGTTGGGCGAGCAGATCGCGGGTGTAGATGAGGAAGGCGCTGCTGGGGGCATCTTTCCAGCGCGGGTCGCTGGAGGGGAAATGGCTGCCAATATCGCCCAGGGCTGCCGCGCCCAGCAGCGCGTCTACGACGGCGTGGATAAGCACGTCGGCATCGGAGTGGCCCGCCAGCCCGCGCTCATGGGGGATGGTGATGCCACCAATGATCAGGGGGCGCCCGGCTACGAAGCCATGCACGTCGTAGCCGATACCTATTCGTGTAGTCATGTCAGGCGTGTCCTCAACGGATTGTATCGGATGCCCCGCCCAGGCTCCAGCATATCCCAATCAGTATACCCCACGCGCCAGTGTGAAGGTTAGCGGTACCAGGGGAAGCGCTCCCCGGCACGGAGGCCGGGGCTACAGGCCGCACTGCCCCTTGTAGCGCCGCCGTCCCTGGCGGCGAACGGTTCACCAGCACGGAGGCTGGCGCTACAGGGAAAACGGCGCGGCGGCTATTTACAGGTGATCGTGGTTTTCTTCATGGCGGCGTCATACATGAAGGTGCAGGTCTGGCCGTTCACCTTGGCGGTGCCTGTGCAGCCTGGGAGCGTGGTGCCGTTGATGACACAGATGGGCATGTTACCCTGGCCCATGCCGCCAATGGTGGCGCCGGTGGTGACTCCGTTGGCATCCATCTGGAGGGTTACAGGGTCGGCTTTCTTCAAGAGGCCGGTGCAGTTGAGTTCCTGATCAAAGGAGGCCACAAAGCGCTGTGCCAGGAAGGTGAAGAGGTTGTTGGCGGCGCCGGTATCGGGCGAGGGCGCGGCGATGGTGAACTGCATGTCCAGTTGCATGCGGGCGGGTGCAGTATCCAGAAGGTGCTGGCAGTATTCTTTGGTGCTGGCCTGTTGTTTGTTGGCGGGGGGCTGATCCACGCCGATGCGGTACAGGTTGGTCTTCGCCAGATTTTCTGCATTGTCCACCAGCACCATTGGGTCGCCAGCGGGTACCAGCGCCACCGGGTCTTTCTGGAACATGGCGGCCTGCAATTCATTGAGCGGCAGCGCGGTAAGCTGCTGCTTTCCGCCGGAGGCCAGATCGGGGGCGGTCCAGGGAGCGCAGCCCAGTGCGTGGTCAAGCGGTCCAACCAGCAGGCCGTTGTCGCTGCCGTTATCCTGTGGCTGGGCATTGGGCAGCGCGGCTACGTTCGCGGGCGTATTTTGGGCGGTGCGTCCGTTGGGATTGACGAGATAGGCGGTGGTCACGTTGTCGCTCTGGTCCTGGTCCACTACCGTGAAGTCTCGGACGGTTGGGCAGGGCAGGCCATCGTTGGCTTTCCCCAGAGGCGGCGGGGTCAGTTTGCCGGCCAGGATCATCGAATTGGCGACGGCAAAGAACTCCGGCGCGTTGCAATAAGCCATCTGCCCGAAGATGGAATCGCCCAGGCCGTTGATGCAGTTGGCCTCTTCAAGCACGCGGTCATTGGCCCCTTTGAGGGTGAGGTTGTCGCCGTTATAGCCGAACCAGAGGGCGACGACGGCGTTGGCCGGTAGCTGCGGAACAACGGGGTCGGCAGCGGGTTTGGTGCCTTTGTCTATCACCAGCGGGTCATACACCGATATTTGCCCGGTGGCGGAGTCAATCACCGCGCCTTCTACGAAGGCGGCCTGATCGCCGTTGGATTCGTTGCATGGCCCCTTGTTGGGGTCGGTGGCGACGAGTTGGTAGGGGGTTGCCAGTCCTGCTGCGGTGAGGGGATGATTGGGCACGATCAGGGTGCAATCTGCATTGAGCTGCGCATCGGCGCGGGTGATCATCAGGTTGCCGAGGCTGAAGGCGCCAATGGCCGCGCCTACAATCAGTACCAGCAGCCCCAATGAGATAAGAGTTTTCTTAAAGCGCGGCTGGCGCTGACGCGGGGGGTTTTTGGGCAAAACTGCCGGGCGTGACCATCTGTCTTCTGTCGAATGGTCCCACCTGTCTTCCGCCAGATGGGACCATCTGTCTTCCTGCACAGTTACGGGTGATCGCGTGAATCGGGTGGCTCTGGACGGCGCTGTCTCTGAGAGACGCATGGGATCTCTCCTTCTTTCCAGGTGCAGTGAAGACGTGTCTTTGTTGAGGATGGTTCGCTACATCGCTTCTTCGCACAGAATGGAAAATAGCAGAGGTAATTTCTTGTGTACAGGAAAGCGTGATGGGAATAGGACCAAAGTACCAGCCAGACTACTGCTCTCTTGCCTGGATGTTACTGATAGGAGAATCGGGCGTTGAAGCGCTGACAAAGAGGCGGCGATCAGATCAGGCGCTTGTGTGTTGCCTCGGCAATCACGAGGTCGTCGGGCGTGGTGACTTTGATATTCTCGTAGGCGCCCAGAAAGAGCGCGACGGGGTGGCCCAGGCGCTCTACCAGGGCGGCATCGTCGGTGGCATCCCAGGCTGGGTCAAGGGCGCGGTGGGCCTGGAGGAGCAGGTCATAGGCGAAGACCTGGGGCGTCTGGACGGCCCAGAGCGAGGCGCGGTCAAGCGTTTCTATGACCAGGCCGTCTGGTCCTGCGCGCTTGATGGTATCTTTGACAGGGACGGCGGCAGTGGCGGCACCGTGCTGGCGGGCGGCGGCCAGCCCTTGCTCGATGAGCGCGGTGGAGAGAAAAGGGCGCGCGCCGTCGTGGACCAGGACGTAGCCGGGAGGGGTGGCCGAATGCAGCGCCTCCAGGCCAGCCAGCACAGAATCGCGCCGCCGGGCGCCGCCAGGGATTAATGCGCGGATATGCTGCCAGCCTTCGCGCTGGCAAAGCTGCGCGCCTTCAGCGAGCGCGTCCTGTGCCAGGACGACTACGATGTCATCAACCAGGCCGGAGCGCTCGCAGGCGCCGATGCTGTGCGCGAGCAGCGGCTTGCCGCCAAGCATGGCCCAGGTTTTGTTGATGCCCTGCATGCGGCGGCTGCTGCCCGCTGCAACGATGATGGCAGCCATACGTGTTGATTGGCTCTGGTTGTCTCTGCTGGCATCCATCAGCCGGTGCTCTCCCTGGCCTCCGGCACCGGCGCGGCAAGTGCCCCTGCTTTGAGGGGTGGCCGGTGCTACAAGCGGGCGGCAACACAACTTAACGTTTCACCACGCCGCCTTTGGGGTGGGCAAAGATCATGCGCCCGGCGACGGTTTGCAGGACGCGCGTGACCGTGACCTCGACGGTGCTGTTCATATGCTGGCGCCCGCCCTCGACAACGATCATGGTGCCATCATCGAGATAGCCCACGCCCTGGCCGAGTTCTTTGCCATCCTGAATGATCTTGACCATCATTTCTTCGCCGGGCAAGAGGACCGGCTTGACGGCGTTTGCCAGTTCGTTGATGTTGAGGACTTTGACGCCTTGCAGTTCGGCCACGCGGTTGAGGTTGAAGTCGTTGGTGATGATGGGGCATTGGAGGTTGCGCGCCAGCTTGACCAGTTTGGCGTCTACCTCGTTGGTGCCGTCCACGTCTACATCGGAGATTTCAACGGGGATGGTGGTTTCTTTCTGTAGGCGGTTGAGGATGTCTAGCCCGCGTCGGCCCCGGTTGCGGCGCAAGGTGTCGGCGGAATCAGCGATATGCTGAAGCTCCTCCAGCACGAAGCGCGGCACCAGCAGCACGCCGTTGATAAATCCGGTCTGGCTGATGTCGGCAATGCGCCCATCAATAATGGCGCTGGTATCCAGCAGCACTTTCTCCGAGGCTTTGCCGTTCTTTTTGGCGCGATCACGGTCACGTTTGCGATTTTCGCGGCTTTCGGCCTCTTCCAGTTCGCGGATGTCCAGGTCGCGGCTGTCGCGCTCGCGTTCGCGCTCCTCGCGCTCGGCGGCGCGGCGCTGGCGCACGTTCCAGATGCCACTAAAGAGGTGGGCCAGGTCTTGCTTGCGATAGACAGCTACGGCGACGCCCAGATAGCCAAAGAGCAGCACGCCCAGGAAGGGCAGCACTTTGCCGAGGTTCAGGAAGGTCAACTCTGAGAGCGGGAAAGTGAGCAGTGCGGCAATGATCAGGCCAATGATCAGGCCAATCGTTGCGGCGACAATATCTCCGGCTGAGGTACGCCGAATGGCGCTGCGTATCCAGCGATAGGGACGGATGGTGATATAAGGAGTGATGATGAGCGCGACCAGACCGCAGGCCACCGCGATGCCAACCAGGATGAACCAGGGCCAGTTCCAATGATTCAGTTCGTTTTGCTCATAGACAATTGCAAACCCGGCTCCGAGGGCTACGAGAGTCCCGATGATGCGGGAGATCATGGATGCCGACATTTCTTGCCTCCTCCAGGCTGACATTCCCACGACGACAGACCAGTTGCGGGGATGGTTCCATCCAGCGAGAAACCCGCCGCAGGCTGCTCTGTGCCGCGAAAATGCCGCAGACATCTTCCACAAACCTGAGCAGCTTCCTGGTTGCTCGTGCAGATGTCGCTGTTGTAGTAAGTCCAGAGAGGGCAAGCAATAAACAATGGATAAGTGCAGTCAACTCCAGGCACCAGTTCCTCTGGTTATGGGGCGTTGATGAGCGCCCGCTCCCCTCTGAATGTAAAACGCTGTTGTTCACCATAGGTGTTGTGCGGCTCAGGCGTTGAGGCGTGCCAGTCATTTATTCCAGCGCGGCGTCAAGCGCCTGAGCAAGTGTACTTACATGTAGTAGTTCAATATCCTGAGAAGTTTGCACGGGAGCCTTGCCGCTTGTCTGCCTTGAGGAAGAGGCGTGCTCCTGCCTTGAGCGCGCGCGCCCGTCTCCGGGGAGATGCTCAGCCTGCTCCACGTGAAGCACCTTCTCTCTATCAAGAGGCGTGCCAGCTTTTGGGACAATGCAGCGGCGAAATCCGAGTTTTGCCGCTTCACTGATGCGCAGCCCAACCCGGCTGGCCGGGCGCACCTCGCCAGAGAGTCCAACCTCGCCAATCAGGGCTACGTCGGGGGCTATCTGGCGCTCTTTAAAGCTGGAAGCTATCGCGGCGGCAATGCCAAGGTCAACCCCTGGTTCATCGAGATTCAAGCCACCAACGACATTGGCATAGACATCATGATTATACAACAATAACCCTACTCGCTTGGTCAAGACCGCCAGCAGCATCAGCAGCCGGTTATGGTCTATGCCGGTGGTGGTGAAGCGCGGCGTGCCAAAGGCCGTGCCCGCCACCAGCGCCTGGACCTCCACCAGCAAGGGGCGCGTGCCTTCCATGCTGACGACGATGGCGCTGCCGGTGGAGCGCGGGCCGCGCTCGCTTAAGAAGGCGGCGGAAGGGTTGGAAACCTCGATTAAGCCTTCGCCGTGCATCTCAAAGACGCCGACTTCATGCGTGGCGCCAAAGCGGTTTTTGGTGCCGCGCAGCAGGCGATAGGTATGAAAGCGCTCGCCTTCCAGATACAGCACAGCGTCTACCATATGCTCCAGGGCGCGCGGCCCGGCCACCGAGCCTTCTTTGGTGACATGCCCGATAATAAAAACGGGGATATGCAGACTTTTTGCAAGCCGATGCAGCCGGTTGGCGCCATCGCGTACCTGGCTGATGCTGCCAGGGACGGAACTCAGTTGGTCGGAGGCGATGGTTTGGATGGAGTCTATGATCACCAGGGCCGGTTTCATGCTGGTGATGGCCTCGGCAATGGTTTCCAGGTCGCTTTCGGGGTAGAGGTACAGGCGCGGGCTGCTGATGCCGAGGCGCTCGGCGCGGATGCGCACCTGCTCCGCTGATTCTTCGGCGGTGACGTAGAGCACCTCGCCCGCTGCCTCGGCCACGTTCCCGGCCACTTGCAGCAGGAGGGTGGATTTGCCGATGCCTGGCTCACCGCCGATCAGGACCAGTGAGCCGGCTACCAGGCCACCGCCCAGCACGCGGTCCATCTCGTCGCTGCCGGTGCTTAGGCGGTGCTGGGCAATGGCGCGAATCTCTGGCAGCGGCGTGGGCTGGGCGAAGATGCCACCCAGCCCGTTTGATGAACGCGCGGTGGCGCGTGAGGCGCGGGAGGGGGCGGCGGGCTGCTCAACGGTTTCAACAAAACTATTCCAGGCGTTACACTCCGGGCAGCGGCCAAGGTATTTGGCGCTCTCGTAGTTGCATTGTTGGCAGATGTATTTGGTATAGCTTTTTGGCATGCGTTGGTGTGTCTCTGAGCAAATAGGATGACCACAACGACAAACGAGCACGTACGAGATGGGCAAACGATAAACGAGCACATGGATCAAGATGGGTAAATGCAAAGGGCCTGACCCCGCTGCTGCGGCAAAGACTGACTCTTCCTGCGGCCCGCTGGACGTCTCCGTTGGGCCGCAGGGAAGAACCATCCTCCGCTGCTCTGCATGGGCCAGGCCCGGCTGTCTTAGAGGCTTTCGCTGCTGCCAGCCTCGCCTGCCGAAAGCGCTGCCTCTGGTGGGGGCGGCAGTGCCTCCAGTTGAGGACGGGCTTCCAGGACCAGGACGCCATCCACGACCAGCGCTTCCACCACTTCGCCCGGCTTGAACTTCCCTTGCAGGAGTCCTTCAGCCAGCGGGTCTTCGACCATGTTCTGAATTGTCCGGCGGAGAGGCCGCGCGCCAAAGGCGGGGTCAAAGCCCTTCGTCACCAGGAAATCCTTGGTGTCGTCGGGGACGATCAGTTCGATCTGCTGCTCGGTGAGCTGCATGCGCACGCGGGCGAGCATGATGTCCACAATCTGGCGCACTTCCTCTTGCTTGAGGGAGTGGAAGACGATGATCGCGTCAATACGGTTGATGAACTCCGGCTTAAAGGTGTTTTTGAGTTCGCCAAGCACCTTGTCCTTCATTCGCTCGTAGTCCTGTTGCGCTGCTTTGGCCTTGTCCTTCCCCTGGGTAAAGCCGATGGCTGCCGCTTTATTCATCTCGCTGGCGCCGACGTTGGAGGTCATGATCACGATGGTGTTGCGGAAGTCCACCGTGCGGCCCTTGGCATCGGTTAACTTGCCGTCCTCCAGAATCTGGAGCAGCATGTTGAAGACATCGGGATGGGCTTTTTCGATCTCATCCAGCAGGATGACGCTGTAGGACTTGCGGCGCACCGCTTCGGTTAACTGGCCGCCCTCTTCATAGCCGACATAGCCTGGAGGCGCACCGACGAGGCGAGCTGCCGCGTGGCGCTCCATGAACTCGGACATGTCAATTTTGATGAGAGCGTCTTCGCTGCCGAACATAAACTCAGCCAGCGCCTTTGCCAGTTCGGTTTTGCCCACGCCGGTTGGCCCCATGAAGATGAAGGAGCCAATGGGTCGCTTGGGGTCTTTCAACCCCGCGCGGGCGCGGCGCACAGCCTTGCTGATGATGTCAATTGGCTCTTGCTGGGCGATGACGCGCTTGTGCAGCGCCTCCTCCATCTGGAGCAGGCGGACGGATTCTTCCTGGGCGATGCGCATCACCGGAATGCCGGTCCACATGGAGACGATCTGGGCAATGTCTTCTTCGCCCACGATGGGCTTTTCGTTGCCCTGCTCTTTGTGCCAGCCCGATTCCAGCTTGGAGATGCGCTCTTTGAGTTTCACCTCGCGGTCACGCAACTCGGCGGCCAGTTCGTATTCTTGCTGCTGGATGGCGGCCTCTTTTTCGTTGAGGACGGCCTCCAGGCCCTTCATGGCTTCCTTGAGGTTGAGGGGTGCCAGCGAGCGCTGCATGCGGACACGGCTGGCGGCCTCGTCAATGAGGTCAATCGCCTTGTCCGGCAGGAACCGGTCGGTGATATAGCGGCTTGCCATTTCTGCGGCGGCTTTGATGGCCGCGTCGGAGATGGTGAGCCGGTGATGCTGCTCGTATTTTTCGCGGATGCCCTTGAGGATGTCTACGGTTTCCTCAACGGTGGATTCGCGGACGATGACTTCCTGGAAGCGGCGTTGGAGGGCAGCATCGCGCTCGATATATTTGCGATACTCGTCGAGGGTGGTGGCGCCGATACATTGGAGTTCGCCGCGAGACAGGGCTGGCTTCAAAATATTGGCCGCATCCACCGCGCCTTCTGCTGCGCCTGCGCCCACCAGCGTATGCAATTCGTCAATGAAAATAATGCAATCTCCGCTGGTGCGAATCTCTTCAATGATTTTCTTCAGCCGCTCCTCAAACTCACCGCGATATTTGGTGCCCGCCACGAGTGAGCCAACGTCCAGCGTGAGCAGGCGCTTGTTCTGGAGTGTTTCCGGCACTTCGCCTGCGATGATTTTCTGGGCCAGGCCCTCGGCAATCGCGGTTTTGCCAACGCCAGGCTCGCCAATGAGCGCCGGGTTGTTTTTCAACCGACGAGAGAGAATCTGAATAACCCGCTCGATCTCCTTTTCGCGCCCGATGATGGGGTCGAGCTTGCCCGCGCGGGCGGCGGCGGTCAGGTCCATGCCCATCTGGTCAATGGTCGGCGTTTTGGAGTGTTTGGGGTCGGCGTGATGCTGCCCGCTGGACTGGCTGAGCACCTGAATGGTCTGGGTGCGCACTTTCTCCAGATTGACGCCCAGGCTTTCCAGGACGCCAGCAGCAATGCCTTCGCCTTCGCGGACCAACCCAAGCAGCAGGTGTTCCGTGCCGATGTAGTGGTGATTCAGGCGGCGGGCCTCGTCAACCGCCAATTCGATGACCTTCTTGGCGCGTGGGGTCAAACCAATCTCCCCCAGCACAATCCGATCACCCCGGCCTATGATAAACTCGACGGCGCTCCGAACTTTGTTCAGTTCCACGCCGAGGTTCGAGAGAACCTTCGCGGCCACCCCCTCGCCCTCACGGACAAGGCCCAGGAGCAGATGCTCGGTGCCGATATAGTTGTGGTTGAAGCGTTGTGCTTCTTCCTGGGCGAGGCTAAGAACTTTCCTGGCCCGTTCCGTAAATTTGTCAAAACGGTCGCGGTCGTTCACCTGCGTCACCCCCCTTTCAAGGCAGAGGGAGGAAGTGCACCCTCTGATAGCTCAGGTTGACCACAGTTCCATCGTTGTTGGATGAAACATACACTCACGTTTCACCCCTTTTTGGCGCCCATTGACTCGACAAATGGGCGATTGAGTGCCTTACAGACACCCCGTAGAAAGCGCAGAGCGCCTCTACCGTTGGGAATGGAGCGCATTGGCAAGAACCTCTTGCCGCTACCAGTATAGCACGATGAGCAACGCCGTGCAACCAGCAGAACTGCTGCTGCGTGCGAAAAGGGGCGGCCTCGCGCTCTGCTGTTTCTAGGAGCGTCCTCCTGTCTTTGAGTACCCGTCACGTCCCCAAAAAGATGAGCAAAAGATGTGAGTTGCTGAAGCAGCCAGAAACTCCTTGGGAAGAGATAGCTCTCTTTTATTATAGCAAACTTTTCCCTGGCTCACCGTTCACTGACTCACAAAGTGCCCGTTGTCTACGCACATCCTTGCAGATAGGTCAGCCTTCTTCTTGCTTTAACTTAAAGCAAGAAGAAGGCCGATTCTGTTGTGTTATCGCGGCTGAGAGCCACTACGCGAGCCTTACCGATGGTCCTCGTTTTCCGTGTTCTCGCGTTCCTGGTTCAGCCGGGCCGCGTGGAAGGCCGCTTCCATTGCGGTCATTTCGGCTGTGCTCTGGTCCGCCGGGGCGTTGCCCTGATCCGCTGTTGCCTCGCGTGTTTCGCGCTCGCGTGGCTGGCGCCGGGGCGTTTCGCGTAGGCTGGCGCTCTCGGCGGGCGCTTCTGCTGGCGCTGTTTCGCCTGGGCTGGCTTCGGAGATTGCCTGGGCTGTCTCGTCTGTGGGCTGCTGCTCTGGCTCAACGGCCTGGCGCACACTCAGCCCCAGCCGCCGCCGCTCGCTTTCGATGCGCAGGATGCGCAGCGAGAGTTCCTGGCCTTCGTGCAGGGCGGTCTTGGGGTCTTGGCCGGGCAGCAACTCGGAGAGATGAATCAGGCCCTCAACGCCGTCCTCGATCCGCGCAAAAGCCCCAAAGGGCGCGATCTTGGTGACGACGCCTTTGACCAACTGGCCGATCTGATAGCGCTTCTCGACGGTGGTCCAGGGGTCCACTTCGGCGCGTTTGATCGAGAGGGCAATCTTCTTCTTGTCCTTGTCCACGCTGAGCACCTGCACCTCGACCTCCTGGCCGACATGCAAGACTTCGCTGGGATGGTTGACACGGCTCCAGGCAAGCTGGGAGATATGCACCAGTCCATCGGCCCCGCCCAGGTCCACAAAGGCGCCAAAGTTTGCCAGATTGCTGACCACGCCCTTGCGGATGTCGCCCGTCTGAAGCTCATTGAGCAGCTCTTCGCGCCGCTTGGTGCGCCATTCTTGCACCGCCAGCCGCTCTGAAAGAATCAGCCGGTTGCGGTTGCGGTTGATCTCGATGATCTTGAGCTGAAGCGTGCGCCCGACCATTGCCTGCAATTTGGCGTTGGTTTCGGCGCTGTCAGCCGTGTCTTCGCGCTTGAGGTTGAGAATCTGCGAGATGGGAACAAAGCCGCGAATCCCATCCAGGTTGACAATCAAGCCCCCCTTGTTATAGTCAATGACCTCTGCCTCCAGCAGGTCGCCACGATCTGCCTGCTCCTGGGCGATGCGCCATTGGCGCTCCATGCGGGCGCGCTTGAGCGAGACGATGGCATGGCCTTCCGGGGTTTCGGGCTGGATGATGTATACCAGCACTTCGTTCCCTACCGCAAGCTCCTCGAACGAGCCGTAGCCGCTGGCGGGCAGTTCCTTGGTAGAGAGAACGCCCTCCGATTTCAGGCCAATATCTACCAGAATCTCATCCTGGTCAATGCGGACAATGACCCCTTCGACCACATCGCCGCGCTTCAGGCTCCGGGGAGCATGGCTGGACTCCTCCAGCAGTTTTGCCATATCGGTTTCGCTGGTGTCAGAGTCAGCAGGGCTGGTGCTGGTGCTGCCGCTGGCTCTTCCGTTCTGGACGGGTTCATTGAGGAAACTGGTTGCCGAATCTGTTGGTTCCTGATACTCTTCTTGTTGATACATGGGTTGGTCTACACCCCCTCATTTCGCTGTGGTGCCGTGGCCGCCGCGCGGGCCGCTCGGCGTACAGGAGCGTGGGGAGAGGCACCCTCACACCTGAACGTTACGGAATAGAGCGCGACTGTGCGTAGGCTCATAAGCAGGGGAAATTGAGAAGAAGGACGCCAGAGGTGCAAAATGGCTGTTCCTGAGCCAAGTCACCGCGCTGCCCAGGAACGAAAAAAGAGCCTACAGGCGCGTAAGCTCTCAACGTTGAGAACAAAACTTCAACGCTCACGGCCTGGCGCGAGCCTCCTCGATATATGTGCCCCCACTTATATAGCGATATTATACCCTATGGACGTGGACAATGCAAGTGCTACCAGTTGTCGTCAAGAACCCCCGGTTTAGAGGCGCTATGACATTAGCTGACGCTGATCTTGAAACCATTGTGGTCTATTTACGGAAGGTATTGCTCCAAAACTCCGCTGATCTGGTCAGGGCGATTCCAGTTGGCCAGCGAGCAGCAGCGGTGCTGGCCCCGCTCTATCTGCACGATGGCCGCCCGCATCTGCTGTTTACGCAGCGAGCCGAGACGCTGAACGCGCACCGGGGAGAGATCTCCTTTCCAGGTGGCCGTTATGAACCCGGCGATGGCTCACTGGAGCAGACGGCGCTGCGCGAGGCGCGGGAGGAGATTGGGCTGGCGCCGGAGCGGGTGGAACTGCTGGGGCTGCTGGCGCCGGTCTGGACGGTGGTGAGCAACTTTACGATTCTGCCCTTTGTGGGCCTGTTGCCCACTGGCCCAGGTGATCTGCGGCTGAATTCGGCGGAGGTGGCGGCGTTGATTGAGGCGCCGCTGGCTGAACTGGCGAATCCAGCAATTTTTCACGTGGAGGAGTGGGTGCGCGGAGGCGTGGCGCGGCCTGTGTATTTCTATGATTTTGGCCCACACCGTATCTGGGGGGCGACGGCACGCATGCTCTTTGAGCTTTTGGAGTTGCTGCGGGAAGGCAAAGAATAGCCCGAAACAGGGCCGGATGCCCGTTCAGACACGCATGTTACCGCCTGTATAGTTGTCCGTCTCTGCATACAGAGAAGTTTGGCATCGGGTGATGTGCCCCCACACTCCCACCCGCTGCCAGCACTGTTCCCGCCGTCCTCTTAGTGCGCCCCCTTTGTGACTACCTTTTCTAAAATGAGCAGTTAGCGCGCGGCGCCCAGGTCGCGCGCGGCGGGTAGGCCATGCAGCGATTCGGCGTGCTGGATCGCTTTGACGATGGCACGTGCCAGCGTGTGCACGGCGGCGGCGCCAAGCATGCTTAACTCCACGCTGCCGAGGGGCGCGGCTGCGTTTTGCCCATCTGAGCGTCCCATCCCCAGGACAAAGATAGTATCGCCATCAAAGGGCGTATGCACCGGGCGAATTGCCAGTGCCAGCGCGTCGTGGGCCACGCGGGCCAGGGCGGTGGCGTCAGCTTTGGTCAGCCGGGCCGAGGTTGCAATGGCGGCGATGGTGGTATTTGCCAGCAGTGAACCGCCGGGCTGGTTTTGCCTGCTGGCTTCTGGCTGCTGCTGGGCTGCGGGTTCGGCGGCGGGGGCGCTGGGCGTGGCAAGGACTGGCTGGCTTTCAAAGAAAAAGCCCTGATCGGAGGGGTGGCGGGTGCCTGCCAGAATGCGCTGGTTGTCCGGGTCGC
Source organism: Ktedonobacterales bacterium (assembly GCA_036557885.1). GTDB lineage: Bacteria > Chloroflexota > Ktedonobacteria > Ktedonobacterales > DATBGS01 > DATBGS01. The sequence continues at coordinate 121,062 of DATBGS010000122.1, forward strand.
GCACGTCTCCGGCGGCGTTGACGGCGACCAGCGCACCAACGAGTGTGCCATCTGGTAAGGTGGCGCTGGCGCTGCCCAGGCCGCCTTTCATGGCCTGGGAGAAGCCAAGGAATTTGCCCACTGTTGCGCCGGTTCCGGCGCCCACGTTGCCCTGGGCCAGCGGGCCAGAGGCAGCAGCATTGCAGGCGCGCTCCCCAGCAGCAGCATCGGGGCGCACATCGGGGCGGCCAATTCCCAGATCAAAGAGCACGGCGGCGGGCACGATGGGGACATGCACCTCGCCAACGCTGTAGCCGATGCCGCGCGCTTCCAGATGACGCATGACTCCGCCAGCGGCGTCCAGGCCAAAGGCGCTGCCGCCCGTCAGTAGAATGGCATGGACTTCTTGCATCATGGCGTAGGGTTGCAGCAGGTCGGTTTCGCGGGTGCCCGGCGCGCCACCGCGCACATCCACGCCCCCAACGGCGGGCCAGTCGCACAAAATGACGGTGCAGCCGGTGGCTGCCTCCAGGTTGGTGTCGTGCCCGACGCGGATGCCTGGAATATCGGTAATATCGTCGTGCATGATGCCTTCGCTGCCTTCCTGCTTCTTTGGCGATTCTCGCTGCTTTCTCCCACTGGCTAGTTGCTGCTCAGGATTTCTGACGTGGCCTCATCTTGTTCTGTTGCTAGCAGATAGGCGCCGTTGCTGGCTGAATGGCGGTTGCTGTCAAGCGCCACGACCTCTGGAAAGTTGGGAGGCGTGATTGGTTCAGGCTTGCGCTTGCCGCGTGGGTCGTGGCGGGCGACGATGGCCGAACCAATCAGCGCTGTTACCAGTGTGGCGATGGAAAGGAAGATAAAAGGATAGATGCGATGAATGCCGCCCGGCCCGTAGAGGGTGGGCGTGACAATGGCGCTGATAAAGCCGCCTACCATGCCAATTGCATAAAACAAGCCCTGAATCAGCCCGCGCGCCTCATCTGGCGAGACATCTATCAGGTAACTGTCGGTGGCGGGCTGGAAGAAGCTGACCAGGGTGCCCTCAAAGAAGGCAAAGAGGCAGATGAGTGGGATGCTGAGCAGCAGGCCATACGAGAGATAGACGACGCTGAGCAGGATGCCCGGAATCAGGACGAGATAGACGCGCCGGTGCCGGTCCGCAAAGCGCCCGCCAAAGGGCTGAAGGAAGAGTTGGGGCAGGGCAAAGGTGGTGTAGCTGAGGCCGATGAGCGAGAGGCTGGCTGCGTGGGAAAGGCCCTGCTTGATTGCCAGATCGTTGAGCCAGATGCTCCAGAGCACATTAAAGAGGCCGAGGGCGATATTGCGCCCAAAGGTGAGCGTCATGGCGCCCCAGAGGTTTACCTTCAGGAGTCGCCGGTCAAACATGCCGAGGGAGATGGCCGCTTCCTCGGTGGAAAGACCCTCTTTGGCGCGGCGATCATCCACACGCAGCAGCGAGAGCGCGGTGAGGGCAAATGCCATTGCTGAACTGGCGATAAAGGGCGCGGCATAGCCAAACAGGGCCAACTCTGAGCCGATGCCGGGGCCAAGGAGCAGCCCCACGCTGACGGCGGCGCTGAAGGCGCCATATGCTTCGCCGCGCCGCTCAGGAACGGTGACATCGCCCAGGTAGGCACGCGCGGCGGGCAGGACGCCTGCCGCGCCGATGCCTTCTACAAAGCGCAGGCCAATAAAGGCCAGGGGATTGGCAAAGACGAGATAGAGCAGGGCGACGACACCATGTATCGCCAGCCCTGAAACCAGCATGACCCGACGGCCCACGCGGTCGGTGAGCCAGCCGCACGGCAGCAAAAACAGAAAAGTGGCGCCCAGGAAGGCCGCCGACATCAATCCAATTTGCTCAGGGGAGGAGCCGGTTTGCTCTGCGTACAGGTTCCGAACCGGAAGCACCACCCCCATGCCCAGAAAGGTGACAAAGACCCCCAGGCAGATGAGCAGCAAATCTGGGTTGGTGAGCAGATACGAGCCACGAATACGTTTCCACAGGCGTCGAAGCATACGAATAGAAGATCCTTCCATGAAAAGATGAAAAGAGCATGGAGTACCCGCGCTGCCAAAACAGCAAGGCCCCTCTAGCAGGATAGCATAATTGTCAAGCCTGCTGAGCCGGAGCAAGTTGGACCTGGGGAAGCAAGTTCAGGTCCACCGCGCGGAAGTGCTCTGGGCCAAGCTCGATGATGCGGGCGCGGAGTCGGCGCGCGTCTGTGATCAGCTTTGCCACCTCTACGCCCTGACAGCGCGGCGCGAATGCCTCCAGGTAGGCAGCGCCGCTCTCCAGCTTCACGGTGGCGCCATGATAGTTGCCGCGCAGGAGGTGGTAGCAGCCAACGCCCACCTGAAGGATGCCTTTATAGAGCGTGCGAACGGGGCGCGGCTCGCGGTTCCAGATGTTTTCTAGCGTTTCGTGGCACTCGAAATATTCGCGGTGATTGAATTGCGCGATGCCACGCAGCAGGTCTGGCGGCGGTGGCTCCTGGCAAGCGTCAGTCATTTCGCCCGTTGCGAGGGCGCGCTGCGCGGGGTCGGGTGGCTGTTTGGGCATGTATCTGTGCTTTCTTTTGCGGAGATGGTGATATGGAATAGTTCGGTTTTGGTCTTCGGCGGAGTTGACAACGGCGCCTCCTGTAGTGTATACTACAAGGGCGCAAAGCGTTATGGTGACCATAGCTCAATTTGGTTAGAGCACTGGATTGTGGCTCCAGTGGTTGTGGGTTCGAGTCCCATTGGTCACCCCAATTTTCCCCACCCCCACAAATCTCCTGCATATGAAGCACTCCAGCACTCTTCTCCGCGCTTTTGGTGTGGAACTTGCTAGATCACAGGACACGTCCTGTATTTCCAAAAGGCAAAAGTGGTAGAATACGCGCACAGGGCGTGAGAGATAACCCGCTCCGTTGTTTCCCCAAACAGGAATTTGGTTGGCTTTTTTCTAACATTATGCTCATTACGCTTGCTGTGGATAGATCATGGTCATTGGCGCGTGTCGGATAACCTTGCGTTTGCCTGAAAGCCACTCACTGAAGGACAAGCGCCAGGTGGTGCAATCGGTGCTGGCGCGGCTGCGCAATCGCTTTCATCTGGCTGCGGCTGAAGTGGAAGATCAGGAAAGTTGGCAAATTGCAACATTAGGGCTGGTCTGTGTAAGCAATAGTGCAGTAGTGGCAGATGAAGTGCTAACACATGTGGAGGAGTATCTCGTTTCGCTGCGATTGGATGCGCTGGTTATTGATGTTTCGAGAGAAGTGACCCATATCCTTTAATGCCCGCTCACTTGCAATTCAGCCCAAAGAACCATATGATGAACCCTTGTGGGTAACTGGATGAGTGTGAGCAGGACGCTGAAACGAGAACCAGATTCTCAAAGCACTGAAATGGGAGGATCCTGCATGACCGATACGAATCGCGCGGTTGGTCCTGATGGAGAAGCCAGTGTTGTGCCTGGTCCACATCGTATTTTGATTGCTGATGATGAGGTTGAAATTCGCGCACTCCTGCGTGATTTGCTGGAGAGCGAAGGGTATCACATTGTAGAAGCGGATAACCGCGAGCAGGTGCTCCAGATACTGATGCAGCCGGAAGATGAGCGCCCTGATCTGGCCCTGGTGGATGTGCGTATGCCTACGCGCACCGGCGGCGAGATGGTGCGCAGCGATGCGCCGCGTTCTGCCTTTGGCGAGGATGGCCTGCAAATTCTTCAGACGCTGCGCGAACAGGGCATCGAGGTTCCGGTCATTATTATGACGGCCTTTGGCACCTCTGGCATTGCCATCAAAGCAATGCAGCTTGGCGCGTTCGATTACATTACCAAGCCCTTTGATGAACTGGAAGATGTGCTGCTCAACGTCAATCGCGTTTTTGAATACCAGCGGCTGGCCCAGGAAGTCCGCGAATTGCGCAGGCAGGTGGAAAGCCGCGACCCGACAGATCGCATGGTGGGCAGCAGCCCGCCGATGATCGAGGTTTTTAAGATGATTGGCCGGGTGGCGCGCACCCCGGCAACGGTGTTGATTACGGGCGAGACGGGCACCGGCAAAGAGTTGCTGGCCGAGACGATTCATCTGGCCTCAGATCGGCGCACCGGGCCGATGATCAAGGTGAACTGCGCGGCGCTGCCAGAGACGCTGCTGGAAAGCGAACTCTTTGGGCACGAGAAGGGCGCGTTTACCGGCGCGATTGCCCAGCACAAAGGCCGCTTTGAGATGGCCCACAAGGGCACGATCTTTTTAGACGAGATTGGCGAGATGACGCTGGGGACGCAAAAGAAGTTGCTGCGCGTGCTCCAGGAGCATGAAATTGACCGCGTGGGTGGCACGGCGCCGGTCAAAGTGGATGTGCGGGTGCTGGCCGCGACCAATAAAAATCTGCGCGAGGAGATGCAGGCCGGGCGCTTCCGCGAAGACCTGTTCTATCGCCTGGATGTGATTAAAATCCATATGCCGCCATTGCGCGAGCGCCGCGATGATATTCCGGCGCTGGTGGCGCATTTCCTGGATAAGCATCGCTTTAGCCCCACCACGCCGCCCGCGCGTATCTCTGAGGAGGCGCTGGCTATTCTGGAGCGGCACGAGTGGCCGGGCAATGTGCGCGAATTGGAAAGCACGGTGCTGCGCGCGGTGGTGCTCAGCCGGGGCGCGGTGATTACGCCGCTGCACATTATTTTTGATAACGAACTGAGCCGTTCTGTCGTGGATATTGACCAGAAGGTGCGCCAGCGAACCAGGCTGGAGGATTTACTGCGCGAGGTGGAGCGGGAGGCGCTGCGTGTCGCTCTGCGCCAATCCGAACAAGACCCGGCGCGCGCCGCCGAGCTTTTGGGCATCAATCCTGAGCAGCTTACCCGGCGCTTGCGGGAATTGACGCCCAGCCAGGTTCCGGTGGGCTGATCTAGCGCGTGATGGGGAGCCTTCTGGCACGCCAGGCGCTCATGCCGCCCACCAGGTTATAGACGCGCGTGTGCCCGGCCACCAGAGCAATCTCTGCCGCAGAAAGGCTCCGGTGGCCCTGCTCGCAGACCAGAATCAGGTCGCGGTCTTTGGGGTAGTCTCCAATGGCCCGGCCAAACAGATAGATGCCGTCAAGTGGGACAAGCTCGGCCTCTGGAATGTGGCCCGTCAGCCATTCCTCGGGCTGACGGACATCTATCACCTGCGCCCCCTGGGCAATCAGCTTCTGAGCCTCTTCTGGGCCAATATTTTGAAAAGGCATGCTCATTTCATCTTCGTCCTTGTACTGCATCGGGTCCGTTCCTTTCCTCGGCTATTGGGGCGCTTCCTGTTCTGCCGTCTCCTGTTGTTCTAAAAAGAGCCTGCCAAACGTGGTCATGGTCAACAGATACTCATCCCCACGAAACGCCATGTCCAGCAGGCCCTCTTCTTCCATCTCTCGCAGGTCGTCGGTGACGAGAAAAAAGCTGCGCAACATGCGGGCCAGATCACTTTCGGGGAGGGTTCCCCACAGGCGAAGTTTTTGGAGCACCGCGACTTTTGCGGCGGTTGTATCATCTATGGCACGCACCGGAGGTACCTCCTGGCTGGAATGACTGGCATCACGTATTGCTGCTGCACTCAGGACGGCTTCATCCACTCATAGGTAGCTGGCGGCGTCAGGTCGCCGCTGGGCGAAAGAGAGGGCAGCGGCGCGCCGGTTTCTGCCGCGCTGCCTTGCATGGCTTGCAGCAGAGCAAGGCCAGCAGGCGAATACGGCTGGGCCAGGATCACTTCGTCTCCTACCTGAACGGCGTTGAGGGGCAGACTCCCATCCCACAGGTGTTCTTGCTGCCGGGCCATCAACTCTGCCGGGTCTTCCTCAAAGGGGGCTTCTTCCGCATCTTCTGGAACGTCTATTGCATGCTCCCCCTGATCACCCTCATCAGCAAGTAGTACACCACTCTCTTCTGCTTGCTCGTCGTTTGTGTCGCCCTCCTCTGCCTCGTCTTCTTCAGCGGCTTCCTCTAGCTCAAAAGCATCATAGCGCCAATCAGCCGGGGCCGGGGTGTAGAGCAGCAGTTCGCCTTGCGGCCCAAGAAACGGCTGCGGGGTGCGTTCTGGGGGCACTCGCGTTGAAACGGCAACACAGCACGCTCGCTCGACCAGAATCACGCGGAGCAATTCATACGCTGTGTCCACGCGCAGCACGGGCTGGCTTGAGGGCTTTGGGGCGCCCGGCGCAAAGGGGTCGTGAATCTGGCGCGGGCGGCGTTCTCCTAAGACGGCGAAACGTTGGCCTTCCTGGACACCCTCGCGCGCGCCCAGGTTTATGACGACCCAGCCATCTTCATTGACATGGATCACTTTTCCGCGTAGAAGCAGCTTGTCAGCAGCCATGAGCGTTCATTCACTCCTGAATCGGTAAAAATGCAGCAGGCAGATATGGCAGGCAAACACAGTAGCTCTGCCTTCACCACTATAGCATAGCCGATGCCCAACGACAAGCCCATACCTATTCGCTTGCTAGAGTAGAAGATGAGAAGCATGGCATTTGATAAATCGAGAGCAGTGTACACAGAGAGGCGTGTGAAGAGTAGTGATGACATGATCGAAAAAAGGTAACTTAAGAAATGATGGGGAGAATTTAAAAGAAGGATATGAGACGTATAATAGTCGTCTTAGTGAACAGTGACGCTAACAGGAATTACCTCTGATGCCTTTATAGATCAATCGCTCCGCAAAAGTACCGAAAAAGTACGAAATGCTTGACTAAATCATTTACAATATGGTAAAGTCCTGAATGAAGTGTGATTCTAAACCAACAGAGTAGTGATGTGGAGGAATAGGTTACTTGCCGTATCCATGCGTGATCAAGTAAGCCGGAGTGGTGGCTATTGCGGCCCTTCTAAAGATCGCACCTGTTCTTTGTCAAGGAGCCAAAATAGGGGATACCTGCTCTTTTTGGTGAACTACACTTGATTCTGCACCATCAAGAGGGAGTCGGGTGAGAGAAATAACAGGCATTTTGGGGCAATTACTCGCCTCGAAGTGCCTGTCGTTCACTCGATTATTTGTAGATGACCGTTCTCGTAGCTGGCCCCACTGCGAGGCAACTGTCTGCACTCTTGATAAAGTACCCGACACACTTCTCCCCAAAAAAACCTGAGCAGAGAGCCAATGTGTGTAGCACATTGGCTTTTTTAGAAAGGAGCTGCATCGGTTCTCTCTCGCTCTCCTCAGAAGCAAGAAGGGAGTGCAGGAGAGAACGACGCACTTGAGGCGTATTGCTATGAAAAACGAACAAGATATTCAACAGCGGGAGGGAGCGCAGCAAGGTAGCGGCGAAATATTGCCAACGCGCATTCCGCGTTCGGAGACAGCGACTATTGCGGATCGGGTGCGCTCGGCGCGCATCGCGGCCAACAAAACGCAGCAGCAACTGGCCGGGGACACCTACAGCAAGAGCTACATCAGCGCGGTGGAGCGGGGCAAGATGACCCCTTCGGTGCAGGCGCTGGGCGTGCTGGCGGGTCGCCTGGGGCTGCCTGTTTCCTTCTTCCTGGGCGAGAGCGACGCGGATCTCTCGGTGCTGGCCGAGAGCAGCGCATCGCTGCGCTCCACACCAGAACGCGAACGTCTGGTGCGCGAAGAGGCGGTAGCCTTGATGCTGGGCGAGGTGGAGTATGAGCTGCGCAGGCAGCAGCCGAATGAGGCGCTCTCTCGGCTGGGCAGCGATGAACCCCCGGAAGACCTTTCAGCGATGCAGCGGCCCCGCTGGTACTGGCTCAAGGGCTGGGCGCTGATCCTGAAGAAGTTCCACAACGAGGCCATCTCCACCCTGGAGAAAGGACTCAGCGTGACCGACGCCCTGCGCGCGCAGGCGCCGCAATCGCAGAGGGGGCACCTGGCTGAGATGGCGGAGCGGCTGCGGCTCGCTTTGGGGAGCGCGTACTATGAACTGCGGCAGTTGGAACTGGCCGTCGAATATCATAGACGTGGCTTGCAAGCGGTCACGGATGGGATGGTGAGCGACCCCGAACTGAAGCTGCGCATTTATGTGGCGCTGGGCCACGATTATCTGCTGCTGGGGCGGTATCAGGAA
>DATBGS010000123.1:0-24407 GCA_036557885.1 Ktedonobacterales bacterium
GCAAACACCCTCTCCCAGAGGAAGCTGGCGAGGTATCCAGCGTGCTTCCAAGCAAAAGAGGGCCGTAGTGGGGGAGCGTCCCCAGGGAATGCCAGCAGGGTCAGCCAAGAGAATTTGCTCGCTTACTGGAGGAAACCCGCGATGAGTCAAGGGGCCAAACAGAAAGGCAGAGGGCGATGGACCAGCGTGCTACCATCGAGGAACTGGAAGCGCAGTTGCAGCAGCAGGCGACGCTCTTTCATCATTTGCACTACCAGGAGGCGGCCAAACGACGCGAACGGCAGGCGTTACGGGAGGAGCTAGCACGCGTGCTGGCCGCGATAGCGGAAGCGCAGGCGATCGCACAAACCGCCTGCTCGCCCAATGTGCTGGCGGCCTTGTGCCTGCGCTCGGTCACCTTGAAGCACCAGATCGCCAGCACCTCGGTCCAGATTGGCGCTCTGGCCCAGCAAGCGGAACGAGCAGAGGACAGCTACGAAGACACCCTCCAGCACCTGGAGTCTCTGACAGGTGGAAATCGTTCGAAGGAGCCTGACGAGTCTCCCCAGTGAGATGGGCCAGGATTGGTCAACGTCAACACTGCTCCGGTGGCTCCAGCAGGAGGTCCCGGCGCTTCTGGGCTGAAAGTCGCCCGTGCTCCGACCGCACAGTGATGGTAGGAAAAGGAATGGACAGCATGCAATTCCCAAAGGAAGAACCCCAAGTGCAGATTCTGCAACTGATCCCGGCTCCTGCGCAGCTCCAGGCCAAGTTCGGGGCCAGACAGACACCAGTTATTGAACTCCCTCTCGTCTGCCTGGCCTTGGTGAGGCGAAAGGATGAGGAAACCATCGAGGGGGTCGTTGTCGAGCAGGGCAAGTTCACACTGGTTTCCCACATCACGGGGTTCCTTGGGTACCGCGATGGCCGGAGCCGCCATGATGGCGTTGACTGGTTTCAAAAAGCCGAGGGATACCGTCAGGCACAACAGCAGGTAGATGGTGGTCAGTAGACGGCACCTTTGACAAGAGTGGAGGCATCTGGCCACCTTGGGAGCGGTTCTCCACCCTCTGCCTCTGCCAGGGGAAGCCCTGCACAGGAAGCGCAGCAGTGGAGAGACCAACCAGAGCCAGGAAGTCCACCCCCTCGCTCTGGACCACTTTGCGTAGCTCTGTCAGTTCACTGGGAAAGAGGGGGCGTAAGCAGTGGGCTCACCCACCAGAAGCGGCTAGAACTTGAGCTTCCGAGCTCTGCGCTTCCTCGCTTCTGACTTCCGCTTGCGTTTGGCACTGGGCTTCTCATAGTGTCGGCGCCGCCGCGATTCCGCCAGCACGCCATCCTGTTGAATTTTCCGGTTGAACCGTTTGAGCGCGGCTTCGAAGGAGTCGTGCTCGCCAATCTTGATTTCTGACATGGCCTTTCCTCCTTTCCTGACCCGAATCTCGGCGGTCTTTGGATCAAGGAGGAAAGGCGGTAACCATTCAGAACAAATGGTGGCGCGTTTTCTCGTGCTACTGCTCCGCTCCGCAGACGTCCTGCTGATTCTATCCCCTGGTTCAGGGAATGTCAATAATCGTTTGCTTGCTTATGACTTTCAGGCCGAAGCGCTCCCGAAGGGAAAGCGCACTCTGATGAGCGTATCAGAGGAAGTACCCGTGTTCTGTGGTAGAATAGACTCCTCATTGCTTGCGTTCGCGCTTCCTGTGGTGGTTTCAGATCGCCCGACTGCCCACCTTGGCAGAGCAGTCTCTCACGAGTCGGTGGAGCGACGCGACTTCTGAGGGTGACCTGTTGTCTGTTGAAGTTCTCGCTCTCACGGGAGCCAGAGTAGGTAGCGGTAGTTTGAGAAAGAGAGGCCAAATGGCCACGCGGATTTATGTTGGCAACCTGCCCTTTAGCGCTGACAACGCCCAGTTGATGCAGATGTTTGGAGCCTTTGGCGAGGTGGTTGACGCTCACCTGGTGATGGATCGTGAGAGTGGGCAGAGTAAAGGCTTTGCTTTTGTGGAGATGGGCAGTGAGGAGGCGATGCGTGCTGCCATCGCTGGACTCAATGGATCTACTCTGGGAGATCGAGTCCTCACCGTCAATGAAGCACGCCCACGCCCGGAGCGGGATCGCCGAGGTCGGTAGGCCACTCACAGCGGGTGTGAACTCAAGAATAAACAGCAGGCGATGGGGCACATCGCCTCGCCTGCTGCTCTCATCCGGCTCCTCTCCCCTTGGGTCTCCGAGAACAGGCGCAAGAAGCCATGCGCTCAACCTATCTCATCCTTTTGGACCGGTAGGTGAGAGGCGAGAGTTCTCGCGCCAGGTTCACTGGATCAAGCATCCTCCAGACAGCACCCGAAAGATCGAACTCCCACTCCTGAGAGGGATTACTGCACTGGCTCCCAAGCTTCAGGATTGATGTCGTGTGTAGGGGGATGATGGTTGCTTTGGTAGAGGAATCCCTCAATGTCGGCCAAGCCGAGATGGCTGGCATAGATTGGCTCATAGTAGCGCCTGGTAGTGAGGTCACGCATCATATTGAGGCTGTACCAGCGCGTATCCTTCCCCGTCCCAAAGAGAAAGTCATCATTCTCCACCACCAGGAGATCATATTTCCCTGACCGATTGACTGCCTGGCACAAAGTCCGAGACGCCTTCAACGCATCGCTGAGTTTCATAGAGTGATCCTTTCCTGCCTCCACCGGAAGGCTGAGAGGGAACGGGCAATGAACAAGACATTGGTCTAAACACCCTTCGAGGTAGACAACGTTCTGCACGTACACAGGACCAGTTCAGTTCTCCTGGGGCGCGCGGTCACGTGCCGTTGCAAGAACTGCTCAAGGTGCATCTGGGGAACTGGATTGGGGTGGCTGGTAGGCCAGGCGTTCTCTCCGCTTCTGTTCATAACAGCGCCGCAGTTCGCTCAGGTGCTCTTTTGTTTCACTGGGCTGTGCTGGGCTGTAGAAAAACCAGGCGGAATACGCGACGGATTCTTCCAAAAGCAAGGTGCGATACACTGGGTCATCGGGCGAAGGGAGTGGAGCAGTGGCTTCCTTGAGCGGGGGCGTTGATGGTAGTGAATGCTTGCGTGCCATACCGAGATCTCCTTTGGTGAACGGGCGGGGGGGTTTAGTACCCGGTTGTGCAGGGTGTTTTCGAGAACACCTCGGCGCTCTCAAGAGGGATGGAATTCCAGAGCGCGCCCAAAATGAGAAAACAGCCAGGAAAGCAACAGCCAGGTGCCTGTGTCCAAACGGTGAGACAGGCGTACCTGGCCAAAGAGGTGAGGTACAAGATGTGACACTGTTTATGGAGGAGGTGGCACCAAGCAAGGCGCTTTCCCGCCCAGATCCTCTTACGAGAGGTCTGGTAGCACGCTTGCTTCCAGTGCTCAACCGGTTGTAGCTTCCAAGACCACTATAGCATACTCACGTGAGTAAATCCAGGAAGCACCGTGACGGGTTTTTACCACAAACCACGAACCAGAAGCCGGAGTAAGGCAACTTGACACAAACTCACCTACAGCAAACGGAACAGGGGTGTTATTGACTTTACTGACCTATTGCGCTATGCTCTCCTTGGTCCTCAAGAAGCGTACTCCAGGGCACTGGCTCAGTCACTTTGAAGGCGTCACAGCTCTTGGCGCTGCCCCTTTGAGTGCAGCTCTCCTGAGGGGCCAAGCGAGGCATGGTTCTGCCATCAGGGGCGTGATCATGTAATTGCTGCTTCACTCTGTGCATATCGTGGGCACGATGGAATCAACCTACGTAGCTGTCATCCTTCAAGATCGAGCAACCTCTCTTAGGTGTTGGGGCCACACGACGCTGGCGCCTCCTGCAAGTGGCGCTCAAAACCGGCAAGGATTGTATACTCTTTCCCATCTCTCGTTGGTTCCTGCACAGCGGGCCACGTTGGCACTGCACCTCAGGTCAACTCAGCTTCCGAGGGGTCAGCAGGGAGTGTTGATCGTAGAGCTGACGTATGTGTTTCTCTGGGCAGAAACAAGCCAAGAGAGGCTGAAAGAAGGGCTCCATGCCAAATCAGCGGCATCTGAGATCCCATCTTGACGAGGGGGTCAAACGAGGATTGCCCAATCGTTCTTTCTCTGAAGAAGACCTGTGGGAGTTCGTGAATACGGCCACATTTGATGAGGGGCGCATCCATCGCTACGTGGAGAGTCGGTGCGCCAATGGTGCAGGCTTGGTGGCCGATTTACAACGGAGTGTTGAGCAGGCTCCTGAGGCCCTCCTGGCCTGCTTACGTCATACCATTCGCTTGGAGCAAGGAGAAAAGCGCGCCCTCATTGTCTACCTACGCGCTACCTTTTCCTTGACTACGCCAGCGGCGGCGCTCCAGGTGCTGTTTCAAGCTATTGGGGCCATTGAGGCGATCCCAGAGACGCCAACCTATCGAGATGTTCCTCGCTTCTTGCTCCCCGGATGGTAAGAGATCACAGAGAGAAGAACGTGGTATGGCATAACGGGCTGGGAGCTGTGATCAGCGGCTCAGTCTTGAGCGTCCCTGTGACCTGGTCTGCTTTCTGCCAGAACGTAGTAAGGGCAGAGTTACAGTTCTGAGAGGGCGCTGCGACCTGACCCGCCTTGTGCCATCATGAGCACAAGGACCAGCCTCATGCTTCGAAGCGCTATTCTCGTGACGCTGGCCCTCTTTTTCTGCCATAATTAAGAACAGGACCATTGTTGCGTCAACTCTCACAAGCAGCATTGGTCCTTTTTATCGCAGATAGCCAATATATAATGAGGAGAATCTATATCTGGTTGTGCCAGAAGGCATCAGTGTGATCCAGATCAGGTGGTATAATGGCGTACGGTGCGAAAATGCTATCCGGACCATTGAACACAAGAGCAATGAATTGGTCTTCGGCTTCTCTGCGATCGTAATCGACAAAAATCCATCCCGTAATATTCAAAAATTCCATCCCATCACGGGCTTCCCTTCTATCTAATGCTCCTCTTCACCAAGAGTATACTCCGTCGTGCTGCCGCCAAAATCCGGCGAATGGCTTCGTACGATACCCGATAGCTGCGTGCCACCTGGCGCAACGACTTCCCTTGTGCCACCCGCTGCACGACGCGCGGCCACTCGGTGCGCGGCACCTTGAAGGGAGGAGTTGGAGGTTTGCTATGTTCGTGTTTGGGTACTACACTTTCCACATCATACAGAAGAAGCGCCGAATGGGGCACCCATCTCGACTTTCGACGGAGAACCCGACTCCCGTCGGTTCCACCACGCTTGCTTGATTAAGCCCAGATACCATCCGGCCCCGTGCATTGATCGCCACTTATCGCGGATTCAACCCTTATCCCCTGCTTTTCCCCTTGAATAGCCTCCAGCCCAGGTGGCACCAGGGATGGTTGGTGATCGTGGATTCGACCCCTTCGGTTCCGCTCGCACTCCGTTGAAAAATATGGTAGAGAGAGCCAGATAGAAATTGCTTGCTCTCGCACTCATGAAATGGCTGAGCATGCGAGGCGATCAGAGGCATCCTCCCAGAGAAAAAATGTTTCTGGACAGGCCATCAGAAGAAGGGGAGAGTTTGTGGACGGATCATGGCTCTTGCTGACCAAACTGGCGCCACCACCGGCCAGGCCCGGTTGCCTAAGACGCGAGCGGCTATTTGAACGGCTGGACGCAGGCATTGCCAGGCGGCTGGTACTGGTTGCCACTCCGGCGGGGTACGGCAAAACGACGCTCCTGAGTTCCTGGTATGCCGCTCATGCAGTCCTTCCCGTATCTCCGCATGAGCCAGCCCTTGCCTGGCTCACACTGGAAAACGCCGAGAATGACCCAGCCCGCTTCTGGAGGTACGTCTTGCGCGCCTTACAACAGGCGCGCAAGGAGACCCCAGACCATCCGCTCCTGGCCCTGGAGATGTCCCCACGGGCCTCAACCGAGACGTTTTTGACGGCGCTGCTGAACGCCTTCAGCGCTCCCAGAGGGAGTCCTGCGCTTGCAACACCTGGCGAAACGGTCCTGATACTCGATGAGTATCAAGTGATTACCAATCAGGCGATTCACTCAGCAGTGACTTTTTTGCTGGAGCATCTTCCACCGAGCCTGCATCTGGTACTCGCGAGCCGGACCTCTCCTCCCTTGCCCCTGACGAAGCTGCGCGCCAGCGGATCTCTCGCCGCGCTGGGCGCGGAAGAACTCCGTTTTTCTGCTGAGGAGATAGCGCGCTTTCTCCAAAGTACACTGCCGCTCTCTTTCACTCTGGAGGAGGTCGCCAGGCTAGAGGCGCAAACAGGCGGATGGATTATGCCGCTGCACTTGGCGGCGTTGGCTTGGCAGGGCCGCCAGGACACAGCCGCTTTTCTTGCTTCGCTGCGGGGCGATCACCATGCTATCGTTGAGTATCTGGTCGCCGAGGTCTTTGGGCAGCAGTCGGCAGATATTCAACGCTTTCTGCTCGCGACCTCGCTTCTGGTGCAATGCACCGGAGCGCTCTGTGATGCCGTGCTGCCTCAGACGAATAGCCAGCGCATCTTAGAATATCTGGAGCGCGAGCATCTCTTGCTTGTCCCTTTAGATGCGATGCATCAGTGGTATCGCCATCACCCGCTCTTCGTAGGCTTTCTTCAGGACCGCCTGCGTCAAACATATCCAGAAGAGATCGCGGGTTGGCACCGCCGTGCAGCGGATTGGTATCTTCAGCAGGCATCAGCCGAAGGAGATGCTGTCAGCCGGGCGCTTCCACACCTGCTGGCGGTGCGGGATTGGGCCAGGGCAGCTCGCCTGATCGAAGCAGCCTCCGAGCGGATGCTTTGGCAGAGTGGGGAGATGACCACCTTGTTGCACTGGCTGGAGGAACTCCCCCAGGAGCTGTTTGAGGAGCGGCCACGTCTCGCTTTGGCCTCTGCCTGGGCGCTGACACTCACCGGCCAGTTTGATACCGCTGAAACAACGCTCCAGAATGTGGAGCGTTTTCTAAGCAAAGATAACGAGCAAGCCACTGACCCAGACAAGGGGCTGTTCTCTCGGCAGCTATCAGGTGAAGCGCTCGCCGTTCGTGCCCGCATTGCCACATTTGTTGATGTGGAGCGCGCCAGCGCTCTTTCTGAACAGGCGCTTCAGCGTTTGCCCGAACAGAGCGAGGTCTTACAGGCTGACCTGTTGCTCAACCTGGGCTACGCGCATCTGCGCAGCCATGATTTTGTTGCGGCTGGTCGCGCGTTTGAGGAGGCCCGACGTATTGGCAGGCGCTCCGGCAATGTGCGTGCAATAATGCTCTCGAGCCGCTATCTGGCTGTTTCGTATGTGATGCGCGGCCTCCTTAATGAAGCCACGACGGTCTATCGCCAGGCGCTGAGGTTGGCGATCGCCAGCGGCCAGAAGCCACCCCTGGCGGCAGGAACCATTTATATCGGGAACGCCTTGCTGCTATATGAGCGCAATGAGGTAGACGCCGCGCTTGACCAGGCACAACGAGGGCTGGCGCTTGGTCTGCGCAGCGGGGAAATCAAGAGCTTGTTTCCTGGCTATCTGGCGCTGGCTCAGATTTACCAGGGGTTGGGCGACCTGGCGCGCGCCTGGCAGTCGCTGGATGACGCCGAGCGCCTGGCTGATTTGCACCTCTTTGCGTGGACCGAGGAGGAGATCGCTGCTGCACAGGCACGGCTCCATCTGGAGGAAGGCGAGATTGGCCTGGCGGTGCGGGTGCTTTCCAGGACCAGGTGGCAGTTCGAGGAGAAGCAGGCCCTTCCCTTGAGCGTCTGCCCGCCAATCATTCAACTCGCCTGGGCGCGGGTCTTGCTGGCGCAACAGCGTCCTGATGCTGCGGCGGCCTTGCTGCAACAGGCGCTGGAGAAATTGCGCCGTGAACGGCCCCAGATGAGCGAGCTGCCAGTCATGGTCTTACAGGCACTGGCGCTCGCTGCCAGTGGAGCGGGTTCGCAGGCGCTCTCTCTGCTGGCCGGGGTTCTGCCGTTTGCCATTGGGCAGGGGTATCTTCGCACGTTTGTGGATGAGGGCGCGCCAATGGCTACCCTCCTGCGGCAAGTCATGCAGAACTTCGCTATGCCAGGGGTGAAGGCCTTGCTGGCCGCTTTCCCACCGGCTCTTCAGGAAGCAGCACAACCGAATGGCGTTGGTTTCCTACCAGCGGCACTGCTCAGCGCCCGCGAAGTGGAGGTAATGCGGTTACTGGCAGCAGGGCTGTCGAATCAGCAGATTGCTGATGAACTGGTCGTCGCGCTGAGTACCGTCCGCACCCATACGAAGCATATCTATCGGAAGCTGGGCGTGCAAGGGCGTGTCCACGCGGTTGCCCGCGCAACGAGCTTACATTTGCTCTAAGCCCTATTGCTTCTTGCACCAGGAACACAACAATCCCCCCTCCAATCCCCCCTGGGGAGGATGCGACTTTCCCCTGGCACTCCTATGCTTGTGAGGCAGCGCGTATGCAGGGGCGCTGTTCATATTCTTTGTTGAGAAGGAGCGAGCAGATGCAGACCCGCAAATTTGGGCGGAGCAATCTGGATGTCAGTCCCCTTGGTCTAGGATGCTGGGCGATTGGCGGCCCGACACGGTATCAAGGGCATCATTTCGGCTGGGGAGAGATCGACGAGGATGAAGCCATTCGGGCGATCCATGTCGCCCTCGACGCTGGAATCACGTTGTTTGATACGGCTGATGTCTATGGCGCCGGACACAGCGAGCGTATTCTAGGCCAGGGACTGGCCGGGCGGCGCGATCAGGTGCTTATTGCGACCAAATTCGGGCTGACCTTTGAGGAATATTCCGGCATCATGACAGGACAGGATGCCAGCCCGCAGTATATCCAACACGCCTGTGAGGCGAGCCTGCGCCGCCTGAATACCGACTATATTGACCTGTACCAATTTCATCCTGGAGACTACGATCCGGACAAAGTCGGCCCGGTCTGCGACACGTTGGATCGCCTGATGGCCGAGGGGAAAATCCGCTATTATGGCTGGAATGCCGATTCAGAGCGTGCCAGGATCTTTGCAGAGCGAGCGTATTGCACTTCCGTGCAGTTTGGCATGAATATGTTTGCAGACGCGACGGAAATGTTGGCGTTCTGTGATGAATACAATCTGGCGGCTATTGTCAATGGACCGTTGGGCAAAGGGCTGCTCACCGGAAAATTTGCTGAGACAACCCGCTTTCCAGCCAATGATCTTCGCAGTCAGCGTGGCTGGAATTTTCAGGAAGGGCCCCGCGCCAAGCAACGCCAGGTGCTTGAGCAACTGCGCGACATTCTGACCAGTGATGGCCGAACTCTGGCACAAGCGGCGCTGGGCGCTCTCTGGGCGCGAAGTGAACGCATTCTTCCCATTCCTGGCTTCAAGACCGTGGCGCAGGTGCAAGAAAATGGTGGGGCGATCCAGTATGGACCGCTTGGTCAAGAGCAAATGCAGGCCATTGCCGACCTGGTGGCCTCCTCGTTGTCAGAGGAGGAAACCCGGCCCTTCTGAACAAAGAGAACACGACACAGAAGAGATTTGCGAGCAGAAGGTGAAATTTGCCCGATACACCATCCTGGACAAGACAAAGGGAGGCATATATGCTTGACCTGACCCACAAGAGAGACGCGCACATCGACCAACGCCTGCGGGAAGACCTCATCATCTGGTTAGGGAGCGTGCGGCCTGATGGACGCCCCCATCTGGTGGCCGTCTGGTTTCTCTGGACCGGCCAATCCCTGCTCATTTTCAGCCAACCCCATCAGCAGAAGATTCGCAATCTGCGGCAGAACCAGCATGTGATCCTGGCCCTCGATAACACCAACCTCGGAGTCGATCCCATCACACTGGAAGGCGAAGCGGAATTGCTTGCCGATCCTGAGGTGAACACCACCCTGCCCGATTATGTGGCAAAGTACGGGGCGCGCATTACGGGCATAGGCTACACTCCCGAGACAATGGCTAAAGCCTACAGCCAGACTATCCGTATTACCTCGATTAGGTTCCATGACCCCCCAACGGGGTAACGGGATAATTTCGGGAAATTTTCCGCTAAGAAACGTCCAGACGCCTCAGAAGGAGGACAAGGTCACCGGCACACTAGGCGGGGAGAGTTTTGCCAAACATATACTCTGGCTCGCCGCTCGCCTTCCACACGAGTTGAGGTAATCTCCAAGGTAGGAACGGGCATCACCTCTTCCATCGGGGTTTCCTCTCTCCTGAGCCGAACTTCTCTCTGAGGCCGCGTGGTATTCAGGCAGGCACAGTGCTAGCATTGCCTCTGGTCTTCCTGCTGGCAAGAGGAGTGAGGTGGAAGCTGAAGGGAGAAGAGACGGAAGGTTCACCTGGAGGGGATGTGTTGGCTCCATTGGTATCCGCACAGATGAGAGGACTCCGGCCACTTTCTTCTTCGCTCTCCCCGCTTGCATACTACTTGCAAGCAGGGAGAGTACCAGGACTTGCCACTCCCACCACTCGTATTACCCGGTGTTCATAGAGGTTCCATTATTCCAAAGGCTCCTCTTCAGTAGGCGCGTGGCTTCTCCGTGTTACCATCAGAATGCGCCAGATGGCCTCGTACGATACTCGATAGCTGCGTGCCACTTGGCGCAAGGACTCGCCCTGTGCGACCCGCTGCACGACGCGCGGCCATTCCGAACGTGGCACCTTGAACGGCGGAGGGGGTGGGTTGATATGCACGTGTTAAGGAGTACCTCTGCTTACCCTGGCTTGTGTTGGTGGGAGTAAAGGGTTTGAGCTAATTTGCGGGTACGCTGTAATACGATTTTTGTTGAAGTACATATACCATATTTTTTGCGAACCGCATTTATCAAGAAAAGAAGTACTATCCGATCACATGCACATAAAAAATCACCGACAAAGCAGCGAATCAGATACCTATAGGCTACGTACCATGTTTTCAGCGTTTAGAATCCTCGTGAAGTGTTGCCGACTTCCACAGCATCTGCCCATTCTATGCCTTATGACTATTCAGTGCCCCTGGCGTGCGATCAGCAGCCGAATCATCGCCATCTCTCGATCAGCGTTTCGCTGGGCTGCCACCTTGCGCTCATAGTCTTTGCTCATGTGGCGGTTCCGCGAAAGCCAACCGAAGGTACGTTCCACCACCCAGCGTTTTGGAAGAACGGCAAATCCGCATACTCCAGATGTGCGCTCCATCACTTCAATATCCCTATCTTCTTGTACTTTGCACCAGTCGGCCAACTCTTGCCCCCGGTAGGCAGCATCGGCACAAATCTTTTTCAGCCGAGGAACGAAGTATTTCAGCCCGCCAGGAGCCGACATACCCCTTGAGTATCGTGCATGTCGGCAGGCGTCACAGAGACGGAGATTGGGAGTCCCAAGGGGTCTATGAGCAGATGCCGTTTGCGACCTTTAACACACTTGTGTGCGTCAAAGCCGCACAGGAATTGTTGCAGACACGACCACTCGGCGAGAGTCGAGACTGCTTGGATAGTTGGTTCTCATGCGATACAGGATAGCTCATGCAGCCCCTGCTCTACCCTGCAAAACACGTTCTCAGAACCAACGGGAATGAGGGCGCCATCAAGATGAAGGCGCGCAAGTACACCTGAACGGAGAGTGAACACCCCTCAACACGCGCTGAATTCTGTCTGAGCGGTTGGTTTCACACTTGGAACAGAGAGGAATGGACCTCTTCAATGTTCCAAATGTGGAAAGGGAACCCAGACCATGATCCGACAGAAAGTCAGCAAGCCGATTGTCGCGTTGTTCCTCCTGCTCGCGCTGCTGGGCGCCGCAGCTATTGGCCCCCACGTGGCGCCAGCGGGGAAAACCGTCTCGCCGCCGCAGCACCATCTCCTGGCGTGCGGTAACGCCGAACTCCCACCTTGCCAGTGATCTTTTAAGGCGTTTTTCGTGAAAGCAGGGGAAGAGCGCCTCTCAACGGTGTTGAGAGGCGCTCTTCCTCATCCTTTCTCCCAAAAACAACTGATTTTTGTTCACCAATCTGGCTGATAATGCTTATTCGGTCAACGACCAAAAGCCTTTTCCTGCTGTCTGCTGTCAACCCTAAGCCTCTGGGCCAAGCAAGCGTATCTGCTTATAGGCTTCCTCATAGCGCCCCTGGCTTTCCAGCAAGCGTATATAGTCCGCGCGAGTCTCTGTCAGCAGGTCATAATGAGCAATGGCCTCAAAGAGCGCAATGGCTGCTTTCAGTGCCTGCTCTGTAGCTGCATGATTCTCTTGGGCCTCGTACACGGAGGAGAGTTGCCGGTGCAGTTGCCCCTCATTGCGAACATCTCGACTCTGCGCAACAACCTTCACCCCCGCCTGAGCCGCCTCAATGGCATCTTCCCACTTGCCCTGTTTCAGATACATCTCCGCCAGGTTTCCCAGGATATAGCCCCAGGTGACGGTATCTTTGAGCGGTCTGACCACTTCCAGGCTGAGGCGAAACTGCCGCTCTGCTGCTTTCATTTCTCCAAGATGGACCAGGACATGCCCAAGGAGGTTCCGCGCCTTTGCGAGCAGGCGGAGGTCATTGTGCTCTTCCAGCGCTTCTACGGCCTGGAGGAAACTTGCTTTGGCGCTCTGGAGATCACCGCTTTTCTGATACACCACCCCCAATCCCCAAAAGACCAGTCCACGCTGGCGTGGGTTGCGCTGATCCTCTGCCTGCTGCGCCGCGTCTTTATAGGCCGTGATAGCTTCCTTGTAGCGGCCCAGGACCAGCAGATCACGCCCAAGCCCGGTGTAGATGAACAGTTGCAGTTCCGGGTCGCGGACGGCTCCCGCGAGAATGGCTTCCCGGCAGCGCTGATGAAACTCTAAAGCATCGAGCGTCTGACCCAGCGCGCACAACGCGCTCCCCAAAAAGTGGTTCAAGCGCACCACCGCTTCTGCCAGGCGCTCTTGCTGAGAGCTATGCAGCAAGGGGCGCAGGCGCTCTGCCAGCTTCAATCCGTCCTGCAAGAGACCACGCGCGTTGTCAGGCCGCTGGGCCAAGACCAATGCCCACCCGATCAGCCAGTACCAATCCAGAAGGTCCAACCCGAACAGATCATTGGGCGGTACCTGGCCCTCCCCAAGCACGTGCAGTGCCTCCGGCCAGTGATCATCACGGAGCAAGGCATGCGCCTGGCTCAGCAGGCGTTCGGTCGCCTTCTTCGTGCCTTGGGAGTGGGCCTGGGAGAGCGAACCCAGCAGCACCCAGTCGTGCTTCAGCGTCTCCAGGTCTTCCTTGCCCTCTCCCAGCAGGTAGGCACGTGTGACCCCCAGACGATGTGCCAGAAGCGCAAGCGCATCAAGAGAGGGAAGTATCTTGCCACACTCAATGGCAGAGATATAACCCTTCGAGAACTCCTTCCCGGCAAGTTGCACTTGCGTGAGGCCCGCCGCGCGGCGGGCCTCACGCAGCCGCCTGGCAATACTTGCCGCTTGAGGAGACAGGGCTTTGGGCTGCTTCTGCTGAGCTTGTTGTGCTTGCTGCTCTTCTGATGGTGGCGTCTGGAGCGAGTCCATCTCGTCATTCATTGGTAACCCCCCTCAAGGGTAGAGATACACGATAGTGCCCTGGTGTTCTGGTCGCCTACGGCGGTCATCAAGATTGTGGGGTGCTCATGCCCTCTCCCACAGAAGAGGTCTACATCGCACCATAGTAAGCGAAGGCCGCCCAATTGTATAGTCCGGCATAGGGGCACACATCTGCCTGTCCTTGCCGCAGAGCGCGCCGCACCGGTGGTAACAGCTCTGTTACTAATTTCACCGGGCGCTGAGGGCCTGGGAAGGGGTCAGGCTGCGCAAGGCGCAGCAAATAGGCGTAAAGATCTCTGTTTGTCAGCGTCCGCATCCAACATTGCACCTCGCGCAAGGCTCGTACAGGCGATTGTGGCGGAAGACCACGCCGGTCCTCTCCGTGCAAATAAAGCTCATAAAAACGTGTCATAAGCAGCGCGGTGCTCACATCATCCACCGCCCACAGAGTTCCCAGAACGGATGGCACGCCTGCCTGAAGAAAGCCAACAAATAAGCCAACCACCTCGTCAGGAATACGCCGTATATCTGTGACGGCGGTCTGGCAGGCGGAGAGAATTACTAGTTGCAGGTGAGCGAGATATGTTGGCTCAGCATTCAGCACATCTCGCAAGGTAAGCTCACTGTCGCCGCCCAGGAGCAATGACGAGTTCAGCGGTATCTTGGCATCAAATTTTCCATGACAGGCGCAGTGGGCAATTGTCGCCTGGGCAAGCGCATTCAAGAAGTTTTCTCTGGTCGCAAGCTGCTCGTAAAAGATGGTGCTCGCCTGCGCAGGCAGCCAGCATTGCGCACTTTCTAGCTCAGCTTGAGCATAGCGCAGGCTCACAGGGATACGCTCTGCCAGAGCGATGAGTGAAGCCAGCGTTGCAGCAGGCACGTGGGGAACGCGAGCAAGGGCAATCACCGCGCGGTGAAAAGCATCTCCGGCGTGCAGAATGGTTTCTGGCGCCACCTGACTAAGCTCTTGCAGCCGCTGAAGCGCGTGTTTGGAACGTTCTACAGCATCCCTCACGTGCTCTTTCTCATCTTCCAGGTGTGCTGATGCCTGCTCTTGAAGGTGTTGAAGCGATGGAAGCAGGCTGAGCAATTCATCGCGCGCCCAATGCCCAGTTTCCACACCTGGCAGAGGATTGCCTACCCCAACAAGATGCTGAGCAGCCTTCTGAGCCTGGCGCACCTGTGACTCCTGCTGGGCAACAGTTAACACTCGCGCAGAGGGAGCATATGCGACATCGAACTCATCTAATAAACACCGCCATGCTGTTTTTCCCTGATAAGAAGCCGCGTGTAATGGCAAAAGCCCCAACTGCCCGATGGGAATCAAGAACACCCCGGTGGCCTGGCATTGGTGTAAATGGTGGACGATGGGAGCAAGGAGCCGCTCACCGAGAAAGGGAAGGACGATATTCAGCAAAGCATGCAGCGCGCCGGGTTCAGCAAGCTGACCAGGGTTCTCCTGGTCAGCATCTCTTTCACCGTTCAGGCTGATAGTATAAGCCTCCAAATCGTCCTCGGTGAAGGTATCCATCCAGAGGATTGTGGGGTGGTCTTCAGCAGCATGCACAACGAAAGCAAGGCTTCCTGCGTGTGTTGTTGCCAGATAGACTAAAGGAGCATCTGCCTGGGCGGCCTTCGTGAGCGAGTGGAAGGGAAGCTGTGTGAGAAAATCCTCATAGCCGCGCACCTGATGAATGCGGGTGATGGCCTGCTCCAGCGCGGCGCGGGCTTGATCGGCCCGCGCTGCCAATGAAGGGGCCAAAAGCGCCTGGTTGATTTCACTTGCCTGCAAGCTGCGAGCGCGCTCCAGACGTTCTATCTGGCGCAGACGTTCTGCGGCTTCACTGTAAAGCACATATGCCTCAGCATCCTCCCGCTTGAGCCGCTCCAGATCGGTATGATCTCGGATGAGGGTATCCCCAAGTCCGCGAGCACGCCCTTGCTCCAAATGCTCGACGGCTTCACGAATCCTGCCTACCCGCGCCAGGGCATAGGCCGCTTTTGCGTGTAAATTCCGCGCCTCACTCAACCAGGCTTCCTGGCTGGCCCGGAGCAGTTGTATCCGATAAAGCTGCTCAATCGCCTGGATCCCGTAGGAATAGGCCGTAACAGCTTCATCCCAGTCAGCCCGCTCAAAAGCCCAATCTCCCCAGTGACAGGCGCTTTGGAGCGTCGCGCGTGGGGAAAGACGCTGGCCCTTTTCGCATGCTTCCCTATAGGCGGCTGCCGCCTGCTGGAAATCCTCTTGACGCAGCGTCTCGCGGTAACGATCACGTAAGCAATCGCCCAGGTTCAAGGAGATGACCGGCAAGAGCGGTGAATCCGGCAAAACTTGCTGTGAAGCCTTGCGCAGCACCTCTATTGCCTCAGAGAGATCTCGTCTTTGCGCTGTACGCAGATAACGGCTATGGAGGCAACCAGCAAGATTCGTCAGATACGCCGGGGAGTCGGGCGAGTTTGCCTGAACATGCCTGACAGCCCGGCGATGATATTCGATGGCTTCTTCCAGATGAGCCATCTGCCCTGTGCGTTCATAGCGAGCCATCAACCCGATCCCCACGCCGGTAAGTGCCTTTGGGAAGGTTGGGGCGTTGGCGCCAATGCGCTGCACCGCCTGTTGAAACGCTGCAAGAGAGGCTTCCAGGTCTTCTGTTCTGTGCATATGTTCATAGTGTGTGTGGAAACCTGTCCCCAGATTGATGAGATTGACGGCGAGACTGGGTGAATTTGCTGGCGCGCGTGCCAGCGCTTCTTGATACTTCTGGAGCGCAGATTCCAGGTCTTCGAGGCTGCCCATATGTTCATAGCGCGTGAAAAGACCATTACCCAGGTTCACGAGAAGCAGGTGATGTTCTGGCGCGCTCTCAGGCGTCAAGTCCAGCGCTTGTTGCAGTGCTTCTATCGCAGCACTCAGGTCTCCCAATTGCCCGGCGTAAGAATAACGGGTTCGTAGCATCGCGCCCAGATTGGACAGCCGAAGGGGCAGCAGCGGTGAGCCAGCCGGGGTTTGCTGCACAGCAGAGCGGTGAGCAGTTATGGCCGCTTGCAAGTCTTCTATCTTCCCTTCATGCATATAGGAGGCATAAAAGCTTGCGCCTGCTCCTGTCAGGCGTTCCGAGAGCGTAGAAATACGCGCTCTTGGATGCTGCATGGCCCGTTGCTGAGCATCCATAGCCGCTTGCAGGGCATCTGCCTGACCGGTCTGTTGATAGAGAACATAGAGGGCCGTACCCAGGTTCGCCAGATACGCGGGCAGCCCAAAGGCATCTGGTGGAGAACATTGCACCGCTTCTTGAAAGACCCTGACCGCTTCTTCCAAATCTTCCCTCTCCCCCAGATAGTCATAGCGCATCAGGAGGCTGTTGCCCAGACCATTGAGATAGGTGGGCCACTCAAGCGAATGGGCTTCTGTCTGTTGTACCGCTTCTCTGGCAAGTTTGATCGAGGCATGCAAATCTTCAATGTGTCCGGTGTATCTATAGCGTGTGCGCAAACTGGACCCCAGGCTGTCCAGGCGAGCAGGCAAATAAGGCGAAGTGGCTGGCGTACGTGCTACGGCTTCCCGGTGAGCTTGAATTGCCTCCTCCAGGTCTTCGTGCTTGCCAAAACAATCATAGCGTTTATGCAGCGCATCCCCTAAATTGGCAAGAATGATCGGGCGGTAAGATGAGTCCTGGAGCAGATGCTCCAGAGCTTCTCGATACGCCAGGATGGACGCTTCCAGGTCTGTGATGGCTCCAAGAGTCTCGTAACGAGTGGTGAGACAAAAACCCAGGTTGGAAAGGATTGCAGCCCGGTTAGAATCAGGCAACTGCGTACTCGTTTTAGCACGCTGAAGGGTCTCTATGGCGGCTTCCAGGTCTTCACCGTCTCCCGTTGCGACAAAGAGGTCATGCCGGGCCAGCCCCAGGTTTGCCAGACGAGCAGGGTATCTGGGAGATGCAATTGGGGTATGTTCCAGAGCATGCTGAAAAGCCTGGACAGCCGCTTTCATCTGCTGCACGTCGCCTGTCTGAACGTAGGTATCACGTAAGCTCACGCCGAGATTCGAGAAGTACACAGGCAATTGAGGTGAGTCCGCAGCAGCACCGGATAACGCCGCTTGATATGCTTGTATCGCCGCCTGTATGTCCTCCAACTGGCCGGTGTGGATATAGCGGGCACGGAGACCGTTGCCCAGAGTAGTGAGACGGTCCGGGAGACTGGGAGAGCCAGCAGCAGTAGCAGCAATCGCCGCTTGAGACGCTTTGATCGCCGCTTCCAGATCAGCCAGCCGCCCGGTACGAGTGTACCGCTCGCGTAACCCGTTACTCAGATTATTCAAGCCGATTGGTACATTAGGCGAATCGGGTGGCAGAGCGTCAACGGCCTGCCGCAGCACCTTGATGCTTTCACTCAGGTCTTTCGCCCGACTGGTGCGTTCATACCGATCTTGCAAACAGATGCCCAGATGAATAAGATAGGCCGGAAAGTCCGAAGCATGCGGGGGCGTAAGCGCCACAAGGCGCCTGAAGGTCTTGATAGCCTCATTCAGATAGGCAAGCTCTCCGTTGAGCGCGTAAGCATCGCTGAGGCTATCGCCCAGGCTATAGAGGTAATCCAATAATTGTGGCGAATCAGGCGGAGTGCTCTTTACAAGCGCCCTCCATCTCTGGACTGCTTGAGAGAGATCCTCATTGCCACCGAGGGCAGGGGAGTGTTGCTCTTGTTTTTTCTGGCTCTTCATCAGGTGCCTCATCTACTCATGGCACTGCTTACACCACCAGTGCTCTCGTGCTGTTTTTGGGGATGAGCGCACTGTATTATACCTTTTCAGGCAAACAGAGCAGGTATCCAGGCATACTCGACACTATTTTCTAGAGCGTTTCCATTTGACACCAGAGAAAGCATCCACTATGATAGTCCAGGTGCGCAGGTCCAGGGGAAGTCAGAAGGAAGTGATAGGTACGCAATGGCTGTTGATACCACGATCATGGCACTGCTTGCCATTTGGGACGAGCTTCCCGAACTCGCTGGTGAGCAGTGGGAAACGCTCGGCCTGCTTTTGCGGGAATTGCTGGAAGCCTATCAGGAGGCAAAAGACCAGCCCGCCAGAGATCAGATTTGTCTGCAAATTCAGCAAGCTCTTGAGGAGAATCCGCAAATTCTGGATCGCTTTGATGATGAATTTGTAGCCATCCAGCAGCAATCAGCACAGACGCGCGGGCCATTCACGTTTCGCATCCCCAAACTCTTTGGCCGTTTGGAGAACAGCGGCACTGCGGGGCATCCAAAGCAGCAGAAGCGAGTGTTCACCCGCTACACCGACATCTCTTGCCCCAATCGCGTGTGGATTGGGACAAAACGGATTGCGGTGGTTGTCCGCTTGACCATGACAAGCCCCGGCTACAGCGAGGCTTTGGAGCAAATGCTTCTCCTCGGTGATGAGCCAGTGTCGGCCCATCTCTATGCTCCAGGGTTTGAGATGCTTGGCCCGTTTGAGCAAACAATCACTATTTTGCCTGAAGCCGATAGCCCGCCAGTGGTTTTTGATTTGCGCCCTGTGGAGGTGACTCATACTCATCTCGTCCTTGACTTTTTTCAAGCTGGAAATCCCGTAGGAACCACCAGTATCCCGGTGGAGATCACCGCTGAGGAGATAACCACCAATCCCCAGGCCCATGCTGGAGCACTGTTGCGTACTGTGGCTGGCGTTGAGCCACCCGATTATATGCTCTATATCTCCTATGAACGGTCCTCATCTTCCTCCACGCTTTCGTTTGAGTTGCGACGCGTCGGGGAGGTTGGGCAGGCTTTTCCGCCCATCCATTTGCAGGTTCCTCCAGAAAAGTACGCGGCGCAGATCTACCGAAGGCTGAGCGCGCTTACGCAGCGTATTGACCCCACCACGAAGGCTGTTTTAGGGCAGGTGCGCCAGTTGGACGCGGCTGATGCAGAGGCACGCTTGAAAGAAGAGGGACAAAACCTCTGGCGTGAACTCATGCCCCTTGAACTGCGGCAGCGCTATGCCGCTGAGCGAGCGCAATGGCAGAATCGGAGCTTGCTGATCGTCTCCGATGAGCCGCATATTCCTTGGGAATTGCTCTGGCCCTATGACCCCGATAACCGCTGGGTGGACCCGTATCCTTTATGCTTACAGATGCGCGTTTCGCGCTGGCTGCGCCGCGAGGCACAGGGGGCTGCCACGTATGAGCCTGGGCCTGAACTTAGCCCCTCTATGCTAGCTGTGCTGGCTCCATCAGACACCGGGTTGCTGGCGGCGCAGCGCGAACGCGCTTTTTTAGCGATGATGATACGCAAGCACCATCTGTATGATGCCAGCCCCGCTTCACTTTCTACGGCAGCCGCCAAGAGTTTTTTGCAAAATGGGGGCTATACCTGGGTGCATTTCGCCACGCATGGGAATTTTTATCCCGAAGACCCGGATGGTGAATCGGCGATCTGGCTTGAGGATCAGCAGCCCCTGACTTCCAATAGTATTGTTGGGCAAACAGAGGCATACTTGCGCCAGGCCCGACCTGCCTTTGTCTTTAATGCTTGCGAGGTAGGTCGTCAGGGATGGACGATCACCGGGCTGGGTGGATGGGCCAATCGCCTGATTGGGGCCGGGGCCAGCCTATTTCTGGCCCCTCTCTGGCTGGTCAATGATGGCGCTGCCCTGAAGTTTAGCAAGACAGTCTATCGTGCGCTCTTTGAGGGCGAAACCGTTGCCGAGGCTGTGCGTCAGGGGCGGTTGGCTGCCCGGCGCCTGGGCGACCCTACCTGGCTGGCCTACAGTCTCTACGCCCATCCCAATGCGCGCATTGTCGAGCTTGCTTCAGTGACACAGTAACTACCTTGATCAACCCAGGCTCTGAGGGATGTTGGTGAGTATTTCGCAGCCGCAAACACGGACGCTAGTCTGTCCAAACTGCCACAGCGCCAGTGAAGTGACTGTATGGGTGTTGCTTGATTCATCCGAGCAGCCAGATGTCGCTGCCCAACTCATGGAAGGCAACCCACAGGCAGCAGTCTGCCCGACCTGCCAACAAGACATTGAGATAAGCGATACTTCCTGTTTGCTCTATGATCACACCGCAATCCCGCCGCTCTTTTTCATTCCGGCTCGGCAGACCACCCCAGAGGAAGATTACAGGGACTTGGGGGAACTCACCAGATTGCTTCGTGAACGTCTCCAGACGACTGACAGCATCTATCGAGCAAGTTTGGGCCAGGTGTGGCCTGAACTGTTACAGATCCAGCCCTCAAACGCTCCCCTCTTTGAGCTTGAACTCCCTCCATCCTGGTATCAAGACAGACAGTTAGCCGAGGCGTCAACCCAGGCTTACCAGTCTAGCGGTGATATTCAGGCGCTTGAACTTGCCATTGCGCGCTGGAAAGCAATCATCAGTCATCCCCTCTTTGTCGGAGTCTCAGAAACATTTCAGATGATTGTTTTGAACGATGCGGCTGGCGCATTTTTGCATCGTTATGGCATTCAAGGCAGCGCTGAAGACCTGGACACGGCCATCAGGTTGTGGAAATACGCGCTCCAGATCGGTCCAGGGGATGTTTCCTATCTTCCTTTTATCCTGACGAACCTGGGGGTTAGTCTCAGTACCCGCTATGAACGCTTTGGGTTGACCGAAGACCTGGAGCAAGCGATTCAAGCCTATCGCGGGGCGGCGCTCTCAGCCTTAGAAGATGCCCCGTTCTATGCTTCTATTTTGAACAATTTAGGGGCCGGGTTGCGGGATCGTTACAATCACACGACCCAGCTTGAAGACCTGGAAGAAGCGATTCAGGTTTTTCGCACCGCGCTGGCCCATGTGCAACTCGATGTGCCTACCCAGGTTGAGTGTTTGAACAATCTGGCCCTTGCCCTGCGAGATCGTTATTCACGGCTGGGGCAGCTAGAAGACCTTGAGGAGGCTATTGCCGCGTTTGAGCGCGCGCTCCCAATGGCTGAACGCTCGCCCAACCTTCCACGCTTGTTTCATAATCTGGGGGCGGCTTTACGCTCACGCTATGAGCGAACCGGAGATCTTTCTGATATAGAGCGCGCCATTCAATCGTTCCGTCACGCGGTGGAGACGATGTTTCCGCAAGCCCCCGAATTTCCCTCCTACCAAAGCAGCCTGAGCCTGGGTCTGCGTGATCGTTATCTTCGTCAGGGCCAGCGAGCTGACTTAGAGGAAGCGGTGCAGATTTTAGAGCAGGCCGTTGAGCGTATTCCCGTTGGTTCGCCCTTTCTGCCGGTCATCTTGAATAGCTTGGGGTTGCTGCTGCGCGAGCGGTATGCGCATCTCGGCGGGAGCAAAGAAGACGTAGATCGCATCATTGAGGTGCAGCAAGAAGCCTTGAACCGCGCGCCAGCCGATTTTTCGTATCTGCCTTCCATCTTTGTGAACCTTGGGATAGCACTCAGGGAACGCTATACCCTGATGGGGCAGTTGGAAGATATTGAGCGCGCTGTCTGGGCGTATCAACAGGCGGTGGCGCGGCTTCCAGATGATGCGCCCGAACTCCCAGGCCACCTGAGCAGTTTGGGTGGCGGCTTATTTGTTCGCTATTCCCACACGGGACAATTTGCAGATTTGGACCACGCGCTGGATGCTTTTCAACGAGCAGTCTCGCTGACCCCAAACAGTTCTCCAGACCTGCCGCTGTATTTGAGCAATGTTGGTCTTGGGCTGCGCGCCCGCTATCGTTTCACCCATAAGCGAGAAGACATAGATCAGTCCATTCGGGCCTTTCAGCAAGCCGTTGAGACGACTGAGAAAAACGCTCCACTGCTTCATTATTTTTTGAACGGTTTAGCCGCGTGTCTGCATGATCGGTATGAGCTTACCAGCCAGAGAGATGATTTAGAGCAAGCCATCGAGATTTTTCGGAAGGCCGCGCCTCCTCATCAGGTAGCAAGCTTTCATTTGAGCGAATATTACAACAACCTTGGCCTCGCCTTACGCAGCCGCTTTCTCCACACCGGCAGCGTCGAAGATTTGGAGCAAGCGGTAGCATTCCTTCAGCGCGCGCTCCCCTTCATTCCCGCTGATTCTCAACTGTTCGTGGACCATCGCCATAACCTGGGGCTTTGCCTGCGCGATCATTATGAGCATTCACAGCAGCCAGAAGATAAACGTCAGGCAATTGAAGCGTTTGAGGAAGCGTGCCAAAAGGGTCTGCAAGTTTCTCCTGATGTTGTACTCTCCTCTGCGCGCCGCTGGGGTGATTGGGCAGCAGAGCGACATGCCTGGCCGGAAGCCACTCGCGCTTACAGCTATGGGATAGAGGCTATTGAGCAGTTGTACCGCACCCAACTCTCTCGCACTGGTCAAGAAGCGTGGCTCAGTGAGGCATCTGGATTGCACCCACGTGCAGCGTTTGCGCTGGCACAATCAGGCAGGATGCAGGAGGCCGTTGCCATGTTGGAAAAAGGACGGGCACGCAGGTTGAAGGAGGCGCTTGCCAGAGACCGGGCTGAATTAGCCAGAATCTCGCGAGAGGCCCCAGAAATCGGTGAGGCGTATCAGCGGGCCACAGATCACCTGGCACACCTTGAACAAACCGAACGACAGAACCAATTGCTCATCTTGCAGCATCAAATCAGCAGAGCACTGACGACTCGCCCCTTTTCTGAAGAGCCAGCGCTGCTTCCGCAGGCCGATCAGATAGAACAGGCGCGGGCGGAGCTTCAGCAGGCGCTTACCCAGATACGACAACTCCCAGGGCATGAGCAATTCCTGGCCGACTGGAACGATCAGGCGATGGCTTCGCTTGATAGCCCGCTTGTCTATCTCGCCACCTTGCCCTTTGGTAGCTTAGGGGTGTTTGTGCAATCGGGCTGGTCTTCGCCCGAGGCGCTTTTGATCCCCTCCTTCACCACACAAAGCCTCAGCACACTGCTTATTCGCCGTAACAGCAACACACGCCTGCCCACCGGTGGCTATCTGGCGGGCCAGCTCTCTCACCCTGACTGGCTAAAACAGTCGCTCGCTCAGATGGCTGGGCAACTGGGACAGAAATTCATACGCCCACTTGCCGCCCTGCTGCGCAGAAAGAAGGTCACAAGTGTCGCGCTTATTCCAATCGGGCTTCTGGGACTTCTTCCCTTGCACACCTGTGAGTACCGCGTAGGGAAAAGTAAGCGGTGCCTGCTGAATGAATTCACCGTCACCTATGCACCCTCTGCTCAAGTCCTGTTTTCGGTTCAAAAAGAAGCGCAACGCCGACATGGACAGGTGGGCAAAAGGTTGCAACGGTTTGTAGGAGTAGGCAACCCTCTCGCGGATGACCGTACGGGCGCCTGGGTGCGAGACGAATTGCGGGCGTTGCTCCCAGAGTTGCAGCAGGTGGGCCGCCCGATACATAAAAGCCAGCGAAGCATTGCCAGGCTCTCCCCTGCAAAAAAGGCGCTTATAACGCTGTGGACACAGGCGCTTCAACAACTTGAAAGGGTCTGCAAAGAGCCGCCAGAGCAGATCAAATATGCAGGAAGTGCACTTCAGCAAGCAGGAGCCATCTATGCGCTCCTCAAGGAGACGTTCCCTCCACCAGACCCGAATCAGCGCCTGGAAGAGCGGCTGAATCAGCTTGTAGAGTGTACGCCTCCAAGTTTGCCCTATGCGCGGGCCGAACTGGAGACGCTGTTCTCTCTCGTTCCGCCCGATTCAGGGAGCATTTGGTACGAACAACAAGCGGGTAAAGACGTTGTTTGGGATGCGCTTCCACAGGCGCAGTTTGCGCACTTTGCCTGTCACGGATTATTTAATGCAGAAACACCGCTGGCATCTTCGCTGCTGCTGGCTGGTGGAACACGGTTGACCCTGCAAGACCTGCTGACCATTGAGCCACACCACCTTGCTTATTTGAGGTTGGTCGTGCTTTCCGCCTGCCAAACCGCGATGACCGACTTCCAGCGTCTTCCCGATGAGGTCGTGGGTTTGGTGTCTGGCTTTCTACAAGCGGGCGTACCATCCATTATCGGGACACTTT
>DATBGS010000124.1:0-35355 GCA_036557885.1 Ktedonobacterales bacterium
TATCAGCAGGGCACGCTCGTAGGCTACGAGATTCGAGAGTACCTACTGGAGAAGTGGGAACGCAAGTGTGCGTATTGCGGCAAGACGGACGTGCCATTGGAAGTGGAGCACATTGTCCCCAGGGCCAGGGGTGGCAGCCATCGCATCAGCAATCTCACGCTGGCGTGCAAACCCTGCAACAAGAAAAAGGGCACTCAGACCGCTACTGAGTTCGGCCACCCGGAGGTGCAGGTCCAGGCCAAACGTCCCCGTCATGACGCGGCGGCGGTGAACGCCACCCGATGGGCGCTCTACAGGCGGCTCCAGACAACAGGCTTGCCAGTCGAGGTGGGGACAGGTGGGCGGACGAAGTGGAACCGCACGCTGCGCCAACTTCCCAAGACCCACTTTCTGGACGCTGCCTGTGTGGGCGCCAGCACTCCAGAGGGGCTGCACATCAAGGGAGTTATCCCCCTGGTGATCAGTGCCAGCGGGTGGCAACGGCGGCAGATGTGTCTGATGGACAAGCATGGGTTCCCCCGCGCGAGAGCCAAAGGTCAGAGCCGGGTGCGAGGCTTCCGCACCGGGGACATGGTGCGAGCCGTCGTCACGGAAGGCATCAAGGTGGGTACGTATGTGGGCCGCGTAGCCGTGCGGGCGAAAGGCTCGTTCAACGTGACCACGAGTAGTGGTACGGTGCAAGGTATCCCCGCTCGGTATTGTCAATCTCTCCACCAACGAGATGGCTATAGTTACACGAAAGGAGAGGGCGACTTCCTCCCTATCCCTTTTAAGGGATGGGGGTCCATCGCCCACGTTTTATGATCATGGCTCTCCACCCTGATGAGAAATCGGCCCTGGTGAAAGATTTAGAAGCCATTGTTGGCCCGCGCGCGGTGCTTTCTTCGCCCTACGATCTGATGCTATACGAATATGACGCCTCGATTGATCGTTCGCGCCCGGATGTCGTCGTCTTTCCGGCCAGCACCGCCGAAGTAAGCGCTATCGTCAAAGTGGCAAACAGGCGCGGTGTGCCTTTTGTAGCGCGGGGCGCGGGCACAGGGCTTTCTGGCGGCGCGGTGCCGCTTCAGGGCGGCATTGTGATTGCTTTCCAGCGCATGAACCGCATCCTCTCCATTGATTACGCGAATCTCCGCGCAGTGGTCCAGCCCGGCGTGGTCAATCTGCATCTAAGCAATGCCATGACCCCCAACGGCTTTTACTATGTGCCTGACCCCTCCAGCCAGAAATCCTGCACGATTGGTGGCAACGTGGGCGAAAACTCCGGCGGCCCCCACACGCTGATCTATGGCGTCACCACCAACCACGTGCTGGGGCTGGAAGTGGTCTTGCCCGATGGCGAAGTCATCGAGGTGGGCGGCCCCACGCTGGATACGCCGGGCTACGATCTGACGGGGTTGCTGGTTGGCTCTGAGGGCACCTTGGGCATCGTCACCAGCATTACTGTGCGCATCGTGCATCAGCCCGAAACCGTCAAAACGCTGGTGGGCATCTTTAACACGGTAGATGATGCCAGCAACACCGTCTCAGGCATCGTCGAGAGCGGCATCATCCCCGCCGCGCTGGAAATGATGGATCAGATCATTCTCCAGGCCGTTGAAGCCTATATCCACGCGGGCTATCCCCTGGACGCGGCGGCGGTCTTGCTGATCGAAGTGGAGGGCCTGCGCGACACAGTGGATGAGCAGGTGAACCAGATTGTTGCGGTGTGCAACGCCAATCACGCGCGAGAAGTGCGCATCGCCAAAGATGAGCAGGAGCGCCAGTTGCTCTGGCGGGGCCGCAAAGAAGCCTTTGGCGCGGTGGGACGCATCTCGCACGAGTTCTATGTGCAGGATGGCGTGGTGCCGCGCACCAAATTGCCCGTTGTGCTTGATCGCGTCAACGCGATTTGTGACCACTATGGCCTGCGCGTGGGCAATGTTTTTCACGCGGGCGATGGCAACCTGCACCCACTCATCCTCTTTGACTCGCAGGTGCCTGGCGAGGTGGAGAAGGTGCGCCAGGCGGGGATGGAGATTCTCCAGGCATGCGCGGAGGCCGGTGGCTCCATCACCGGCGAACATGGCGTGGGCATGGAGAAAAGCGAGGCCATGCCGCTTATCTTCAGCGAGGATGATCTGGCGGTGATGCTGCGCGTGCGCGAGACATTCAATCCACAGAATCTCTGCAACCCTGGCAAAATCTTCCCGACGCCAGGGCGCTGCGCCGACATCAAGCTGGTGATCGGCCAGGAGCGCAGCCCAGCCTACACGCAGGCCGAAGCCGAGGGCGCCTGGCACTAAACCTACAGGGAGGAGCCAGCTATGAGCGGAACAACACTCGCCAATAAGCTACACCGTGTGGCGCCCCAGGCGGAAATACTGACAGGCGCCAGTGATCTGAGCGCTTTTGCGCTGGATGGCATCCAGCCACAGGCGGCAGCCCTGCCGGGCACGGTGGAGGATGTGGCCGCCATTGTGAAGTTTGCCGCCGAGCAGCATCTGGCGGTGCTCCCCTGTGGCGGCGGGACCGAACTGGGGCTGGGGCAGCCGCCTCTGCGCTATGATCTTGCCCTGTGTACTGCTCGCCTGAACGCGCTGCTGGAACACGAGGCCGCCGACCTTACATGCAGTGCGCAGGCCGGGATAACGCTGGCCGACCTTCAGCAGCGCCTGACCGCGAAAGGCCAGTTTCTCGCGCTGGACCCTCCCAACGCGCAGCGCGCAACCATTGGCGGCATCCTGGCCGCCAACAGCAGCGGCCCAGGGCGCCTGCGCTATGGCGCTGCCCGCGATCTGGTGATTGGCTTAAAGGTGGTGCTGGGAGATGGCACGATTGCCCGCAGCGGGGGCAAAGTCGTCAAAAACGTGGCGGGCTATGACCTCAACAAGCTCTATGTTGGCTCGCTGGGCACGCTGGGTGTGATCGTCGAAGCGAACTTTAAGCTCCTGCCGCTTCCCGAACGCGAGGAAACGCTGCTCATTGGCTTTGACAACGCCGAGGCCGCCATGCAATATGTTGTGGCGCTGCTCAGTGGAGTGGTCACGCCTAACGCGCTGGAACTGCTTGATCACGCAACACAGCAGCAGCTTGCTCAGTCGCTCCAGTCCGCGTTGCCAGGAGCGCCCTACCTGCTCGCGGTGAGTTTTTCTGGCGGGGGAAAAGCGGTTGAGCGCCAGATGAGCGACACACGCGCGACAGCCTCTCGCGCTGGCGGGGCGCCAGGAGCGCGGCTGGAGGCCGAAGCGCAGCAGGCTTTCTGGGAGGGTGTGCGGGCGCAGCAAACCGCGCCGCTTACCTGCAAGGTTTCCCTGTTGATTCAGGATGTGGCCCCGTTCCTCAAAAGCGCGCAGGTTATCTGCGAAGAGCAGCACCTGGAAGCCAGCGCGCTGGCTCACGCGGGCAGTGGATTGGTGTATCTACACATGCGCCCAACGGATGCAGCAGAGCGCTTAGCTGAGGCGATTGGCCTGCTGCGCGCCTGGGCCGTGAACCACAAGGGAACGTTGGTTATCGCCCGCGCACCAACAGACCTCAAAAAGCGTGTCAGCGTGTGGGGCGACACGCGCGC
The DNA here is from genome assembly GCA_036557885.1 of Ktedonobacterales bacterium. Lineage (GTDB taxonomy): Bacteria > Chloroflexota > Ktedonobacteria > Ktedonobacterales > DATBGS01 > DATBGS01. The sequence continues at coordinate 3,554 of DATBGS010000124.1, forward strand.
CGAGCAACGGCTGATGCAGCTACTCAAACACCAATTTGACCCGCAGGGCGCGCTGGCAGCAGGGCGCTTTCTGGGTGGCATATGATTCGCAGAAGCGAGGCAGCTATGGGCATTGGACTACAAGAACACGCGACCCCTCTCCCGATGGTGCAAGGGCCACTGCGCCGGGACAGCCACACTTATGATTTGCTGCGCCAGTGCATTCATTGTGGCTTTTGTCTGCCTACCTGCCCCACCTACGCGGTACTGGGCGTGGAGATGGATTCACCGCGCGGGCGCATCTACCAGATGCAAGCGGTTGCCGACGGGCGCGCGACGGTTGGCCCGGAGTTTATCGAGCACATGAACTGCTGCCTGGGCTGCCGGGCCTGCGAAACCGCCTGCCCCTCCGGGGTCCAGTTTGGAAAATTGATCGAAAGCGCGCGCGAAGAGATTCAATTGCAGGCCAGTCAACACCAAAACGCCACCGAGCGCGTGCTGCGGAAAACCGTCTTTGGGGCCATTCTGCCTTCGCGCAAGCTCACCATGCTGCTGTTTGGCAGCCTCAAGCTCTACCAGCGCAGCGGCCTGCAAACGCTCGCTCGCAAGCTCAATCTGGTGGATTTCGTGCCTGGGCCGCTTTCGGGGAAGCTCAAAGAGCCGGAAGCGCTCTTGCCAGCGCTGCAAGGCGACCTCTTTCCGGGCAAGCATCCGATCATTACTCCAGCGCTCGGCAAGCGAAAGTATCGTGTGGGTTTTCTCCCTGGCTGTATGATGGACCAGGCATTCCGCGAGATCAATGAGGCCACCATTCGCGTGCTTACCGCCAATGGCTGCGAGGTCGTTATCCCGCAAGAGCAGCGCTGCTGCGGCGCGCTGCATGTCCACGCTGGCGAGGCAGAGAAGGGCCGAGAATTAGCCCGCGCCAACATCGAGGCGTTTGAGCCGTTTGCGTGCGATTACATCATTATCAACTCGGCGGGCTGCGGCTCAAATCTCAAAGAATATGACCACCTGCTGCGCGATGACCCGGCCTACGCCGCGCGCGCCGCCGCGTTCAGCGGCAAAATGCAGGACATCAGCGAATTTCTGGCGACGATTGACCTGAACCCCCAACTGGGCGAAGTGCAGCGGCGCGTCACGTATCACGATGCCTGCCATCTGGCGCACGGCCAGAAAATCAAAAATCAGCCGCGCGCCCTGCTCAAGCGCATTCCTGGCCTGGAACTGGTGGACCTGAAGGAATCTGACTGGTGTTGTGGCAGCGCGGGTATCTATAACATCACCAACCAGGAAATGGCCGGGAAACTGCTGGAACGCAAGATGGGGCACATCGAGCAGACTCGCGCCCAGGTGGTGGCAACCGGCAATCCCGGCTGCATCATGCAGATTGCCTATGGCGCGCGTCAGCGTCACCTGACCCTTGAAGCGCTGCATCCGGTGCAGTTGCTCGATCAATCCTATCAGGCGGGTGGCGCCTATGATGCGCCCGCGCCAGCCAGGAAAAACAGGGTACCGCTCCTGATGGGTGCAGGGATGGGCCTGATGTTCGGCGCCTGGCTGATAAGCAGGCGCCGCCTGCGGAAGTAGCTCCTATCTGCATTGGGGGCCTGGCGCTAGACACGCCTCGCGCCCCTTCGCATCTGGCTGACACCCTCCCCGGTCCACATGAACAGGCTCGCGGGGCTGCTGGGATGCGCTTGCCGCCAGCTACAGGGTTTGGCAATTCAGGAGCGTTGTAGAGAGTGGAGCAGAGCGATGCGAAGCCCGGCTCATCCAAAAAGATCGCGCTGAGCTTCTGCAATTGGACTGCTTAAAACTGCTTGCCCTAATCTATTCGCTTTTGTTGCTCAACTCATCATCTTTCATTGCCCTCATGCGCCCTGGGAAAACATCGCGCAGGGGTGAGGAGATTTCACCATGTATTTGCTGCATACTCAAAGAAAACACGCCACACGCCCGGCTGGACAGAGCGCCAGCACACAAAGACGATGGGCGGGGTTCTGGCGGCTGGCGTTTGCTGCCCCGCTTGTCTTGCTGATGGCAGCAGCCCTGAGCCTGGCCTCTATTCAGCCAGCCAAAGCTGCCCCAGCCAGCCAACCCCAACTGAGCAGCTCAGCGGAATTGACCGCGCTGTCTTCGCTGGGCACTGCCGATAGTTTGCTTGATGCCCAGGACCATTTTCATCTCCTCTATACGGTCACTACCCCACACAGTTCAAATCCTAACCTGGTTGATCTGCTCTACTCGGTGGTAAGCAGCGACCAGCACCCTGTCGTGCTGGTCAAGCCAGTGACCCTGGCGCATGCCCTTGATGCCTTATTCTCACCAAACCTGCTCCTGGACAGCAATGGGCGCTTCCATGCCTCCTGGATCGAACGCACCAGCGGCGTTTTTACGGTGCGTCATGCCCTGGTAGAAGACCAGAGCGCCCATCTTTCAGCTTCCTCCATCGTGCCGGAAACGCTCTTTCAGACCAATAGCTTTGCGGATGCGTTGAGCGGTGGCGCCGATGCCAGCGGTAACGTTGTCTACGCCTGGCTTGATGGTGACAGCGGGGCGCAGACAGTGCGCGCGGTTACTATCTCAAACAATCAGACGCTCGGAAAGCCCTTCGTGCTGTTTCAGCCCTCCATAGAAGCGGCCTTCCCACACCTGGTTGTCTACCCTGATGGCACCCTGGCTGTTGTCATGCAGCAGCGCAATCCCAAGGCGGGCTGGGACATCGTTCTCACTCCCTTTGACGCCACAGCACATCCGCTGCATGATCCCGTCTTTGTAGCCCAGGGCGTCTTTCCCGGCAACCAGAATCAGAAGGGGGTATCAAATTCGACCCTGAGAAATGATTTCCGCTTCGACCCGCTTGCCGTCGTGCTGGATGCCACGCAAAAGCTGCACATTGCCTGGGGCGTGGTAAATAAGCTGAACTACGCCGTCGCTGTCGTGCAATCCGATCACGGCTTTGCGCTGCAACCAACCACGCTGCTTGGCATAACAGATAACTATATGCAGCTCTGTCTGAGCGTCGGGCCAAATACGCTCCCAGGCCATGCTGCGGCAACAAACACAGCGACCACCTGGATTGGATGGATTGACGACAGCGAAAACATCCCAATGATGCCCTACGTTGATCAGATCAGCAACCACGAAACTCTGGCGGGGAATCCTACGCGGCTGGTTCCCCTGACGAGCAGCGCTACCAATCCCTGTGTGCAAGAAGATACGCGCGGCAATATCTACGTGACCTGGCTGCAATACGATGATAACAACCAGTACGGCTTCTTTATGGCGACCACCGCCAGGCCACCAGAGGCTTCGTTCTGGACCAGCGTTGGCTTAAGCGCCAAGTCACCAATCCAACAGCTTATCTTTATTGTGTTGGGCAGCATGCTCCTGGGCGCATTTGTCACGGTGGCAGATATTCTGGCGGTGCCGGTGATAGCCGGACTTGTCAAGCTGGGGCAGCTTGTGCATACTCCCCGGCTGGTGCTCTTGCTGGCGGGGCTTATCCCCCCGCTTGTGCTCAACATCTATATCCAGAAGTATCTCGCTGCCAACTTTAATACCCCACCGCCAGCCATCCTCTGGCCCATCGTTGGCTGCGCGGTTGCGGCGGCCCTGATGCTCTACCTCTGGTTCCGCAGCCGGAAAATCCCAATGGAGTTTCTTGGCACCGTTGGCCGGGTGTTTCTGGCCTCCTATATCGCGGCCTTTATCCTCTGTCTGCCCATCATCTACTTTTCCGCGCCAGACTGATCTGACGCTATGCACTGTGAAGGTGCAGACATGCAGGCAGGGGCGCCAGAGACTCCAATAACGCTTGGAGTCTCTGGCGCCCCTGCCTCATTATCAAGCTGACGGTTTATCTTTGTGGAGAAGTGTCGCTCATCCTGCTGCCAGGCCAGTCTATCTTCTCACTCTGCCCGCTCAATGCGGGATAAATGGGCCGAAATGCCCCAGATGGCTGAGCAGATAGCTCAGCAGCCAGGCCAGCCCAATACCAATACCGATTAAACGTCCAGGGCGCGGAAAGTAGACCTGGCGGTTTTGTTGTATGGGCACCGGAAGGCGGTTGCTGGTGGTCCCTGGCCGGGCCACCGTGAACTGGACCTCAACCAGGGTAGTCTCTTCACCGGTCACCACCTCAAGCATGCGCTCATAATGCCTGGCATCTAACTGGAACGGCTTCAGCCAGACAGCCACCTGCGCCCGGTTCCCGTATTCTGCCGGGACATCAAGCATCAAAGCTGGCTCGTCACTGGTGACTGTCACCTCAAGCGGCTCTGCCCCTTCATTTTCAAGGGTAAAGGATTGCATAGCGGCTCGTTGGGGCGTCACCACCCCAAACGAAAGCATGGGCGGACGTACACGCAGCCTGGGGCCATCCCAGCGAGGCCGCTCTGACGGTTGAAGGCGAACGGTAATGCTTTCCTGGCCGGACGAAATTACCGAAGCAGGCGTGGCAGGCACCGGCAGCGGGCGCGATGGAACATCTTGTGGCCTGGTTAAGCCAGAAGAGAGGTGCTTTGAAGGCTGGCGCTTGACGACGGCCCGCCTGGGCGCAGCCTCATTAGCGACGCTCTCATCGAGCGCTTGCAGGGCGTCGCGCATCTCATCAGCATCGGCATAGCGCTGCGTGGGGTGAACCTCCATCGCCCGCAGCAAGACCGCTTCCAGGCCGGGCGAAAGCGCCGGGTTGAGCGCGCGCGGCGCTTTAAAGCTGGCAGCGTCGGCTATCCTGGTGGGCGCGGCGGCTGGCACCTGATTGGTCAGCAGGTGATAGAGCGTCGCTCCCAGCGCGTACAAATCGGAGCGCGGCTCGGTTTTTCCGCTGTATTGCTCAATTGGCGCGTAGCCATCTGTGCCCAGGCAAACAGTATCTTTGCTCTGGCCGGTCTGCTGAAAGCGCGCAATCCCAAAATCAATCAGCTTAATGGTGTCATCGGGCTGAAGGATGATATTGGATGGCTTCAGGTCGCGGTAAATAATCTGGGGGTCTTGCTGATGCAGATAGGCCAGCAGATCGCAGAGCGCAATGCCCCAGGCGACAACCTCGGCCTCTGGGAGCGGTTTCTCTGCCTCGGCCAGCGCCACCTCCAGGTTGCGCCCGGCAATATATTCCATCAGCATATAATGCCTGGTTTCTTCCACAAAGGTACTGTAGACCCTGGCAAGCGCTGGATGATTGAGCAAGCGCAGCATATCGGCTTCGCGCTGAAAATCGGCCAGGGCTTGCGCTTTTTCTTCCGGGCTGAGTTCAGATTCGCTCATCTCTTTGAGCGCGTACTGCTTGCTCCCATCCAGCGTATCCGCCACCAGATAGACCGCGCTCTGGCCGCCCTGGGCCAGCTTTTTCAGAATCAGGTAACGATCATGCAGCATCCGGTTGGCCGCCAACATGCCGGTTGCCTGGCGCACCAGCGCGCCCGTCATAGTCGCGCCGCATTCCGAGCAAAAGCGCGTACCAGACGGAAACATACTTCCACAAGATGGGCACTCAATTACCCCGGCCATCGTGTTTGCCTCCATGATTTGCCTTGCAAACGACCTTGCTATTCAAGCCGCCTTGATGAACTGAGCACAACAAGCATCAGACCCCTACTCCCGATACGAATTACTGCCATACAGGGTTGTAGCAGACGGGCGCCCATTGTGTTCATCTGCCTCCAACAAGGCTAGCAGATCAGGCTGTTTCTCCACCCGCGCTACCCCGCGCAAAAGCAAGCAATCCAGCGCCGCCAGAAACCATCCCCGAAAGAGCGAGAGGTCATCGTTTAGAAAAATTGTATCACGTGCCCAGAGAGGAGACAAAATACCATCAACTTCGTTGAATAGGGGCAGCATAGTAATTTTGGCATCAAAAGCGCGTAGTCTGCCATTTTGAAAAAGACTTAGGATATAATGCACGCGGAGACAGCAGGTCAGTCGGCCAGAAGGAGAAACCAATGGATGCAAATCAGGGATTAACACAGAAATTAGCGGGAAAGCGGGTGGTCACTATTGGCGGCGGGACCGGGCCTTTTGCTGTCCTTTCCCATCTGAAGAAAAGCCCCTGTTCCATCACTGCGGTGGTCACAATGGCCGATAGCGGCGGCAGTTCGCGCCGGTTAATGGACGAGTTTGGACAACTGCCCTTTGGCGACCTGCGCCAGGCGCTGGTAGCGCTCTCGCGCAATGGTGTCCTCTGGCGCGAGGTGTTTAATTATCGCTTTCCTACGGGTGGCAGCCCGATCAACGGCAACGGGGAAGGCATGCGGGGCGAAGGCGTTGGCGGGCACAGCCTGGGCAATCTGGTGCTCTCCGCCCTCCAGGAAATCAACGGAGGCGATTTACTGCTCGCCCTGCAAGATGCCCAGGAACTGCTGGGGACAGCAGGCGGGGTGCTGCCTATCACACTGGCTCACACCACGCTGTGCGCAGAACTTGCTGATGGAACAACCATCTGTGGCGAAACCGACATTGATCGGCGCGGAGAACATGAATCCGGCCCGCTTCCGCCCATCAAGCGCCTCTACCTCAACCCTCCCGCGCCTCCCTGTCCACAAGCTATTCGGGCGCTGCGCCGCGCCGATGTGATTATCATCGGGCCGGGTGATCTCTACACCAGCATTTTGCCGAATCTGCTGGTGGAGGACGTGGCGCGCACCATCCGCGAATCCGAGGCCGAAAAGGTCTACGTGTGCAATCTGATGACCAAACATGGCGAAACCGATGGGTTTCACGCTTCGGATTTTGTGCGCGAAATCCACCATCATCTGGGGGGCCGGGTTGATCGGGTCATCCTCCACAATGGCGCCTTCCCTGAGCATTTGATCGAATCATATGCCCAGCAACAACAGCATCCCGTCATTCCTGATGTGGCGCAAGTGAAGGACATGGTACCAGAGGTAGTCGTAGACCATCTGACGGCGATTGGAACCGATCACTTTGTGCGTCACGACCCGCTGCGACTGGTCCGCGCTGTGCTCTCAGCCGCCACCGAAGAATGGCAGCCCAGCCTGAGCGATCTGGAGGCATAAAGAGCGCAGACTTCGGCTTTAGGCTCCTGGTTCTGCGCATGCGATAGGCTGCTTGCTATAAATTGAGGGAAAGCTGTTGACCATCCAGGAGCGCCCGCACTGGGGCAAAAGTGCGGCGGTGCGCTGGAGACGGCCCCAGGGCTAGCAGCGCCCGTTTATGTTCGGCGGTGCTATAGCCTTTATGCCGCGCAAAGCTATATCCGGGGTACTGCTGATCAAGCGCCAGCATCAACCGATCACGGGTGACTTTGGCGATAATGGAGGCGGCGGCAATTGAGAGGCAGCGCGCATCCCCTTTAATCAACGCAAGCTGGGGCAGGCGCACCGCAGAGAGTTTGACGGCATCGAGCAGCAGATAGGTGGGCTGCACCGGCAGAGCCTTCAGTGCCTGCTGCATCGCCAGACGTGTCGCCCGCAGGATATTATAGCGATCAATCATCTGCACAGAGACGATGCCCACCCCGACCCCAACGGCGCGTTCCATGACCACCGCATACAAACGTTCCCGCTGCGCCTCGCTGAGTTGTTTCGAGTCGCGCACACCGGCAAACACGCGCCAGCAATCTTCTGCCAGCGGCAAAATTGTCGCCGCAGCCACCACCGGCCCGGCCAGACATCCCCGGCCAGCCTCATCCAGGCCAGCGATCAGGGAATGGCCCAGGAGCTTGAGACGTTCTTCTTCTTCCAGGGTCGGGTCACAGCGCTTGAAGGACAGCTTTTTGGCAGCCGCTCCAGAAGCGCCTACAGATTGTTTGCGCGCAGCCATAGAGGGTGCCCCCTATTTTTCGCGCCGCTCCCGCAGACGTGCCGCTTTGCCGGAAAGTCCGCGCATATAGTAGAGCTGCTTGCGCCGCACCACCGCGTGTCGCACGACTTCGATCTTTTCAATGCGCGGCGAATTCATCAAAAAGGTGCGCTCTACCCCCACGCCTTGCTTGATAGCTCGCACCGTAAAGCTGCGGTTGATGCCCTGCCCATGCAGCCGAATCACAATCCCCTCAAAGACCTGCGAACGCTCGCGGTTGCCCTCAATGACCCGCACAGAAACGCGAACGGTATCGCCAGAGGCCAGAGTAGGTATATCGGTACGCAGATAACTTTCTTCAACTTGTTTGACCAGTTCCAACATGTGCTCATCCCTTCTGTCAAAGTGCCAACGGGCAGTATAGCATATCAGACCTGGCCCCGCAAGTTTTTTTGACGTTCGTTTTTCAAGAGCACAGCAGAGCACGGCAATGGGCTGGACACCTCTGCAAAGAGAGGCTTATAATTTGCTCCGACATTCCCGCCCTTCAATGGCGAACGGCAGCAACGAGGAACGACACCATGCATATTCATCTTATCGGCGTTCCAGTGGACCTGGGGGCTGGCAGGCGCGGCGTAGATATGGGTCCAAGCGCCATCCGTTATGCCGGGCTGGGCGAACGCATCCGCCAGCTTGGGCACACCGTCACAGACGAAGGCAACCTTGCCCTTTTTCAGCCGGAAAGTTTTTCGGTTGGCAATCCCCATCTGAAATACCTGGAACCCATCCTGGCTGTCTGCGAGAAGCTGGCCCATCTTGTCGAGGGTTCCACTGGTGCTCAAGACCTGCCGGTGGTGATTGGCGGAGATCATAGCCTGGCGCTTGGCTCAATTACCGGCGCGGCCAAAGCTCAGGGGCCAATTGGGGTGATCTGGATTGATGCCCACGCCGACTTTAACACCGAGCAGACCACCCCCAGCGGCAACATTCACGGCATGCCCCTGGCGGCGCTGGCTGGCCTGGGAGAGCCGCGCCTGGTGCAGTTTGGCGGATTTAGCCCCAAAGTTTCCACCGCCAATATCGCTATTGTTGCCGCCCGCGACCTCGACCCTGAAGAACGTGTGCTGCTCCGCCAGGCAAACGTGCGCGTCTTTACCATGAAGGATATTGACCACCTGGGCATGCCCGAAACGATTGCTCAAGCGCTGGAAATTGCCACAAGCAACACAAAAGGGCTGCATGTCAGCTTTGATATGGACTCGCTTGACCCGGTGGAAGCGCCAGGGGTTGGCACCCCTGTGCGGGGAGGCATCACCTACCGCGAAGCGCACCTGGCAATGGAACTGATTGCCGATTCTGGCAAGCTCACCTCGCTGGATATGGTGGAGGTCAACCCGATTCTTGACCGCGAGAACCGGACGGCAGACCTGGCTGTAGAGTTGATTCTTTCCGCGCTAGGCAAGCGCATCTTTTGAAAGCAGGCTGCTGCCTGCATTGGCGCTCATCAGAAAGCCTGCTGAAACCCAAAAACATGTTGTCACGAGGCATTGATCATGCTATGATTGTAAGTGCCAGGTCGTTCCTGACACAAGGGGCGGCGGATAGCCACATCGGGCTGGTCAGCCGCCAGAGGAGTCACAAGTCCTTGTAGCGCTGCGCAGTAAGCACAGCGAATGTTCCAAAGAAGGAGCGTCCAGCAGCGTCGCTGGATGAAAGAGGAGCGATGAACAGCAAAGTCGTTTTTATGAATGGCGAATTTATCCCGGCTGCCGAAGCAAAAGTGAGCGTGATGACACACGGCCTTTCTTACGGCACCGGATGCTTTGAAGGCATCCGGGGGTATTGGAACCAGGATGCTCAACAGGTGTATCTGTTTCGCGCGCGCGAGCACTACGAGCGACTGCATCGCTCCTGCCGTATTCTCAGCATGCAACTCCCTTACTCGGTTGATGAGTTGCTGGAGATTAGCCGCGAACTGATTCAGCGTAACGAGTTCCACGAGGATATGTACCTGCGCCCATTCATCTTCAAAGCTGATGAGATCATCGGCGTTCGGTTGCATGGCCTCAAAGATCATATCGTGATCTACTCCGTCCCGATGGGAAACTATATAGACATAGATCGCGGTCTGCATTGTGGGGTTTCCTCCTGGCGCCGCATTGACGATAACATGGTCCCGGCCCGCGCCAAGATCAGCGGTGGCTATATCAACTCCGCGTTTGCCAAGTCAGAGGCCCTTCAGAATGGCTTTGACGAGGCCATCATGCTCACCGCCGACGGGCATGTCTCCGAAGGCAGCGCCGAAAATATCTTCGTCGTCCTGAATGGAGAGTTGGTCACGCCGCCACCATCAGAAAATATCCTCTTAGGGGTCACGCGCGACACGATTATGAAGCTGGCCCAGCGCGAACTGGGGCGCATCACGCGCGAGCGCAGCATAGACCGCACAGAACTCTATACCGCCGATGAAGTGCTGCTCTGCGGCACAGGTGCCCAGATTGCCCCCGTCACGCAAATTGACCATCGCCCCATCGGGAACGGCAAGATTGGCCCACTCACCACAGAACTCCAGCGACTCTATTTTGAGGTCGTGCGCGGGCAGCGCCCGGAATACCAGGAAGAGTGGTGCACTCCGGTCTATACCAAAGTCCCAGCTTCGTCTTCCAGCGCCTCAGAAGCGAAAGCGCCCGGCGCGTAGCATCAAACTCCCAATACGAAGAAAGAAGAAAGAAGAACGTGCAGGCTCGGCCTGCACGTTCTTCTTTCTTCTTTCTTCGTAGCCACGCGCTGCACTCAATGAGCACAGCGGGCAGCGAGCGAGCCTGGCGTTAGCGCTTGGTGTACTGTGGAGCCTTGCGAGCGCGTTTCAAACCATACTTCTTGCGCTCTTTCATGCGCGGGTCGCGCGTCAGATAACCCGCTTTTTTGAGCGTAGGCTTCCAGGCTTCATCGGCACGCACCAGGGCGCGCGCAATCCCATGCCGCACTGCTCCAGCCTGGCCGCTGACGCCTCCGCCAACCACGCGCACACTCGCGTTAAAGCGGCTGCCAACCTCCAGCAGTCGCAAGGGGGCGCGAATATTGGATGTCAGCGCCTCGCGTCCAAAATATTGATTGGAATCTTTGCCGTTGACGATAATGGTGCCGTCGCCGCCGGGGAAGAGGCGCACCCGCGCCACTGCCGTCTTGCGCCGACCCGTTCCGTAGTAATACGACCCTCGAAGTTCCGCCAAGGTTGCTCCTCCTCAGAAACGCGCCCATCAATTACCTGTTGATGGGCTGCTGTTATGCTTCTTTTGTTTCCACCGCTGCCGGGGCTTGCGCCGTCTCTGCCTCGCCCCACCTCACCGGCTTTTGCGCCTGATGAGGGTGATTTGGCCCGCCATAGACCTTCAACCGATCCATCATATCATCGCCCAGCTTGTTATGCGGCAGCATCCCCTTTACCGCGTGCTGAATCACGCGATCAGGGTGCCTGGCGAGCATCTGGCGCAGGGATTCGGTCTTCAAGCCGCCGGGATACTGGCTGTGCCGATAGTACATCTTTTGATCAAGACGCTTGCCGGTGACATCTACCTTGGCGGCATTGATCACAATCACAAAATCCCCACAATTGAGATGTGGGGTAAAGGTCGGCTTATGCTTGCCGCGTAATACCTGGGCAATCTGCGTGGCAAAGCGACCCAAGACTTGCCCCTCGGCGTCAAACACATACCAGCGTGGCGCCAGCTCTGATGCCTTCGCGCTATAGGTCTTCATCTATTTTTGCCTCCAAAAATCCGCTGTTCTGGCTGATCTCTTCCAGTTCTTCTCTGGCGCGGGGCGCTCATCCCCAGGCCAATATCTCTGATGGATAAGTCACTTCAGTTAAGCACAGCCCACAGGCTGGGACCGAAGCGCCGGGGTGCGTCTCATTGCGGCTGGCAAGAATCTGCGCAAACTCATCCACACGCATCCGCCCCCAGCCCACCAGCAGCAGCGTCCCCACCAACCGCCGCACCATCCCCTTTAAAAATCCGTTGGCGGTAAACTCCAATAGGAGCAAATCGCCTCGTGGTACCTGGCTTTGCGCCTCAGAGCGGCATCTGGCTGCGAGCATGGTTCTCACGCAGGAGTGCCGACCACCATCCGCGCTATCGCGTGGACTGCGCCCAAAGGCGCTGAAATCATGTTCGCCCACCAGGAGCCTACATGCCTGATTGAGCGCCTCCCCATCCAACGGCTGCTCCACCCGATACGTATACCGCTCACGGAGCGGCGCGGGCAGGCGATCTTGCAACACCGTATACCGATAGGTGCGGCTGAGCGCACTATAACGCGCGTGAAAGCGCTCGTCTACCTGTGCTGCCCCGCGCACCGCAATGGCCGCCGGTAAGACCGCATTCAAGGCGCGCACCCACTCGCCTGGCTGTAACCGCTCCCCTACCTCCACATGCGCCACCTGCCCAGAGGCATGCACCCCGCTGTCGGTGCGGCCCGCCCCAATCACCGTGCGAGGCTGCTGCCCAATCTGGGCAACGGCCCGCTCCAGCGCGCCCTGGATAGTTGGCTCGCGCTCCGGTGCCTGGCGCTGGAAACCATGATAGCCGGTCCCATCGTATTCAACCAGAAGCGCAAGTTTCATCGTGGGCTACCGCATTACCTGAAACAAAAACACCGCAGAACATGCAGAACTGGCCTAGACCAGTTCAAGCTGCGCCATCTCTGCCGCATCGCCTGCGCGACGACCAATCTTCACAATGCGGGTATAGCCGCCGGAGCGCCCATCGTAGCGCGGCGCCAACTCATCAAACACCTTACGCACCACCACTTCATTAGGAATCTGGCGTAAAATTTGGCGGCGCGTGTGTAACTCGATTGCCATCGCCCGGCGTGCCGCGTCAAGCGCGGCCTGCGCTTCCTCCCGGTCAGGGATGATGCGCAGCAGTTCGTCCTGGCGCTCCTTCAGACGCTGCTCGCGGAACTTGCGGCCTTCATCCGAAAGCGGCAGCTTCCCCTGGGCTTCGCGCGCCTCGTTAGATTCGACTTTTTGATCAAGCCGGAACGCGCCCTTATGCGCCAGCTCCCACAGGTCTTTGGCCTGATCCTCATCCTCCACCACCTCGCGCAGGTGGCCCCACGCGGCGCGGCGGCCAGCAATCGCCGCCGCAATAATGCTCTCGGCCTGGCCGCGCACAGCCTTTGCCCTGGCTTCGGTCGTCGTAATCCGCTCATAGCGGATCAGGCCATCCATCATATTACGAAACGCTGCCCTGCGGCGCGCTTCGGGCATATTGATTCTGTTACCGGCAACACGGTGCCGCATCGGTCCATCCTCCCAGATAGCATCGTAGCCTGCTCCGCAGCCGATGGCAGGGAACGCAGCCCTTTAGCTTAAACTCTTCATGATTGATGAGACGTCATCGCTGTCTTCATCAGCATTACTCAGCATCTGCATACCGCTTTGACGCGCGTTGGGCAGGAAACCGCGCAGGAGCAGCCGCTCGCGCAGTTCTTGCAAACTCTTCTCGCCAAAGTTACGCACGGCGAGCAGGTCTTCTTCATTCATAGAAAGAATCTGACCCACTTTGGTGATGTTACTCCGCTTGAGGCAGTTATAGGCACGCACAGAGAGGTCCAAATCCTCAATGGGGGTATCATAGATTTTTGGCGGAATGGGATAATCCGAGATGGGTCGGTTGGTCGGCTCAGAGACGACTGCGCGGAATTCCATGATCAGGCTGAAGTGCCGCACCAATGTCTGCGCAGCCTGACGCAGCGCCTCATCGGGAGAGATCGTCCCATCGGTCCAGACCTGAAGCACAATCTTATCATAGTTGGTCATCTGACCAACGCGCGTATGCTCAACGGCGTAATTGACTTTTTGCACCGGGGTAAAGATCGCATCCACTGGGATGACCCCAATGGGCTGGTTCTCTTTGGACTCCGCCGGCACATAGCCTTTGCCCGTCTCCACCACTAAGTCCATATCCAGGTGGGCATCCGGGCTATCCAGCGTGGCAATATGGAGTTCTTTATTGACAATCTCAACCGTGCTGGGCGCGACAATATCAGCCGCCGTGACCTCGCGCTCCCCAGTGACATCCAGGCGCATCGTCACCGGATGATCGGAGTAGGAGCGCAGGCGCAGCCGCTTCACATTCAGCACAATATCCGTCACATCTTCCTTGACGCGCGCGATGTCCTGAAACTCGTGCTGCACCCCCTCAATTTTAATGGAGGTGATGGCCGCGCCAGGCAGCGAAGAGAGCAAGACGCGCCGCAGCGCGTTCCCCAGGGTCATGCCATACCCTGCCTCTAATGGCTCAATATCATAGCTGGCATAATTTTCTGACGCCTGGGTAGATTTAATACGAGGCAGAGCAATATCAAGCACAGGAACCTCCTCTTACCGCTGATAGAACTCAACTACCAGCGCCTCGTCGAAGGGTAGCTCTAGCTCCGTGCGGGTTGGCAGCGCCAGCACCCGTCCAGATAAAGTTGCTGTCTCCAGCCGGAGCCAGTTGGGAACTCCCTTCTGGGCCAGCATGAGCGCGCGCGTCTTGAAGTATTCCGAGTTTTTGCTGTGTTCGCGCACCGTAATCGCATCGCCAGGGCGCGCTATAAATGAGGGAATATCCGTCTTGCGGCCATTCACCTCAAAATGCCCATGCGACACCAACTGACGTGCCTGCGAACGTGAATCGGCAAACCCCAGGCGATACACCAGATTATCCAGGCGCATCTCAAGCAGTTGCAGCAGGTTATCACTGGTCTTGCCTGCCTGCCGCGCCGCCGCCTGGAAATGCCGCCTGAACTGGCGCTCAAGAATCCCATAACTTCGACGAACTTTTTGCTTTTCGCGCAGTTGCAGCGCATAGCCAGAAGGCTTGCGCGCGCGACCACCACCATGCTGCCCTGGGCGCGTGTTGCGCTGCTCAATCGCGCATTTCCTGCTCAGGCAGCGGTCACCCTTCAGAAACAGTTTGACGCCCTCGCGCCTGCACAGTTTGCAGACAGGGCCGGTATAGCGTGCCATGAAACTCCTTCTCCCGATCCCAGATGATCCAGCCCGGCAAGGCTAGACGCGGCGTCGCTTGGGGGGACGACACCCATTGTGAGGAATAGGGGTGACATCAGTAATCGAAACCACCGAGATGCCTGCGGATTGCAGCGAGCGAATCGCCGCTTCTCGCCCGGAACCTGGCCCCTTGACATAGACTTCAATCTGGCGCAGACCGTGTTCCATTGCTTTGCGCGCAGCGGTTTCTGCCGTGACCTGTGCCGCATACGGTGTGCTCTTGCGAGAACCCTTAAAGCCGTGCATCCCCGCGCTGCCCCAGGAGATTACATTTCCATTTGGATCAGTAATGGTTACCAGCGTATTATTAAAAGTTGATTGAATATGCGCCTGCCCGCGCGGGACCGATTTGCGTTCCTTCCGCCGTGTTCGCCCAACCGTCTTCTTTTTTGCATCAGCCATGCGTGGCCTGTCCTCCCACCTGTTATTTCTTTGCGGTTGCCTTCTTGCGCCCGGCCACCGTCTTCTTTGGTCCACGCCGCGTGCGGGCATTGGTGCGCGTGCGCTGCCCGCGCACCGGCAGGTTGCGACGATGCCGCATGCCGCGATAACTGCCAATCTCAATCAACCGCTTGATGTTCATATCTACTTCGCGGCGCAGGTCGCCCTCAACCTTCAGGTTGCGGTCAATATACTCGCGGAGACGGTTGACTTCCTCTTCGGTGAGATTTTTTACACGAGTATCGGGGCTGACTCGTGTATGCGTAAGAACCTGTTTGCTGGTTGTCAGCCCAATCCCATAGATATAGGTGAGCGCAATCTCCACGCGCTTATCACGCGGAATATCAATGCCAGCAATTCTAGCCATCAGCACGCTCCTCCTTGTTGGCTGGCGCAATCAGCACTCAAAAGGAGATTCGCCAGCCAACCGGTTATCCCTGCTTTTGCTTATGTTTTGGGTGTTTGCTACAAATGACCATGACAACGCGCCGTCGTCGAATGACTTTGCAATCGGGGCAGCGCGGCTTGACTGAAGCTCGCACTTTCATGTCGGTTCTTGCCTTTCTTCCACCAATGGTCTTTTTCCACCCAACGCCTGGTCTTTTCACGCGCTCCCAGCGCGTCGCCCTTGCAGGGCCAGACCAGCGGGAGCCACCCTCTCGCTTCTGCAACTCGGACCTGTCAGCACCAGACGGGAACAAGAAACGGAAAATTCCAACACTCCGGGCGTTGATGCGTGCAAACACAGCGCTGACAGAGAGGATGCAAAACGCCCTGCCTCCTCATCTTTATCCTTCAGGCAGGGCCGCCGCCAATAGTCCCGGCGTCTCTCGTTGTTAGCCTCTCACACGCCAGATGATTCGTCCCTGATTGAGATCATATTCGGAAAGCACCACTCGAACTTTATCTCCGGGGACCACGCGCACAAAATTGGTGCGCATTTTCCCAGATAAGTACGCGAGAACCTGATGCCCATTACTTAATTCCACCCGAAACTGGGCATTGGGCAGCGCTTCCGTGATGACCCCTTCATATTCCAGGGCATCCTTCTTTGGCATAGCACCTCTTCCATGCTGCACCTACCGAAGGCGCAGCCAACTTCAAATTATAACATAGGAAAGCCACTTCCGCAAGTCCCTTTGCGCATGAATTTTGACGAATTTGCGTCTCTTCCACAAAATTGCAACACCAGCCATGCGTTGTAACTTGTGCCTGTTACGGCGCTTTCTTCGCTGCCTGGCGCGGCAGTGTCAAAATATCTGGCTCCCCATCGGTGATGGCGACGGTATGCTCAAAATGGGCCGAAAGACTGCCATCCGTCGTGACCACTGTCCATTTATCGGGCAGGATGCGCGTCTCCGCCCGCCCAGCATTAACCATCGGCTCAATGGCAAGCACCATGCCAGGGCGCAAGATTGGATTCGGCTGGCGCGCATCCACATAATTGGGCACTTCCGGTTCCTCGTGCATCTCGCGCCCGATGCCGTGTCCCACAAACTGGCGCACAACCGAAAAACCAGCGGCCTGCACATAGGCGTGGACGGCCCGCCCAATATCCTGCACCCGGTTGCCTGCGCGTGCCTGGGCAATGCCCTGCCAGAGCGCTTCCTGCGTCACCTGCAACAGCCGCTCCGCCTCCGGCGAAACCTTACCAATTGGCACCGTTGTGGCCGAATCCCCATTCCAGCCGTGATAGATGGCCCCAAAATCAATGCTGAGCAAGTCGCCTTCCTTGAGCACACGCGGCCCTGGAATCCCATGAACCACCTCTTCATTCACCGAGGCACACAGGGTGCCTGGAAAATACAGGCCACCATGATAGCCCTTGAAGTTGGAGGTGGCGCCACGCGCCGCTAATTCCCTGGCCGCCAGCGCGTCCAGTTCAGCGGTGGTCACTCCTGGCCGCGCTGCCTGCCGGAGCACCTCTAGTATCTCAGCGACCAGCGCGCCAGCCGCGCGCATCTCCTCGCGCTCCGTCCGTGATTTGGTAATGATTGCCATAGGGATTCTTCCAGGGTTCTATACGTTCTTCAACTCTTGCAGAATGTCGCGCGTCACGGCATTGATCGCCTGCTCTGCGTTAATCTCGATCACTCTGCTGGCGTGTCTGGGGTGATTTTTATAATAGTCAATCAGCTTGATAGTTTCTCGAAAAAAGATTGCCAGGCGCCGCCGCACTGCTGCTTCGGTATCATCCTCCCGCTGGTACAGCTCGCTGCCATCAATATCACAGATTCCTTCCTGCTTGGGCGGATTGGTGATCGTGTTATAAGGGTGCTGATGCGCCCGGCAGATATAGCGCGTTGCCAGGCGCTTCACCAGCACTTCCTCATCAGCTTTCAAGTAAATCACCGGATCAACAACCCGACCGAGCGGGTCCAGCGCCTGATCTAGCGCTTCTGCCTGCGCCAGCGTGCGCGGAAAGCCATCCAGAATGGCCCCCTTCGCACAGTCTGGTTTGGATAACCGCTCGATAAACATGGCTACGATGATCTCGTCTGGCACCAGATCGCCGCGATCATTATAGACCTTGGCTCTCTGCCCCGCCGGGGTGCCATGCGCAATCGCCTCTCGCACCAGATCGCCACTGGCGATATGTGGCAGCCCCAATTCGGTCACCAGGATTTCCGCCTGAGTTCCCTTTCCAGACCCTTGTGCCCCCAGCAGCAGAATATCCACGTTGTCCCCCTTTGCACAACGCTTGCTTCTCGCACAGCCACCATTTACTTCTACATCGCGTCCACGCTGCTTCTAACGCAGGAAGCCAGAATAGTTGCGCATCACCATTTGCGCTTCTAGCTGCTTGACCGTATCAAGCACAACACCCACCGCAATCAGCAAGGCCGCCGCACCCAGCAACTGCGAGCCACCCACACGGAAGAAAGCGGGCATAATTGCAATGATGCCCAGGAAAACCGCCCCAGCCAGCGTGATTCGGCGCAGCACCGCGTTGAGATATTCCTGTGTCTTCTGGCCTGGGCGAATACCAGGAATGATGGCCCCTTGCTTTTGCAGGTTCTCTGGCATATTTTGCTGCTCCCAGATCACCGTTGCATAGAAGAAGGTAAAGGCCACGACCAGGAAAAAGAAGATCAGCCAGTACCACCAGTTTGATTGATCAAAGAACGTCCGCACATTGCCCGCAGCATTCGCCACACCCGTGTTGGAACTCACCGAGAGATAGGTTGCCAGCACGGTTGGGAAGATCAGGATGGATTGGGCAAAGATCAGCGGAATCATTCCAGCGCTGTTGATCTGGAGCGGGATATAGGTGGTCTGGCTGGCGCCAGCATAGCGATCACGTCCCACCATACGCTTCGTAGGATACTGCACAGGGATGCGCCGCTGCGCCTGATAGACAAACACAATGGAGATGATGATCAGCAGGCTTACTGCCAGGAAGACCACAATCTGGACAATATTGGTGGTGTTGGTCACTCCACCAGTGCCGGTGCTGACCACCAGTGTCCCAACATCTGAAGGCAGGCGGCTGACGATACCAGCAAAGATAATCAGCGAGATGCCGTTGCCAATGCCATTTTCCGTAATGACCTCACCCAGCCAGACCAGAAAGATCGTGCCGGTGGTCAGCGTGACCAGCGTTGCCAGCGTGGGCAGGAACGTGCTGGCATTAAACAGGCTGAACTGTCCGGCGTCAATGGCCTGCAACTGCACAAACAGCGCGCTTTGCCCAAATGCCTGAAGGAACGCCAGCGGCACGGCCAGCACGCGGGTATACTGGCTGATGCGATTGCGCCCGGCTTCGCCACCCTCGCGCTGGAGCGCCTCCAGGCGAGGAAAGATGGGCACAATCAACTGCATCACAATCGAGGCGGTAATATAGGGATAGACCCCCAGCGCGGCCACCGAGAAGTTTTGCAGCGAGCCACCAGAAAAAACATCGAGCAGACCGAAAAGCTGCCCATAGGCCGGATTTTTCCCCAACACACTCTGCAAGCGCGTCGGGTCAATCCCTGGCACGGGCACATGGGCCACCAGGCGGAACACCAGCAGCATTCCGAGCGTAAAGAGAATCTTACTGCGTAGGTCAGGAATCGTCCAGATGCTGCGTAGACGTTCCAGCATACCTGCCTCCGATCCGCAGGTCCAGATGCGCGCATCGTGAACCTGGAAACCATGTAGAATAAGACCACTGCGTAAAGAAGTTCTGTACTAGTGATAACGAATAAATAGCCTGGCCCGCATCCTCACACGACCTTTAGCAGAACTCCACCCCGCCATCCAGACACCCTCAGCCTATCAGACATCCCCAACCCAAAGACTCAGAGTGGGAGAGCAGGCACCTACTCCCCCGGCTCTGCCTTCAGGCAAGGGGAAACTTGCCGCTCTCCCATCCGCGCTCCCCGCTAGGCTTGTGCTTCTGCGGGAGCTTTCTTGGCGCGTTTGGTGCGTGGAGGCCGCGCGATGACAATCTCTTCCACCGTCCCGCCTGCCGCTTCAATCTTGGCCCGCGCGCTGGCCGAAAACTTGTGCGCGCGCACCTTCAGCGCCCGATCCACCTCGCCATCGCCCAGCACTTTGATTAGCCCCTTCGCGTCCGAAGCCTTCAGTACCCCGGAGGACACCAGCGTTTCGGCGTTCACCTGGCTATCAGGCTCAAACGCCGCCAACTGGCTCACATTCACGACGGCGTACTCTTTTTTAAACAGGTTATTAAAACCCTTAATAAAGGGCAGACGGCGCGACAACCGCAGTTGACCGCCTTCAAACCAGGCGGGAACATTGCCACCGGTGCGGGCCTTCTGGCCCTTGGTCCCACGCCCGGCGGTCTTCATCCGCCCAGAACCATGCCCACGCCCAACGCGCCGCTTCTGCGGGCGCGACCCTGGCGCGGGCTGGAGATCAGAGAGTCTCATTATGATACCTCTTCCACCCGTACAAGATGGTTCACTTTCTGCACCATCCCACGCACGCTAGCTGTATCTTCATGTTCGACGACCTGATGAAGCCGATGAAAGCCCAGCGCCCGAATTGTTCGTTTCTGCGGCTCTGGGTGGCCTATCCCACTCTTCACCCAGGTAATGCGTAACTTCCCCATTGTTCTTTCTCCCAGGAGCACCCCTCAAGACCGCCAGCAAGGCCGCCGGAGGGGTTGTTGGCTCTATCATACCACCCTACTCTTCCGGTATCCAGCGAGCATCCCGCTTTCCTGGCAGTGCTGCTGGCTGCTCTCTTACTGTAGCATTAGCGGCGGCGGGGTGGCCCACCTGGGCCACGCTGACCACGCTCTCCCCGTTCGTTGCGATCACCACCACGTTCGCCGCGCCCACCGCGTTCGCCGCGCTCACCGCGAGTTGGGCGCTCCTCGCGCTCAATCACCGGGGCCTCCAGCACCGCTGCGCGTGCCTGCTCAGCGATCTGCGCCGCCCGACGCGCGCCCACCAGCTCAGCAACCGTTCGGCTGCGGCGCGCGGCTTCCTCTTCTGGCGCCCGAATTTCGCGCAGCGCCCCCAGCGTTGCCGCCACCGCGTTGAGCGCCGTCGAGCTTCCCAGCGATTTGGTCAAAATATCGCGGATGCCCGCCGCCTCAACCACCGCGCGAACCGCCCCGCCAGCAATCACCCCGGTGCCTGGAGCCGCAGGCTTAAGCAGCACCTCCGAAGCGCCAAAGGAGTGAATCACCATATAGGGGATCGTCGTCCCGGCCAGCGGCACCGCCATCAGATGCTTTTTCGCATCTTCAACGCCCTTGCGAATGGCCTCCGGTACCTCGCCCGCCTTGCCCAGACCCGCGCCCACATGCCCGTTGCGGTCCCCCACAACCACCAGCGCGCGGAAGCTAAAGCGCCGACCACCCTTGACCACTTTGGCGACACGGCTGACCTGAACAACCGTCTCCTCCAGATTACCTAGCTTTGCAGCATCAATTCTTGCCATCTTGTTCCTCGCTAGAAATCCAGGCCGCCTTCGCGGGCGCCAGCAGCCAGGGCGGCCACGCGGCCATGATAAATGTAGCCGCCGCGATCAAAGACCACCTTGGTGATGCCCTGCTCTTTGGCGCGTTCGGCAATCAGGCGCCCAACTGTGCGAGCCAGCGCCACTTTATGGTTTTCGGCAATGCCCTTCAGACCCGCCGGGCCATCATAATCGTCAGGCTCTGTGGCTTTGGGGGCTGGCGCGGGCGCCTTCTCTGCCTTGCCGCCTTTGCCGCCCTTGCCCGCCTTGCCACCCGGCGCTGCTGCGGGGGCAGCAGGTGGCTCCTCTTGAGCAACCGGAGCAGCCTTCGCGCTGGCCTTGGGCGCCTGCTGCGTTGTTGAGGCGGCTTTGGCCTTGTTCTGCTTATCTTCTTCGCGCACCTTCTGCTCCAGAGAGGACGCAGAGACTAACGTCTGCCCGTTCTGATCATCAATGATCTGGGCGTAGATATGCTGCGCACTGCGAAAGACAGAAAGCCGGGGGCGTTCCGCTCCTCCAGCCACACGCTTGCGCACGCGCCGGTGCCGCCGCAGTCGCGCTTTGTTGGCATTAAATTGCTTAATCATTGCTCGCTCTTTCTTTAGCAGTTCTCTCTTCAGGCGCTCAAGCGCGTCTCTGTTCTTTCCTGTGGGACGTGATCGGCACTACGTCCCCAACCTCACCTGAGAGCCATAGCCGTAATGCTGCTTCAGTGCTGGATAGTACCAAACTATACTACTTCTTCTTGCCGCCGACCTTTCCGGCCTTGCCAGCTTTGCGCCGGATCACTTCTGCCGCATACTTGATGCCCTTGCCCTTGTAGGGTTCCGGCTTGCGTATGCCGCGAATCTGGGCAGCCACCTGCCCAACCGTATATTTATCAATCCCTGAAACGCTCAGCTTGGTTGTCCCATCAACGGTAAATTGAATGCCTTGCGGCGGATTAAACTGCACCGGATGGGAATACCCAACCTGAAAGACCAGATTCTCGCCTACCTTGGCGACGCGATAGCCCACGCCGTTGATCTCCAGGTCTTTCTTGAAGCCCTGTGTGACCCCCGTCACCATATTTGCCACCAGGGTGCGCGTCAGGCCATGCAGCGATTTGTGTTGTTTGCTATCGCTTGGCCGACTGACCGTCAGCTTGCCATCCTCAAGGGCAATCTGTATATCCTCGTGGAGGGAGCGAGTCAGTGTCCCCTTCGGGCCGGTCACAGTCACACTGTTGCCCTCACCAACCTGCACCTTCACCCCTGACGGCACGGGGATGGGCGCTTTTCCAATACGCGACATCGTTTTTTTCCTCTCCTAGCACTACTCCTCAGAGGAGCAGGGGCAGAAAACCGTCGCTTTCTGCGCCGCGCCTCCTTACCAGATATAACAGACGACCTCACCACCCAGGCCCAACTGAAACGCGCGCCGCCCTGTCATCAGTCCTTGTGAGGTGGAAAGAATGGCTGTGCCCAACCCACCGCGCACGCGCGGAATCTCGGCATGTTTGGCATAGACCCGCAGCCCTGGGCGGCTTATCCGCTTCAGCTGCGTGACCACCGGGCGCTTATCCACATATTTGAGCGAGATGCGAATCTTCCCTTGCGGGTCCGGGTTCCCATCTGGATCATGGGTGAGGACTTCAAAATCCTTGATGTACCCTTCTTCTTTCAGGATGCGCGCGATGCTCAGCTTCATCTTTGAGGCAGGGATCTCCACGCGAGTGTGCCGCGCCAGAATCGCATTGCGGATGCGCGTCAGCATATCCGCGACGGGATCAGTCATGTTCATACTTGTTCTCCTCGCAGACCTACCAGCTTGACTTCGTCACGCCTGGCAGTTCCCCACGCAACGCCAGTTGCCGAAAGCAGATGCGGCACAGGCCAAATTTGCGGAGATACCCACGCGGGCGCCCGCAAATGCCGCAGCGGTTGTGCTGCTGGACCTTGAACTTTGGCTTGCGTTTGGACTTTACAATCATCGAGGTTTTTGCCATCGTGCTACCTCTTGAACGGCATACCCAGCAGCCTGAGCAGCCGCCTCCCTTCCTCATCCGTGCGCGCGGTGGTCACAATCGTGATCTCCATCCCGCGCACTTTATCTACTTTATCGTAGTCAATCTCTGGGAAGACCAGTTGCTCGCGGATACCCAGCGTATAATTGCCGCGCCCATCAAAAGCGTCGGACGAGACGCCCTGGAAGTCGCGCAGACGCGGCAAAGCCACATTCATCAGCTTATCTAGAAAGTAATACATGCGGTCGCCACGCAGCGTCACCATACAGCCAATCGCCATGCCCTCGCGCAGCTTAAACGTTGCGACTGACCGCTTGGCCTTGGTAACGACTGGCTTCTGGCCGGTGATGTCGCGCAGATCGCGCACCGCGTTATCCATACGCTTCGAGTCATCCTTGGCCTCGCCCATGCCGATATTGATGACCACTTTGTGGAGCGATGGAACCTGCATGATGTTGGAGTAGTTAAACTCCTTTTGCAGTGCCGGGACAACTTCCTGGCGGTAGCGTGCTTTCAATCTTGGTGTTGCCACTGCCCCTAGCTCCTTGCCTGATCTTGAATTGCCTTACCACACTGCTTACAGATGCGCACCACCCGCTCTTTTTGATCGAGTCCCTGTGGGCGCCGCTCATGCCCAATGCGCGTGGGTTGATCGCATTCCGTACAGACCACCATCGCGTTTGAGGCATGCAGGGGCATCGCCTTATCCACAATGCCCGGCTGCCGCATTGGGCCACCGGCCCGCACGTGATGCTTGAAGATATTCAAGCCTTCCACCACAATCTTGTTTTCCTTGGGCATCGTCTTTGAGACGACACCGCGCTTGCCACGATCCTTGCCGGCAATCAGATACACCGTATCGCCTCGTTTAATATTGAGCTGCGCCAGATGCAGAGGACGCTGCTCTTTCTTTTTCATTGCCATAGTTCACACCTTGTTCCCTTGGGCAAGTTCCCTACACTCATCCCTACAGTCACTAAAGGACTTCCTGCGCCAGAGAGATGATCTTCATAAAGTTGCGGTCGCGCAGTTCGCGGGCTACCGGCCCAAAGATGCGGGTGCCACGCGGGTTATTACCACCCACCAGAATCACCGCCGCGTTCTCATCAAACTTGATGTAGGAGCCATCTGGCCGTCCATACTCTTTGGCAACGCGCACAATGACCGCCGTGACCACTTCGCCCTTTTTTACGGAGCCGTTGGGAGCCGCCTGCTTTACCGAAGCCTTGATAATGTCGCCTACCCCGGCATAATGGCGGGCCGAACCACCCAGGATGCGAATGCACATGATCTCTTTCGCCCCGGTGTTATCGGCCACCTTCAAACGTGTTTGTGGCTGAATCATGACTCCTCCTCCTCCTCATCCTCTGAAGTTCCACCAATCAATTCTTCATCCACATCGGCTGCCGCAACCTCTTCAACTGGCGGAGTCTGGGCGCTGGTCACGAGAATTTCAACGAGCCGCCAGCGCTTTTCTTTGCTTAACGGGCGCGTTTCTTCAATACGCACCATATCGCCAATATTGGCGGCATTGGTTTCATCATGCGCCTTAAAACGTTTGGTCACCTTATAGGTCTTTTTGTAGAGCCGGTGCTTCTTTAACGACTCCACCGCTACTACAATCGTCTTCTGCATCTTATTGCTGACGACCTTGCCCACCTTCTGCTGGCGACGACCTGTGCCAGGTGAGGAGGCTGGAGCGAGGCCGGTTGGACTTTGCATGCTCATACGCTATGCCTCCTCTTTGGCCTTTGATTTTCTTCCGCGCTTGGTTGTACCAGTTTGTTCTTCCGTCTCTGTCTCCTTGGCGGATGGCTGCTCTTGTGCCTCGGATGCCTGGTCTGCCTCGGCTTCGACTTCTTCGGCCTCGGCTTCTTCGACTTCGGCTGCTTTCTCCTCAACCTCTTCCGCTTCCTCTTCCTCCAGTTCCTCGGCTTCCTGGGCATACGCATCTTCAAGGGCAGCCCGGTTCAGCACGTGAATCTGATACATCAGGCGCCCAATATCCGTCCGTACCTGAGTGAACTGGCGATTATTTTTGACCTCGCCACGCTGCTGCTGAATGCGCAGATCAAACAACTGGCGCCGCAGCCGTCCCAACTCTTGCTCAGCCTCGCCCAGGTTATATTCCCGAATCTGCTTGCGCCGTTCATTAAGCTTCGACACTTTCCGCCTCCCCTTTGGAGATAAACTTGGTCTGTATCGGCAGCTTATGCGCGGCCAGGCGCATCGCCTCTTTTGCCAGGTCTTCTTTCACCCCGCCCAGCTCAAAGATCACGCGCCCAGGTTTAATCACGGCAACCCAATGGTCCGGCGCGCCCTTGCCGCTGCCCATACGGGTTTCAGCGGGCTTGGCTGTCACCGGCTTATCGGGAAAGACACGAATCCAGACTTTCCCACCGCGTTTGATATAGCGGGTGAGCGCAATACGGGCGGCCTCGATCTGCCGAGCCTCCAGCCAGCATGCCTCAAGCGCCTGCAAGCCAAACTCACCAAAAGCAATCTCATTGCCCCGGTGGGCATCGCCACGCATATGTCCACGATGCTGCTTGCGGTGCTTTGTTCTCGATGGTGCTAACAGCATAAAATAGCTCCTCAACTAGACAAGCGAGCGTACGCTTGGTCAGCTCCTTAGCTCCCAGGCTCTTCCTCTGGGCGTGGCGTGGTCGGCTCATCCGGGGCCGAAACTGGGCCACTTTCCGTTGGCGCAGCGGGCGGCCTCGGCTCAACGGGAGCAGTTTGCTCGGCGGTTGGCTCGACAGCTTGCCCGGCGGTTGGCTCCGCAGCGCCCGTCAACTCACCAGAAGGTGCGCGAGGCGGACGATCTGGTCGTGGCCCACGCGGGGGGCGATCTCCCATTGGCCCACGCGGGGGACGTTCGCCCATTGGGGCGCCCTCACCACGCGGCCCGCCGCGCTCTCCCAGTGGCGCTCCTTCACCGCGTGGGGGACGATCACCCATTGGGCGGGGGCCGCGTGGCCCACCAAACCCACCGCGCTCGCCTCCACGCTCTCCGCGTGGCCCGCCAAACCCGCCGCGTTCTCCTCCGCGTGGCCCACCAAATCCGCCACGATCGCGGCGGGGCGGGCGCTCTCCGCGCCGCTCCTCGCGCATTCCGCCCATTGGCGAAACGGGCGCGGCCTCTGGCAGCGCCGAAACTTCCATGCGGCGCTTATCCGGCAAGACCTCACCGCGATAAATCCAGACTTTAATGCCGATCACGCCAAACGTGGTATGCGCCTCGGCATAATCAAAATCAATATCGGCCCGCAGCGTCTGAAGCGGAACCTTGCCCTCAACTTCCTTCTCAGTGCGTGCAATCTCGGCGCCGCCAAGTCGCCCGCCAACCACCACCTTAATGCCTTTGGCGCCTCCACGCATGGATTTCTGCACCGCCTGCTTCATAGCGCGGCGGAAGGAGATACGCTTTTCCAGTTGCTCGGCAATGCTCCGCGCCACCAGATAGGCGTCGGTTTCCGGCTGCCGAATCTCGATAATGTTCAGGCGCACCTTTTTCTGTGTCTGGCGCTCAAGTGTTTGCCGCAGGTCTTCCACCTTCTGGCCGCTTTTGCCAATCACAATGCCCGGCTTGGCGGTATGTATCGTGATAGAGACTTGCTTGCTGGCCGGGCGCTCAATCTCCACACGCGAAACCCCCGCCGACGCCAGTTCTTTGCGCACGCTGCCGCGCAAACGCAAGTCTTCAGCCAGCAATTCCTTATAGGTCTTCTCGGCAAACCAGCGCGATTGCCAGCCCTTAATCACGCCAAGCCTGAAACCAATCGGATGAACTTTATGCCCCAAGAGTGTTCCTCCTTATGTATGTTGCTCTCTTCCTCACCCAACCTAGTACCTGGCGCTTTTGGGAACCTGCGTCACATCATCTGAAACCACCACAGTGATATGGCTGGAGCGGCGCAGAATGATTGAGGCACGCCCATGAGGTCGAGCACGCTGGCGCTTCCCCATTGTTGCCGGGTTAGCCACGATATGTATGATATAGAGATCGTTTGGGTCAAGCGTGTAATTGTTCTCAGCATTTGCTGCTGCCGAAGCCACGACCTTGCTCACCGGCCTGGCGGCAGCATTGGGCAGAAACTTGAGAATCGCCAGTGCCTCATTCACTTTTCGGCCCTTGATGGCCTCAGTGACCAGACGCACCTTGCGCGGTGGAATGCCAATATCTTTGGCAATTGCTCGAACTTCCATCTGTTTCCTCTGCTACCGCACGGATGAGGTTTTTTCGCTCTTGCCGCCCGCGTGTCCCCGGAAGTGGCGGGTGGGAGCAAACTCACCCAACTTATGGCCGACCATATTTTCGGTAATATAAATAGGCACATGAATCTTGCCGTTATGCACGCCGATTGTCAGACCCACCATCTGCGGAAAGACGGTGGAGGCCCGCGACCAGGTTTTGATCAGGCGCTTCTCTCCGCCCCGGCTCATACCCAGCACCTTTTTTTGCAGCGAGGGGTGAATGTATGGCCCCTTCTTGGTTGAACGCGACATACGTGCTTACCTCCCGCGCCCGACATTGCGGCGACGCACAATAAACTTATCCGTTCGCTTGTTCTTGCGCGTCTTAAAGCCAAGCGCCGGTTTGCCCCAGGGAGTCTGTGGCTGCCCACCAATGGGCGCGCGGCCTTCGCCACCGCCATGTGGGTGATCTACCGGGTTCATGACTGAGCCACGCACCGCCGGGCGTTTCCCCAGATGGCGCGAGCGACCCGCTTTCCCAACCGAGACGTTTTCATGGTCCAGGTTGCCCACCTGACCAATCGTTGCCATGCAGCGAATATGCACCAGGCGCTGCTCGCCAGAAGGCAGGCGGACCTGCGCGTAGTCGCCCTCTTTTGCCATCAACTGCGCCGCGCCGCCAGCGCTGCGCACCATCTGGCCGCCCTTGCCAGGCTGCAACTCAATGTTATGAATCACCGTGCCCGTCGGAATATTGCGCAAGGGCAGGGCATTGCCAACACGAATCTCGGCATCCGGCCCAGACAGCAGGCGATCCCCCACTTTCAAGCCAGAGGGCGCGAGGATATAGCGTTTCTCGCCATCCACATACTGCAACAAGGCAATATAGGCGGTGCGGTTGGGGTCATACTCCACCGAAACCACCTTAGCCGGAATACCCGCCTTATCGCGCTTAAAATCAATAATGCGATACAGCCGTTTGGCGCCGCCGCCGCGATGACGGGTCGTGATGCGTCCCTGGTTATTGCGTCCTGCGGCTTTTGGCAGCGAAACCACCAGCGACTTCTCCGGCTTGCCGCGCGTGACCTCATCAAAACCTGAAACCGACATCCCGCGCCGTCCCGGCGAGGTTGGCCGATATTGACGAACTGGCATCTTCCTTCCTCCTGAACGGCTACGCCTGTAGCTCTGCTATGACCTGACCCTCGGCCAGCGTCACAATCGCCTTCTTCCAGGGACGGGCTTCGGCCACCTGGGGCGCGCGCCGACGACGAAGCGAGTACACGCGCCGCGTTTTGCCTGGCATCCGCATGGTATTCACCCGCAGCACAGTGACGCTTGGGAACATGGCCTCAACCGCCCGCTTAATCTCAATTTTGTTGGCTTTGAGCGCGACTTCAAAAGAGTATTGGTTGGCCTTATTTTGCAGGTCCACGCTCTTTTCTGTCACGATGCCACGACGGATGATCTCTGTAATTTCCACAAGTTTACTCCTCGTCCTCGCTCGCCTCGTCGTCCTGCTCCCACTCCGCGCCCGGCTCCTCGTCCTTCTTAGCAGACGCAGCTCCTGGCTTCTCGCCCTTCTTTGCAGACTTAGCAGACGCTGCGCCTTGCTTCTCGCCCTTCTTTGCGGGCGATTCCTTCGCCTTCCCCTTCGCCTTCTCGCCTGCCTCTTCCTCTACCTCCTCTGCCTCTTCTTCTGCCTCCTCCTCCGCTTCCTCGCCTACGAGCGCATCCAGCGACTCAGGCAGCGTTGTTGTGCCATCGCCAAACATCTGCTCAAGCGCGCGCAGCGTGTCAAAGGGCAGGATCAGGTATTCGTGCTTGAGCAGCTCAACCACATTGATTGAGGCCACATGCTGCACTTTTGCGGTTGGAATATTGCGCACCGAGCGAATCAGAATCTCATCGCGCTCAGGCAGCATGAACAAAACGTTGCGCTCCACTGGCAACTGCGCCAGCAGATCAACAATCGCGCGGGTGCGTGGCTCTTCCAGAGCAATCGCATCCAACACAATGATCTGTTCGTTGGCGGCCTTATCCGAAAGGACCGATTTGATCGCTAAGCGCCGCATCTTGCGGGGCACCGTTGCATGGTAGGGATGGGGCCGAGGGCCAAAGACGCTGCCGCCGCCCCGATAATGGGGTGCGCGGGTGCTGCCCTGGCGGGCGCGGCCTGTTCCTTTCTGGCGATACGGCTTTTTATTGCCGCCGCTTACCTCGGCGCGAGATTTGGTCGAGGCATTCCCCTGCCGACGATTGAGCAGTTGCACCGTTACCACCTGATGCAGCACTGCCATATTCACCGGCACCCCAAACACGCTGGGGTTGAGTTCAACCTCTGTCAGCACCTCGCCGTCCATGTTATAGACAGTTGCAGAGGGCATAGCTACTTTTCTCCTCGTTACCTCTTATGACTGGTCAGGTGGCTATTTCGTTTGTTGCTGCTCTTGTTGCAGGCGCTCAGCTAAGGCCAGGCTGCTGGCAACCTTCCGCACCATAACCAGCCCGCCCGTTGGGCCTGGAATAGAACCTTTGATCAGGAGCAGGTTGCGCTCCGCATCAGTTGCCACAACTTCCAGCGCTTTCACCGTGACGCGCTCGGCCCCCATATGCCCAGCCATGCGGGTATTCTTCAGAATGCGGCCAGGGGTATTGCCCGCGCCAATCGAACCCGGCGCGCGCGGGCGGTCTGATTGCCCATGCGTACGCGGGCCGCCACCAAAGCCATGCCGCTTCATCACGCCCTGGAAGCCCTTGCCCTTTGAGGTGCCCACGACATCAACCAATTCGCCCTGCTTAAACATTGTGGCGTCAAATTCCTGACCAACCTTGAGCGCGTCGCCCCCAAAGCTGCGCACCTCGCGCAGCACTTCAAATGGTCCCAGGCCACCACCAGCGCGCTTGCGCTTGGGGTCACGCTGGGCGGTGCGCGCGTCTTTTTCCGCTGCTGGAGTCTTTACCTTGGTTTTCCCGCGCGCCTCGGCCTCCTCTGCCTTCGCTTCGAGGGTGGCCCCTTTTTCCTCCTCCCCCTCTTCCTCTTCTCCCGTTTCCTTCTCGCCTTCCTCGGCCTCTTCCTCTTCTTCGTGCTCTTCCGCTTCTTCGGCCTCGGCCTCAGCTTTTGCTTCCGCCGCCTTGGACCGCGCCTCGGCACGCGCTTTGGCCTGGGTCTGCTGCTGTTTACGCCGTTGGGCTGGCAACTGGGTCAGGGTATGCCCCAGATGTCCCAATTCTGGCCGATTCGCGCGTTTGGCCTTCCC
Source organism: Ktedonobacterales bacterium (assembly GCA_036557885.1). Taxonomy (GTDB): domain Bacteria; phylum Chloroflexota; class Ktedonobacteria; order Ktedonobacterales; family DATBGS01; genus DATBGS01. The sequence continues at coordinate 34,176 of DATBGS010000124.1, forward strand.
AAAACCAATCTGTACGGCGGTATAGCCATCCGTTGCCGTCGTCTTGATCTGCGTCACCACGCACGGACCAGCCTCAATGACCGTCACTGGGACCGCGGCGCCCTGGGGTCCAAAGACCTGGGTCATGCCGACTTTTTTTCCCAAGAGTCCACTGAGCATGTTCTCTCCTCATTTCTCGTGACGCCAGCCACCAGGCGCCAGACATCGGTTACTTGTGTTGCCATTTCGCGCGCCAGACCTCTCGTGTTTTGCAAAGCCTGGCTTCGATTTCTTTCATCTCTGGCACCACAAGGGCGTATCGCACCATCCGTTGCTGTTACACAGCGTCAGCAGATACGTGGCCGCTTACGCGACCTTCCCGGCATCTGGCATCTGGTACCTGGCCTCGTGACCAGGCGACGTGGAGAGGAACCGCTTGCGCCTGGTGCTGGCTCGCACCTGGTGCTGGTTCCTGTCCTGCTTCCACGTCCCATCGCTCTCTTGCTCACCTACTGACTCACCCGCTGGCTCGCCTGCTGGTTCACCTGCTGCGTTGAGCCGCCAGGTCACTAGAGTTTAATCTCAATATCAACCCCGGAGGGCAGGTTCAAACGGGTCAATGCCTCAACCGTTTTGGGCGTTGGCTCGATAATATCAATCAGGCGCTTATGCGTCCGAATCTCGAATTGCTCGCGCGAGTCCTTATCAATAAAGGGCGAGCGGAGCACCGTATACTTCTGTATCTCCGTTGGCAGCGGCACCGGGCCAGCCACGCGCGCGCCTGTATTTTGCGCGGTTTCCACAATTTGCGCCGCCGATTGGTCCAGGATACGGTGATCATACGCCTTCAGGCGAATGCGTATCCGTTGCTTTGTGGTTGTAGCCATGTCTCTTCCTTACAACATTGAAGGGTGAAAGGGAGGGGGTAAAGAGTTTTCTTTACCCCCTCTGCTCGTTTTATGCCTGGACCTTGACGACGACCCCGGAGCCAACGGTGCGCCCGCCTTCCCGAATGGCAAAGCGGCTCCCCTGTTCGAGCGCCACCGGCACGATCAGCTTGACGCCCATCGTGATGTTATCCCCCGGCATCACCATCTGCACTCCCTCCGGCAGCAGGATCTCCCCCGTCACATCGGTCGTGCGGATGTAGAACTGCGGGCGATACCCATTCACAAACGGCGTGTGCCGCCCGCCCTCTTCC
>DATBGS010000125.1:0-6185 GCA_036557885.1 Ktedonobacterales bacterium
CAAAGACGCCCAATCCCTGCTGAAGGTAGACGCGCTCTCGCTGGGAGAGGAGTGGGCGTTGTGGTATCGGCTCAAGCGCGAGAGCAAGGCGGGAGGGGCCATTCCAGGGCCGTTTGTGGAGATGGTCGAGCGCTGGTTAGCCGGGGACACGCCGCCGCCCTATCGCAAGCAGACGGACAAGGAGCGCCTGGCCGAAGCCCGCTTCTGGCTGTAATGTTTGTAGCCCCGGCATCCCCCTGCCCTTTGTTTTAGGGTGCCGGGCAAGCGTGGCAAACACCACCGTTCGTCTTGAGCGACGAGTGCCCGGCAGGGTCGCCGGGGCTACAAGCGATACTCTGCTGCTCGTAGCCCCGGCGACCCTGCCGGGCCGTCCTGCCTGTACCCCCGGCGTCCCTGCCGGGCCGTCCCCTCTCAGCTTTTGGCGTTGGGGAACAGGTCGCTCATCGCCATCTCTTTGACCGGCCCTTTGCTAAAGACCAGCAGAAAGCCATCGGGGTCGCGCAGCCGCACCTCGCGCGTATTCCAGGGCGTCTCGATTGGCCCCTCCACGCCCTGATCTGTTGCCGCCCGCGCGCGTTCGGCCAGCGCCGCCAGAGCATCCCAGCTTTCCCAGAACTGGAAATACAGCGCGATGCCCATGCCCACCGGAGCACCGGGTTCGCGCGGCTTTCTGGTGCGCGTCAGCAGCACATCTTGATAGCGGGCGCCCCGCAGATGCACCAGCAGCGGCTGGCCGTCTGGCCCAGGCGCCGCAAAGATCGTGCGAAAGCCCAGCACCTCGGTATACCAGCGGGCCGCGCGGTCAAGATCGGTAGATTCAAGCTGCGCAAAGGCAGGCATAGGATAAATTTCATCGTTCATAGCAACACCTCTTTCTTCTTTCTTCGTAAAAGGCGTAATCGTTCATAGCGATACCCTTTCTTCTTTCTTCGTAAGAAGCGTAAACGATGACGTAACGGCAGGGTCAAGGGTCATGATGACCTTTGCATGACCAAATCATGACGAAAGACACTCTCCCTTTTCGCGTTCCCAACCGTATAGTTTCTGTGGAAGAGATCAAAGAAGATACAACGCAACGTTTCGGCGCTGAAACGGATTGCCAGGCTGCAAGACAGAGACAAGAGCCTTGGCACGACACGGAATGATTGATCGGGTATTCTGAAGGAGCACGCATGCAGGAATCAGTAGCCAACTCGACCAAAACCGGCCCCATTCACCTTCCCAAGGATGGCCGCCCGGTGCATGTCGAAGTGCAGAACGTCGTCAAGAAGTTTGGCGAGCATCAGGCTGTCAAGGGCGTTTCATTCACCATCGGCAAAGGCGAAATCTTTGGGCTGCTCGGCCCCAATGGGGCGGGCAAAAGCACCACCATCAACATGATGTGTGGCTATCTGGAGCCAACCTCTGGCGATACCTTGATTGATGGGCACTCCATCACCAAGGAGCCGCGCAACGTCAAGCGCCACATTGGGGTTGTCCCCCAGGAGATCGCGCTCTACAAAGACCTGACTTCTCTGGAGAACCTGGAGTTTTTTGGCGAAATCTACGGCCTTGCCAAAAGCGAGCGCCGGGAGCGCAGCGCAGAGGTGCTGCACTTTGTAGGGCTGTATGATCGGCGCAAAGAGGCGGTCAAAACGTTTTCTGGCGGCATGCAGCGCCGCATCAATATGGCGGTTGCCATGATGCACCGTCCCTCGCTGCTGCTGATGGACGAGCCAACGGTTGGCGTAGACCCGCAGTCCCGCGAAAATATTTTCGACACCATCGAGAAACTGCGCGACCAGGGCACGACAATTCTCTACACCACGCATTATATGGAAGAAGCCGAGCGGCTGTGCAACCATATCGCCATTATGGATGAGGGCCACGTCATTGCGATGGGCACGCTGGAGCAGCTTCTGGCGCTGCGCGATCAGCAGCGCGAAGTGCAGCGCCCGCATGGGCTTCAGGAACTCTTTATCCAGTTGACCGGCAAGACGCTGAGAGACTAGTGTTTCCATCCCCTCATACGGGTCGTTAGCCTGTGTTTCTCCAGTCGCATCTGCCCTGGGGACAGCGTAGCAGCGCATGCCGAAAAGGTCAAGTGATTTTGCACCAGGAGCAGGCCAACCGGCTAGGGTGGGGACATCAGCCAAGGAGGAAAGCAGAAAGAATGAGAGCACTCTGGTATATTGCCAAAAAGGATTTGACACAGACCTTCAAAGACCGCTACGCCTTGCTGCTGCTGCTGGTCGTGCCGCTGGCGCTGATTGCAGTGGTGGGCTTTGCGTTTGGCGGCTTCACCAACGGTTCTTCACAGATCACCATGAGCGTCGCCGTCAACAACCAGGACAGCGGCTATGTAGGCCAGACCGTGACGAAAGCGCTGGATATTAACAGCAGCCAACTGGTCATCACGGTGCACACCTACAGCGATGAAGCGCAGGTCAAGCAAAAGGTGGCCGACAGCACCGACATTGCGGGCGTGTTTATTCCGGCGGGCACAACGGATACGCTGATGGCTGCCGCGCAAAACGGCACGCCGACACAAAATCTGGTGCATTTCTATTCCCTGCCCAGCAGCAGCGACTCACGCATCACCATTGCGCAGCAAATTGTGACCAGCGTGGTCAATGATCTGGTCAGCCGTCAGTTTGCGGGCACGGCGGCGGTCCAGCAGGTTGAGGGCGTCTGCCACGCGCCAGGGAACCAGTGCGCCCAAAACACGATTGACCCGGCTACAATTGCGCAGGTCGTGGGCAACGCCAGCACCACCGCCACGCAGACAGCGCAGGTGGCGCTGCTCCAGGCCGGGGAGGTAGTCAAGATCAACAACTTTGATCAGGTTGTGCCAGGCTATGCCGTCTTCTTTGCGCTCTTCAGCATCAACGCTGCTGCTGCCACCATCCTGCAAGAGAAAGAGGATGGCACCTTCCGGCGCCTGCTCATCGCGCCCATCCAGAAATACTCGCTGCTGGGCGGCAAGCTGCTCGCGCAGTTTGTGCTGACGCTGCTGCAACTGAGCTTCCTGTTTGGCGTCGGCTATCTGGTCTTTCATATGCACATTGGCTCCTGGCCTGCGGTGATTCTACTGCTGATTGGCGCCAGCTTTGCGGCAACGGGCCTGGGCATTCTGCTGGTGTCGCTGGTGAAGACGCGCCGCCAACTGAATCCGGTGGTCACGCTGGTGACGCTGGTCACGTCGGCCATTGGCGGCGCGTGGTGGCCGCTCTTCATTGAGCCGCAATGGATGCAAAATATTGCTAAGGTGGGGCTGACGGCCTGGGCAATGGAGGGGTTGAACGGCGTGATGATCTTTGGCAAGGATTTCGCCGCCGTCTTGCCGGATATTCTGGGGCTGATTGGCTACGGCATCGTCTGTTTCATCATCGCCACGCGCTTCTTCCGCTTCCGCGAGAAAGCGGCCTAGACCCCGGCACCCTAAGACAGAAGGGCAGGCGGTGGCCGGGGCTACAAGCGGAGATGCTGCCTGCCCTTCTGTCTTAGGGTGCCGGGGACCGTAGCCCCGGCGTCCCTGCCGGGCAGCGCCCCTGTTAGCAGCTTATGAAAAAGTTCACAGCCAAAGAGTTGTCGGCTAGATAGCCTCCCGCCCTCATCTTCGGTAGACTTTGTTTGGACGGCTAAACTTCTACCATATTTCAGGGGGCAGCAGCTATGACGGATCGCATCGGACAAACACTGGGCAAATATCGCCTCACCCACCTGCTGGGCCAGGGTGGATTCGCTGAAGTCTATCTGGGGATGCACGTGCATCTGGGCACGCCAGCCGCTCTCAAGCTGCTGCATACACAACTGGCAACTGCTGGAGAAGTCGAAAAGTTCCGCCAGGAAGCAAAGATTGTAGCCGCGCTTGCTCATCCTCACATCATCCGGGTGCTGGACTTTGATGTGGAGCAGGGCACGCCCTATCTGGTGCTGGACTACGCGCCCAATGGCTCGCTGCGAAGCCGCCTGCCCGCTGGCACGCCGCACGACCCGCGCATCGTGCTGCCCTATCTGATGCAGGTGGCCGAGGGCCTCCAGTATGCCCACGACCAGAAGCTGATTCACCGCGACATCAAACCGGAGAATATGCTGCTGGGTCGGCAAAACGAGGTCTTGCTAGGTGACTTTGGCATTGCGGTTGTGGCCCAGAACAGCACCCTACAAAAAACGCAGGGTATCGCTGGAACCACAGCATACATGGCTCCGGAGCAGCTTCAGGGCAAGCCCCGCTCCGCAAGCGACCTGTACTCGCTGGGCGTGGTCGTCTACGAGTGGCTGACCGGCGAGCGACCCTTCCAGGGGGCGCCAATGGAGGTTGCCAGCCAGCATGTGCTGACGCCTCCGCCGCCGCTGCGCGAGAAAATCCCAACGCTCCCTCCCGCGCTTGAGCAGGTGGTGCTGACCGCGCTGGCAAAAGACCCCAAGGACCGCTTTGGCAGCGTGCGCGCCTTTGCCAATGCGTTTAGCCAGGCGTGCGGTGCCCCCGTCACGTTCTCCACCCTTTCAACCATGTCTGCGACAGCCCAGGGCCAGCCCACATCCAGCCAGGGCACCAGCGACATTCACGGCGCGACCACCCACATCACGCCGCACCTCACGCCGCAGTTCTCCCATCCACAGGCATCAGCAGCGCGGGCCGGGCAGACCACGCCATCCGTTCACAATCAGCCCACACAGTTGACGCCGCAGACATTCACCGCGTCGCAAGCTGCTACTGGCATGAACTCCTCAACATTCGCCAACACCGGGGCGCAGGCGCCGCAGGGCTGGGCCAATCAAATCGCCCCGGCTGGGATTGCCAGCAGCCCACCGCCGCTCAATACCTGGGTGGCTCCAACGGGCAGTCCGGCTGTCCCGGCTCCCCAGGCCACACCGCGCAAAAGCGGTGCGCGGCGCTGGGTGCTGCTGGCAGCGGCGTGTCTGGTGGTCCTGGCCGCCATTGGGGGCGGCAGCGTCTTTGCTTTTACCCACCTGCCTGGCAAGAACACGGCACAGGGTCCAAACGCCACGAGCACACAAGGCCCAACCGCTGCGAACGCGGCCACCATCACCATCACCCCGCAGAGCAGCGACCTCAAAGACACCTTCACCATTGCCGCAGTGACCGGCACGCCCGATGCCACCAAACAGGTGCAGGCGCGGCAGGTGACGGCAACAACGCAGACCTATACCCAGACGGTGAACGCAACGGGGCAGGGCACCACATCGGGCAAGCACGCGGTGGGGACGGTCAAGGTGAGCAACAGCGACCCTACCAACCCGGTGAACTTCTCTGCGGGCACTTCCTTCCCGAATAATGGCGGCTGCTCGAACTATAGCAGTATCGTCCTTGTGCTGGATGCTCGCGTCTCCCTTCCAGCGGGGAATAACACCACAACGGTGCAGGCGCATGTCCAGCAGGCGGGGACAGCGGGCAATTTCCCGGCAAAAGTTACGTGCAACACGCCGCTTTCCGTTGCCGCCTTTAACTGGGGCAATGGGGTGGATTGTGGCGGCCATTTTTGTGTGCTGATATTCGCTACCAGCGACTTCACCGGCGGCACCGACCCACAAACGTACACCGCTGTGGCGCAGAGCGACATTGATAACGCTGCCAACAACCTGATTAACCAGAATCAACCCAATGCTCAGCAGGTGGTTCAGGGGCAGTTGGGGAGCGGAGAGCAACTGGTAAGTACGCCGCAATGTTCGCCCAAGGTGAGCGCCGATCACAACGCGGGCGATCAGGCCAGCACCGTCACGGTGAGCGTGAGCTTTGTTTGCATAGGCGAGGCTTACGACCAGTCTGGCTCGGTAACGCTGGCGAAAACGCTGCTGACCAATGAGGCACAGAGCAAGTTTGGGGCAGCTTACGTGTTGGTGGGGCAGATCAAAACGGACCAGCCCAGCGCCGCACCGGACGCGCAGGGCAACGTGACCGTCACGGTCAACGCGGAGGGTGTCTTTGCCTATCAATTCAGCGATACACAGAAGGCGCAGCTTGCCTCGCTTGTCGCGGGCAAGACCAAAGCGGACGCCACCCAACTTGTGTCTACACAGACGGGCGTGGCGCAGGCGACGATTACGCTGCCCAGCAGCATGGGAGAACTGCTGCCAACGGACACCACGAAGATCATGATCGTCATCCAACCCGTGACAGGGCTGTGAGTCGCGCACTCCTGAAGCACAGAGGAGCGGCGCCAGCAACGCTGGCGCCGCTC
>DATBGS010000126.1:0-101008 GCA_036557885.1 Ktedonobacterales bacterium
GATATTGACCTGGAGAGGAAAAAGCTCTCGGTTTGTGCCACCCTGCAAAACATTGGAGGTAAGATGGAATTGGCTGAGCCGAAGACGGCTGGGTCGCGTCGGCAAATCAGTTTACTTCCCCAGGCGGTTGCAGCGCTCAGAGAACACCGCGTAAAACAGAACGAAGAACGGCTGCATGTGGGGGCCTGCTGGCAGGATAGCAAACTCATCTTTGCCAACCAGTTAGGTGGGCCGATGGATGGCACCAATCTGCTCAAATACTGGTTCTATCCGCTCACAAAGCAGGCTGGGCTGCCCAGGATACGCTTTCACGATCTGCGGCACACCGCCGCGACACTGCTGCTCCGTCAGGGGGTCAATCCCAAGATTGTCTCAGAAATGCTAGGGCATGCGAAGGTGCAGATCACCTTAGACACCTATTCCCACGTCCTGCCCGATATGCAGGATGTAGCGGTTTTAGCAATGGAAAAAGCGCTCTTTTCGCGGGCTTAGTCGTCAAAGTTGTCGTCAAAGAGAGGAATTGGCACATCTCATGCAAGTAGCGCAAACAGAAAAGCCAGCCCCCAACAGGGCTGGCATGGGCAGGTGGGACAGGACTCGAACCTGCAACCGGCGGTTTTGGAGACCGCTGCGCTACCATTGCGCCACCCACCTAAGATCGGGCGGAAGGGGTGGGATTCGAACCCACGGTTGGGAGTAACCCCAACAGCGGTTTAGCAAACCGCCGCACTAGGCCTACTATGCGACCCTTCCTTAAAAACTGTCTATAACAGCAGTGGTGCCGAAGGGGGGATTTGAACCCCCACGACCGTTCGATCACTACGCCCTGAACGTAGCGCGTCTGCCAGTTCCGCCACTTCGGCATGTGTGAAGAAAAACCCTTCACATGACATCTTCAATAATACCCCACAGCTTTTAGAATGTCAAGTGTTTAAGGGGCTGAGTTTCGCGCACGTATGCACAAAGGAAAGACGACACACACCAATGGAGCACCAGAGCAACGCGCCAGCGCAGCGCCCCCTCGCTGCGATTGATGTCGGAAGTAACACCATTCATCTTGTGGCAGCCTTGCCCTCCACGAACGCGCAGCCCGACCTCACTGTGTTAATGGATGAATTGGAGTTTGTCAGGCTGGGGGCAGGCGTTGGTAAAACGGGGCGTATCGCGCCAGAACGCTTTGAACAAGGGCTGAAGACGCTCAAACATCTGCGCGAACTGGCTGAGCAAGCCCAGGCGCAGACCATCCTCTGCGCGGCTACCGAAGTGCTGCGGCAAGCTCAAAATGGGGAGGAGTTTCTCGCACGCGTTCGTGAAGAGGTCGGGTTGAAGATAACGGTCATCAGCGGCGACCAGGAGGCGGCATTCACATTCTGGGGCGCGACCAGCGGGCGGAAGATTGCCAGAGAACAACCAGTGGCAGTGGGCGACCTGGGAGGGGGGAGCCTTGAGCTTGTTTTTGGAACCGGGCAAGACTTGACCTGGCGCAAGTCGCTACCAATTGGCTCAGGTGCGCTGCATGACCGCTTCATTCAAAGCGATCCTCCTACAAGCGGCGAACTCCACGACCTGCGCCAGGAGGTGCGGGCAGTGCTCAACGCACAAACTCTAGCAAAACAAGCGCAACAGGCACCGTTGCTGATCGTCTGTGGCGGCACAGCGACCACGCTGCTCTACTTTGTCCGGCGCGCTTTGGGTGTATCCGATGGACAAAACTATTTGACACTCGCGGAGGTGGAACAGGCACTCACGCGGCTTTGTGCTCTCACTGCCGAAACAGTGACGCAACGCTATCACATTGAAACGCCGCGTGCCAGGATTCTTGGCGCTGGGGCAGCAGTGTTGGCTGCTCTGATGGAGAGGCTGGCCGCGCCAACAATGGAGATCAGCCAGCGTGGTATCCGCGAGGGGATGATTCTGGCATATTCCCAGCATGGCGCGCGCTGGCTGGAAGCAGCAGAGCAAGGCGCCCTTTGATCAACAGACGCCCCATCGCTCCCCTCCAGGGCAAGTCGCGGCACCCGCTAGCTCTGCTTCTCTGGGTTTCTACCTGCGCCTGGCTGCTTGTTTATGCGCGGCGCCCACATTCTCTGGCTTGCGGGTGGCTGGCTCTTTGGTGAGGACGCGCAACTCCGCGCAGATGAACACGAGCAGCAACACAGCTGCCTCTGGGAAATAGGCCATGTTGTATGTATTGTTGACCAAAACAGCTACTATGGCGGCCATCAAAAAGCCGAGGAAAATCGTCAGCCGGGTGTCTTTGCGATGTCCATGTATGCTGGCAGAAACGCCAAAAAAAGACAAGGCGGTGGCGCCCAAAGCCAACAAACTCCAGATATTGATCAACGATGGCAGATGCCCTTCCACCTTGAGATAATAGGCTCCGCCAAAGGCTGCCAGCACGGCTAGCGCGACGAATAACGATTCCAGTCTGCGCCACATACTGCCCTCCTTCAAAAAGACATTACGTTCGCTGGCCGGATTCTACCATATGCAACTCGCTGCGTACATAGGCCAATGACTCGGCCAGTCGCGCGCGCCCCTGGCGCAGGCTCCAGGCATGCAGATGATAGGGGCTAACTTCCAGCGTCACCAGACCAGCATACCTATCGCGCACAAGTGTCTTCAAAAATTCCCCCAGATCAAGCGCCCCTTCTCCAGGTACCAGGTGGGTGCGGTGCTTGCCCTCACGAATAATCCAGTCGCTCAAGTGAATATTGCGCACTCGTCCGCGCAGGCGCCCAAAGAACGCCAGCAGATCGTCGCCGTTTGCTCCGGTATGCGCGGTATCCAGCGTAATCCCTACCTGTGCGCCCTGATCTTCCACAAAGCGCAGCACCGCGTCTACATCGTCCATTGCGTGCCGCTGCTTGCGGTGGGTAAACTGGCTAATCTCCACACCAACGGTAATGGGTGGGCCAGGCATCGCCAGCGCCGTTTTAAACGCCTGAGCATAGATGCGCCAGTGCCTATTCCCCTCCGTCAGCGCATCGGTCGCGTGAATCACCACCAGTTCACATTCAAAGCGTCGCGCGATGGCAATCGTTTCAATCACACTATGTGGTAATCTGCGCGGCCAGCCAGGGAGCGGGACCAGCGGCGGGTGGAGGCTTAACGCTTTCACCCCCACTTTCTGGAAGAGTTCCCGCGTCCTGCGCTCACCGCGCAGCACAAAATCCGGCCCTAGCACCAACTCAACCCCATCAAAGCCAAGCTCACGCGCCAGACGCAGCGGCACATTCAGGGGGAGATGATAAAAAGAAGCAGTTGAAAAGCTGATTTTCATCGTTTTAAGCCTGTAATGCACATGTTATCACGGTCAAGAATGTACATGTTACATGTACCCAAGCAGTTAAATACCAAAAACAGGGCGGTCAATGCAGCAAAGAGCCATCTTTAGTTAGTTCCCGCTGGCTGGCCGAAACAGGCCAGAGACAACATCCAGCAACGCGGGGTGCCTGGGGCAGCGCGCCTGAATCTCCTCGGCAAGCTGCTCGGTGGAAAGAGGCGTGCTCGGCGCAAAAGGCGAAAGTGTCACCACCAGGACACGTATCGGCTGCGCTACAGCCAGAGACACCCCACGCTCCTTCAATTGCCGCAGCAGCGCTGCTGAGGCAAAGAGGCGCGTTGGGTCGTTGACTAGACAAGTTAGAGGCCGGACAAGCGACCAGTGCAGAAGCAGAGCTTGCGCTAGTTCATCGGTAAGAGCGCCACGCAAAAAACAGACCACTGCCCCCTTTTGTGCTTGTTCAGCCATCCAGCGAGCGGCAAGAGAAGGTTCTGACGCTACGGAAGGTGCAACCTGTAGCTGGCTATCTGGCATCCAGGCAGCAATCCGACAAGCTGGCGGCAGAGCAGCAAACGCTGCCCGCAGTTCAGCAGGGGCAACCGGAGTGGATAACCGCTCCAGTGTCTCTACTGTCCGGCGAGCGACCACCCGCGCCGTCGCGCCAACCGTCGCCCCGGTGCAGAGGATACAGGCATCAGTCACCTCTGGCGCAGCCGCCCCCAGCCGATTGATTGCCCCATCAATGAGGAGCATACGCGCGCCGTACTGCTGCGCTCGCCTGGCGGCCGGTGCCAGATCGCTGAGCAGTGTTGGCCCGGCAATTTCAATCCTCCCTGGCAAACGCACGCGGCCCAGCACTACCTTCCCCAGCGCGGTGCGTCCCGGCAGTTCCTCAAGCACCTCTACCTCTGCTGTTGCGCTGGCAAGCAATTGTCGCGCTGTCGCCACAAGCAACCCGGAGGCAGGCACGATGCGCGGCTTGGGCAAGCCCGTCAAGGCATCCAGCGCTTCCCCATCCAATCCCAGCGAGGTCAGCGCCAACTGGCTTGCGGGAAGTGCAAGCGTCTCCAACACATGGTTGACGACGGTGGTTTTGCCCACATTCTTGCTCAAGCCAATGATTGCCAGCCTGAAGGGTGCCCCGGAAGGTTGGGCGTTGAGAGCGCGGAGGAGCACATCGCTTAACATGGGGATGCTGCGCCAAAGCGCCGGGTGAAGATGGCGCGCAGCGGGGCATGCTCGCGCAGCAAATGCAGCGCCACCGCGCCCAGGTCTGGCATCAGTCCATTGCCAATCTGGAGCACCGTTGCGCGGCCCAGCCCTTCCGCGCCCAGGGCGGCAGTGGTAAAGCTGGTCGCCATGCTGAAAAAAAGCGTTGTTCCAGCAGGACTGGTCAGCAGGATGGTGGCAAACTCGGTGCCCGGCACATTGACCACATTGATCGCCAGATCAGCCAGATAGTCGCTGCCGCACGCGGCATGCACACTGGTCAACATCTCAATCGGGTTGGTGGCATCGGCGCGTATCACCTTATCCGCAACGCCAAGGCTGACAATATCGGCGCAGGCTGCCTCGTCATACTCAATAGCCAGCAGATGCCCGCCTTCACCCAACACCGGGCGCAGGGCGCACAGCGTCAGCAGGCCCGCCGTTCCTCCAGCCCCCAGCACCACCACGCGCATGCCTGGGCGAGCCAGCGCCTGCGCCCGCGAAGGTGCCCCGGCCACGTCCAGAGCAGCTAACGCCAGCGGCTCCGGCAAGTCATCGGGAAGCAGGGCAAAGGGATTACAGGCAAAGAAGATGGCGGTGCCCTCCACATCCACCCGCGCCTGCGCCGGATGAACCGCCAGAATGCGCTCAAGATGCAGCGGCAGCCAGGAAAGCGATGTCAGGCTCACGACCGTTTGCCTCAGCGCTGCTTTGGGCTGAACAGGGTGAGTCGCGGGGTCTGGAGCAGGAGCAGGGCTGATAGGCAAACCAATGACCTTGCCCACCAGAACACCCCCAGAACCAGTCACCGGATTGTGCATCTTGCCGCGCTGACGCACAATCTCCAGAAGATGCGCGGCAATCTGGGTTGTATCGCCATTACAGACGCGGCTGATCTGGGTGAAGCTGGCCGAATCAATATGCAGGGCGTGCACCGCCACCGCCATTTCATCTGGGGCCGCAACAGGGGTGTTATCGAGCCGCCAGGCATTCTGCGGAAGCGTGCTGGAGCCGGATGGCTCCAGCACGCGATGCACGCCGAGCGCTCGCAAGGCCGGATCGAGACGAGGAGATAAACTCACGGGTAAATGCCGCGATCCGCCGTTGCCTGCGCGACCCGCGCCACCGCCAGCAGATAGGCCCCCATCCGCATCGTCACCCCTATCGTTTCGGCTTTCTCGCGGGTGGCCTGGTAGCTGTTGCGCATAATGCGCTCCAACTCCGTATTGATCTGCTTCTCTGCCCAGAAAAAGCGTTGCAGGTCTTGCACCCACTCAAAATAGCTCACGGTGACGCCGCCCGCGTTTGCCAGAATATCGGGGATCACCGTGATGCCCCGATCTTTGAAGATTTCATCAGCATCCGGGGTGGTTGGCCCATTGGCTGCCTCGATGATCAAGCGCGCTTTAATACGGTTGGCATTGCGCCCCGTCAGTTGCCCTTCCAGCGCGGCTGGCACCAGAATATCGCAGGGCAGTTCTAATAATTCCGCGTTCGTGATCGCCTCAGTCTCCGGCAAGTTCGTCAGACGACCATGCTCCTGGGAATAGCGTGCCGCCCGGTGGACATCAATGCCGTTGGGGTTAGAGACCGCACCGTAGATGTCACTTAATCCGACGACCTTGCATCCGGCATCATGGAAAAATTCGGCGGCTGCCCCACCCACATTGCCAAAGCCCTGCACCACAACCTTTGCACCCTCCAGGGTAATGCCTGCATCCCTGGCCGCTTCCTGAGTGATGAAAAAGGCTCCACGCGCCGTTGACTCCAGCCGACCTTCGCTGCCCCCAATGGAGAGCGGCTTGCCCGTCACGACGGCTGGGATGGAGTAGCCATGATGCATCGAATAGGTGTCCATCATCCAGGCCATGACCTGCTGGTTGGTATTCATATCGGGGGCCGGGATGTCGCTATCGGGGCCAATGAAGAGCGAAATCTCCGTAGTAAAGCGGCGCGTCATGCGTTCCAGTTCGCTTTTGGACATCTCGCGCGGGTCACAGACGACGCCACCTTTGGCGCCCCCAAAGGGAATGCCCACCACCGCGCATTTCCAGGTCATCCACATCGCCAGTGCTCGCACCTCATCCAACGAGACGCTTGGGCTGTAGCGAATGCCCCCTTTGGCTGGTCCCCGGTTAATATTATGCTGCACGCGATAGCCCGAAAACATCTTGACCTTGCCGCTGTCCATACGCACCGGAAAATTCACCGCAAGTTCGCGCTTGGGGCGGCGCAAGACCTCGCGCAAATCATCATCCAGATGTAACAGGTCCGCCGCCTGATCAAATTGGGCAACGGCCACGTCATAGGGATTCTGCACATCAACAGCCACGAGTGAAGTCCTCCTTCATGCTGGCCTGCATTGGCCGCGTTTTGGGGGCAGCATCGGCCCCGGATACCTTGCTCTCTGTTTCAGCCCGATACGCAAACCATCAGGCTGCGAAAACGCCCTTGTCTTCTTGACTCTTAAAAAAGTGATACCGGTGACAAATCACCACTCGGTTACATTAGATCAAATGCCACTTGTGCTCAGAGGGTCAGGGTGTAAAAAGCCGCCTGCATCTCCGTCTCCTCAACCCCCACCGTGATGGCCTTCAGATTCTGGGCGCCTCGCTCGCGCAATCGCTCGGCAATACGCCCGGCCAGATATTCTGCCAGGCGCTCGGCAGTGGCATTATCCACCGGCAGGGGCACCACGCTCTCGCGGGGGATAAGGTAGCGCTGTTCATTAAAACGAATCTCCCAGGCTTGTGGTTGCTCTGAAATATGGAGATGTTTGCTCTGGCGTGGCAGCAGAAAGCGGTGGTCCAATTCTTTGCAAAGTTCGCGGGTAATCGTCTTGAGCGCTACAAAATCGAGGACATAGCTGTCTTCCGTAAGATCGCCGGCCACTTCCACGCGCACCCCGTAGTTATGCCCATGCAATGGTTCGGTGGTGTGCTCAAATGTGATAAAATGCGCGGCGCTAAATCCCAGATTGCCACGCTCAATCAATACCTTCCAGGTCATGCTGATCAGTCCTCATCCGTTCGTCGCTTCCTGTGCAGATTATAGCATGCACCCAGCTTCGACACAATTCCCCCAGAGAAGGGCATCACGTTCCATACCATCTCTGGGAAAAGCGTCACTCTTCGTGCTCCAGAGATGGTTCTAGCACTCCCCGTATGCAGCCCCTCACAACGTTCCTCATGGGCAGCGGCTAGCAAGGCATCTTCACAACGTCTTGTGCAGTATAATGGAATCAAATGGGCCGGTGAGCCTCTGCATTTTGCCGAGCGCAGCAACCATTGGCACACAGACCCGAGACTGCTTCCACAAGCGGTCTAACCCCATCCATTGTGGAGGGCACCATGCGGCAAATTGGTGTGATTGGCACCGGCGCCTGGGGCACAACCCTGGCAATCATGCTGGCCCAGAAAGGCTTTGAAACCACGCTGTGGGAACACCAGGCAGAACGTGCCGCCCAGATGGACCGCGAGCGTGAAAACCGCACCTTTCTCCCTGATTTTCGCTTCCCGTTCTCCCTGCGGGTGACAGCTACCCTGTCTGAAGCGGTACATGGGCGAGAACTGGTACTGGTCGTCACCCCATCGCAGCGCATTCGAGAAAATGTGCGCGCGCTGGCGCCTCACCTGACATCCAACGCGATCATCCTCTGTGGCAGCAAAGGGCTGGAGATCAGCAGCCTGAAACGTATGAGCGAGGTAATTGCCGAAGAATTGCCGCCCCCTCTGCGCGAACGTATTGCCGTCTTGAGCGGCCCCAACATTGCCCAGGAAGTGGCGCGGGGTCTGCCCAGCGCCGCCGTCGTCGCTGCCAGGAATCCAGCCACTGCCGAGGCGGCGCGTGAGGTGCTCAACACCGCCACCTTTCGCGTGTATCGCAGCAACGACATCATCGGCGTGGAACTGGGGGGCGCGCTAAAAAATATTATTGCGTTGGGCGCGGGCGCCAACGATGGCTGGGGCTATGGCGAGAACGCCAAAGCCGCCTTTATGACGCGCGGCCTGGCTGAAATTGCCCGGCTGGGCATTGCCTGCGGCGCGAACCCATTGACATTTGCGGGGTTGGCTGGCGTGGGCGATCTCATCGCCACCTGCGCCAGCCCCCTCAGCCGCAATCGCTATGTTGGCCTGGAGCTTGCCAAGGGGCGTCCGCTGGAGGAGATTCTGGGCGGGATGAAAAGCGTGGCCGAAGGCATCACCACGACCAAAGCCGCCCGCGAGATGGCCGAACGCTTTAATGTTGACCTGCCCATTACCAAAACAATCCATGCCATTTTATTTGAAGGCAAGAATGCCCGCCAGGGAGTCATCGAACTGATGCTGCGCGAACCCAAAGACGAACTGGAAGGCATGCGCGGGTTGATGGAGGAACCCTGAACGCCTCTACAAAAAGCTGGCTGCTCTCGTATAGGAGAGCAGCCAGCAGAGGGAATGCTCTGGCGAACTCCGACTATTTCTTCACCTGCACCTTGATTGAGCGTGGCCGGACGGCCTCGGCCTTGGGCAGTGTCAGCGTCAGCACCCCATGCTCAAAGGCGGCTTCGACCTTCTCATTCTGGATGGGGTACGGCAGGGTAATCGCGCGGCTAAACGCCCCCACCCGACGTTCGCGGAAGTGATAGCGTCCCTGCTGGTTCTGCTGCTCCTCCTGCATCTCACCCTTAATGGTCAAAGTATCGCCCTGCACAGTAATGTCCAGGTTTTCCGGCTTGACTCCAGGCACCGAGGCTTTCACTACCAACTGATCGTTGGTTTCAAACATATCCACTGCCAACCCCCAGGCCCGGCCAGTCCCTCGGAGTTCACCCAGCATGCTGGGGAACACAAAACTGTCTTCCATCAACCGATTCATTGCATCGCGCAGGCTCAACAAATCGCGCTCTGGCTCAAAACGTGACAAACTCATCTGGGTAGGCTCCTTTCATGATCGTATTCATTTATCCTTGTACGCACATTTATTCGTGTACGCACGTTTTCTGCCCAGGAGCACAGCCCTGCACAGGGTGTTCCAACCTTACCCTGGGGCTGCATTCTGGCATTTCCTCACCCAGGCACTATTGTAGCGTACAATGTGTTAGAATATCGTAGAAATCCTATTAGAGTTGTATCAGAAATCTTGATGGCATGTCTATCAGTGTTTTCTCCAACGCGGTGGTGTGCTATGGCCGTCTCTCCCTCAACCTTTAACAAAGCCGTCACGCTAGATGATGCTCTGGGCAACTTGCTGCGAGGCGCCATCGAAATGTTCAACGGGCGCGCCGGGATGCTTGTCCTGGCTGACCACCTTGATCCAGCAGGGCTGCTCAGCCCCATATTGGCAGGCATTGATCGGGGAGAGGCCCGCGCCCTGCTGGAGGTGCTGGAGCGCGTCAATGGCTGGAAATATCTGCTGTGGGGCGCTGATGGCCTGGGGCCAAAAGAAACAGTGAGCGCCACCCTGCTCTTGCCTGGCGCGTACCCGGCAAGATTGGAGGACTTCTTTCCGCAGCGCCCGATAGCCGTCGTCACTCTCGTCCTGCGCGACGCGCAAGCAAACGTGGGGATGCTGCATATTTTGGGCGAGCAGTGGATTGCCGCGATGCCGCTGCTGCGGTCTGAACGCGCCAGCACCGCATACGCCGCCCAGACCGCCTCGGCGGTGCGCAGCGCCATTGAAGCCCGCCGCGCCCGCCAGGAAAAAGAGCAGCTTGAAGCGGTGCTCTACTACAGCGCCGATGGCATCCTGACCGTTGATCGCCAGCTTTGCATCACCAGCTTTAATCCGGCAATGGAGCGGCTTTCTGGCTGGCGCATGCCAGAGGTGCTGGGCCGCTTTTACTATGACGCCTTGCGTCCCAAAGACTCGCAGGGCAAAGACCTGGGGCTGCATAACTGCCCTTTGCTGGAAGCCTTTGCCAGCAGCGGCCCGGTTGTGGACCGTGAGATGATTATCACCACGAAAGATGGGCAGCAGGTCCATATCGGCGTCACTGCCTCGGCGGTGCGCTCACCACATGGCGAACCCATCAGCGGCATCCTGAACCTGCGCGACATCACGCGCATCCACGAGAACGAAGCGCTGCGCTCCACATTTATGTCCATCATCTCGCACGAATTGCAGACGCCCATCGCCATTATCAAAGGCTACTCCTCAACGCTGCGACGCGAAGACGTGAAATGGGATGAGCAGATCATTCGGGGCCGCCTGGAGGCCATCGAAGAAGAGAGTGATCGGCTGAGCCATCTGGTCGCCAATTTGCTGCAAGCCTCGCGTATTCAGGCGGGAGGGCTGAAGATGGACCCTGGCCCGCTGGACCTGGCCGAGATGTCGCAGAAAGTGGTGCGCAAATTTGCCGCGCATAGCCCGCATCATACCTTCCGCACGCATTTTCCAGAACAGATGCCCACCGTCTGGGCCGACCGCGAACGGATTGAGGAAGTCTTGCTCAATCTGCTGGATAATGCCGTCAAATATTCGCCGCAGCACAAACTGATTCGCGTATCTGGGCAGGTGACGGATGATGCCGTCATCGTCAGCGTTGGCGACAAGGGCATGGGTATCCCCCTGCGCGAGCAAGGGCGCATCTTTGATCGTTTTCAGCGCGTGGATAACGCCGCCTCTCGCTCTACGCAGGGCGCCGGGCTGGGCCTCTTTATCTGCAAAGCCATCCTGGAGGCGCATGGCGGGCGCATCTGGGTGGAAAGCGCGTTGGGCAAAGGCTCCACCTTTTCTTTCAGTTTGCCACGCATGGAGCAAGCCCAATCTAGCATGGTCATGTTTAGAAATGGGGAGCAGCCCGCAAGCGCTACACGCCCTGCGGGCCAGGCTGCTCCATAAGCCGTTCTTGCTGTTGAGATGTCCCTGGTGAGGAAGTATGGATCAGATTGACCCGCGCAACCTGACCGTGCTCGTGGTGGACGACGAGCCGCGCATTATTGACTTTATCCGTATGAATCTGGAGTTTGAGGGCTTTCGTGTGGTGGACGCGCCCAATGGACAAGAAGCCCTGGAGCGTCTGAAAGAAGACCTGCCCGATCTGATCTTGCTGGATGTCATGATGCCTAAAATGGATGGCTTTGAGACGCTCAAGCACATCCGCGAAGTCTCCAATGTGCCGGTCATTATGCTTACCGTGCGCCAGGAGGAAGGCGACCGCATTCGCGGGCTGGACCTGGGCGCCGATGACTACATCACCAAGCCCTTCAGCCCCCGCGAATTGCTCTCACGTATCAAGGCGCTGCTGCGGCGCTCCTTCATGCCCTCACCCACACGCAAAACGCGCATCGTGGTGGATGATGACCTGATGATTGACTTCAGCAAGGGCGAAGTGTTTGTGCGCGGCGAAAAGATCGCGCTGCGCCCCACCGAGTATCGCCTGCTCTACCATCTGGTCAATAATGCCGGGCGTCTACTCACCCATGAAACCCTGCTCTCCAAGGTCTGGGGGCATGAATACCGCGACGAGGCGCATTATCTGCGGCTCTACATCACGTATTTGCGCCAGAAAATTGAGCAAGACCCGGCGCACCCCAAATATATCCTGACCGAGCGCGGCCTGGGCTATCGCTTCCGCGAACTGGACCAGCCGGTCCAGGCGTAGCCCAGAGCAGGTGGCACAGTCCAGGCGCAACCCTGGGGCGAGCAGGAGAAGTTCTGGCTTAGCCTGCGCAGAACGGGTCATAGCTGATAGAGCGCTCGCGTTACCCCGTTGAGCATCAATTCGGCGCTATTCATCGCCTCAGCGGTGGAAAGCGCGCCTGCCTCTACCAGTTCGCCCAGCACCTGCGCCAGCGCCCGGCGGCCCAGCGTCGCTCCCAGCCAGGCATGCTCAGGAATTACCGAGCCATCGGCGCCATAGACAATCTTCGTAGCGGGCGCCAGCCCCAGCGCCTCGCGCCAGATGGTGGACATCATCCCAGCCGCAAAAGGGATTGCCAGTGAAATATCCAGAAATACATGGGGATAGACCGAGGCCAGATAAGAAGCCTGGCGCGTATAGGGATAGCTGGCGTGCAGCAAGACAATCTGGGCGCCCTGATACGCGGGCTGCTCCAGAGCGGCGTGAATCAGCGGGCGCAGCAGCAGCGGGTTGCTGGTCAGCAGGTCCAGGTCCGGGTCGCCAAAGCCGGTATGAAACTGAATGGGAAGCTGCTGGCGGGCCGCGTGGCCCAGCGCACAATAGAGAAAGTGATGCAGCAGGGGTGCTGCCGTCGGGCCAGCCAGCCTGATCTTCCCGGCTTGCGCTACGGTTGCACGTGCAGCGCTGAAGGCGGCCCACACATCTTCAAGTTCCGGCTCAAGCACCGCCAGGCCACCCCGATACGCCACGATGCTCTTCAAACCAACCACGCCGCGCGCACGCAGATCGGAGAGTTCGGCATCAAACGCGGCCTGAAGATCATCCAGCGTCGTTGCTGTCAGCAGCAACTGCTGAAGCAGCGTCTCCAACCGCAAAATACGCCAGGCCGCGCAGCCGCAGGACGCGCCCATTTGCGCTACGCTGAGCGCCTCGTCAGATGGGGGGTAGCCATCATCTAACAGCATCCCGGCCAGGTGTGATTCCCCCATCAGCGCCGCCAGATACCCATCAGGATCAGCCGCCCGCGCCGCCAGAACACGCTCCTCGTCGGCATCCGCAGGCAGATCAAGCACCCGGCGCATTTCACGGAGCGCCCATTGATAGTAAACGAGTGCGGGAACATGCGCGGCCATCACTTCGCGCCCTTCCGTAAAACAGGCGCGAAAGGAGGCAAGATCAAGCGCGGCCCACCCGCGAACAAAGGGGTGGCAATGGTGGTCAAGCGCCGGAATTGCTGTAAGATCAAGCTGAGTCATAGAAGACCCCCTACAAAAAGGTCTGCCAAAAAGGTCCGCCCGCGCAGGCGGCGGGCGGGAAATGCTGGGTAGTGCTGAACAGGTGGGCCGGACTATGAGCCAACCGGGGCAAGTGGCCCTGAAGGGCTTCTCTGGAGAGGCTCCGGCTCCCTCGTGTCTTCCTCTTGCTCCACACGCAGCCGAGGCAGCGCCATCAACGTGCGCGTAATAGCCGAATCCGCCTCTGGCTCCAGCAAGCTCACAAAGCCTCTGACAATTCTTGGGTCAAAGCGGCGACCAGCCTCGGTCAGCACATACTGGCGAGCTGCTTCTGGCGAAAGCGCCTCTTTGTAGGGTCGCGCCGAGGTGAGCGCATCGTAGACATCAGCCACCGAGAGCATCCGGGCGCCCAATGGAATATCCTCACCGCTAAGCCCCCAGGGATAGCCGCTCCCATCATAGGCTTCGTGGTGGTGCAGAACAACTTCAACGAAGAAAGAATCGAGTTCATAGCCAACCAGCACGCGCGCTCCCATGAGAGGATGCTGCTCCATCTGGAGCCGTTCCTCTTCGGAAAGTGCTGATTCTTTGAAAAGAATATCGTTGCCAATCCAGGTCTTGCCCAGATCGTGCACCAGAGCCGCCAGCCCCAGCCGGTGAGCCTCGTAGGGACTCCACCCCATCCGACGCGCCAGCCGCTCGGAGAGGCGGGCTACCCGCCGACAATGCTCAAAGGTCGCCAGATCGCGCTCTTGAATAGTTGTTGCCAGATCGTGAAACACCTGCTCTGGGTCACGCTGGCCGATCCCAAGGATCACTTCTAGTGCAGCCACGTTGCTGCCTTCCTCTCCCCACGTCGTTTGAATGGGTGTATGCCTGCTACGTTACGGCCAGGCGCTTTGATGACTAATTTTGGAATGATTGCTACAAAAACATGCATAAAACACAAAACCCTTGCAGAGATTCCTGCTCAATACAACGCTTCGGGTTACAAAAATGTAACCGCTGCTTGCCATTGGTCCTGGTGTTCTAAATGGTCCTGGTAGTCTAAATGGGAAAGGAAACGAGGGACAGGGGAGGCCCGTTGTCCGGTACAGAATATCGCAAGATCTTTGCCAGCATTGCCTGCAAGAGTAGTTGTGCCGGGGCAAGAGCAAGCAGGGCAGGGGAGGGACAAAGCAAGCGGATAAGCGTACAAGAAGCCCGGCACAAGAAATGCTGTGGAAGGGGTGTCGCTTTTCGTTCAGCGAGCGAGCGACACCATTCGGAGGCCGTGTTCCAGCTATCAGATAAAAACTCATCGAGAGATAGCTATAGGCGTGTTGGAAGTCAAACGATAGGATATTGCGAGACGTTTAGGACACGCTGTAGGGGGATGGAGGACCAGAAGGCATGACCACCTATCGCATCATTACATTCATTGCTGCCTGTGTTTGCCTGGTCTTTATTTTTTACTATCCCTGGACCGTGTTTTTCCTGATCCCGCTCTGGGTCGCGTTTGCCCTGTTGCTCTGGAAAATGGCGATGGCGCCCATCTCTGAGCCAGAGCGTGCCGTTATCTTCCGGGTAGAAGTCTTTCATCATATTTCCAAATCAGGCTACGTATTCCTGATCCCCGGCATTGATCGTGTCGCTGGCACCATCTCGCTCAAAGAAGAACAGCACGATGTCAAAGTCACCCAGTTCTATCCCTCCGATAGCAGCGAGAAGCTGACCTGTAACATCGAACTGGCCTGGCGCATCCGACCTGATGTAGAGGGGCGTGTGATCGGGAAAGTGCGCGAGATGGTCCTCATGGAAGACGAACAGCGCAAAAAGTTGGTGGAACAGGTTGTCATCAGCATTGTGCGCCAGCTTGGTCTGGGCTACACCTCCGCTGAATTAAAAGATAACCGCATGCGTGAAACCTTTTGTACCAGCGCGCGCCAGGCAGCAAATGAGATTCTGGAGAGCTATGGGGTCACCGTAGAGCGGCTTTTCTGGCGTGGCACCGGCCCCATTGGTGATGTCCAGGATGCCCAGGTACGCGGCATGGTCGAGAGTGAAGAGGTCAAAGCGATGGTCAAAGCCATTGAAACCATCCGCGAGCGCTTGGGGCCAGGCACCAGCGCCGAAGACCTCTACGCCATGTATGAGTTCATCAAGATGATGAAGAGCGGGGGCTATAATCCATTCAATCGCGGAGGCGCGGGACGGCCCCAATAAGCGCGTCGGGTTACGTTACCCAGCACGAATCCCTCACGAATCCTCCTCTGCAAACCAACAGGGCCACCGGCACACCTGGAGCCGCCAGCAGAAATCAGCAGGGCGCTCACTGTGTCCCTACACGATGCCAGCCAGAGGCTTGAAACGCGGCCAGCGCCGCCTGGTCGCCAGGGATATAGCTGACGATAGGATACTCCGGGGCGCCGCTAAAGATGGTCAGCGAGGTGCGCAGTGTCAGCCAGCCAAGCCGCGAGTGGCGCAATTCAAACACAAAGCTGGGCGCGGGTATTCCACCCGGCTCAGAAGAGGCCGCGATACGCTTAAAATCGGGGAGAGATTGCAGGGCGCGCCACAGCGTGCGATATTCCGGCAGATAGGTCGAGGCGTGGACGTTGTACTTAAAATCGCTGACCAGCCGCCGGGCCAGACGCTCCCAGGGGCGAAAGCGTGTGCGATAGGACGGATCAAAGATCACCGCTAACAAATGGGGCAGCGGCTCACCGCCCAGCGTCTCGCGCAAGGGGAAGCCCTGCACCCCCAACTCAAAAAGACCAGCCGCCGCCTGATTCCACGACCTGATGTACCAGAGCCGATCCAGGCTGTGCGCGGGATAAGAAATATTTTGCACCATAAGCGCGGCCAATTCGTTCAGGTCTAGCAGTTCGCGCTCTTCAGCGGAGTCCTCGGCAGCCTGCCCGGTCAGATGAGTAAACGCCTCAAAAAACTGCCGACGCTCTGCCCCTTTTAATTCCAGCGCGCGAGCCAGCACGCGGGCCACATGCGGCGAAGGGTTGCTGCGCTGGCCGTTCTCCAGATGATAGACATAGGTGCGCGAGAGACGTGTCGCCTGGGCAAGCTGCCCCTGCGACATTCCCCGACGATGGCGATAGTCAGCAAGAAGGGTGTGAAATGGTTCTGGCATGGTGGGAACTGCTCTGCCGCGCTGAAAAGTGTTCTGTCATGCTGTTAGCTGCTAGCGCACTATAGCACGAAAATTGTTAGCTGGCAACATTACCCTGGGCGAGAAATGGACTTATAATGGGTAGAAAGGGAGGGCTGTGTAAAGGGTGAGTGTTGAGTGCTTCTGTAGGTGTTTTCTGGAACAATCACCTGGCAGAAATGCTCTAACGTCGTAGTATATTGCTCAAAGAGTGCTGCCACCAATGCTGGTGCAGGTCTATGCTGGTCCTTTCGCAAAGGAGCTACTTTTTATGCCAGACGCTCAGCCTTCCACCCACCTTCACGTCGGCTCTACCAGCCTCAACGCGCAGCCCTGGCTGCGCCACTATGATGCGGCAGTTCCTGCTGCCCTGACCTATCCCGACCAGCCACTGACCTGGCTGCTGGATGAGGCCGCCCGGAAGTATGGCGAACGCGACGCCCTCATCTTTTATGGCCGCCGCTTCACCTATTCTCAGCTTGCGTCGCTGGCAAATCGCTTTGCCTCGCGGCTGATAGAACTTGGGGTGAGGCCAGGTGAGCGCGTCGCCATTGCGCTGCCCAATATCCCGCAGTTTCCCATCGCTTTCTACGGCGCGCTAAAAGCTGGCGCGGTGGTCGTGCCCACCAATCCCATCTATACTGAGCGCGAGCTACAGCATCAACTCAACGACTCTGGGGCCACCACTATCGTTGTGCTTGATCTGTTGTATAGTCGGCTGCAAGCAGTACGCGCTGCGACAGCCGTGAAGTGTGTGATCGTTGCCGGGGTGCAGGATTATCTGCCCTTGCCATTGGCGCTGGGCTATCGCGTAAAGCAGCAGCGGGCAAAGCAGCATATTCCATCCGAGCGCGAAGTGAAGGCCGCACCCAACACGCTGCTATTTACCGAGGTGATTGGCAAACCAGATCAGCGCTGGTACCAACTTCACGCGCTGCCCAGCCCGGCCAAAGCCGATGATCTGGCGGTGCTTCAGTATACTGGCGGGACCACCGGACTGTCTAAAGGCGCCATGCTCACGCATCGCAATCTGCTGGCGAACGCCATGCAAGCCTGGGCCTGGAATGGGCTGGTCGAAGAAGGGTCAGCCCACGAAACCATCCTCTGCGCCGCGCCATTTTTCCATTCTTATGG
This sequence comes from Ktedonobacterales bacterium, assembly GCA_036557885.1. GTDB lineage: Bacteria > Chloroflexota > Ktedonobacteria > Ktedonobacterales > DATBGS01 > DATBGS01. The sequence continues at coordinate 17,574 of DATBGS010000126.1, forward strand.
GCTGACGGTGGCAATGAATCTGGGCATCCTCAGCGGCTCAACGCTGGTCTTGATGCCGCGTTACAACGCCAAAGATGCCATTAAGATGATCAAGCAGTACCATCCAACCCTCTTCCCCGGTGTGCCCACGATGTATCAAGGCATTCTGCGCGAGATTGAGGCACAGGGAGGCGGTTCACATAGCGATCTGCATTCGGTGCGCATTTGCATCAGCGGCGCCGCGCCACTACCCGCTGAACTGCAAAAGAACTTCGAGCAGCTTTCGGGCGGCAAACTGGTGGAGGGCTATGGCCTCTCGGAGACTTCGCCCGTCACCCATTGCAACCCGCTTAACGGCCCACGCAAGGGTATAGGATTGCCCGTATCCGACACCGAAGCCTCTATTCAGGACCAGGACACCGGCGAAATGCTGCCACCCGGACAGCCAGGCGAGATTTGCATTCGCGGCCCACAGGTGATGCAAGGCTACTGGAACCGCCCAGAGGAAACCGCCCACATACTGCGTGGTGGCTGGCTGCATACGGGTGATATTGGCGTGATGGACGAAGAGGGCTACTTCTCCGTCGTAGACCGCGCCAAGGACATGATCATTGCCAGCGGCTATAAGATATTTCCGCGTGAAGTCGAGGAAGTGCTCTATACCCATCCAAAGGTGGCTGAGGCCGTCTTAGTAGGCGTGCCCGATGAGTATCGCGGCGAGACAGCCAAAGCGTTTATCGTGCTCAAGCCCGGCCAGCAGGCCACAACAGAAGAGATCATCGCATTTTGCAAAGAGCGGCTGGCAAGCTACAAAGTACCCAAGCTGGTCGAGTTTCGCACCGAGTTACCCAAAACATTGATTGGCAAAGTGCTGCGCCGGGCGCTGCGCGAGGAAGAGGCGGCAAAGCACGCCGCAAATCCAGGCAGTAAGTAATTGAACCGAGTAGTGAAGGAGTCTTTTCAAAAGGGGGAATCATCTTGGCAACAGACATCAAAGCGCAGGTGGGCGCGGGGTACCTGATTACGCCCGTCACCGAGGCCAGCTTCCTGACGCCGGAGCAGTTTGACGAAGAGCAGCGGCTCATCCGCGACACAGCGCGAGCATTCTTTGAGCGTGAGGTTGCGCCCAAGGCCGAGCAGATTCAGCACCAGGAGCCAGGGCTGATGCCCAGCCTGGTCAAGAAAGCGGGCGAGAAGGGCCTGCTTTCGGTGGATGTGCCAGAGGAGTATGGCGGCGCCGATCTGGGGCTGATCGTCAGCACCATCGTGGCCGCCGAACAAATGGACGGCTCTTTTGCCGTTGCGATGGGCGCCCAGACCACGATTGGCTTGCTGCCTATCGTCTATTACGGCACGCATGAGCAAAAAGAAAAGTACCTGCCGCGCATGGCAACCGGCGAACTGATCAGCGCGTACTGCCTGACCGAGCCAGGCAACGGATCTGATGCGATGGGCATCAAGACCCGCGCTACGCTCTCCGCAGACGGCAAGCATTACATCCTCAACGGCGGCAAACAGTGGATTTCTAATGGCGGCTTTGCCAATGTCTACATTGTTTTTGCCAAAGTGGACGACACGAAGCACACCGCCTTCATCGTTGAGCGCGACTGGCCGGGCGTCTCCACTGGGGCCGAAGAGCGCAAAATGGGCATTAAAGGCTCCTCTACCGTCAGCGTGTATTTCGATAACGTCAAGGTGCCAGCAGAGAACGTGCTGGGCGAAGTAGGCAAGGGCTACAAGATCGCTTTTAATATTCTCAACATTGGGCGCCTGAAGTTGGGCGCGGGCGGCGCCGCAAGCTGCCAGGGTTCGCTGGCGCTGGCTACCCCCTACACCAGCGAGCGCAAAGCCTTTGGCAAGTCCCTCAACGCTTTTGGCATGATCAAGAAGAAGCTGGCGCATATGGCCTCCGATGCCTACGCAGCCGAAAGCCTGGCCTATCGCACCGTTGGACTGGTGGAGCGTGCCCGCCGGGGCGCGGGCGAAGACCACCAGGCGCAGCTTGCTGCCGTTGAGGAATACGCCATTGAAGCAGCCATCGCCAAGGTCTTTGGCACCGAGGCTACCGCGCGCTGCGTGGATGAGGGCGTGCAGATTTTTGGCGGCTACGGCTTTATGCAGGAATACCCCATCGAGCGCGCCTACCGCGATGCGCGCATCACGCGCATCTTTGAGGGCACCAACGAGATCAATCGCCTGCTCTCGGTGGGCACACTCTTCCGCCGCGCCCTCTCTGGACGTATTAATCTGATGGCCGCTTATGGCGCCGCCGAAGCCGAGGTCAAGAGTGGCAAGGCTGGCGAGTTCGCCACTGCCGAGACGCCCGCCAACCTGCGCGAGGTGGTGAACCTGCTGGAGCGGGCCAAGCACGCCACGCTGTATACCGTGACAAAGGGTGCGATGAAGTTTGCGGCAGCAATGGAGGAGGAAGAGGAGTTTATGGAGTATGCCGCTGATCTGCTCATTGATCTCTACGCGCTCGACAGCGCCGTTGCCCGCGCTTTGATGGCCCGTAAAGCCGAAGACACCCACGCTGAGGTGCATGCCAAGCTGGCCCAGTTGACGCTCTGGCGCTTCCTGCCCAATCTGCGCGCCAACCTGGAGCGGGTGCTGATGGCAACGACCAGCGGCGACGAATTGCGCGAAGACCTGGCGCGGGTGCGCGGTTATCTGGGCGATTATGACCTGAACGCCATTCCCCTCCAGCGTGAGATTGCGGCCCTGGTAGTTGCCAAAGGCGGCTATCCGCTGGCCTCGTAGGTGTTTTCTGATGGTGCATGTCCCCAGGCGGTGCCGCCTGGGGCTTTTTCCAGGCACAGGCAAAGGAGCAAGTAACCATGCCAGAAGCAGTGGTTGTCAGCGCGGTACGTACCCCCATTGGCCGCGCCAGCAAGGGCACTCTGAAGGACATGCGCGCCGATGATCTGGCGGCTGTGGCCGTGCGCGCCGCAGTGGAGCGCGTTCCCAATCTTGATTTGAGCCTGATTGAAGATGTGATTCTGGGCTGCGCCATGCCCGAAGGCGAGCAGGGCATGAACATTGCTCGCATCGTTGTCGCGCTGGCGGGCCTGCCCTATACCGTTGGCGGCACCACTGTCAACCGTTTCTGCGCCTCCAGCCTTCAAGCCGTCAACATGGCGGCTTCGGCAATCATGCTGGGCCAGGGCGATGTCTACGTAGCAGGCGGCATTGAGAGCATGTCGCGCGTGCCGATGGGCGGCTTTAACCCCGACTTTAACCCCAAGCTGGTCAGGAATCCGCAGGGCATCGAGATTTGCGGCAGGCCAGGCACCAAGAACCCCGGCTTTGATGAAGTCTACATTCCTATGGGCATGACGGCAGAGAACCTGGCAAAGCGCTACAAGATCAGCCGCGAGGAGCAGGACAAGTTTGCCCTGCGCAGCCACCAGCGCGCCATTGCCGCGACAGATAAGGGCATCTTTCAGCGCGAGATCGCGCAGGTTTCGCTGCCGAGTGGGGGCGTGATGGAGATTGACGACGGCCCACGCCGCGATACCACTCTGGAAAAGCTGGCCGCCCTGGAGCCGGTCTTCGTCAGCAAGGACAAGGGCGGCACCGTCACAGCTGGCAACAGCAGCCCGCTCAACGATGGCGCCTCGGCGGTGGTGCTCATGTCGGCGGAGAAAGCCAAAGAGCTTGGCATTAAGCCGCTGGCGCGTGTGCTCTCAATGGCGGTCAATGGTGTTGAGCCGGATGTGATGGGCATCGGGCCAGTGGGCGCAGTCCAAAAAGTGCTCAAGCGCTCAAATCTCAAGTTGAGCGACATTGATCTAATCGAACTCAACGAGGCATTTGCGGTGCAGAATCTGGCCGTCATTCAGGAACTGGGCATTGACCAGGAAAAATTGAATGTGCACGGCGGCGCGATAGCGCTGGGCCACCCGCTGGGCTGCTCCGGTGCGCGATTGGTTGCCACGCTAATGAACGGCCTGCAAACCTACGACAAGACGCTGGGCATCGCCACACTCTGCATTGGCGGCGGCCAGGGGTTGGCAACGGTCTTTGAGCGCCTCGACTAAAGAAAGAAGGAGTGCGATGACTTACAAAGTTGAGCGCGCCGCCGTCATTGGCGCGGGCGTGATGGGAGCGGGCATTGCCGCGCATCTGGCAAATGTCGGCATCCCCACCATGCTGCTTGACATCGTGCCGCCCGATGCCCAGAACAGCCGCGATCACGAAACACGCAGCCACATTGCTGTTGCTGGCATCGAGCGCCAACTCAAGGCCAAACCCGCGCCCGGCTTCTACAGCAAACGCGGCGCGGCGCTGGTCACGCCCGGCAATATCGAGGACGACCTGCCCGCCTTGGGCAGCGTTGATCTGGTAGTGGAGGCCGTCTTTGAGCGGCTGGACATCAAGCGCAATCTATATAGTAAGCTGGAGCAGGTGCTGGGGCGCAGTACGATTGTCACCTCGAATACCTCCGGCCTCCCGGCAAAACTGCTGCTGGCAGGACGCTCGTCGCAGTTCCAACGCCACTTCTTGATCACACACTTCTTTAACCCGGTGCGCTTCCTCAAGCTGCTGGAATTGGTGCCAGGCGAACACACTGATCCTGACCTGATGCGATTTATGCAGTGGTTTGGCGGCGAGCGGCTAGGCAAGGGCATCGTCATCTGCAAAGACACGCCCAACTTCATTGCGAACCGGCTGGGCAGCTATGGCTTCTGCGTCACCATCCATCGCATGCTTACAGAGGGCTACAAGATCGAAGAGGTGGATGCCATTTTTGGCGAGCCGATGGGCCGCGCTAAATCTGCCGTCTTTCGCACCGCCGACATTGCTGGCATTGATACGCTGGTGCATGTGGCCGATAACCTCTACGAGAATCTGCCCAACGACCCGCACCGCGCCATCTTCAAGCTGCCAGGTTTTGTGCGCGAGATGGTCAAGCGCGGCTGGACGGGCGAGAAAGGCGGCCAGGGGTTTTACAAGCGCGTCAAGGGCGCCGATGGACAATCTGAGATTCTGGTGCTGGACCCGGATACGCTGGAATATCGTCCCCAGGAGAAAGTGCGCTTTGCTTCGATTGGTGCCGCGCGCAACAATCCCGATGCCAACGAGCGCACCAAAATCATCCTGAGCGGCGATGATCGCGCCAGCACCTTAGCCTGGGAGGTCACTGCCGACGCGCTGGAGTATACTGCCGAGATAGGGCCGCAGATCGCGCATAACATTGTGGATATTGACCGGGCCATGCGCTGGGGCTTTAACTGGGAGCAAGGGCCGTTTGAAGGTCTGGACGCGCTGGGCGTGGAATGGGTCGCCGCGCGCATGGAGGCCGAGGGCCGCAAGGTGCCAGAACTGCTCAAGGGCGTGCTGGCAACGCCAGAGAAGCGCTTCTATGTGTTTCCATCCCAAACGGGAGATGCAGGGCATTTCGATGGGCACACGCAGAGTATAGCACAGGATGCAGGCGCTATGAAAGAGCATCGGCGCTATTACAGCTTCCATACACACACCTATGCGCCGGTGACTGGCGAAGCAGGATTGATTCGCCTGCCTGCGCTGCGCAAGGCCAACAAAGTGCTCAAGGAAAACCCTTCAGCCGCGCTCTATGATCTAGGTGATGGCGTGCTCTGTGTCGAGTTCCACACTAAAATGAACGCCATTGACCAGGATATGGGTGTGCTGATTGCTGAGGCGCTGGAGGAAGCCAAAACCAACTTCCGCGCCCTGGTAATTGGCAACGAAGCGCCGGACTTCTCTGCCGGGGCCAATGCCGCGCTGATCGTCATGGCGGCCAAAATGGGGCAATGGGAGACGATTGAGGAGCAGGTACGCGGCCTACAGCATCTCAACCTGGCGCTCAAATATAGCCCGGTGCCGGTAGTCGTGGCGGCAGCAGGGCGCGCGCTGGGTGGCGGCTGCGAGTTTATCCTTCACGCGCAGAAGGCGCGCGTGGCAGCGGAAAGCTATATGGGCCTGGTGGAAACCGGCATCGGGCTGCTTCCGGCAGGAGGCGGCTGCAAAGAGATGCTGGCGCGTTGGAGCAAGAGCAAGGAGAAGGGGCCGTTCCCCATCTCGCGCCGCGCCTTTGAGATCATCGCCGTTGCCACCGTCTCCACCAGCGCGGCGGAAGCGATGGAGTACCGCTTCCTGAGCAAAGACGACGCAATCACCCTGGACCGCGAGCGGCTGCTGACCGACGCCAAAGCCGACGCGCTCGCGCTGGCGGAGGCTAAGGCACGCGGCGAATGGCAGCCACCCACACCGCCCATGTTCCGCTTGCCTGGCCCTGGCGCGCGAGCAGTGCTGGAGGAGCAGGCGCGCGGCCTCGCTCTGGCGGGCAAGGCCACCGAACACGATGTCGTTGTGGCGAGCGCGCTGGCGCGGGTGCTGACCGGCGGGGAAACGTGGTTTGGGCGCGAATTGAGCGAGCAAGACATGCTTGATCTGGAGCGAGAGGGATTCCTGAGCTTGCTGGGCACCGAAAAGACCCAGGAGCGCATCGTCCACACGCTGACAACGGGTAAGCCGTTGAGAAATTAGCGGATTTTGCACCACTTTAACTGCCCACCGAGAGGCTCCTGATTCAGTGGCATCTTTCGGCGGGCAATTCTTTTTAGGATGCCATAGACAGTTGTTCCATTGTACGTGCATAGTTGACATTATTGGTATAGTGCTACCAGATACATGGGTCTCTTATACAGGCAAGCAATCAGTGAATTGCGTTTGACAAAGACCTTTGCTGCAGCCATCAGAAAGGAGAGACATATGCCATTCGAGAAAGGTAGCTCGGTTCCTATCCAATGCCCCCAGGGTCAACATGAAGATGCGATTATCAAAGTGAGTGGTATTGTTGCAGGTGGTACATCCATTGATGTCTCTGTCAGCCAAACAAAGACCCCGCCGATCTGGTACAACCGCCCACCAAGCGGGATTGTGGATGCTATAGGGCGAGGACTTGCAGATCGTGATAGCACCACTACAACTACCAACGTCAGCCAGTCGGCTTTAAGTCAGCAATTCGGCCTCCCAGATGTGCCTGAGTATCATACCCCCTGGGGCTACTGGTCAATAGGTATAGCTGTGATGAGTTCATTGATGACGGTTTTCCTTTTGTGGACATTAGTTGCAGGAAAAGATCCTAGAAATATAGGTACGGATCTGCTTGCCTTGCTTGGCTGCTTGTTTGTTGCAGTAACCGTTTTTGTCGTCCAACACAAGAGAGCGACATCTCGCCGCTCTAAAGTGATAACAGCCACTTCCCTCTTGAAGAAAATAACTCCAAAATGGGAAGAACTCTATTATTGCCAGAAGCATGACAGGATTTTCGTGCGCGGGAAAGATGCTCTTGCCAAGCGAGACCAAATGATAGAATTTCTCTTGAGCGATGTGGTGTAATGTCAGCTGGAGCACACAGGCGCAGTTCTTCTTTCAGATACAATAAGTGCGTCTCGCCTGAAAGGATAGCCTGTTGAGTCTGGCAAAAGATCAATTACCCCTGCCGCATGGCACCCTGCGCTTTCCTGTCTTCCTGCCTGACGCTACCAATGGCGCGGTGCGCGCGGTGGACGCCACCGATCTCGCCGCCTGCGGCATTCAGGCAGTACAAACGAACGCCTTCCACCTGATGCAGCGGCCTGGCTCGTCTGTGGTTGAAGCGTTGGGCGGATTGCATGCCATGTTGGGCTGGCAGGGGCCAATTATTACCGACTCCGGCGGCTTCCAGGTCTATTCGCTCATCCGCCAAAATCCCAAACAGGGCAGTATGAGCAACCAGGGCATCATCTTTCGGCCAGAAGGCTCCGAGCGCAAAATCAGCCTCACCCCAGAAAAAAGCGTCCAGTTGCAAATGAGCTATGGCACTGATGTGGTGATCTGCCTGGACGACTGTACCCACGTTGATGATCCACTCGCGGCCCAGGAAGCATCGGTGGCCCGCACGATTGCCTGGGCAAAACGCTGCAAAGAGGAATATGAACGCCGCCTGGAGCAACAGCAGCTCTCTGGAGAGAAACGCCCCGCGCTGTTTGCCGTCATCCAGGGCGGCGGGCATCTGAACTTGCGTAAACGCTGCGCCGAGGCGCTGCTGGAGATTGGCTTCGATGGCTACGGCTTTGGCGGCTGGCCGCTGGATGCCCAGGGCAACCTGCTTACCGACATCTTGCACTACACCCGCGAACTGGTGCCCAGCCAGTTTCCCATGCACGCGCTCGGCGTGGGGCATCCCGCCAACATCGTCACCTGCTATCGCCTGGGCTACCCCATCTTTGACAGTGTGATGCCCACCAGGGATGCCCGGCATGGGCGGCTCTACCTCTTGCGCGGTGGACTGGCGGCGCAGCTCACTGAGGCAGCCAGCGAGTGGTTTTCGTATCTTTACATTGCTGATGAGAAGCACGTCAAAAGCGCCGCGCCCGTCTCGGAGTGGTGCGATTGTCTGTGCTGCGCGCACTATTCGCAGGGCTATCTGCATCACCTCTTTAAGATGAGCGACAGCCTCTATTTTCGGCTGGCTACCATCCACAACCTGCGCTGCATGGCACAACTCACCGAATGCCTGAGAGATGAGCGCCTTCGAGCAGAGGCACCAGAGACACCATGAATAGCGAAATAGAACACCAGGTGGAGCAGATTGTGCAGGCTGTGCTGACCAGTCCTCGCTATCGGCATCTTCATGAGGGTGCCACACGAACCATTGCCAGGCAGGAAATAGGGAAACATCGCACACTCGCGGAAGCGATTAAAGCCACTAAGAGCAAGCTGCATCAGGTCAGCGGCGCCTATCTTGATCGTGGCGCCCATTACGCTGACTGGTTGGAGGCTCTGCGGGCCGCTACTGCGACAGGAGGGCAAGAGCGTATTTGGGCAGAGTGCGCCAGCATCATGCGCGCCCACGCCTCCACCAGAGAGCGGCTGCCCATTCTGGAAGCGTTTTATCGGGAGACGCTGGGCAGGCTGGGGCCAATTAAAAGCGTGCTTGATCTGGGCTGCGGGCTGAATCCGCTGGCGCTGCCCTGGATGCCATTGGATACCGACACACGCTATTACGCCTGCGATCTGGACGGGCAGTTGGTGGCGTTTGTCAATGACGCTCTGGGCGTGCTTGGGCGACCAGGACAGGCAACAGTGTGCAATCTGTTGGGGGGAGCCCCACAGCAACAGGTGGATGTGGCGCTGGCGCTGAAGTTGCTGCCCTGCCTGGAGCAGCTTGATAAAACCGTCAGCCTGCGCCTGCTGGAGTCCGTTCAAGCGCGGCAGATCATCGTCTCATTTCCGGTGCAGAGTCTGGGCGGCAGGAGTAAAGGCATGCGCGCCAACTATGCAGCGCGCTTTCAAGAACTTATCGCGCAGATCGCCTGGGAAGTGCAGCCCCTTACCTTTCAGAGCGAACTGGTCTTTGTCGTCAAGAAATCCTAATGCTTAGCCAGCCAGCGCAATCGTCAGAATGCCTGCAAAGATCAAGGCCGCCCCAATGGTACGCAGCAGGCCAAAGCCCTCATTGAGCCACCACCAACCCAGCAGCGCCGCAAAGACCACACTAATTTCGCGCACCGCCCCGGCCAGGCCCACTGGCGCAAAGGAGTAGACAAACAGCACCAGCACAAACGTCACCAGGCTCAACACCCCCACGATACAGATACGCACCCAGTTGGCGCGCCATTCGGCCACCATCGCCTGGCGGCCATAGCGCACCAGTACCGCCGGGGCCGTCAGCAGCCCCGTCACTCCCAGCACCACCGTTGTATAGGGCGCCGCTGGAACAAACTTCACTGCCGCGCCATCAATCACCGAATAAATGGAGATGCATAATGCCACCAGCAGCGCTGAAAAGATGGCTGCCTTACTCAGCTTCACCCCCTGGCGCTGCGCCCACCAGCCGCCACCACCCACCACCATCAGACCCAGCAGCAAAATCGCCACCCCGATGAGTTCTTGAGGCGTGCGGCGTTCGCCCAGGAAAATCGTGGTCCAGATCAACAGCAGCGCCGGGGCCGCGCCGCGCGCAATCGGGTAGACCAGCGAGAAATCGCCGTATTTGTAGGCCAGCGTCAGCGCCACAAAGTAGGCCGCCTCAGCTATCGCACTTGCCAGAATGTAGGGGTAGACGCGCGTTGGCAGGGCAGGGCTAAAGAGAACGACTGGAAGAAAGCAGAATGAGCCAACGATGATCGCCCACCAGGTAAATACCTGTTTTTCGCCTGCCCGCTTCACCAGCAGGTTCCAGCAAGCGTGCAACGCAGCAGCAAGGATCAGGATCGCCAACGCATGTAACGGCATAGGTTCAGTTCCCCTTTTTTATAGCGCAACAGATGCGGCTTGAGATGCAGAGGGAAAAGCGCATCCTTATTATAGCCTTCTTCAAGATGCTTGAACAGCAGAAACCCTGTTGACAATTTCTACCCAGCTACCATAGTATAAGGGCTGTCAGCACATAGATAATCCAGCCCAGGCTAGGTCAAGCCAGGCACACAGACACCAACGCAATCGCGCAGGAGCAACAGGGCATGGGCCAGCAGCCAGAACCAATGTATCTTTTGAGCGGCCATAGTGATCTCGTACAAAGCCTGGCAATCTCCCCAGATGGGCAGATGCTGGCCTCCGGCTCAAATGACCACACCATTCGGCTCTGGAATACCACTAACGGGCGCCTGCTGCGGACCCTGGAAGGGCACGAAGGCAATGTGCTCGCGCTGGCTTTTGCCTCGCATGGTCGCTTGCTCGCATCAGCCAGCAGCGACCATACCATCCGGCTCTGGACCACCCGCACCGGCTACGAGCGCTATACCATTGACGAGCCAGATATTACCTTCTGGGGGCTGGCGTTCTCTCCAGATGGTACGTGGTTAGCCTCAGGCGCCAGCGATAAGCGCGTCTGTCTCTGGGATCCCACGACTGCGCTGCTTGCGGCGGAAGTCGGATGGCATGATGATGAGATTACGACAGTAGCCTATGCCCCTGATGGTCAATTGCTCGCCTCTGGCGCCAGTGATGAGACGGTGCGCCTCTGGCACCCAGAACAGCACCATCTGGTGCGCGTTTTGGACGGCCATTTTGGAGGCGTCACCAGCCTGGCCTTTTCTCCTGATGGGCAACTGCTGGCCGTTGGCTCCGCAGACTATCTTGTGCGGCTTTGGGATATTGAGGCGGGAAAACTCGTGCAGACGCTTGAGGGCCACGAGGAATTGGTTCGCAGCGTCGCTTTTTCTCCTGGGGGCACAGTGCTTGTTTCGGCAAGCTATGATGGCACCGCCCGATTCTGGCAAATACAGCCAGGCCGTTGCCTGGCTGTCCTGGAGAGCAGAAGCAGCGCGGTCCACGCGGTGGCGTTTAGTCCACAGTCCGATCTTCTGGCAACGGCCTCTAATGACGCTCTGGTACGGCTGTGGCGCTCACATGAATTCCTCATTTGAGCGCAATCCAGCAGAGTGCGCCGACGCTCGATCCTGGCGATAGGTTGACCTTTCGTCAAAGAAAGGGGGCGTCCCAACGGTGTCCAGTTGCATCCCACAGTTGCCGCAAAACTGTGCATCCACACTCAGCAGCGTCTGACAGCGCGGGCAAGGCTGCTCAGACCCCGAAGATTCCAGCGTTGGCAACGGTTCTTGCTCCGTTGAGCTATGAGGGGAGCCATACTGCGCGAGAGGCGATCTCACCGTCGTCGCCATCTGGCCTGTTTGACCAGAAGAGAAACCAGTCCTCTCTGACCCCCTCTTGGTTGGGCTGGCTGACGCAGCCACCCCCTCGCCACTCAAGCCATCGTCGGCAACAGGGGCGCCACCAGCCAGAGCAGCCTCGGCAGCACGAACGCGAGCACGCCGACGGGCCAGCATCACCTCGCGGACCAGCCCGGCTAGAAAAAAAAGCGCTCCGATTGCCTCGATAGCAATCTGATATTTATACGCCCCCACCAACAATTCGATTCTTCCTTGCAAGCCACCTGGAATAGGGATGCCCTTCAGGTAATGATAGGCAAGACGCGCTGGCGAGAGCACCTGGCCGGCCATCATCAACAGCGCCCCTATCCCGCTGAAGAGAAATACCGGGCGCCTGGTAGATCGCGCGTACCAGAAGGCCACCAGACTCACCACCAGCCAGAGGCCAGCCAGCACGAGGCTCGGCCAGAGCAGGTGAGCGACCTCTACAAATAATTTCATGCGAAACCTCCCTACGAGCACTTGCCAGGCGCTCTCTATCGGCAACGATGACCCTCAACGCAAGAAAGAGGCGCTCCCCTTTCATCCAGGTTGGGATGATGACTCTGAACGAGTCTGGGCACGGGCAACCAGCGCCACGACCACTGCCAGCGCGTGCTCATGAGTATGCGAAATGCTCAGATCAAACGCATAGAGTCCCAAGGATGCCGCGCGAGCCGCCGCTGCCCCTTGAAGACGCAAAGCTGGCTTGCCAGTGGGCTGACGCAGCACCTGGATCTCGCGCCAGGCAGCGCCCGCCCCAATGCCTGTCCCCAGCGCCTTTGCGCAAGCTTCTTTTGCCGCAAATCGCCCGGCAAGCCAGAGAATACGCAATTGGCTCTCTTGAAGCTCCTCAGGCGTAAAAACACGCTGAAGGAAACGCTGCCCAAAGCGGGCAACCGTCTGGCTGATACGCGCTATCTCTACCAGATCAACCCCGACGACCACTCCTGGCATCTCCACAAGACTCGGCTCCTGCTTCCTGGGCATCGTACTCCCCGCTCCTCTGGCACCATTACGGCGGCTGGCTTATTTGGTGGCTTTTGGCAGCGCACCAGACGCCTGTACCTCAGCCGTTCCATTGGTGCCATTCTGAGCCATCCCCAACGGAGCGTTGCCTGAAGCACGCCCCATGCCACGATACACGAAGCCCAGTCGCTGCATTTCAGCAGGCTCGTAGATATTGCGGCCATCAATAATGACCGGACGGCTCATACTGCCATGAATGCGGAACATATTGAGAGATTTGAACTCATTCCATTCGGTGACAATCACCAGCGCGTCGCTTCCCTCGGCCACTTCATAGCTTGTCTTGCAGTAGGTGACATCCAGTCCCTGGAGCACTTGCTGCGCCGATTCCATCGCCACCGGATCATAGGTACGCACACACGCACCCTGTCCCAGCAGCCAGCGGATAATATCAATGGCCGGAGCATCACGCATATCATCGGTGTTGGGCTTAAAGGCCAGGCCCAGAATCCCCACCGTCATGCCGCGCAGCCCCCCAAGCAGCGATACCAGCTTTTCAATCACCAGGCGGCGCTGATCCTGATTGATCTCCATGACCGCATTCAGCAACTGTGGATGCAGACCGGCTTCATCACCCATGTGTGCCAGCGCCTTCACGTCCTTGGGAAAGCAGTTATGGCTGATTAAGCCAGATGAAGCAATCAGCGTACCAGTGCTGGTTTCCATGCTGTACACCGTTGTTTCTACGTCTTCCTGAGTGACCTCGCGCACCTTCAGCGTGGCAAACGGCCCATGTCGGGTAAAGCCATGCGGCTGAATGTGACGCTGGTAGCCAGCCAGGGTTGCTGCTATCTTTGCGCGTTGCTTCTCGCCAAAGACATCTTTCAGCGCGGCTACCTGCTCATGGCCGCTTACGCGCAGGATATAGGCGATTTGTGTTGACTTATTCATCAGGCGCCTGCGCATGGAGGGTACTACCCCAACCGTTTGCAGCAACAGGACCATACCATCAGCCAATGCTCTGCTGACCGTTGCGTATTCCAGTATAAGATTGCGACCATCCTGCACTAACGTCACTGCGCCATCGCCGCTGAACGCGCCGCGAATCACCTCATGACGCAATGCTGGCGCCACATTGAACGCCAGACGCGGCAGTGCTTTGTCTTCCGAGCGGGTGCCACAGCGCAGGGTATCGCACAATAGCCAGGCAAAAATACTTGAGGAAACAATGGTTGTCAGGGCATGGGTGGAACGGCGCTCAATGAACTTCATCCCCCAGCGACCAAGAATACGCTGCACGTCAGCGATGTATTCCGCCTCGCTCTCATGAAAGCAAAGGCCAACGCGCTCGCGCACCGCACCTGCACGTCCCACGTCGCGGGAGCGATAGCCTTCGGCCAGATAGTAACCGCACAAGCGCAGCAGGTCCACATCAACTGGAATGAGGGCATTAATCTTTGTGGCCGCGCCCTTGGCAGTATAAAGTTGTAGTTTTTCCGCAGGGACATCCAGCACGCCCGCCTCGCTCAGGTGGCGATAGAGGCGCAGCGACATGCGATTATGCTGCTTGATCTCCTGCGGATAGTTCAGCATCTCGGCTGGAATGGCCGAGGCATAACGTACATACTGCTCGCTAAAGGAAGCATCCGTTGGAGTAACGTACACATCTTGTTCCAGCGCTGTCCCTTGAAGTAATTCAATCAGGTTGAGCGACCTGGCCTGCTCCACGCCCGGCAGTTCGCACAAGGCCATCAATTGATCGCCCGGCACCACTGCTGCCGCCGGCCAGATAACAAAGGACGCCTCTGGGTTCAGCGTTGCCGCATTGAGCGGCGGGTGATTGGGCTGCTCTTTGTAGAGCACAACGGGATGATCAGCGGTCACACGCAGCGCGCGGCCCATACTGGTCTTGATCGTTACCATCTTGCCGGTGTAAGGCCGCCTGGTGATCGCTTTCACCTCGGCCAGCGTTGGCTCACCCGTCTCCAGATCAAAGGCCAGCACACGCTGGTGATCAGGCTGCACCAGTTCGACAACATCGCCCTGAAGAGTTCCGCGCCTTCCTGCGCCTTTTGCAAAGAGGGCGTCAAAACGCTCTGCCGCCACGTTGGGGCTATTGAGCGTAAAGACCGTTTCGTTGCTGTCGAAGCAGGAGCCGCCATAGCCCAGCCCGGCATCCAGAAATGCGCGGCCAATACGCTTATCATAGCCCATGCCTGCCGCCACTTCTTTCACATCCGCGCCCAGCCGCTCGCAAATGCGCGCTATCTCATTGATAAAAGAAATCTTTGTCGCCAGAAACGCATTGGAAGCATATTTAATCATCTCAGCAGTATATATATCCGTGAGCACCAACGGCGCGCGCAGCGGCAAATATAATTCCGCTACTAATCTGGCCGCTTCTGGCTCGGTTGAGCCAAGCACCACGCGATCAGGATGCAAGAAGTCCAGAACAGCCGCGCCTTCACGCAGGAATTCAGGGTTGGATACCACCGAAAAGCGCGCGTCTGGGTGTTCGAGATTCTGGCGAACGACATTCGCCACCACATCGCCCGTGCCCACTGGAACGGTACTTTTGTTGATGATCACCGCGTAGTGATCGAGGTGCTGGGCAATAGCGCGTGCCGCGCTCTCCACATATTGTAAGTCAGCCCCCTGACCATCCTGGCCTGTAGGTGTGCCAACCGCAATAAAAATAAACTCAGCGTTATTCAGTCCCTCGGTATAGCTGGTGGTGAAATGCAGCCGCTCTGCCTGCACATTCCGCTCCACCAGTTCTCCCAGGCCAGGTTCGTAGATCGGCAGTATCCCACTTTTTAGCTTCTCAATTTTCTCAGCAATAATATCAACACATGTCACCTGATTGCCCATATCAGCCAGACACGTACCAGTCACCAGCCCAACATAGCCCGTGCCGATAACGCAGATCGTTCTCAAGATAGTCCCTCCTCGCAGAGCTTTGACGGGTACTCCCACTCTGCTGTAAGAAACGAATCTCCTTCTGGCATGTCACGATCTCGTCGTCCAGAGCAGGAGTTCATTCCTATCCTTAAAGCGTGAGCGCCCTGAAATTGTTGTATTACAAACTGGCTGCCTTGAAGCATCCAGGCAAGCGCTCAAACAAGACAAAGCTCCCGCTATTATAACTCAAGAAGGGAAGACGAGACTGACAAACACCAGCAGTCCTACGCTTCAACCCAGACCCCTAAATTGACAAGATAGGGAAACTAGGCCATAATGGCCTTGGTCGGAGGCACCGCTGCAATGCTCCGCTGCCCCAGCGCACCCAAGCAGGGAAGGAAGGTCTTGTACATGCCCTCATCAGCGCTCACGCTGGCATATATCGTCATCAATATTGATCCGGTGTTGCAAATTAATCTTGGCCCACTGCATATCCCCATTCACTGGTATGGCCTGGCGTATGTCCTGGGCATCACGATAGGACTCTGGGCGATTTTACGCTATGCCAAACGGCTGGGGCTAAGCGAAGATACTGTTTACAAAGTCTTCTGGTGGGCAGCTCTGGCTGGCTTACTGGGTGGACGGCTCTATTTTGTTATCCAGCAGCCGAATCTGGTAGATGACTATCTAAAGAACCCCATCAATATTATCGCCGTCTGGCAGGGTGGCATGGCTTTCTTTGGGGCTATCTTCCTGGGGATGCTCACCGTTGCCTTTGTCTCCTGGCGCCAAAAAATCCCAATCTGGCTGGCGCTGGATATTGCTGTTTTGTTTGCTGCGGTGGGCCAGATTTTCGGGCGATTGGGAAATCTGGTCAACGGGGACATTGTTGGCTATACAGCAGGCACGCTCACTACTGCTCCCGATACGTGCCTGGCCGCCCCCTGCGTTGGCATCGTCTCGGACGCGCACATTCTCCCCTGGGCCACTGTCTATATGAACCCACACACATTCGCACAACTGGCTGTGCCCTATCAGCCTGCTGCGGCGTATGAGATCGTAATGAATCTCATTGTCCTGGCAATCCTCTTCCCGCTCAGGCTGCGTCTGCCCCAGATCAAGGCCGGCCTGCTCTCAGTCATCTATCTGGCGGGCTACGCCATCAGCCAGTTGATCATCTTCTTTTTCCGGGGAAGTGAGCCAGTGACACCCTTCCTGGGCATCTCCATCTTTAAGCAGGCGCAGTGGACCGCGCTTATCGTGTTGCTGCTGCTCATCCCATACTATCTGCTGATTCAACGCACGTCGCGGCCCTGGACCAAAGAAGATGCAGCAGCACTGGTAGCAAGGCATGGTACCTCTGAATCGGACGCAGCACAATCAGAGGCGCCTGCGCCAGACGCTGCTGAAGCAGAAGAGCACAAAGAGAAAGCGCACCAGGAGAGCGCAGAAGAACCAGCCCACGAGACACACCACCATCACCAGAACCAGGAAGACGCCTTGCGTGAGCATGGTCTGGCAACCGAATATTCAGACGCGCTGCGGGCCGAACTGCAAACCGAAGGCATTACGGTTGCTCCGCCCTCTGCTGAAGAAGCGAGCGCGCAGGATGGGGCGACAGATGGGGGCACAGCAGATAAGGCCCAACCCAAAAGTGGCTCGCGCGCATCACGCGGAAAGCGCAGCACCAGCAAAAAGGCCGCTCAGGAAGGTTCGTAAAAGAGGAGCAGGCAGAAATACAAGCGGCCAATGCAGCAAAAGCATGGTGTCTGGGGTATGGTGCAACAACAGCCCTGTCCGGGAGGAGGTCAGGAATGCAAAACCGGAAACTTTCAGAAGCACTGGCGGGGTTGGTGGGTGCCAGCGAAGTTGAGCGCGGAACGAGGCTGGGCATCCTTGCCGGGTGCGTTGCCTTGATCCTCTTGTTTGGCGCCGGGGCGCTCGCTCAGAAAACATCCAACACGGTTGACTTTGCTCAGGGGCAATATGCCGGACTCGTGATCAGGCTGGTTGCGGGGTTTGTCGTCCTGGTATTTGCTTTGATTTTGGCGTATTACGCGGGGCTGAGCGCGCCAGAAGCAAAAACAGGAGAACCCACCAGGGCGGGGATGCTCGCTGGCGCGCTGACGATGGTACTCTTCTGGGTGGGGCAGACAATTTTTGCGCTGGTAGACAGCGCGCGCGCTCCAGAGGGCCTCCAGTTAGATGAGTTCCTTCGCAGCCGCTTTATTGCCGGATTGGGCTTCTTTGTCGTCGGTGGACTGTTCGGCTGGTGGGGCTGTCGCAGCGCGGCCCGTCGTGCCCGCTCCATTTTCACCCTGTCAGACTCCTCACTCCCCTTAACTCACACGAGCAGCGGGCTGACTTTTTCAGATACCCTGAGAAGCACTACCGCGAGTTCGCGGCCCCTTGAGCCAGCCCCCATTGCCAGCAAACCAGTTGAGCAGCAAAATGACCCCGCTGAAGAGCGGACGTTGGCAGGGAGTCAAGAAGAGCCAGCAGGCACCGCAATCCAGGAGGAGATGCGTCAGGAGGGGATGAGCCAGGAAGAATTTGGCAATTGAGGCAGGCAGATGTAGGACAGCGGGCAGGCGAAAGAAACAAGAAAAGAACAACCCAGAAGGAAGGCAGCCCCTCCTTCTGGGGAGATCACGCCCGCACCTCAGAGACAAATGGCTCCAGTAACTCCAGCAGTTGGTTGACATCAAACGGCTTTGCCAGGTAGCCATCGGCCCCCAGGTCTTGGGCCTGCTCCAGCTTTTCCCCCGCCGACATCAGCACCACCGAAAACTGCGCGCGCAAAGTGGGACGTTCGCGGAGAGTCCGGCAAAGCTCCCAGCCGTCCATGATGGGCATCATCAAATCCAACAGGACAACCTGATAGTTGCTGGCCTCAAGCAAAGCCAGCGCCTCGCGCCCATCACGAGCGGTTTCAGCCGAAAAGCCTTCCAGCGAGAGCACATCTACCAACATCTTACGAATAGCCGCATCATCATCCACAACCAACACCCTGGGCAAGCCAGCCACATCTCCCTGAGCAGGCGTGGCGTTAGGAAACACCTGCATAAGAAAAACACCTCTTTCGCCACTGACGGATAAGTCCGATCCAGAGGGTACCAGCGACATTGCTGGCAGGCACCCTTTCCCCTGAAAAACAGGGCTTATAAGGCTGCACCCCTCTGCACGTTGTGTACAACGTACAATAGCTGTGATCTTCACCCCCGTGACGAATGACCTATGCGCGCATTTCCGCCCTGCCCCTCGGCTGGGGGCGTCACCAGGGGCAGCGCAAAGCTAAACCTGGACCCCTGCCCAGGGGTACTTTCTACCCAGATCAAGCCGCCCATCGCCGTCAGGTACTGGCGACAGATATACAATCCCAGGCCAGTCCCGCGTACTGGCGTCGTCAGGGATTTCTGAAGCCGGACAAATTTCTGGAAGAGGTGTTTTTGATCTTCCGCAGAGATGCCCTCACCGTGATCAATCACACTGACGATCAGGTGCCCTAATTCAGAAGGCGAGGCCATCTGCTCGGTTGGCCGGGCGCTGGCCTCATGGGCAGGAACAGCAGGCAGCGGACGGCTGGGAACGCGCGCCCCCTGGGGTGTCTGACGCGCTGCTTTTCCCACTGCTCCAATGGGTGGGGTAAACGCATGTTCTACACGCGCTACAAAATCAATCGGGCTGGCAGCGGGAGAATACTTGCCAGCGTTGGTCAGCAAA
Organism: Ktedonobacterales bacterium; assembly: GCA_036557885.1. Classification (GTDB taxonomy): domain Bacteria; phylum Chloroflexota; class Ktedonobacteria; order Ktedonobacterales; family DATBGS01; genus DATBGS01. The sequence goes on from DATBGS010000126.1 coordinate 36,809, forward strand.
TTGGTCATCACCTGGCGCAGGCGTTCCTGGTCGGCATAGACCCACAACCCAGGCGCAATCTCCACGCGAATTGGCTGCTGTATATCTGGCTGAATAAGGGCCAGGGCGCTTTCAGCCAGGAGGCGCACCTCCACCGGTTGAAGTGAGAGCGTCAGCTTGCCTGAATCCAGGCGCGAGGCGTCCATGAGGGTTTGCACCATGCCAACCAACTGCTGGGCGGCGCGCGTAATCTCGGTGGAGAATCGCTGCGCCTGGTCAGCCGTCAACCTGGCGCTGTGGCGTTGCAGCAGCGAGGCATAGCCATGAATAGCGCTCAGTGGAGTGCGGAACTCGTGCGAAGCCGTAACAATAAAATCATCCTTGAGATGATCCAGTTCTTTCTGCTGTTCCAAAGCCTGTTGCAGATCGGTAAACAGGCGGGCATTGTGAATAGCAATTGCTGCCTGACTTGCCAATCCCTCCAGCAGCGCCACTTCTTCCGGCGGAAAAAGATATCGTTGCCCTGGCGTATATACGCAGAGCATGCCCAGCAGGGTTTCATGCCGTCTGATTGGGAAGAACAGGGCCGAATGAATATCTAAGCGGCGGTATAACTCGCCAACAGGTGTCTGCGATTGGCGCTCCGCATCCAGGTGATCGAGAAAAATCTGCTCACCAGCTTTGAGCTTTTTCATCAGCCCTTTTGAGGGGACAAAGCGTATCTCTCCCAGGCTGTTCACCCCAAGAGAGCGAATATCTGCATTGGAGGCGCGCACGACCAATGTTTTGTCATCCTCATCGAGCAAAAAGACCGAACACACTTGCGCAACGGTGAGCAGCTTAAACTGGGTGATCAGATTCTCCAGCGTTTCCTCCAATTGCAAGCTAGAATTGATGGTGAGCACGGCATTATTCAGCGCCGCGACCTGGAGCTTACGCGCGATGGCCTGTTCTTGCGAGCGAGCGCTGCGGCTGTGCAGAGCAGCATTTTCCAGGGCAAACGCCGCCGTGCGCGCAATGGTACTCATCATCTCCAGTTGCTCGCGCCGATAGACGCGCGGAGTATCGCTTGCGACCACCAATGCCCCCAGACTCTCCTCGCTGGCCTGGGTCAGCATCGGCACCACCAGCAACGATTCAACTTTATGATCAGGCTGCCAGCCTTTCGGCAGCAGGATAGCCTGCTCCAGCGATTTTTCTGCGGAGGGAAACTGGACCAGTTTCCCCGCTTTGCTATCCGCCCACCAATTGGGCATCTCGGCATCTTTCAGGCGCACCTGCCGGGGATGGCTCTCTTTCCCGGCAATATAGCCAATCTCCACTTCCTGCCTTTCTTGATGAGAGAGGAGCACAGCAAACGATGGGGCAGCCAGCGTAGCGCTGGCAAGCTGGTGAAGTTCCGTAAAAAGCTGCTCGCGGTCCAGAGTCGTAGAGAAGTGCAGGCTGGCATCATGCAGCAGATGCAGGAATCTGGCCTGCTGCTCGCGCGTCTCCTCCAGCCAGGCTGCTTGCAGAGCCAGGGCGATACGGTCTGCATGCAGTTGGAGCAGTTCCGTATGCCGTCTGGTGGCCGACCAGTGGCTATCCTGAATGGAGAGGGCAATCACTCCAACAACCGGCTGCGGCGCATCTGCCCCCAGCGGAATCAATACCTGTGGGGCGCGAATTGGCGCGGCAATATACCAGGGGGCCTCTTGATCGGCGGGGGTCGTCTCATCGCGTGGCAATTCTTTACACTTCTCGCCAGAAAGGACCAGGGCTTGATTGATCTGCCAGATAGAGCCAAGCAATCCTCGCCCTTTGGAATATCCCCCGGATACCAGGCGCGTGCCTTCTGGGATTGCAGGGGCAGAAGCAGATGATTCACTCAAAGAAGGGGCGGGCATCACAGATGGCGGGAGCGTTCCAGAAGCTACTAAGGGGCCAGGGGACTCTGGAGCAGACATTACCCCGGAAGCCTGCCGCGAGATCTGCAAGGGCTGGGTTTGCTGCAACTCCACCGAACTACCTTCATCCTCGCTCTTGCCAAGCGGTCTGGTACGAGCCGAGGATTGCCCCAACGCAGCCAGGGCCGAATAATGCGCAGCAACTAACCCACTTTCCCTTCGGCAACGGACCAGGAGTTGCTGGCCGGTGTGCTCAAGGGTCGCCAGCACCCCACCATCGGCGTGCAGCAGTTCAATAGCTGCATCCAGCGCGCGCAAGTAAAGCTGCTCATTTGCGGGGAAATCCAGTTGCTTGACCCCAGAAGAAAACTCCAGAGCAGCGCTGGACTGATTGATGGATGAAAGCGGGCGCAGATTGGCCTTATGATAGGTTGGGCCGGGAACGCCTTTGGCAAGAGGGAGCGATGCTGGGGCGGAAGGCAGGGCAGCAGCAGCAGAGGTAAGCGACAAGGAGGGAGGCTGGCGATCAGTTGGCTCTTTCACACACATCCCCCTGGCAGAGAAGTTTTCTCAGCGCACCACAAAAGATGCGGACAGACGTTCCAGATGATGTCGGCATCCACAGCTACCAACAAAAACAGTGCCAGAATAGCACAGGTAGAAGCATGGCGCAAGTTTGATCTGCCGGTGGACGTTTGACAGGGTATTGCGTCAGCGGCTATCATGAGAGAAACCGTTCCCATTCCAGAAAGGGCAAGCCATGACCGTCACAGGGACACCAGGCCAGACAGGAAAGAATCTCCAATCAAGCGGCAACCGCAGCCAATTTTACAAGCACCAACTCAGTAACGGGTTGCAGATTTTGGGCGAACGCATGCCCGATTTCGAGTCGGTTGCGGTGGCGTTCCATGTGCGCACTGGCGCCCGCGATGAGCCAGACCAGCGTGTCTTTGGTGTCTCGCATTTCCTGGAGCATATGGTCTTTAAGGGCACCCCGAAGCGCTCGGCTGAAGAGATCAGCCTGGCTTTTAACAACATCGGCGCCGAGTTTAACGCCTTCACCTCGCTGGAGCAAACCTTTTATTACGCGCGTGTGTTGGGAGAAAATCTGGCGCCTGCCGTCGAACTGCTGGCCGATATGATGCGCCCCAGGCTGGATAAAGATGAATTTAACACCGAGCGCGGCGTCATCATCGAAGAGATTGCCCGCTCTGAAGAAGTTCCCGCGCGCCAGGCATATCGCTGGCTGATGCGCCACTATTTTGACTCGCACCCCCTGGGGCGCGAGGTACTTGGCTCGCGCGAAAGCATCAGCGAGATGGACGTTGAGTGGATGCGCGAGTATTGGCAGCAGCGCTACAGCGCCAACAATCTGATTCTGGCGGTGGCAGGCAACTTCCAATGGGAACAGGTGGTGGAACTGGCCGAGCGCTATTGCTCCTCCTGGCCGCACGGCGAAGCCGGGCGCAAGCTCGCGCCTTATACACCCGCCAAGGCGGTGACGGCTGTCTGCCAGAAAGAAAAGCTCCAGCAGGAGCAGATTTTGCTGGCCTTCCCCTCGCTGGGGCAGGAAGACCCCGACTATTACGCGATGGACCTGGCTTGCCTGGTGCTGGGAGATGGCAGCGGCTCGCGGTTGTTCTGGAATATCCATCAAAAAGGGCTGGCTGAGGCCGCTGTTGCCGGGCTGATGTCGTTTGAGGGGACTGGCCTGGTGGAACTCTACGCCACCACCAACCCAACCGACGCCCCAGAGGTGCTGCGGTTGATGCTGGACGAACTCAAAAAGCTGGAAGCGCATGGTGTGGAGGAAGACGAACTACGCCGGGCCAAAGACAAGCTGATTAGCCGGATTGTCTTGCAGGCAGAGCATACCAGCAGCCGCATGCAATCGCTTCCGGCAAGCTGGATTTCCGAAGGGAAGCTCAAGTCCACCGAAGAGGAAGTGGCCGATGTAGAGGCGGTCACGGTGGAGAAAGTGCGCCAGACGCTGGCGCGTTTCCCCATCAGCGAAAAGCTGGTGGTCACAGCCTACGGGCCGTTGGATGCCCAGGCGTTGGGCCTGAGTTAGCGCTTCAGGCGGAGGGGAAGAAGCCTCAATGAGCATGGGACGCGGTGACGCTGAATGTCACCGCGTCCCGTTCCTCTCCTTCTGCTTTGCTCTCTAAAGCACCTGCTTCAGCCGCTCCCGATCAATATTCCCACCGCTGAGAATAGCCACCACCTTCTCGCCTTCGTTCACCTTGACCTTTCCAGAAAGCAGCGCCGCGATACTGGCGGCGGCGGCTGGCTCTGGCAGCAGTTTGCAGCGCTCCAGCACCAGTCCCAGCGCCGAGCTAATCTCCTCGTCGGTCACCAGCACCAGATCATCCACCAGCTTCTGGACGATAGCCAGGGTGAGTTCACCGGCAAACGGCGCCGAGAGGCCATCGGCAATGGTCGTGATTTTCTCCAGCGGCACCGGTTTCCCCGCTGCCACCGCCTTGTGCATACTGGGTGCCCCTTCTGGCTCAACCAGCACTATACGAGTCTGGGGGCGCCGCGCTTTGATCGCCACTGCTACCCCAGAAACCAGCCCGCCTCCGCCGCATGGCGCAATCACCACATCTGGATCAGGCAAATCCTCAAGAATCTCCAAGCCCACTGTACCCTGCCCAGCAATGATGCGCGGGTCATCGAATGGTGGGATAAAGAGCAGCCCACGCTCGCGCTCAAGCTGATGCGCGTGATCAAAGATACCCGCCATACTCGTGCCAAAGAGCACGACCTCTGCCCCGTAGCCGCGCGTGGCGTTGACCTTGCTGCGCACCGCAGTTTCGGCCATGACCACCGTTGCAGGCACGCCCTCGGCGGCTGCACTCCAGGCCACCGCCTGGGCATGGTTCCCCGCCGAAACTGTAATCAGCCCACGCTGTTTTTGCTCCGCGCTTACGCCAGCCAGCTTATTCAGCGCGCCGCGCACTTTGAACGCGCCGGTCTTTTGCAGCAGTTCAGCCTTTAAAAAGAGGCGCACATGTGGCTGGGCCATCTCGCCCAGCGAATGGGCGGAAAGCAGCGGAGTGCGATGCAGCCGCCCAGCAATAACATGCTGAGCTTCTAGCACATCTTCGAGCGTGACCATAGCAGGGTATCTCCTCTACAACATCGGTTTTTACTACGGCAGTGGTTTTTAGCGGTGCCCCTGGCCGCTGGCATCATTCATTCAGCCGGACAGATCAGAACAAAAGGGCAGCGCGGGCAAGCAGAGCGATCAGGTTTTGGGGGATAGCGCCGGGCGTGTAGTCCCGCCAGCGCTGCCTCAATTTCTGCGCGGCGATTCTGCGCGCCACGACTATTCAAGGGGATGGGAATCAGCGCTCCAGTGCTCAAGTTTTGCTCATAGACTTCTACCGGACGATCAGGCGTGCGCTGCTCCTGGGCCAGCGCGTAGATCAGGTGGCGCGCTGCCACCTGCGGCGCCTCATCATCCTTTCCTCCCATCCTATGACGCACCAGGCGTACTGGCCGCTGCCCCGCGCGATCAGCAGAACTCTCTCCCGATGCGGGCACCGTCTCATCATCAATACGGTCAATCGTTACCTGGATAGTTTGTTCGGCAATGCGCGCCTGAAGCTTTTGGGCAAGGCGGCTGCCTGCCTCCAGTTTAAGCGCGCCAGAGTGCTGCGCCTCCGTTGTCTGATGCTCTCGTGCCTGCTCCTCCCCCGCTTGCTCGCTGCTGACTCCTGCCAGGTTAGACCAAACGGCCTCCACTAATCGCTGCCCATGCTCCAGATACGTTTCGGCAAAGGGATGATCTTCCGGCCCTTGCAGGAGCCACTGCTCGGCAAAAATTTCGCGTGCAGCTTCCAGACTCAACGCGGGTTCAGGTTGGCTGTCTCTTGTTGGGGCATCGGTGGCAGATCGCGTGGCACTAGCAAGCAGGCCGACTGAGAAGTGCTCATGCAGGGCGCGCAGCGTGCTCTGTACTACCGCATAAAACTGACGATAGCCGCGCTCATTGGGCTGGAACGCATAGAGATAACGGTATTTATACTGCCGGGGACAGCGCAGATATGTCTCCAAAGCCCCTACGCTCAACGTAGCTGGCGGCGCAAGCGTGAGTGGTATTGGCTCAGACTGAACTGCATCATCTCGCTGTGTGGCTCCCAGCAGGGCAAGCTCCGCGCCCTCCCAACGCACAGAGCGTAACCGCGAACCCGTCGCAACCTCAATATAGCGCAAGAAATCGGATGGAGAGTAGCGCCGCCCCTTATATTTCTCAGCCCGGCTCAAAATCAACTCATCGCGCGCCCGCGTCAGAGCGACATAAAAGAGGCAGGCTTCATCCAGCAAATGAGCGGCGCGCGCATCCTCGCGATTGCGCGCCGATTCATCCTCGCACAAGCCAGGCGGCGGCGGGGCTGTCTCGCCCCTGCGGGCAAAGGGAAAGCGGTTCTGGGCCAGTTGAGGCAGATAGACTACCGGAAATTCCAATCCTTTGCTCGCATGCACTGTCATCACCCGCACCACATCCTCCGCCTCGCTCTCGCGCTCTTCTCCTTCGCGTCGGGCATTCCCATCAGCGCGTAGCTCCATTAACACGCGCAGGTAGTCTAGAAAGCGTTCCCACTGCCGACCTTCATCAAGCTGCGCCTGCGCTTCCTCAAGTGTGCCATGTTTTTCAAGTAACTTGCGCTCCTGCGCGTCAAAGCGTCGGGCAAGGTCAAGCAAACCACGCATATGCTCCAGGCGCAGGCGGCTGGCTCGATCAGTGGCTATCAGCAAGTTCTGCACGCGGCTGGTATGGATGAAGAGATAGCGCGCGAGCAGCGTCCACAGATCGGGCGCCGCGCGCAGATCGGTTAGGATGGCCGTCAGGCGCATCAGCCCATCAAAGCCTTGTGGCGAAAGCGGGGGGAAATTCTCTGGCTGCCAGAGCAGCATCCCCGCAGGCAGCTCCAGGCGCTGCGCCGCTGCAAAAAACGCCAGCAAATCATCAGATGGGATGGCATGCTCAGGCTGGTGTCCGGCGCGCAGCAGGCCCATGCCGCTTGGGTCAGCCAGCAGGGAGATGATCGCCAGAACATCCTTTACTTCGGATTGCTCCAGCAGCCCACCGCCCATGCCAACTGGAATCCCGGCATGCTCCAGCCCTTCGGCAATCACGCGCGCGTGTTCCCGCGTCCGACATAAAATCACCTGATCTCGGTAGGGCGTGCCCGCGCGGTAGCGCTGCGCAATTTCGTTTGCCAGGCCAGCAACTTCAGTGTATTCATCGGGCGCCGTTGCCAGCGTCAACAATAGGTCGGCTGACGCAGAACGCACCGCTTCCTGCCGAGTGGAAATAACAGCCTGCGCTGCCTGTTCCACCTGTCCAGGCTGCCCCTGCGGCCCATCGGGTATGTGCTCTGCCGCCTGTCCTGCTCCTTGGGATTCTGGATGCAGGACCGCCTCACGAAAGGCGCCTGCCGCTGCCACAATATCAGGCATGGAGCGATAATTGCGGCTCAGCGGAAAGACCCGCGCCCCTGGGTAGTCGCGGTGAAACTGCCCAATATTGGCAGGTGAGGCGCCACGAAAGCGATAAATAGCCTGATCCTGGTCGCCCACCACCCAGATATTCGCCCGCTCGCCTGCCAGCAGCTTGAGCAGCACACCACTGGCGCGGTTAATATCCTGAAACTCATCCACCAGAATCTGCCTATAGCGCTCCTGCACTTCCGCCAGCACAGCGGGCTGCCCTCGTAGAAACCGCACCGTGAGCAAGATCAGATCACCAAAATCAGCATCCCCCTGGACAGCCAAAGCCTCCTGATAGGTCTGATAGACCAGCGCCACCTCACACGCCTTTTCCGCTTTGAGCCGCTCCTCATCTGACTCTGCCGAGGCCCTTGCCGCCTCAGCCAGGCGCAGGTAGTCTTCTGGTGCGGCAAGCTCATCTTTCGCCCGTGAAACCGCGCCCAGGAGCGAGGCAAAATGCAGTTCAGGGTGGCTGAGGTGCGCGTAATGCTGCAACGACAGACGGCTTGCCAACCGACGCAGCAGAAAATAGCCATCAGGCGTATCTAGCAAGGCAAAATCTGGACGCAGCCCCACCTGGGCAGCGTAGGAGCGCAAGAGTTCCACACAGAAGCTATGGAACGTACTGACGGTTGGCTGGCTGGACTGCTCGCTCACCGCTCCAGCAATGCGTTCGCGCATCTCGCGCGCCGCTTTGTTAGAGAACGTCAGCGCCAGGATACGATGCGGCGGCACGCCTTGTACATCAATCAGATAGCGCACTCGGCCAACCAGCGTGCTTGTCTTGCCACTGCCGGGGCCAGCCACCACCAGGGCCGGAGTAGGCGCCTCAATTGCTGCTTGCTGGTAAGGGTCATATGCTTTGGCAGCGGGAGAGGTTGCAGCGGGGGCTTTCGCAAGCGTAGCGGCGCCTTCTTGCGCGATGGTGGAGGCTTCTTCAGTCGGCTTCTGGGGGCGCTCCTCCAACAATTCGGCCAGGCGGCCCAGCAGCGCCTTACGAGTGATGCCAAAATACGCGGCCAGATCATCGGGCGCAAGCCCTGGACGTTCAGGCATGCCCAGAAAGAGCGCCCGCACGCGAGCGAGCGGCGCCAGCAGTTCCGCCGCAAACACATCGGCGGCCCGCTCGCGGCGGGCACGTGGACTATAGGATTGCCCCGGCGCCAGCATCTCATCTTCCAGGGCACTCGCCACCACATAGGCTTCAACATCCTCATCGGTGCAGGCGGCAAGCCCACTTTCTGCAAGAATGGAAGACATATTCAGCGCTCCGCTAGGGCTAATTTCGGGCTGGCGATGCAGCACCCAATGCCCCAACTCATGCGCCAGAGTAAAACGGCGTACTGGCCCCTCCAGATGCATTGCCAGCCAGATTAAATCCTCGCCCGGTTCCAACCAGCCCAGCGTGCCAATGGGATAATCCAGCGGATTGAATTGCTCCACCGCCAGACCCAACCACTCAATCAAGGCATCAATGGGGGTGGACTCAAGCGAGCTACTTTGTTTGGGATGGGCGGCTTCATAGCGGGCAAGTAGCTGACGAGCGGCAGCACGTGCCTGGAAGAGATCCTGCATACCTGGTGTGCTCCGTTGAGACATGCGGCATAACAACCTCTATATTGTACCATAGGCAGCAGATCTGAGCGCTTTTGTGAGAACTACCTGGCGGCTTGCGTATGATATAATAAATGAGTTATTCAGAGTTCCGCGTATCTGCCGGGAGAAAGGCATCAAGCATTCATGGACGCTCAAGCTGAAGAAATCTTATCCACTGCCCGCGATGGAAGTGCCCCCTCTAACTGGGTTATTCTGCCGCTGCGCCGCGAACGAGTGATACGCACCATGCTGGAATGGGGCATAGGAATTCTCCTGGGGCTGGGATTATTCCTCGGCCTCTTTCTGGCAACCTGGCCTGAGAACTTTACTAATGGCACCGCAGGCGCTATCATTACCAGCCTGATGCTGGCGGTCCTGGCCTTTCTCGGCTTTGGGAGCCTCTGGCTGTTTATTGCCGACGTTCGCCGGTTGCTGCGTGCTAACCGTTCCATCGTCATCATCACTCCCGATGTCTTCTGCAAGCAAGAGGGCGAAAAGGTCAACCTGGTCCCGCTGGAGGAAATCGCGCACATCACCGTACGTGGCACACAGGCGCCCACCAGCCATTCTTCCTGGGCCACCTACAACGCGCCTGCCAGCTCTCGTATTGACCCGGAAGATCGGCAGATTCCCCACAGCTTTAGTATGGGGCGTCTGGTCCTGGGTTCGTCTAGTGCCCGCGACCGTAGCAAGAACCGTCGTGGACCCACCTCAGTCGCGTTTGTGGACCTGCGAACGGATAAGCAAGTCGTCGTTACCAATGACCACTCCTATGCCCATCCGTTTGAGCTTGGCGAAACCCTGCGCTCCTACGTGGAGGCCCGCCTGGCGCGTACGGAATAGCCGTCAGGACGATGCCTGGGCACCTCGGCAAAATGCCGAGGTGCCCACTAACGAGAAAGCGCCACTCCATAAGCCCATGCAAGAGAAGCCAGGCAAGAGCCTATCTCTCATTGAAAATAGCGGCTGGGACCAGCGCCTGCACCTGTTCCGGGCAGGCGCTGAGGTTGACACTGCCGCTCTGATCACTCAACGCTACCTCGTACTCATAGACACGATGGCAACACCCGAACTGGCCGCCGAGATCATGACAACCATGCGCCCCTGGCTGGAAGGGCGCCAGTTGCTGGTGATAAATACGCATGCTGATTACGATCATTGCTGGGGCAATGCCACCTTTGCTTCGCCTGGCGGAGCGTATCCCGCGCCCATTATTGCGCATGAGCAGGCAGGGGCGCGGCTGCGCAGCGCGGAGGCGCAGGCGTCTCTAGCCAAACGACAACAGCAAGACACGCGCTTTGCCCAGGTGCAATTGGTAGAACCAACCATCACATTTACCGAGAGCTTGCACGTTAACGGAGGCGATCTGACGCTGGAATTGCTGCCAACGCCGGGGCATACCGAAGATCACCTCTCCATCTGGATACCAGAGCTACGCCTGCTCTTGGCCGGGGACGCCGCAGAGCAGCCCTTCCCCCATGTGGAAGAGGCCGCAACCTTACCAACCTTGCTCGCCTCGCTGGAGCGTATGGCAGGGCTGCATCCAGCACAAGTCATTCCCTGTCACGGCGGCACAACTGATGCGGCGCTGCTGGAGCGCAATCTGGCCTACTTTGCCGAGGTGGAGCGGCGAGCAGCGCTGGCGCTCAAAGCTGGTCTGATTCCTGCCGATTGGCGCGAGCGGGGGGAGATACCAGAACTAATGAGTCTGCCCTATACAGAAGCACTCCGACTAGTTGGCGCAGATGAAGCAAGCACTCCTGCCTTTTATCAAGATTTTCACCTCGCGGCGGTGCGAGCGACGCTGGGGCACCTGATGGTGGCGGGCAAGCGATAGAGGAGATAACACGGTGATTCGCGACACGATACAAGAAGTAACGCAGCAGGCGGCGCTGGCAGCCCAGAAAAAAGGAACCATCCCCAGCATTGAACTGCCCGACTTTGAAGTCGGGCGGCCACAGTATAGCGCGCATGGCGACTATTACGCCAATCTTGCGATGAAGCTGGCAAGCGAGGTCAAGCGCCTGTCTGGGGATAAAGCCAATCCGCGCCAGCTCGGTGAAGCCATTGCTGCTGAGGCGCGCATCCTGGCAGCCGACAATCCAGCCTTTAGCATGATTGAAAAGGTTGAAGTGGCGGGCGCCGGGTTTATCAACTACCGCTTTAATCCGGCCTGGCTGCTTCAACAGGCAGACCGCGCGCTCACCGAAGGAGACGCTTTTGGCAATATCCAGGTGGGCAAAGGTAAGCGCGTCAATCTGGAGTTTGTCAGCGCCAACCCCACCGGGCGCGTACACGTGGGCAACGGGCGCGGCGCATTTATTGGCGACACGCTGGGCAACGTCATGCAGGCGGCAGGCTTCGATGTCACCAAGGAATATTACTTCAACGACTACGGCCAGCAGATTTTTAACCTGGGCCGCTCGATAGAATACTTCCTGCGCTACGAAACTGGCGCAGAACGCATCGAAAAGGTCGAGAACGGCTACTATGACGACGATCATGCCGCGCTTGCCAAACAGTTTGTTCCCAATACAGCGCGCTATCTGGCGCTACCTCAGGCAGAACGGGACGCCACCATTGGCGCGGAGGCCGCCAGGGTCATCATGGATGGTATCAAGCGCACCATGCAATCGCTCAAGATCGAGTTTGATGTCTGGTTTAGCCAGCACTCGCTGGAAACCAGCGGAGCGCTCCAGGCCAGCATCGAACTCTTGCGGCAAAAAGGCTACCTCTACGAGCAAGATGGCGCCACCTGGATGCGCACTACCGACTTTGGCGACGACAAAGATCGCGTGTTGATTAAAAGCACTGGCGAGCCAACCTACATTGCTCCAGATATTGCCTACATCAAAAACAAATTTGAGCGCGGCTTTAGTCGGCTAATCTGGGTATTGGGGGTAGATCATCACGCCTATGTGATTCGGCTGAAAGCCGCCGCAGGCATGCTGGGCCATAACCCCGATCACGCCACCGTGATTCTCTATGGCAATGTCACCGTCAAGGGTCAGCGCATTGGCAAGCGCCTGGGCAACGCTATCCCGCTGGATGAGTTGGTTGAGGAGATCGGCAAGGATGTCACGCGCTACTTCTTCTTGATGCGCAGCAACGATCAGCCGATGGACTTTGATATGGACCTGGCACGCGAGCAATCGGAGAAGAATCCAGGTTTTTATGTCCAATATGCGCACGCGCGCATCAGCAGCATCCTGCGCAAAGCCAAAGAGCGGCGTATTCTGACCGAGCCAGATTACGCTGGGGCTGATATGCGCCCGCTGGCAAACGACCCGGAGCAGCAGCTTGCCGTCGAATTGGCCCTGATGCGGGAAATCCTGAGCCTGGAAGAGGTGATTGAGCGCATTGCGCTCTCGCTGGAGCCACACCACCTCACCAAATACGCCTCTGACCTGGCAACGGCCTTCCATGCGTTTTATCACGAATGCCGCGTCTTGCAGGCCGAGACGGACGAGAAGCGCCTGGCGCGGCTCAAGCTCTCGCACGCCGCCAGGATCGCGCTGGCCCGCGCGCTGCACCTGATGGGCATGGAAGCGCCAGAGCGCATGACCCGCGAGAGCGAGGCCGAGGAAGAGAGTACGCAGGCCAACCAGGAGGTCTGACGGCCCGCCAATCGCGCGAGAACCAGCAGCAGGAAAGGGAAGCGACCAAAGATAGTATCTTTGGTCGCTTCCCTTTCCTACCCTCTCAAAAGCGCAAGCTGAAGCACAAACCGGCCCTCTTTTTGCTAATGCACATGCAAGCTGTGCAGCCCATCCCAGACGCACCAATGAGTCATACAAGCAGAAATTTGATGCGGCTTCACCGATTCAGCGCCTGGAAATCCTGTGAGGGCTGTGTCCGCTCCAAACGAGCACTATTTATAGAAGCACTTTTCTCAAGACTATTACCCGGCATCTGCCGATGCTTATTTAAAGGACGGCGGGCTATCCGCTGCTAGATATACATGGCAAAACGCAAGCAGGCACAACACTCTGGGGGCACCAGGCAACGAGAGCAGGCAAGCACCAGGCTAAAGGGGCAGGCCAAAGGCGCGCAGGGCTGGCGCGAGATTAATAATCCCTCTGGCAGCAGTATCCCCGCAAAAACTCCACGCAGCGAGGCAGCCGGACGAGCAGGGCCAGCGAAAAAAGCGGCCAGGGGAGCTACGCCAAAATCCGCGCGCGGCAAAAAGAAGCCGCCGGAGCAGCAGCCACCACCCCCAACCTGGGACTCCGCCATGATTGATACAATTCGTGACTGGCCCTGGCCGGTCAAACAAGCCCTGCTCGCCTTACTCCTGCTGGCAGGTATGGCGCTTCTGGCGGCGAGTTTGCTGACCCAGAGCCAGATAGACTCGCCCCTGGCAACGCTCGGCCAGGCGCTGGCTGGCCTCTTTGGCTGGGGAGCCTATCTGTTGGTATTTGGGCTGGCCGCCCTGGCCCTGGCCTATCTGATAGAAGCAGCCTTGCGAGCATCGTTCATTCGGCGCACACTCATCCTTGAACTAAGCACTTTAAGCTGTCTGATCATTGCTGAGGTACGCTTGATCGTTGGCCCCGGCAGCGGCGCGCTCATTGGCAACCTCTTCATCCAACCAGTGAAAGGCTTCTCCTTTGCTACTCAGCAGACCATCCTGCTTGGCGCAATGGGTGTTCTCCTGTTGCTGATCTTTCGTATCTCGTTTTCCCAGCTTTGGGGCATTGTACGCTGGTGTTGGCGTGTTGTCTGTTGGTTCTTTGGAGGGCTGTATCTGATAGTGCATAAAGTGGGCAGCGGGCTGGCGTTCCTGGCGCGCGCGCTGTGTGCCCTGCTGCGGCGACGTGGAGACGATAGCGCCGATCTTTCTGGCTGGGAGGAGGAGTACGAAGACGACCTGGCGCTGGAGGACAGCCAGTACAATACTTCTGGCGCATCACAGCAGCCCTTCCCACGTTTGCCAACGCGCCAGCAGGGGTCCACCTTTCAACAGATGTCCGCCTTTGACGAAGAAGAGGAAGACCTCAGCCTCTCCATGTGGTCCGATGAAGCAGAGGAGGAAAACGCTGCTCTGCTTGAAGGAGGCGTTCTGCCTGCGGGGAGCAGGCCCGCGCAGCCCATCTTGCCGCCCCTACCAATGAAAGCAGCGCCAGGGCCAGCGCCTTCCCTGTCCTCTTCATCTATGAAAGCACCTCAGCCAAAAACGCCGCCCCAGCGCAAAAGCGATACCGGCTCATTTTCTGCGGTGCTGGCAGCGCCCCAGCCGCGCTATCAATTGCCGGCCATTACCCTGCTCAATCCAGTGGCGGAACAGCGCCTGCTCCGTCAAGATGAACTCATCGAGCACCTGGCGCGGAAAGTGGAGCGCACACTGCGCAGCTTCCGTATTGATGCTGAGGTGCGCCGCAGTGACATCAGCCTTGGCCCCACCATCATCCGCATTGGCATTCGCCCGGTGGAGCGGATGAAACGCGATTATCGCGGCAAAGTGATGCTGGATGAAGATGGCGAGCCAATGATCGCCCGCACCCGCGTCAGCCGCATCATGGCGCTACAAAACGATCTGGCCCTGGACCTGGAAGCGCAGAGCATCCGTATGGAAGCCCCCGTGCCAGGGCGCCCCTATGTGGGCGTCGAGATTCCCAACAAGCAGAGCCGTCTTGTCACCCTGCGCGAACTGCTGGCGAGCAAAGAACACGAGGAGAGCCGCCGCGCCTCCCGGCTGACGATTGCGCTGGGCCGCGACGTGGCGGGCAGGCCGCGCGTCGGTGATCTGGCGCGCTTCCCCCATCTGCTGATTGCCGGGGCCACTGGCGCGGGCAAGAGCGTCTGCCTCAACAGCATCATTGCCTGCCTCTTGATGCAGGTCACGCCAGAGGATGTGCGCTTCCTGATGATTGACCCCAAACGGGTCGAATTGATCAACTTTAATGGTATTCCCCACCTCCTCTCGCCCGTCGTGACCGAAGTGGATAAAGTGGTGGGCATCCTCAAACGCGCCCTCAGCGAGATGGAGCGGCGCTACAAGCTGTTTGCCAAACTGGAAGTGCGCAACCTGGACGCCTATCGCCGTCTGTGTGTCCAGCGGCCAACCCTGGAGAAGCTGCCCAATATCATTGTCATCATTGATGAACTGGCTGACCTGATGATGGCCGCCCCTGACGAAGTAGAGCACCTGATCTGCCGCCTGGCGCAGATGGCGCGTGCCACCGGCATTCATCTGGTGATTGCCACCCAGCGGCCATCGGTGGATGTCATCACCGGCCTGATCAAAGCCAACATCCCCACACGCATTTCGTTTATGGTCAGTTCCGTCGTGGATTCGCGCACCATTCTGGACATGGGTGGCGCCGAGCGCCTGCTTGGGCGCGGCGATATGCTCTACCTGCCAGTGGACGCAGGGAAGCCAGAGCGCATCCAATGTACCTTCCTGGCCGATGAAGAACTGGAGCGCATCGTAGCTCACTGGCGCCGCGCCCCGCAGATGCCGCTTGTCCCAGAGCATTCCTGGGAACCCCAGGAGGAAGACACGCCAGACGCCCCGGCGCAGCCCGAAGATGATCTGCTGTCCCAGGCGATACAGATCGTGCGCGAAGCAGACAAGGCATCCATCTCGCTGTTGCAGCGGCGGCTCTCCATTGGCTATAGCCGGGCGGCGCGGTTAATTGATCAGTTGGAGGCACATGGGATCATCAGCCTGCAAGACCCAGGCACCAGCCGGGCACGCGATGTGCTTCCAGATATGCTGCCTTCAGAGTCTGGCTCGCACTCAGGCACATACATGCCTGGTCATCTGAGTTATTCCCCTTCCCTGCCAGATGCGGCGGCAAGCAATTCAGCAAGCGCTGGCAGGGTCTTTCGCTCATCTGATACAATAGGCTCAGGTTCTTCTCATCGGCAACCGATGCCGGATAGTCCAGACAGCAGAGCCATGCCGCTGCCGGATTTCTCGTAGCTGCTCGCGCAGACTGTACCAGGCGTGCATATTTCTGGCACACCACGTGCTAGTAAAGAATGGCAGAGATGAGCGGGGAGCAAACGAAGAGTTGAACCGTGTGGGAGCATGTGCAACGGCAACGCATTACGCGCCAGGAGAAGTATTCGGGCAACGTGAGCGCCGGGTAGCCCACCAGTCCAGAAAAGCGCGAGCGACGCTTTGCAGTATCACGACGCGATCACCTCTTCGCGGGAGGACGGAATCATGGCACAACAAACACAGCAAAAAGTACCAGCCCAGGAGCACAGGCAGCCCAAAAAGACCGATATGGTCTTTCACTCCGTAAAAACCGTCAAGTTGGTAGGGGCTGTGCTCAGCGATAAGCGAGTGGCTCTGATTCGCAAAGTTGCTTACGTTGGCCTTATCGGGGGCTTGTTGGCATTGGTCCTCTTTCCAGAGGCTTTGGGCGACCTTCTGACTGCCGTGACGCCGTTCCTGCCCTTTGTTGGCATTGAGATTCCCGCCGAAGGCACCATAGACTGGCTGGTCTTTGCGCTGGGAACCTTCTCCCTCCTCAAAATCTTTCCCAGAGAGGTCGTAGGCGAGCACTACGACCGACTCTTCCGGCGCAAACCATAGATCGCTTTGCCGTCTCATTCTAGGTAGCCCGCGTAGCAAGAAGCTGCGTGGGCAGGAAGCGTGTGCGCGCTTTTTCAGACACACATGGGGAACTCAATTCATGGAGAAACCTCGCTGGCCGAGGCCGCAGCAGGAGAGCAGCACATCAACCGCAGCCACAGACCTGCTTGACCTGACCGCCAAACAGACCCTTGACACCCTTCTCGCCATTCAGATGCGTGTAGAATTAGCCACTGGCGTCCCAGTTGCTCTCTTTGGCCCCACCGGGCAGCAGCTTCCGGGCATCTCGCCAACCATGATTCGTTCATCAGAACAACACGTGCCCCTAGCCAGAGATGTGCTGGCTGCCGACCAATGGCCCCAGCGCAACGGGCAACTTCTGGCAGTAACCTGGGGTAAAAACCTGCACTTTTTCGTGACTCCTGTTGTCATCAGCGACCATACCGTTGCCCAGGTGGTACTGGGGCCACTCCAGATGTTTGACCCAGGCAAACAAGATGAGCTTGCCAGCAGGCGCGTCTCCTCGCGCACCAAAACCATCGTTGGCGTGCCGGTACTGGCTTCCTGGAGGGCACACGCCGTTGCCGAGACGGCCACGATCATTGTGAGCCTGTATAACAACCAAAAAAGCATAGAAGCTGAGAACAGGCGGCAGGCAGTGCTCAAACCCTCTTTCAGAGAAGAGGCAACCCTGATATTGCCAGCCCTTACACAAGTCGGACAGCATACCCGTGCCAAACGCCTCCCCGCAGAAGGCACCGCGCGCCTTGGTTCGCTGGCTGAAAGCGCCCGCCTGCCAGAACGCCGTGACAGCGCCGTCACATCAGACGAGCAGACATCCTCGGCCACAACTGCGCAAGAACGGATGAAACTGCTTGGCGCACTCCTGGAAGCAATGCCCCAGGCGGTCGTCATTAGCTCCACTCCCAGCGGCCAGATCATCGTGGCGAACCGCGCGGCACGCATACTCTGGCCCGACCTGCTGGGCGAGCCTGGGAGCAGCCCGGCCTCCTCCAGCAAGCGCATCTTTCTGGAGGACTATCCCCCCGCCTGGACAGCCTTATACCAGGCGCTGCGCCAGGGTGTGGCAGTCCACCAGGCAGAGATAAGCATTGCCCACCCCGCTCAAAAAGAGGCCATATCCACGCCTACGCACTCACGCGGCTTGCAGCGTCTCGGGGTGGATAGAAGCAGCGATGAAACGCCCTTCAACTCAGGCGCGCAAAGCCAGGCCGCCAGGCTTCCTCTGCTGGTCAATGCGTTCCCCCTCCACGATGCCAACGGTGCAGTGACCTATGCAGTTGCCACCTTCGAAGATGTCAGCAGTCTGGTGGAGCGCGAATGTTTTAAGGATGATCTGGTGATGCGTGCTGCTCACGATGCCCGCAACCCGCTCACGATTATCACCAGTTCCGCGCAACTTCTTGAGCGCTCCCTGGGGCAGGAGGGGCTGGGTGGACCTGGGCATGAGCGTGCCAATCGCTGGCTTGCAGATATACAAGCCCAGGCGCGGCTCCTGACAGACCTTACCGAGCACCTTTCTCTGCTGATCCACCTTGAGGATGCCCAGCATTCCCCACACAGAGAAACCTTTAATGTGGCTCGGTTGGTGCAGCAAACCGTAGAAGATCACCAGGCCCTGGCACCAGAGCGACACATCGAAACCTCATTTGAATCTGATTCCTGCATGGTACAGGGGAGCACCCTGCAAGTCGAGCACATCCTGAAGCATGTGCTCAAAAACGCGGTGAAATACAGCCGCCCCGATACCACCATCACTATTTCGCAGCGCTGCATCCCAGAGCGTGCGCCGCTCTGGGCTGAGATCAGTATATGCGATCAAGGGGTGGGGATTCCTCGCGCCTGCCTGCCGCATCTCTTTGAGCGCCAGTATCACGTGCCGGAAACCCGCGAGCGCAGGTCTTTGGCTGCGCGCGCTCGGCCTGCCAAAGAGGAAATCGTTCAGGGAATGGGCCTGTATCTTTGCAAGCAGCTCATTGAACATCTCGGCGGGCAAATCTGGCTAGAAAGCAAAGAGGGGCAGGGAACCACCGTCAAACTGATGCTGCCCCTGAAAAAATAGGGCGGCAAGAGAAGAAGATTTGTAGAGAAGATTGCATCAATAAAAATCGTGTGCCCACTGGATGGTTTGCATCCAGCGGGCACACGATTTTACGTGAGGGAGTTATTTATTGGCGTCTGATTCTGCTCGCCAGGTAAGCACCATTTGCAGCACATAGGAGATATAGCCGCTCGTATTGTTCTCGCTGCTGGGCGCGTAAATGGGGAGAATATCCTCGACCCGAATCAAGCCGCGCCTGTCTATGAAGAACACGCGCATATAGTGATACCAGCCTTCAATCCCCGCCGGCCAGGTCGGCCAGCAGGCCCAGCGGCCACAGCGTGTATCGCTTGCCAACCCTTCGGTATAGCCCGGATTATGATCAACCGCCGCCACCGACCCATCCGATGCCTCCCGGCTCTCCTTCATCCAGAAAGCCAGCGCATATGCCGGATCAATATGATATTTGATCCCATAGGAGTAGACATCCCCGGCATAGGGCAGCATTGGGCTGCCCACTTTTGAGAGAACCGTTTCCACCTCCAGAAAGGTAATCGAAGGGCTGCGATAAATCACATCATAGGGGATGGCTGAGGGGGCAAGTGTAGGCGAGGGCGGCGCGGGGACCACCCCAAACAATTGCCCGCCAAATGTAAGAAAGCCTGGCCCCAGGCCCTCCGCCAGTCCGGTCCCCAGAAGCGCTAAAAGCAGCACCCCGCCCAAAATTGCCCAGCGCAGGCGCTGCCAATGATTCAGGGCATACTTGCGGGGAAGCTCTTTCAAGAGAGTTGGTGGTTTCGTCGCGCCATCAACCGTTGCGGGCGCGCTCAACTCCTTGAGCGGTGTGGTGCTACGCGATACTCCCCTGGATGAAGAAGGAATAATCGTTAATTGCTGAGAAAGTTGTTCGCGTTCCTCTGGTGTCGTGCTCATCGTGTCCCTGAAAAGTGAAACAGCTACTCCCGTCTCCATCGGTTGCGATGGGTATCTCTGGCATGCTAGACACAAACAGTGTAGCATAGGAAGCGTTCAACACCCAGGAAACAGAGGTAAAGCAGGACCATCGTACCAGGATGTTTTCCTGCTGCGTTGTGCCTCACAAGAGCGCAAAAGAGCATCAGCCATAGGGACTGATGCTCTTGCATGCTAGATAGCGCCTGACGTTCTGATGTTCCAACCAGGCCAGGCGCGGGTGAAGTTGGCTCTCCTTGCGCTACTCCTCTTCACCTGCTGAGGCTGAGGCAGAGGTCGTGCTCTCTTCGTCAGTCGCCTTGTAGCTGGCAATATTGGTGCGAATCTGCTGCTCGATGGCCGTCGCCACATCGGAGTTCTGGCGCAGGTAATCTTTGGCGTTTTCGCGGCCCTGGCCCAGGCGAATATCACCAACAGTAAACCAGGCGCCGCTCTTCTTCACAATGCCCATCTCCAGGCCCAGGTCAAGCAACCCACCTTCGCGCGAGATGCCCTCGTTAAACATAATGTCAAACTCAGCCACTTTAAAGGGCGGAGCCACCTTATTCTTAACGACCTTGACCCGCGTGCGGTTGCCAACCACATCCGTGCCCTGCTTCAGGCTCTCAATGCGGCGAATATCCATGCGCACCGAGGCATAAAACTTGAGCGCGCGCCCACCCGGCGTAGTTTCCGGGTTGCCAAACATCACGCCCACTTTTTCACGCAACTGGTTGGTGAAGACCACCGCCGTTTTTGAATTATTGATGGCGCCAGTCAGCTTGCGCAGCGCCTGGCTCATCAAACGCGCCTGAAGACCAACATGGGCGTCGCCCATCTCGCCCTCGATCTCAGCACGTGGCACCAGCGCGGCTACCGAGTCAATCACCACCACATCCAGCGCACCGCTGCGCACCAGCATCTCCACGATCTCCAACGCCTGCTCGCCAGTGTCAGGCTGCGAGATCAACAGATTGGAGATATTGACGCCACACTTCTCGGCGTAGCTGGGGTCAAGCGCGTGCTCGGCATCAATATACGCCGCCACGCCGCCGCGTGCCTGCGCCTGCGCAATGATGTGCTGGCACAATGTTGTTTTACCAGACGACTCTGGCCCATAAATCTCCGTCACGCGCCCGCGTGGAATCCCACCAATGCCCAGCGCCAGGTCAAGCGCCACCGCGCCAGTAGGGATGATTTCAACAAAGATTTTGGCGCGGGCTTCGCCATACTTCATGATTGAGCCTTTACCAAAACGACGCTCAATCTGCGAAATAGCTAACTCCAACGCCTTCTCGCGCTCAGAGCCGCCGCTGCTCGCTGCTGTCGCGGTGCTTGTGTTGCTGCTCCGCTCTCCCGCCATGCTGCATTCTCCTCTAAGACCGGATTTTAGCCCCAGGACTACACTACCCGGCAGCTACAAAATCACAGTCACCTAGTCATACTGATCGGTTCTTCATCGTGAAGCTGTGGAATCTTGAACAAGTGTACTATATCGTGGGCGCTTCGTCAAGCCCGGTCCGGCAGTGCTTTTTTTCTGGTCAGATCAGCCCTGGCGCCCATGTTCTATTCTTTCTGGTGCAGCTAAAAATGGAAAGCAACCGCTCTCAACGCAGCCAGGCACCACTCGTCCGCACCGCATGAGCTTATACCTCTCGGCGACCCTCCAGCGCGCGGCTCAGCGTGCCCTCGTCGGCATATTCCAGGTCGCCCCCAATTGGCAGACCACGCGCCAGGCGGGTAACTTTCACACTAAACGGCGTGAGCAATGGAGAGATATAGGACGCGGTGTAATCGCCCTCATAGTTCGGGTTCGTCGCCAGAATCACCTCGCGGACGGTTTTCCCCTCCACCCGGCGCACCAGTTCCTCAATCTTCAAATCCTTGGGGCCGATGCCTTCCACCGGAGAGAGCGCGCCATGCAGCACATGATACAGCCCCTTGAAGACGCCCGTCTTCTCCAGCGCCAGCACATCCAGCGGCTCCTCCACCACACAGATCAGTTCGCGGTCACGCTGAGGGCTGGTGCAAATCGGGCAGGGGTCCGCCTCGGTCAGATTAAAGCAGACCGAACAAGAGACAATGCTTTCCTTCACCCGAATAATGGCCTCAGCCAGCCGCCGCGCCTGATCTGCCGGACTGCGCAACAAGAAAAAAGTCAGGCGCTGAGCGGTCTTGGGACCAATCCCAGGCAGTTTCGCAAATTCATCAATCAGAGCCGTTACCGGCGCAGCGGTTGTTTGCATAGTTCTCCCTAAAAGGGCATCTTCATTCCGCCCATCATGCCGCCAAACATCTTCTCTTGTTGCGCCCGCACCTTCTCAAAGGCATCATGCGCCGCCGCTACGACCAAATCTTCCAGCGACGCCACATCTTCCGGGTCTACTGCTTCAGGCGAAATCTTGATGCCCACCACCTCATAGGTACCCTTCAGGCTCAGCGTCACGGCGCCACCGCCCGCCGTACCCTCGAAGGTTGAATTGGCTAATTCCTCCTGCATCTTGAGCATTTTTTGCTGCATCTGCTGGAGGGCTTTCATATTAAACGCCATTCGTTCGGAGGCTCCTTTCAGGGAAAGACAAACTACTATCAGAGAATGAGCGGCATATCCTGCGTACGGCTGCTGTCTCTGGACAACGGGCAAAGCGCTTCCAGGCAGACGAATTCAGGCGTCCACGCCTGTAATTATACGATATTTACTCCTCCAGGCGCTTCCATTCAACCAGGCTGGCATCATAGGTGCGTATCACTTCCTCAACCACCGGATCGCGCAACACCGTCTCTTTGAGCAGGTCAACCGGTGGCGGCTCCTGTCTGCGTGGTGTGGCCCCATTGCGTGACGAGGGAAGCTGAGCACTACGCGCAGAGAAGGCTGGTGCTGGAGCCTGCACGTGTCCATTGGTGGCCTGGTGATCAGATCCGTTAGCTGACGCCTGAACAGATGTAATCTCTTCATCGTTGGGCGGCTGATCTGGCTCATTCGGCGTCGAGGGGCGTAAGGGTTGCGCGTCTTCCAGCAGAGAGAGAGAGGCTGAAGCAGGGCGCTGACGCGAGGGCGCTGGCGCTGACGCGGAGGGAGCTATATAGATACTGGAAGCTGGGATTGGCTCATGCTTTTGCAGAAAGTTTGTCTTGCAAGGCATCTCTAAAATTTCCCCCAGCGCCCAGGAGACGATCTCGCGGCTGCCTGGCTCCAGCAACTGCTTATAATGAAACTCAAACTCCACCTGAATAACGATTTGCGGCAGGTCAGCCGCCAACACCGCCACAGGAGAGGCATTATTTAGCAGCGCCGCCAGCTTTGGGCTTTTTGTTTTACAGGCTTTCTTGATCATCTCCCACTGCCGGGTCACTTCGCTCAGGCCCAAGCTCACCGTTGCCTGCGCAGTGTCAGTGGCTCCCACGTCCGCTTCGATCTCTGCATCATCACTATCATCCAATGTTTGCTTGCCAGAAGAAACAGGCGTGCTGGAGAGTGTTGGAGGCTGTTCGCGAACAGCGGCACGCGGGCGCAATTCAGGAATCAGCGGCTCAGGCGGCTCCTCATCAAAGTGCCACCGCTCCTCAACCATTTGAGCAGCGCGGCTGGGGGGAGACTGGTCCAAAGGGGAATCCAGGGAAGGCGTGATAGTATTGCGCGGCACTTCACTCGAACCACTAGGGATGACTGGCGCGGATGCCTGCCCCGAAGGGCGCTGGGTTGGCGGGACCGCCGACGCGGATGAGGGAGCATGTGTTGACGTTGGCGCCGAGCGGCTGATAGGTTGGGCGGGCGGCTCAGAGCCTCCACCCGCTCGCTGACGGTGCAAGTGCAGGCAATCTACAAAAGCTAACTCCACCGCGAGTTGGGGAATGCTGATGCTGCGCGCCCCGACATCATTTTGCGAGAAGAGCCGCGCGCATGCCGAAAGCTCATCCAGCGCAAAATGCACGGCCAACTGCCCGATCTCAGCGGCATCCTCCGGCGAGCGATCCAACACCGTCTCTACATCCGCGCCAGCCTTTGCCAGCAGCAGCGCGCGCCAATACTCCGCCACCTGCGCGCTCAACTGGCGCAGGTCGGCCCCCGCTTCGGCCAGCCGATTGATTAGATGCAGCCCCTCAGCGCCGCGCAGAAAGGCAATATGCTCCACCAGCTCGCGCACCAGGCGTGGGTCTGCCAGCCCCAGCATTTGCTGCACGCCCTCCGCCGTCACCGTTGCGCCCAGCGTGGCTACAGCGCGATCAAGCAGGCTCAGAGCATCGCGCATGCCTCCTGCTGCTGCCCGCGCCAGCAGTTCTGCTGCGCCCGGTTCCAGTTCCACCCCTTCTTCTTTCGCCACATGCTGAAGATGCCTCACAATATCGCGTAGCGAGATGCGCTTGAAGTCAAAACGCTGGCAGCGCGAGAGGACTGTTGCCATGATGCGATGGGCTTCTGTGGTTGCCAGCACAAAGATGACATGAGGAGGTGGCTCCTCTAATGTTTTTAGCAGGGCGTTGCATGCCTCAGGGGTCAGCATATGCGCTTCATCCAGCACATACACTTTGTATGTGCTGCTGCCAGGGCTGTAGCCAACCTTCTCACGCAGGGCACGTATGTCAAGAACACCACCATTAGATGCCGCGTCAATCTCGATCACATCCAGCGAGCGTCCTTCAGTGATCTCACGACAGTTCATGCAGGTGTTACAGGGTTCTCCATCCTGCGGGTTCTGGCAATTGAGAGTTTTTGCCAGGAGGCGCGCCGTACTGGTTTTGCCCGTCCCACGCGGCCCACAAAACAAATACGCATGGGCGGGCCTGCCTGCGCGCAGGCCATTTTTTAGGGCACGCACCACAGGCTCCTGGCCGATCAGATCGCTGAAAGTCTGTGAACGCCACTTCCGATAAAGCGCTTGAGAAGCCATATGCACTTACCCCCAAAAGGGCAAAAAAAGACGGTCGTGCACCCACCTTTGACCCTCATCCATTTCTCCGCTCCCGGCTGCCAACTCAGGCCAGGCTCCCCTGCGTCACCCAGGGAGGTTTCCTTACCGCTGCTTCAATCACGATCTGACGGGGTTCGGAAACATCTGCCGCGCAGGACCCAACCATCAACGCCACATACCGTTCACAAGAGTCACTTCGATAAGCCGCAGAGTGGGAATTCAATCCCGCATTTTGAGCGTTTCGGGTTCAGGGTGGCCCAAGCACCCCATCTAGCACGACCTGATTTGTATTTTATCCGCTCCCAGGCCAGGTGTCAAGAATCGGCTTGGGTGAACTACTTGATCTCTGTATGCTCTGTGCCTACCTATCACCCAATATACCCATCTCCCTGCTTGCTTACGGATCTGCATAAGATGACTACCCATTGAATATAGAACATGTTTTCAACTTTGTCAACTTGAGGAGGCAAAGGGTCATGGGTCACTGGCGCTCAGTGAATTACTCCACAGCCAGGAGATGAGCAACTTCATGGGCAAACGGACAGAAGCGCGGTATAGTTGGGGTAATCTCATCGTCTTTTCAGTCGTGTGCAGGAAGGAGGGGGCGCGGCAGCGGAATCAGCCCTTTCGCAGCGCGTTCACTGGTATGAGCGACCATCTCACCGTTTCTCGTCTCCTGGGGAGGCATATACTGTTCCGTCTGCTGCCAGGTTTGGCTGCGCTGGGCTTCATCCTGGCAGGCTGTGGCAATCCCACAACCACCCAGAACCAGCGCTCCAGCACCCCAGTCTCGCTACCCGCTATCCCTGCGCTTGGTGGGCTACCAGCGGGGATAGTCAATGCGCTGCCCGCTGGCGGCCTCTCTCCCGATACCACCTTGCAATTGACCATCGGACTCAAGACCAACCGCCAGGCATTGGCCGATGATCTGGCCGCCATGTCCGACCCTTCTTCCCCACACTACGGCCAATTTCTCACCCCGGCTGAAGTCGCGCAGCGCTATGGCGCATCCCAAAGTACCATTGACACCGTGACCCATTTTTTCACCTCGCAAGGCTTTAAAGTCGTTGCCCTTTCGTCCCTGCGCGATAGCCTGACCGTCTCTGGGACCATCCTCCAGATTGCTGCCGCCCTGCACGTGGTTACACAAAACTTCCAACAACACGGGAAGACCTTCTTTGC
Source organism: Ktedonobacterales bacterium (assembly GCA_036557885.1). Taxonomy (GTDB): domain Bacteria; phylum Chloroflexota; class Ktedonobacteria; order Ktedonobacterales; family DATBGS01; genus DATBGS01. Next base: position 62,423 of record DATBGS010000126.1, read on the forward strand.
TCCGGCGGGAGACGTGACCCTGCCGCCTGATATTCAACAATACATCACCTCCATCCTGGGAATGAGCGACTTTGGGCAGCCCAACCCCAAGCCCACGCCACCACCTGATCTGCCGCCAGCCTGTAAGGGTGAATCAGGCACCCGGCCCGAAGCAATTGCCAACACCTATCACTACACTGACGCCTACAACGCGGGCTATACCGGCAAAGGCATCAGCATCGGCGTTGTCGAGTTTAACGACGATGTTTCCGAAAAAGATGTGAATACCTTCCTGAGTTGCACCACCGGCGGCAAGCTCCATCGGCAACTGGTGCGCGTCAACGGCGGCGCCGTCGCCACCGATGACGGCTCCACAGGAGAAGCCGAACTGGATTTTGAATACCTGGCTGCCCTGGCTCCAGACGCGCAGTTGGTGGAATATCAATACAACTTCTGCGCGAGTATCATCTGTCTGCCAGATACCCCCTCCTTCCCGGCAGCATATGAGGCTGTGCTCAGCAAGATTGCCCAGGACGGGCGCGTGCAGGTCGCCAGCGCCAGTTGGGGCGCCGACGAGCAATTCTTTAGCCGCAGCGAATTGTTTGCCATTGACCAGACCATTCAGCGTATGGCCGCCGAAGGCATTACCCTGGCGGTGGCGTCAGGCGATTGCGCCGCCTTTGACGATGGCACGTATGGCAAACCCACCATTGACTTCCCTAGCTCGGACCCCTACGCCCTCGCAGTTGGCGGCACGGTCCTCGCCACGGATGGCACAGGAACCCGCGCCAGCGAGCCAGCCTGGTCCAGCGCCAACCCGGATAAAGGCCAGTGCGATAATTCCTGGGGAACAGGGGGCGGCGTGAGCGTCGTCTGGCGCCAACCAAGCTGGCAGAAAGGGGCGGGCGTGAAAAACACCTATTCCACCGGATTCCGCCAGACACCGGATGTGGCCGCCGCAGCCGATAATTTGCCGCTGTACTTCCAGGGCCAGTGGTATAACAGTGGCGGCACCAGCGCCGCCGCGCCCATCTGGGCAGCCGGTATTGCTCTGGTGGACCAGGGGCTGCTTCAGCATAAGAAAGCGCTGGTAGGCGGTCCGGCAACGTTTTACGAGCTTGCCAACAAGGGTGGCAGCCTCCAACCCTTCTACGATGTCACCAAAGGTGATAACATCTATTACAAAACTGGCGCCGGATGGGACTATCCCACTGGATGGGGCGCGCCGAACATTCTGGATTTTGGCAATGCCCTGGGAGCATTCTAGCAAGAGTTTTGGGTCGTATCACCTGTGCTATAACCACTTCTTGCCGTACTCAACAGAATGTGATACAACAAAGGCCATCATCAGACAGTCGCAACGCGGGATAGCTCCCGCGTTGCCAGTTGTACAAGAAATCTGGAGATAGACGCTTGTATGTGTGAAATGCTGGCGGTCCATGCTGGAGCACCAGGACAGACATTTACCCTGGGCGAGATTCTTCCGGTGGCAGCAGAGATGGACCGATTGGGCATTGCAGGATTTGGGTGGGGCGTGGCCTGGCATGAGCCAGACACCACCCACCTCCATTATTACCGCAGCGCAACCCCCTTGCGTAATGACCCGGCTTCCAGCGACTCCGCGCTGCTCCAGGTACACACCGATGCTGCGATTGTGCACCTGCGCCGCCCCAGTAAACTGAGCACCATTGGCCTTGACGATGCGCAGCCGTTTTACAGCGAGCGCCTGGGATTTGCGTTTGCTCATAACGGCGATTTTGTCAAACACGACACACTGCGCCCACGCTTCCAGGAGCAGGGGTTGCTTCAAGGTCGCGCAGATACGGAAGTAGGGTTCCGGCTCTTTGAAGAAACGCTGGAGCGCAAAAGCGGCCCTAAACATGCTGAACATGCCTTACGTGAAGTCCATCAGACGCTGGAAGGCCGCGCCAACCTCTTTGCCCTGTTGGCTGATGGCTCAATTGCTGTGCTGGCAGAATACGAAGACAACTGGATGTTCCGCTGCCAGCTTGGAGCATTGGATGTTATTGTGACCGCGTTATATAGTTGGGATCGTTCCGTGTTCAATCTCATCCTCAATGACGCCCAGAACATCCGCAGGATAGAGGTGGGCACCTCCACCACACTCACATTCAAGAGCGGGGTATGAGATGGGTGATCCAGGGACCGAAACGAGCAAGCATCCGCAATCCCCAGCAATCCAATCCTCCGTTGATCAAGTTGCTGAGATACCCCTGCGCGAAAATCGGCGTCCGATTTTAATCTGCGAAGATGACGACGAAATACGCGAATTGCTGGTAGATGCCATCCAGGAAGAGGGCTTTGAAGTGACGGCTACACGCAATGGCAGCGAAGCGCTCGCGGTCTTAGAGGAAAAACCTGGGCGTTATTTGTTTCTGCTTGATTTGATGATGCCTGGAATCAACGGTTACGATATTCTTGAGCGTATGGCAGCCAGCGACGCGCTCTCAGCGGAAAATAGCGTCGTGATCGTCTCAGCAACCGGCTATATTCGCCTCATCAGTCCTGCCGTCCTGGAGAAACAATTTGTGAAGGCCATGCTCAAAAAACCTTTTGAGCTTGATGAACTCTTCGATCTTCTCCACCGCTTCTCCTGAGCCTCTACTACTTCTTGCTTCTAACGCGCTCATCCATGAATAGCCGCCCTGGTCTGCCCACGTGAGGTAAACCAGGGCGGTTGGATGAATTGATTCGCGTTTGTTGTCGCAGCCAGATATGCCGCTAGGCGCCAGCGCTCTCATCTTTGCTCGCGGGCGATTGCTCTTTCTCGGCGTGTTCTCGGCGGTCCTTTCCAAATGGCCGGAAGACAAAAGGACCGGTAGAAAGCGAGCCAGGAGTATCACTACCCGGTGTGCCGCCGAGTGGGCTGGTTGACTTTGCTGGAGATAAAGGAGCAGGCGAAGCAGAAGGAGATGAGGCCGCGTTTGTCCCATTGCCCGGCGCGCTCACCACAGCAGCCAGCGTCGGTCCCGCGCCCAGCCCACTATTTCCCACCTGGACAGGCCGCGAAGCGGCTCCGGCTCCAAATCCGGCCCCAGTTCCTTGCATAGACCCTGGCGCGCCAGCCTCGGCAGCCTGCAACGCATTCAGTTCACTGCTGAGCATCCGCCGGGCAATGGCAACGGCGCCACCATACGTTGAATCCATCCCAAAGTAATTGAGGCTGCCCGCCCCCAGGTTCTTGCCGCGCGTATAGGGAGTATCTGAAGCGTAATGCAGAATACCCAGATCAAATGGCAGCCGGGCAAAATTAATATTTTCGCCCGTCGGGTAGCGGGTCATGTACAGCGCTTCATAGACCGCGTTCAGGTAAGGGCCGCTCTCCATCTCCACGACGGTATAATTCGCGCGGTAGTAGAAATCAAGATACTGGCGGTTCTGGAGGAAGGTGCCCTTGGTAGACACAGCCTTCTGGTTATCCAGCACCGAACCATAGATCAAATTGGGGCCAACATCCCCCGCAGTAAAGCAGTTTTCCAACCAGTACACATTCTGGCTGTGTTCATCCAGCACCACATCGGAGATCATCATATCCCCAATACTGCCGTTCAGCGTTGCCGCCTTGCCCAGAATATAAATGCCGCGTGTCTGGGGTAGATTCTCCATCACCTCGCGCAGCATCCGGTAGGCAGCCATTCCCAACGGGTAATCAATATTGAGGATGATCGCGCGGCTCTTTGCCAGCCGCTCCAGGCCAGGCATACGACAGCGCGGGTCCAGTTCATCAACGCGGATTTTGGAGAGATCAAAGACCTGCGCGTCCACTTCCAGGCCCTGGCGAGCCGTGATCCTCCAGATACCGCGCTCTTGCTCCTGAATCGGACGCTGGCGCACAAACTCCTGACTCTCAGAAGTCTGCACATACTGGCGAGCGGCATAATACAGCAGGTTGTGCCAGTTTCCTGGCACGCGCCCATCTTGAATCTTGCGGCACTCGTCCGTCAACATCGGGTCTTTGCCGCTGAGCGCGTAGCGCGTCAGTTCGCCCTCGCGCGCCTGCACGTAGCCGGAAAGCAAGTTAACCAGGCTATGTGTATTGCTGGAGACAAAGTACACAGGCCGATCTGCCAGCCCCAGATCATCCAGCACCTTGCCAACGGGCGCCCACCATTTGCGCGTCGCGCGCACATAGCCCACATGCGACCCGCTCAGCATACGCAGGGTGAAGTTTTTGCGCTCGCGGCCAATCGTGAGCAGGTTGGCCCACATCTTATCGCCCCAGATCACCTCCAGCCGCCGCCAGTCATCGGGCGAAATTTGCAGGCGCTCGCGCAGCACCTTGGTAATCTCGGCAAAGACCGGCGACGCTTTATCCACACGACTTTCCATCAGTTGCATGGTCGTCGGGTCGGCGTTCAGCAGCCAGTTAAACTTGTTCCACTCGATCTGCATCGCCACCAGCACCGGCACAATATCTTCTGTATCGCTCACACTGGCAACATAAGCCGCCAGCGTATTCTTGCCATCATAAAACCACTTGCGCCGCCGGGCTGAGGCTGTCACCGCCACCCACTGATCCACATCATAGCCCTGCTGCTGGAAGACATCATCTCCCTGGCCTAGCAAAATACGATTGCAGTTCAAAACGGCATCCGGCAGCCGCAGCACACTGTAGATAAAAGCCGACAGATCGGGCTTAGATGAGCGCGCATCAGGGTGCAACGAGGAATCAATATTGTAGTGCGCCTGGACCAGCGCCTTGAGTCCCACCTCTCCAGAACTGCGCAGAAGCGTGTGAAAGGTGCGGATATACATCTCGACTTCGCGCTTGCCAGCCTCGTGTCTGGCTTCGCCATTTTCCATGTTCATCTCCATTGTCTCGCCCTGCCCGCTCTGATTGCGCTCTCCACCAGACCGCCGCGAAAGGGTAAAGTCTGCCACGTTTTCTCCTCCTCATGTATCAGAAGCCTGCCTGGAGCATCGTTTCTCGCCTTCTTTTGCTTCTGCCCCTTGCTTACACCGCGTTGCTCCAGTTCTGGGCGACCTTTTCAGGCTCCCCTGGCTTAGTGTGCTTGGCTTGAATTGGCGCACATTATATCGAACGGGCAAGCGATTGAAAAGTACCTGACTCGGTACCCCAGATAAGGGGGCAGCACCTCTGGCCGGATACTTCTATGGGCTTGCAAGCACGCTTTGCTCCTACTGGCGAACCTCCGCCAGAATCGCCTGGAGCTGGTGAACATGCTCCTCCAGATGGTCAAGCAGCCATTCCTGGATGGCGCGGCCAATCGTTTGCGGGCCAAACTTCATATGCTGACCAACTTTTTCCAGATCGGCTGACTGGAGGCGCTCCAGCAGCGCGACAGCCTGCGCTTCACCTTGTTCCAGCAATGCGCTGATCTGTTCGGGCGTGTCCTGGGCATGCTCCTCAATAAAGCGGATGCGCTCCGGGTTACTGGCAATTCGCCCAAACGTCGTGCCAGGCTGAAGACGGATGCGTTCAATCTCTCCTGACCAGAAGGCCAGCATCTCAGCGACATGCACCAGGTCTTCAGTCAGCGTCCAGCCACCAGAAGCTGGCGGCTGCAAGAGGAGCAACGGGGGAATCCCCTCAAGCGTCTGCCGCAGTTCTTTCGTAAGACGGTGTAGCTCATCAAGCGCAGCACGGAGGTCGGTCACGTGGTCGGCAGACATGCTTCATTCCTTCTCAGATACGGACGGGCTTGTCTCAAACAATCTCTTTCCAATCCTGTCATCGTCATTTCTTTACACCATGTATTGTAGCACAAGCGCGGCGCTTGCTCCTTTTTTGAAGGAGCGCAGGTCAAGCGCGTCAAGGTTGCAGCAGTCTATGCGCCTGACGTATACTGGGAGAAAGTGGTGATGAAGAAGCCAGAGAAGCTGCCAGCGTCCCACCTGCGCTGAAACCAGATTGCTCCCCACGAGCAGGAAGGCTAGCGATGTTTGGAACCTTGCTTATTATCATCCTGGTTGCAACCGTGATCGGGGCTTCCAGCGGATTTCTGGTACTTGCCCTGCGGCTGGGCAAAAACTTCGAGAAGATGGGCGGCGAAAACGCACCGCCCACCAGAACCCCTCAACGCCAGGGCGGGCCACGCCGTTAGACATCCGGGTAGACCTGCTGACAGATTTCTCCAGGCGCCGGTGGGTAGCGCGACATGCCTCTATTCGCCTATTCGCCACGCTCAATCAACTCCAACTTGCCGCTGTGTATATCAATCACCAGCGCGTGCACTGGAATCGTCTTGGGAAGATAGGGACTGGTGCGAATGGCGCGCGCAACCCGCGCCACATTCTCGCGCACATCCTGAAAGGTACCCAGCCAGCCCAGCAACTCTTCGCCCTTTTCAGGCAGTGTATCCGGGTCAACGCCCAGCGCCTGCATCGAGGCCGTCAGCGCCGCCAGATTTCCATGCGACAGCCCACACTCGGTATGCCCGATCACCGCCACTTCACGCACACCCAGCAGATAGATGGCCCCGGCCAGCGAGCGAATCAGATCACCACTCACCTCATCTTTCGCGTTGATCGTCGCGCCAGCCGTCCGTAGCTGAATGATTTCTCCTCGATGCACGCTGATCGCCTCCTCAAGCAGGTGCGTCAGCCGGGTATCCATACACGTCACTACCGCCATCCGTCTACGCGGCAAATGGCTTAATTGTGCCGGGTGATGCTGCCCGGTAAAATGGGCATTGGCTTCGAGAATTTCATCAATAACCACGATACAACATCCTCCTGCCTCTTCTGGCAGCGAAGTTCTCGCCTGCTCACACCAGGGCGGCGTGCGGCTATTCTAAAGCACTCCCTTTGGGAAAACAAGTAGTCTAGAGGAGAAATCTGGTATGTTTAATGGGAGAAGTATCAGCAAGATCATCAGATTGACGATCCGTGCAATCATGTGGATCGCACCCTACGATGGACATCGCTGTTGAGAGAGAATGAAAACCATGCCAATAGAGCAGAGCCAGAGCGGGCGACGTGTGATCCTCGCCAGCAATCGTGGACCAGTCGAATATAGCCTTGACAAAAATGGGGCCGTCCGAACAAAACGCGGCGCGGGCGGCATGGTCACAGCCCTGCAACCGGCCATCAACTACGCGCCGCCGGGCGGCTTTACCTGGGTAGCCATCGCCATGACTGAGGGAGACCGCCTGGTAGCACAGCGTCAGGCCGAAGCTAACAAAGCAAAATCAGACGACGCCGAGCAGCCCATCGGCGCCACAAACGGGGCTACCCCTTCAAGCGGCTTGGATTCCAAAACACACCGCAAATCACATACCCGACCCCTCCTGGATGCCTCTCGCTATGTCAGCGTGCCTCCAGCCATTTATAAGCGCTTTTACGACCGCATCAGCAATCAGGTACTCTGGTTTCTTCAACATTACCTGTGGAATCAAATTGAGGAACCAACCTTCACCGCGCAGAATTACGAAGAATGGGAGCAGGGCTATGTCCAGGTGAATCAGGCCATCGCCAACGCCGTCTGCGAAGAAGTGCTGCGCAAACCTGGTCCCGCCCTGGTCATGTTTCAGGATTATCACCTCTATCTGGCGCCAGAGATGGTGCGCCAGGGCTTGAAGCGCGAAGGCCGCCTCGAGGAGACGATCCTCCAGCACTTTATCCATATTCCCTGGCCCTCGCTACGATACTGGCAACTGCTGCCGCGCACCTGGCTGCTCGCCATCTATGAAAGCGTACTTGCCAACGACATCCTGGGCTTTCAGACCAACCTGGATATGATGAACTTTCTCTCCAGCACCCAGGTGCTGCTTGGGGATGCGCAGATCACATACGATAAGCGCGGCGGGCGCATCGTCTGGCGCAACCATACCACCTATGCGCGAGCGTATCCCATCTCAATTGATGTAGACGAGGTGCGCCAGAATGCCGCGCGCGGCGAACGACTCCATGCCAACGAGTTGCGTCCACTTCTGGGCGCTCAGACGATCATGCGCGTAGATCGCCTGGAACCAACGAAAAATATTGTGCGCGGCTTTGAAGCCTTTGAACTGCTGCTCAGTCGCCGCCACGACCTGATTGGCAAGGTGAAGTTTCTCGCCTTCCTCATCCCTTCCCGCGAAAGCATCAAAATCTATCGGCACTACGGGCGCAGGGTCCACCAGATTATTGACAAGATCAACGAGACATACGGTCACGATGGGTGGCAGCCCATCGAAGCGTTTTTCGAGAACAACCGCGCCAGAGCCTTAGCCGCCATGCGGCACTATGACGTGCTGCTGATCAATCCGCTCATTGATGGTATGAATCTGGTCGCTAAAGAGGGGCCAATCGTCAATCAACAGGATGGCGTGCTGATTCTCTCTGAAACTGCTGGAGCCAGCCAGCAGCTCCACGAGAGCGCCTTGACGATCATCCCAACTGATGTAGAGGAAACCGCGAGGGAACTCATCAACGCGCTGGAAATGCCAGCAGAGGAGCGGCGCAAACGCTCCGACCTGGCGCGGGCCAACATTGAACGCGAGAACCTGGAAGCCTGGCTGCGTCAGCAATTTATGGATGTCGAAGAGATCAGCCGGAGGCCATCCACACCGCAGGTCACTGTACCTGAAAAAAGATCGTAGCGTTGGCATTAATCCCCGTTGCCGGGCATCCCAGGCAAAACACCTCCGCTTTGTACTTGCCAGGGCCTTTCTGAGGGTCGTCGTTGGTTGCAAAAGAGACGACATAGGTGTGTATCCCAGGGCACGCCTGGGGCGGGGTGGGCATGTAGAAGCCCGTAGATTCCCCAGTGGTGGCATCAATCTTGTCTATATTGACCAGAATCTGAAGTTGGTTCTGCGCCAGATTTGCCGTATAGACCACCAGCACCGTATCGCCGGTTTGAAACTCCGCTTCGGACCTGCCCGGAAAGGTATTGTCACATTGCCGATTACCAGAAATATCCGTCACAGTCGCAATGGCCGTGATAAACTGATCGGTTTCGATCATCTGCGCGCCGCCCGAACCGCCGGGAGTTGAACCGCTGGAAGGTGTCCCCTGGCCTCCAGGTGTCGCGCGGGGCGTGGTAGCAGTTGCGCCTGGGGGCGTGGTCGGACTCCCATTGGTGGCAGTTGAGGTGGTCTTGTTGCCACCAAAGAGCACCACGACCAGCACCACCACCAATGCCAGAGCGATAACGCCACCAATCCCAAATCCTACCAGGCGCCCTCGTCCCCTGGCAGGCGCCGAAGGGCTATTGGGCACGATTGGCGCAGGCGGCTGGGCCGGATACGCCGGATAGGGCGGTGCCTGGTTTGCGGGGTACTGGCTTCCCCACCCACTCGGCGGCTGATTCCAACCCTGCCCACTGCTAGCTTGAGGCGCCGGGGGGCTTACTGGCGCAGATTGTGGCGAGATAGGCCAGGGCGCTTGCTGCGCGGGGGCCACTGGAGCACCTGGGGAAACCACAAATTGCTGCACAGGGGCAACTGCGGCTGGAGGCGTCGGCGCTGGCAGAATGGCTCCTTGCTGAGCCTGTGGCTGCGGGGCGTTGGCCTGGCCTGTTGCTGCCTCACGGTAAGCAGCTGCAAAAGCCGCTACCGACGGCCAGCGCGACGCCGGGTCTTTCGCCAGCGCCCGAAAGAGCACATTCTCCACTGCTGGAGGAAGCGTCGCATTATAATTGCGCGGTGGCGGTGGAGGAACCATCATCTGCTGCTGGATGATCTGCGCGGGGTCGTTCCCCACAAAGGGAAGCCGTCCGGTCAGCAATTCGTACACCACAATTCCCAGGCTATATTGATCGCTGGCGGCAACCTGTCGGCCTTGTAGCAGTTCTGGCGCGGAGTAGAGCACAGAATGATTGCGCGTAATCCGGCTGGGCGTGCTCACAAACAGATTCGCCAGCCCATAATCGCTCAAGAGAATATGCAATCCCCCGCTGGCATCGGGAGAAACCAGCATGTTGCTTGGCTTAACACTCCCATGCAAAATGCCCTGCCCATGCAAATACTGAAGCGCTTCAGCTACCTGATCCAGCAGCCCTACCACTGTTGGCGCGCTGAGTGGCAAGGCAAACCGAAACGTCGGTTTGCCAGGAGTAAACGCATCGAGCAATGAGCCATCACCAAGATACGGCATCACCAGATAGCCGCGATGGTTTTGCTGCCCATATTCCAGCAGCGAAAGCACATAGGGGTGCTTAAGCGACACCAGCCGCTGCGCTTCCTGGTTAAAGAGCGACACCGGACTCTTTCCCTGAGCAATGAGAGCAGGCGGAGCCGCCAACTGCGCCACGCGCATAGCTGCCTGGGTTGGGCCTCCCAACTGTTCAGCCAGATAGACCTCTCCGCGCTCGCCTCCCCCCAGGTAGCGCTTGAGGTGCCAACTTCCGATTGCTTGCCCCTCTAACTCGGCCATCGCTACACGCTCCTCTGTTTGCTCTTGGTTGTGGCTGTGGTAGAAACGCTGGGCTGCTGACCTAAGCAGTGATCTCTACCGGCACCGCTGCTTCAGGTGGCGGAAGCTGCTGATTCTGGTTGTCAAGATAGACGGCGTAATCAGGAATATAGCTCACGCCAATAAAATACTGCCCCGGAGGAATTTTTGTTCCCCCACCTTGCCCGCTAATATCCACAAACGAGCTATAGTTCCCCTGCCCACCCGGACAGCTCAAGTCCTGCGCATCGGCCACTTCAATAAAGTGCCTCTGACTATCAAAGACCGCAACCACTCCTGCGGGCGCCGGAGAATCTGCGTCAATCTTCGCAGTAAAGACAACAGCTATGGCGATGTTCTGCGAAGCAGAAAAAGATTGCGCTTGCTTTCCCTGGCGAATGGCATCGCGGCAGTTCCCTATATTCGCGTCATCCAAATCTGAGCCGGTCTGCAAGCCGCTGATGTGCGACCCGCTCGTGCTACCGGGCAGCGTTGGGATTGAGCCAGGAGTATTGCCAGTCCCAGGCGTCGTACCAACCACCGGCGTTCCGGTAGTTGTCGTTCCCCCGGTTTTTCCGCCCAACAGGTTCACCACCAGAATCACCGCCAGGATCAGCGCTACCACCGCCACAGCGCCACCCACAATGCCAACCCAGCCGCGCTGCTTGCCGCCGCCAGAAGGGGGCAAAATGTAGGGCTGAGGAGGTGAGATACCGGGAACTACCGACTCTCCACCGAATGGGCCGCCCTGCACCGTCCGCTGCTGCGCGGCAGTGGGGAAAGGCAGCGCGGCTGGCAGCACGGCTGGCGGACTGGATACTGCCGGGGGCGCCGGGGTATAGCCAGGGCGAGACAGCGTGGGAACCGTCTCGGCATTGACTGGCGTTGGCGCAGAGTATTGCACTGGTGACGGAAAGGCGGGCGGCGCCGCAAAAGGAGCGGCTGATTGCACGCCGACAGGCGCGCTCCCTTGCCCAGAAGCCTGCCAGGGCGGGGGCGCTGAAACCTGGGTAGAAGGCTTCTTTTGCCCACTCAGCGCCTCCCGATACGCCGCAGCAAAGGCAGCCACACTCGGCCAGCGCTCCTCTGGCCTCTTCGCCAGCGCGCGCAAGATCACAGCATCCACTTCAGCAGGGATGGCCGGGTTATGCGTGCGCAATGATGGCGCGGGCGTCTGAATTTGTTTGTAGAGAATTTGGGCGGCGTCTCCAGCAAAGGGCAGCCGTCCAGCCAGCAGCAGATACGTCATCACCGCCAGACCATATTGATCACTGGCAGAGATCGCCTGGCGTTGAATCTGCTCTGGCGCGCTGTAGGCCACTGTCCCGGCGTAGAGCGCGCTGCTCTGGCCGCCAGCCGCAAACTTGGCAAGCCCGAAATCGGCCAGCAGCAGGTGCACGCCTCCAGAGGCATCTGGTGCGCGCAGTAAAAAATTGGCCGGTTTAATATCGCGGTGCAAGACCCCGCGATCATGCGCGTGCTGGAGCGCCTGGGCCGCTTGATCAAGAATAGTGCCAGCCAGCTCCAGCGAAACTGGCAGCGCAAAGCGAAAGTTCTGGCTGCCAGGAGTAAGCGCTTCCTGAAGAGAGCCATACGGAGCATAGGCCATCACCAGATAGGCCAGGCTATCCTTCTCCCCATAATCATAGACCGGCAGAATATGGGGATGCTCCATTGCGGCAATCGCCCGCGCCTCACGCGCAAAGCGCTCTGAGACGCTGGCGCCGCTCATCGTCACTTCCAATTCTGGCCGCACCAGCTTAATCGCTACCTGGCGTTGCAAGCTCATCTGTTCTGCGAGGTAGACCTCACCCATTCCGCCCCCACCCAGGCGCCGGATAATACGGCAGCCGCCAATGATCTGTCCTTCCAACCCTGCCATAGTCTTTCTCCAGGGGAGCAGTTGTAATGCGCGAGCACAGCAAGCACGTTTCTGCACGCCAGACCACGCCACCGCTCGCTTAGGGACACTATAGCATAGCAAAGCACTGCCGCCAATAATCTAGTTCACAAAATGCTGTCCTTTTCGCCTCTAACAGTTTTCTAATACTTTTCCTATGAAGCTCTAACACTTTTCCTACACCCTTCTAATACCGTCTATGACATACTCTCCTTTGGATTTGATCGGCAAGGGCACGCTCGGCTGAGCACAGCGCGAGCATCTGGGAAAGCAGAAACACCCCGCTTCTATGGGTACCGGGCATAGCGCACAACAAGGCGAGCGAACTCATTCACAGCAAACTGCTCGAACCGGGCACAATTTGCTGAAACGCCCGCATGCGCTGCTTCATTGCGCGAATTGTGATATTGAGATTGCCTGGACCCCAACCATCGTGGACAGCCAGCCCTATTGTTGTCCGGGGTGCGCGGAGGCGCGGGCCATGTTCCTGCGACTACTCATATGACTATTCACAACACCCTGACCCAGACGCCCTGGCCTGAAAAGCAGCTTGTTCTTGAAATAACACAGAAAGTCTCAGAAGGGAGTATGCAGCGTGGCTCATAGCAGTAAGATTCGTCCTGTTGGCGACCGCGTCGTCGTCAAGCCCGCCGCCAAAGAGGAAGTCACCAAGAGCGGAATTGTCATTCCCGATACCGCCAAAGAGAAGCCCCAGGAAGGCGTGGTCGTGGCCGTCGGCAGCGGCAAGCTGCTGGAAAACGGCAAGCGTGTCGAACTGGAGATCAAAGAAGGCGACCGCGTGCTCTATGCCAAGTATGGTGGCACCGAGTTTAAACTGGATGGTGAAGAGTATCTGGTTCTGCGCGAGAGCGACATTCTCGCCGTGCTGGTGAAGGAGTAATTGCAATAATGGCAAAGCAACTGGTATTTGATGATCAGGCCCGCGCCAAGCTCAAAAAGGGCATTGATGTCCTGGCTGTCGCGGTGAAGACCACCCTTGGCCCCAAGGGCCGTAACGTGGCCCTCGACAAGAAATTTGGCGCGCCCACCGTCACGCACGATGGCGTCACCGTCGCCAAAGAGATTCAACTCGAAGACCCCTTTGAGAACATGGGCGCCCAGCTTCTGAAGGAAGCCGCTACCAAGACCAACGATGTCGCGGGCGACGGCACCACCACTGCTACCGTTCTTGCGCAGGCCATCGTCAACGAGGGCCTCAAAAACCTGGCCGCTGGCGCCAACCCCATGCTGCTGCGCGCTGGCATCGAAAAGGCCACCAACGCTGTTGTTGAGTACATCAAGAACCTGGCGACCCCGGTGGAGGGCCGCAAAGAAATTGCCCAGATCGCTTCGATCTCCGCTGCCGATGAGCAGATTGGCGAACTGATCGCCGATGTGATGGAGCGCGTGGGCAAAGACGGCGTGATCACGGTGGAAGAGAGCCGGGGCACCAACTTCGAGACTGAGTTCGTCGAAGGCATGCAGATTGACAAGGGCTATACTTCTGCTTACTTCGTCACCAACTCTGACCGCATGGAAGCCGTCATTGAGGATGCCAACATCCTCATCACCGATAAGAAGATCAGCGCGGTGGCCGACATCCTGCCCGTACTGGAGAAGCTGACTCAGACCGGCAGCCGCAATATTGTGATCATTGCCGAGGATGTGGACGGCGAAGCCCTGGCAACCCTGGTTGTCAACAAGCTGCGCGGTATCCTGAATGTGCTCGCCATTAAAGCCCCTGGCTTTGGTGACCGCCGCAAAGAGATGCTGCGCGACATCGCGGTACTGACGGGCGGGCAGGTCATCAGCGAAGAGATGGGCCGCCGCCTGGAGAACGCCACGCTCGCTGACCTGGGCGTCGCTCGCCGCGTTGTCTCCCGCAAGGACGACACAACCATTGTTGAGGGCAAGGGCAACACCAAAGACATTCAGGCACGCATTAAGCAGATCAAGGCGCAGATTGACGAAACCACCAGCGACTATGACCGCGAGAAGCTGCAAGAGCGCCTGGCAAAGCTGTCCGGTGGCGTGGGCCTGATCAAGGTCGGCGCGGGCACCGAAGTGGAGCTCAAGTTCCGCAAGACCCGCGTGGAAGACGCCCTTTCCGCTACCCGCGCGGGCGTGGAAGAGGGCATGGTTCCTGGCGGCGGCGTGGCCCTGCTCAACGCGACTGAGGCGCTCAAAGACCTGAAGGTGAGCGGCGATGTGGCAACTGGCGTGGCGATTTTGCGCCGCGCGCTGGAAGAGCCGCTGCGCACCCTGGCTCAGAACGGCGGACAGGATGGCGCTGTTGTCGTCGAGACGGTTCGCCGCAAGCAAGCCGAGGGCAAGAACAAGCGCGTAGGCTACAACGTGCTGGACAACGAGTACGAGGATATGGTCAACGCGGGCATCATTGACCCGGCCAAAGTCACCCGCTCGGCCATCCAGAACGCGGCCTCCATTGCGGCGATGATCCTGACCACTGAGGCGCTCATCACCGACATCCCGGAGAAGGAAAAGCCCGCCGCGCCACCTATGCCGGAATACTAAACCGGGCAAACCTGCTTTGAACAGAACCGAGGCGGCTCGCCATTGAGCCGTCTCGTTTCTTCAGGCCAGTTCCGGCGTCAATATCCATTTCACCGCAAACAGCTTGCCCCCCTCTTTGGGCGTCAGAGCCACCAGCCCTGCATACTGAAACGCGATCACTCCGACATTCTCATCGCCCGTCACCAGCAGCGAGGCCAGCTTATCCAAAACAGGCAGATGACCGACCACAACCAGGCCGCCCACGCCTGTCTTCTGCGCTTCATCGCGCAGCCAGCGCGTCAGCGGTGCGGGTGAGTCTTTCGGGTTGAGATCATGGCGCACCAGCACCTGCGGCGGATGCGCAAGCGCCCCGGCCAACACCTCCGCCGTCTGGCGGGCGCGCAACTTGCCGCTGTGATACACCTGTTCAATTGGCAGCCCCAACCCCGCCACCCGCGCCGCGACCCGCCCAATGGCTGCGCGCCCCTCTTCAGAAAGCGGGCGTTGCAAGTCTACTTCCTCACGCACAGCCTGCGCGTGCTGCATCAGATAAATCGTCATTGTATCCCTCTCAAAGAAACGGCTCTAACTGAGCCATTGACGCTTATGGTATAGTCTGTGTAACGACTTTCTCTAGCAGGGACAGGACCATGCCGCATTCTGAAGACGCCCCAACGGAAGAACCCGTGTCGCCTCAGCCGCCTATAGACCCCTCAAGTGAAGCAGAAGAGTCACTGCCTGCTGCGCCTGTCGCCGCAGTTGGTGGAGAAAATGGCGTTGGTGGAGAAAACAGCGCCACCACAGAAGAAGACAGCCAACCCGCAGAGGACACCCCAGCCACAGCCACAACAGAAGCAGAGGAGCAAGAAGCCGAGCCTCTCTCCAAAGAAAAACAGGAGCAGGCGCGGACGCTTGGTCGTGGAATCTGGCTAGCGCTGGTCATTGGCGCGGTGGGGCTAATGGTAACGCTCCTCCTGCCCTGGGCGCAGGTCTATTACCTCAATCCGTTACAGCCGCTGGAATTTGCTGACAATGGGGCCATCCAGTTTACCAGAGACGAGGTCATTCATGTCAACTTGCGCGGATTCCAGTTGTTGACCCTCCACCTTGTGCCGCTGCTTTTTGTTTTTCTTGCGGCCATATTGCTCTTTGGCGCTGCCCTTTACTGGCGCCAGACACACTTTCTCGATAAACGCATTTCCTTCCTTGTGCTTTGCCTGGGGCTCCTGGTTGGCGTGGGCTTTCCAGTGGAACTCCTGGCGCTCTTGAACACTTCCCAACAGGTGGACTGGAACAACAGCCACGCCACCATTGAACCCAACAAAGGCATCCATGACTTTTCTGCCAGAGATGGCACACTCTATCTCTGCACCCCCTTAGGTCGGCTTGATCCTTCCTGTGATAACGATTACTCTCAAGGTATCATCCTCAATGCTGGCATTGACTGGGTTGAGATCAACGGCAGCACCGGAAAGCCGCTCATTCATGGACATGCCCAATCTACCCGCCCTTCATCCACCAGTTTAGATGTCACCAGCAGCGGCTATGCGCTCGGTCCCCTCGGATTGATGAATCCTAGCCCTGGCTACTGGCTCGCCTGGATTTTGAGCGTGTGGACACTGCTCTCTGCGCTAGCGCTTGCCAATCGGCTACGCAAGACACGCAAAAAGCAAACAAGTAAGTACAGTTTTATCCCCTAGCATTACAAGCAGACATATAAGCTGCGGATGAGTCTGCATCAGGCCCCATTGCTGTGTTTTACGCTTCCCTCCTCTCCTGCTCCGCCTAGTACCTTAGTACCATTTTTATCCGCTACTGGCCGTAGCACCCTTGTTGAGCTGAGTATACTTGCCTTCGTGTCGCAGAAAAATATGATAGGGATGTCTGTTTGCTTACAGATAAAGCGCACGAATGAACGCATGGGCCGCCGTTAGAAAGGAAGAGCGGATGGTCCATAGGAGGGAAAGCACAGTACGGGAAACTGTGCAGTCTTTTGAGGAGGTTTCTTTTGATTCGCCTTTCACGGTTGGTGAAGGTTTTACCCTTCACCCTTGGTTTCCTGTTTGCAGCAGCACTGTTCATAAGCCAGGGTTCTATCACGGCTGCTGCCAGTCCCGCGAACACTGCAACGACCAGCGCTACCTCACTCCAGCAGCGCATCGTCCAGATTGCGCTCTCGTATCGAGGCTATCGCTACGTCTCTGGGGGGTCTAGTCCCTCCACCGGGTTTGATTGCTCAGGGTTTGCCTGGTGGGTCTATCGCCAGGCGGGCATCAATTTTGGGCGTGGCAGCGCGGCCAGCTACGTTCGCCTGGGCCAGGCTGTCAGCCGCGCCAACCTCCAACCCGGCGACATGGTGCTCTACGCCAACACCTACAAGCCTGGCGTCAGCCATGTAGAGATTTACATCGGCAACGGACAGACCATTGGCGCAGATAACCCCCAGGTTGGGGTAGTGGTCAACAACCTGAATGCTTCCTATTGGGTAGCCCATTATTACTCGGCCCGGCGCCTGGTAAATGGCACCAGCAGCGGCTCAAATGCTGGAACCGCTCCATCCTCTCCTACAAAGCCTGCGGCTCCTCCGTCTAGCCCTGGAACATCCTCGACGAAGCCGCACTGCGCGCATGGAAGCCTGCACTACCGCTACTACTGGTGGCGGGTCTGGACCAACGGTCATCCCCATACCTACTATCGCTACTATTGGTGGTGCAGCTAAGCGGGGGCAACTCTCGGCGCCTTCTCTAGCAAAATAGCCTCACTCTTCACCAGATTGCTCTCACTGGTAATCTGGTTTTCCCAGGAACCCAGGCGCCTGCTTACCCCCTGACAAACTACTCTGCAAAAACTCTAAAAATCTGAATCTGTTTTGCTATGAAGTAAAGAAAAGAGCAAAGACCCTTGAGAAAGCGACTACTGATCTTCGCCTGCTGCACCGTCGCAGCATGTGGGGCGTTTCTCGCCATCCCTGTTCATTCAGCTTCAGCCAGCACCGCGTGCCGCGCAACCTATACGGTAAAACGTGGTGATACCCTGTCCGCAATCGGGGCGCGCTACGGTGTGAGCTATAAGCAAATTGCCCAGGCCAGCGGCATCGCCAATCCCAATCTGATCTATCCAGGGCAGAAACTTTGTATTCCCGCTGGCAGTTCGGGAGGCACAGGCGGGACTGGGAGCACGCCCAAGCCTCCTCAATCCACCAGCGGCGCCCCGCCCGCTGGCATCTGCGCCTGGTGTCGTCCCGCAGGCCACCCGGCCTTTCACGTCTCGGACTATCGCGGCGACCCTTATTCCCGCATGTATGGCTGGTGTACCTGGTGGGTGGTCCAAAAGCGGCTGGATGAGCGCTGGGGTGGCCTGGGAGCCTATGCCTATCAATGGTTCTGGAATGCCCCGTCACATGGCTTCCGCACCGGCACAACCCCAGTAGCTGGCGCCACCGTCGTCTTCCAACGCGGGGTGGATGGGGCCAGTTCGTGGGGTGGGCACGTCGGCCACGTGGAGGCCGTCTACAGTGGCGGCTGGTTCCTGATTTCAGAGATGAATTTCTACTGGAACGGTGGGGGTTGGGCGCGCGTCAGCTATCGCTACGTGCATGTTGGTTCTGGCGTTGGCTTCATCTATTGATGGTGCTGCCTTGCCTCCAGTGGACAGAGGGGCAGGGCCGCTTGCGCGGCCCTGCCCCTCTGGCTGCTTATATTACTATTTCTGGCCCTTTGGCGTCTTAGTTTTCATCATCCAACTTAAACCAGTCGTCATCTCCCAACGCCTGATGCAGCACCCGCAGCGAGAGCATCGCGCACTTCATGCGGGCCGGGCTGATGCTGGTGAGGCCCAGCACTTCCAGCACATCATTTTTGCCAAACTGCTTCAGTTCATCAAGGGTTTTGCCCTCGATCATCTCCGTTAGCAGCGAAGCCGACGCCTGGCTAATTGCGCAGCCACGCCCGGTAAAACGCACCGCGCTCACCCGCTCATCCTCGCCCAGCTTCAGAAATAGCTCCACCTTATCCCCGCAGAGCGGGTTAGAATCAGCAGCGTGGATGTCTGCCTGGTCCAGTGTGCCCGCGTTACGTGGATGGCGATAGTGATCGAGGATGACCTCACGATAGTAATCTTCCATTTGTGCCCACCTGCTCAGAGTGCAAAGATCGCTTTGGCTTTTTCCAAAGCCTGTGCCAGTTGATCTATCTCTTCAGGTGTATTATACACGTAGAAGCTGGCCCGCGCCGTCGCCGACACATCCATACGCTCCATCAAAGGCTGCGCGCAGTGGTGCCCAGCGCGCACACAGATGCCCTCGCTGTCCAGAACCTGCGCCAGATCATGGGCATGAATATCGCCCAGTGTAAACGAGACGACACCGCCGCGCTTCCCAGCCTCCGGGCCATAGATCGTCAGCCCGTCAACAGCTTGCAGCCGCTCCAGCGCGTACCCAACCATCTCTTGCTCGTGTTGCTGCACCCACGCCATGCCCAGCGTGTTGAGATAGTCTACGGCTGCCCCCAGGCCAACCGTTTCCGCAATGGCCGGGGTGCCTGCCTCAAACTTATGCGGCAGATCGTTCCAGGTGGCGCTGCGCAGGTGTACCTGGCGAATCATATCGCCGCCCGCCAGGAAAGGCGGCATGGCTTCTAACAAATCACGGCGGCCATACAGCACACCTATTCCGGTTGGGCCAAGCATCTTATGCCCGCTAAACGCCAGAAAATCGCAGCCAAGCTCCTGCACATTGGTGGGCAGGTGCGGCACGCTCTGCGCGCCATCCAGCACCGTAATCGCCCCAACCGCGCGCGCCTGAGCAATCATCTCTTTTGCCGGGGTAATCGTCCCCAGCACATTCGACATGGCGGTGAAGGTCACCAGCTTTGGCCGGTTTTGCTCCAGCAGGCGGGCATACTCCTCCTGGTTCAACTGCCCATCCTCTGTAATGGGCACAAACTCCAGCAGTGCTCCAGTGCGCGCCGCCAGCAACTGCCAGGGCACCAGATTGGCGTGGTGCTCCATCTCCGTAAGCAAAATCGTATCGCCCTGGCGCAGATTCGCGCCGCCCCAGCTATAGGCCACAAGATTGAGCGATTCAGTAGTATTGCGGGTAAAGATCACCTGTTTGGCGGAAGACGAGCCAATAAAGCGGGACACCTTGACACGCGCCCGTTCCATCGCGGCGGTGGCTTCTTCGCTCAGCACATAGACCCCGCGATTCACGTTAGCATGCGAGGTGCGATAGTAATGGTCCATCGCCTCCAGCACGCTGGCAGGCTTTTGCGAACTCGCGCCGCTATCCAGATAGACCAGCGGCTTGCCATGCACCTGCCGCTTCAGGATAGGAAAATCCTCACGGATGGCGAGGACACGCGCTCTATCCAGGGTATTCAGCATATCGGCGCTCCTTCCTCCAAAGACCAGACAAATGCTCGCGCGGGCGCACCAATCTGTTAGCTACTCGCGCAGCATCCAACGACATGACCATCAGGCGGCATGACTCTCAGGTCAAGCTACTCATCGCCGCCAGCAATCTGCACAGCCTCGGCGCCCGCCCCTTCAATGTCCCATTGATCGGTGACATCATGCCATTCTGTTTCATCCACTACCTGCGTGCCCTTGGTCATCTTGCGCACAATCGAGCGCCGCAGCCGGGAGCGCAGTTCATCCGAGGGTATCTTCTCTAGCACCGGCTCAAAGAATCCCTGCACAATCAGCCGCCGCGCCTCTTCTTCTGGCACCCCCCGGCACATCAGATAAAACAACTGCTCGGCGTCAATCTGGCCGGTGGTCGCGCCATGACTGGCCTTCACATCGTTGGCCGCAATCTCCAGGCTGGGGATGGACTCCGCCCGCGCCTGATCGCTCAGCAGCAGCGTATGGTCCGAGAGGTACGAGTTGGTCTGCTGCGCCCCAGGAGCTACCTTAATCAGCCCCTCGAAGTCTACGCGCGCGTCATCATCCACCACGCCCTTAAACAGCGTATCTGCTGAGGTTGAGAGCGCGGCGTGCTCGGAGAGGGTGTTGATCTGAATCAACTGCTTGCCTGTAGCAAACAGCACGCCCACTATATCGCCATTGCTGCCGGAGCCAGCCATCGTTGTGCCCAGGTTTGCCAGCGTGGTGTCTGCGCCCAGATCAGCCACAATCCAGTGGATATAACTATCTTTTTCGGGAACGCCGTGTTTGGTGGTCACGTTATAGACGCCCGGCCCAAAGTCTTGCACCGCGTTAAACTGCACATGTGCGCCAGCTTTGGCAAAGATTTCGGCCACGCCATTAAACAGCGCCGTCGCTCCTTCTGGCAGAGACGAAGCCGTTTCCTCGATGTAAATCACCTGGCTGTCTGGCTCGGCAATAATCAGTGTATGGGCAAAGTTCGTGGCATCAGGCTGATCGAGCAGATAGCGCGCCAGCACCGGACGGCTCACCTTCACCCCTTTAGGCACATACAGAAACAACCCACCGCTCCAGAAGGCCCCATGCAGCGCCGTGTATTTATTCGTATTGGCCGTCACGCCCGTCATAAAATACTTCTGCACCAGATCGGGGTACTCGCGCACCGCCGTATCCAGATCGGTCAGCAGCACGCCCTGCGCCGAGAGCAGCGGATCAAGCTCCGAGGCAACCACATTGGAGTTGTGCTGCACCAGCAAGCCCGACTCCCAGGCTGGCAGAGCGACATGGCCGTTGCTGCTCGCGCCGTTGGCGGCAAAGGGCACCAGTTTCTCCAGCTTATACTCAGCCACCCGCCGCATAATACCCAGATCACCGCGCCGTCCCAACGGCGCGGGGGTCTGTTCATACGTCTCCCAGGCGGCCAGACGCTTCTCCAGCATCCAGGCTGGCTCGCCCTTCAGCCGGGAGAGCGCCTCCACACCTGCGCGGGTGAAACCTTTAGTGAGCGTTTCCGTCATGCCGTCGCCTCCTGGTTGCCATCAAGGTGCCCGACCAGCCACTCATAGCCCTTCTGCTCCAGTTCCAGCGCCAGGTCTGGCCCGCCCTCTTTGATGATGCGGCCCTGATACATTACATGGACCTGATCTGGCTTGATATAGCCCAGAATGCGCGGATAGTGCGTAATAATGAGAATGCCCAGATTAGGGCCAGTCAGCGCGTTGACGCCTTCAGAGACGATCTTGAGCGCGTCAATATCCAGACCAGAATCGGTTTCATCCAGGACCGCCATCTGCGGCTGAAGCACGGCCATCTGCAAAATCTCGGCGCGCTTCTTTTCGCCGCCAGAAAAACCCTCGTTGATATAGCGGTTAATAAACGTGCGATCTACCTTGAGCAGCTCCATCTTGGTCTGGAGCAGCTTGCGGAACTCTGCCGGGTTGACGCTCTTGCGCTTCTCCGCCTTGCCAGTGGGCGCTGTGGGCGCGTTGGGGTCGTACCCTTCGCGCACCGACTCCAGCGAACGGCGCAGGAAATTCGCTACGCTCACGCCAGGAATCGAGGCCGGATACTGGAAGGCCAGGAAGAGGCCCAGCCGCGCGCGCTTATCTGCTGAAAGATCAAGAACATTAACGCCTTTAAAGAGGATTTCCCCCTCAGTCACTTCATATTTGGGGTGGCCCATAATCACATTCGCCAGCGTGCTTTTACCGGAGCCGTTTGGCCCCATCAGCGCGTGGGTTTCGCCCTGGCGCACCGTCAGATTGACACCTTTGAGGATTTCTTTATCTTCCACGTTGGCATGGAGGTCGCGGATCACCAATTCCGCGACCTGAACAGGGGTTTGTGTCTCCATTGATAAACTACAGCCTCCTTCACATGGCCTCTGAGTCAGAACACTCAGTGCGCGAGAAAGAAATAGAAGTCAGGGCGTCTGCCCCAACATTTGCAAACATCCATAGAGCGTTTTATTCGGATTCGTCTGCGCTCAGCGGGCTGCTGCGCAGCAGCACCTGCGCCAGCGGGATGAGTTTGTGTGCCGTCGCGCCGGGGGCGGGAACCACCTGGGCATGCGCGGGAATACGCTCTGGTGTTGTCACAGAAGCCAGTTCAGCCAGCGTCATCTGCTCCAATGTGTGCAAAATCGCATCACGAATCTTCGCCCAAAGATACTGCGTAGAGCAGCACTCCAGCCGATCACAGACGACATCCATCTCCCCTTCGGGCGCGCAGATCATCGGAGCAATTGGTCCCTCCAGCACCCGAATCACCTCGCTCATCCGAATGTCTTTGGGATGGCGGCTGAGTTGATAGCCACCATGCGCGCCGCGCGTGCTCAAAATCAGCCCCTTATCGCGCAGCAGCTTGACCAGTTGCTCCAGATAGGGCAAGGGCAACTGCTCCGCCAGCGAGATGTCCGTCAAAGAGCGCGGCCCCTCACCATGATGACGGGCCAGATCAACCATGACACGCACCCCATATTCCCCTTTGGTCGAAACTCGCATCATTGTTGTTGCCCTCCTCTGGGTCTGGCTATTCCGACTTTTCCACTCGGATATACTATAGCACTCGCACCCTGGCACTGTCAATGATCAAGCGCTTACTCAATTGGCGCATGGCCTCGATTTTTTAGGTGCTTTGCCTGAGAGCGTTCTTCCTGCCAACTTCCCGCGTTATAATAGCGAGAAAACTAGCGAGAAAATCAGTCTGAGAGATTGTGTGCAGGGGTCCAATTCTAGCTTCTGAAGGATGTCTTCTTATGAAAAGCAACCGCCGTGTGCTCGCTCTTATAAGCTGCTTGATTGCTTTCATGCTTCTGGTGTTGTCTGGTTGTGGGAGTGCAAACACCGCAACAACAGCCCCTACCACCAGGCCAACTCCCTCTGTCAACACCGGCCTCCCTGACGACATCCCTCTCTATCCTGGTGCGCAACTGGTGGGCACTACCGCACCCGGCCAGGCCAGCTTCCAGATGCCAGGCTCTCCCCAGGCCATCAGCAGCTACTACCAGGCCCAGATGCCAGAGCATGGCTGGAAAACAGATCAAGTGCAAGACAACGGCGCCGATGGCATTCTGCTCGCTTTTAGCAAACCAGGCAGAATTGCGCATTTTGCCATTGCCCCTGGAACGTCGGCACAACAAACGACGGTCCTCATCACCGTCAGCACGAGTTAGCTCCAAACGTATCTCTTTTGCTTGCCAGTTCTTGATCAACATCGCGGCAGACATCACGAGAATGCGTAAACAACTTTAACGCTCTCTTGACTTATATATAACAATAGGTTATGCTTCTCATAGCAAATTGTTATGCTTTGCAGCGCCCCTTCTGGGGCTGCCAGAAAGAGGTGCACCAATGCGCAGAACTTCTCCCGGCAAGCACCGTGATGCTCAGCACATGGAAGCATACCCGCAACCACCATCGCTTTATGGGCAGCCACGCCAACCCTACACCCCACCTGACCACCCACCATATCCAGACGAAGTGCTGAATGCCTTGCCGCCAATCGGTGGCAAGCGTGTTGGATCAGAATTTGTGAAAGCACTGCGGCGTATCCAGGGAACGCTCGCCCGCCACAACTCATAAGTTTGCCTTGCAAGCACAACATGAGACGCAAGAGCATGGGGAACGAGGTAACCTCGTTCCCCATGCTCTTGCTTGTTGGACTTTGCCAGCTTACCCGCGCGCGCGGGCAAGCCGCCGGGCGCGAGGGTCTTGCGGTGGCTTGGGCTTCAAGCCAATCAGCTTCCCAAACTCGCCCTTCTCCCAACTGACCAGCAGCATGCTAGCGTTGAAGATGGAGGAGTACGTCCCGCTGAAAATGCCAATGAGAAGCGTCAGCGTAAATTCCCGAATGCTCGCCCCACCAAACAAGGTAAGAGCGCTCAACGTGAAAAGCACCGTCAGAGACGTATTCAGCGAACGTGCCATCGTTTGCACCAGGCTGGCGTTCACCACCTGCTCCAGCGTCTCGCTGGTACGGCGCTGGAAGTTCTCGCGGATACGGTCAAAGACCACAATCGTATCGTGCACCGAGAAACCAATCACCGTCAGCACAGCCGTCACAAAGAGCGAATCCACCTTGAAGCCGAAAAAATGCCCCAGAATGGCTGCAATACCCAGCACCACCAGCGCGTCATGCAGCAGGGCAATGATAGCGCAGGTGCCATAGCGCCAGGGCTTGGCAACCTTGCGGAAAGCAAACCAGATGTAGAGCAGAATTGCCAGTGCAGCCAGCCCCACTGCCAGGAACGCCCGTGTCGTGGTATCGCTGGCAATCGTCGGCCCAACGGTATCTTTGGCCTGCTCGATCAGATACGAATTTTGCGATTGCTCCAGCCCATACTCAATATTGCGGATGGTTTCATCACTCAGTGAAGTCGAAGTCGTCACCGTGATAACATTGGCCGATGAGCCTTGCTGAATCGCGTTGCCAGCACCACACGATTGCTCCTTCAGCGACGAGTCATCGCACAGCAGCACTGGAATGTTCCGATTCGGGATAGGCGTTGCGGTGGCCGTTGGCGCCGCAGTGGGTGTGCCACTTGGTGCAGCCGTTGGCGTGCTGGTAGGCTGCCCGGTGGGAGTAGGCGTTGCCGTATTGGTTGGCGTGGGCGATGGCGTATTGGTCGCCGTTGCGGTCGCCGTTGGCGGCGTGCCAGTGCCGGTAGGAGTCGCCGTTGGCACCTGAGTTGGAGTGGGCGTGGGTTGCTGGCTCGTCTTCAGATCTTTAATGCCCGCGATGGCCTTGCGAATCTGCTCAACGTCCGGTGGCTTATCCAATCCGGTAAAGTGGACAGCCAGGATCGTGAAATAGGTCTTGCCGCCATCATACGTAACCAGGCGAGCAACATCACCAGGGCTGCTCGTGTCATTCGCGCCACCGCCTTGCTTGATCTCTCCAGCCAGAGTATTTAAGGCATTGACCACATCCTTTTCGGTATCCTGGTCAATCGCCACGTTGAAGCGCAGCCAGAAGGTATATTTGGGGTCCTGGCTGGTGTCTTTAGAGACGACTACTGCCAGTTCCTTCGCGCCTGCATCTGCAAATGCCTGTTTGACCACATTGGGATTTACGTCTTTTGAGAATTGCAGGTCTACAACCGCGCCGCTGGTGAAATCCAGCCCCAGATTCAACCCCCACACCAACAGAGCAAGTATCCCAGGAATAATCACCAGCAGCG
This sequence comes from Ktedonobacterales bacterium, assembly GCA_036557885.1. GTDB lineage: Bacteria > Chloroflexota > Ktedonobacteria > Ktedonobacterales > DATBGS01 > DATBGS01. The sequence goes on from DATBGS010000126.1 coordinate 88,240, forward strand.
AAATCCCAAAAAACCAAAATCGTTTGCTTACCAGATTAAGCACAATTAGTCCTCCACGCCCCGCTTAGAGCCGGCGCGTCCAGCGCGGGCGGTTTCCTGCTTGTTAGGTGTGGCGCCATTGTCACCTTCGCTGCCCTCTTCAGCTTCCTCACCGGCGCCATCAGTTGCCTCCTCGGTTTCCTCCTCCTGCCCTGCGTCTCCCTCTTCAACCTCGTCGGTGGCTTCGGCTTCCTCTTCCTCATCGCTCTCAGCTTCCTCTTCAGCCGCCACTGGCTGAGAAGCGCGCCCCGAAGCCCGCTGCGCCAGCCGCTCCTTCAGGCTCAACGCCCTGGTAGGCTTGGCTTTGGCTTCCTCCTCCTCTTCGGCTTCCTCTTCCTCTTCCTCCTCCACTACGCGAGCACGTGCCGCTGCACGCTCCGTAATGGCCGCGCGCCGTCGCCCTGGAACAGCAATCGTCCCCTTCGGCAACCCAAAGAGCGCGGGATGGGTCGCCACACCCGTTGGAACGAGCAAGTTCAGGAAGGTGCGAGTCACGGTGATCGCTGTGAAGAGACTGATCACCACGCCCAGGAAGAGCGTAGTCGCAAACCCGACGATAATACTGGCGCCAAAGTTGCTACCAAACCAGTACAGAATCGCGCAGGTAATCAGCGTGGAGGCGTTAGAATCGCGGATGGAAGGCCAGGCGCGTTTAAAGCCTACGTCCACTGCCTGGGAAAGCGAGCGCCCGGAGCGTAACTCCTCCTTGACACGCTCAAAGATCAGCACGTTAGCATCAACCGCCATGCCGATAGACAAAACGAAGCCAGCAATGCCAGCCAGCGTCAGCACCACTGAAAGCAGCTTAAAGACGGCAAATGTGAAGCCCGCGTAAAGCAGCAGCGCAATATCTGCCAGAAAGCCAGGCAACCGATAGTAAATCAGCATAAAGAGGATAACGATACTGATGCCAATCACGGCAGCAATCTCGCTATCGTGGATAGATTGCTTACCCAGTGTAGCGGCAACCTCGCGCTCGCTCACAATCTGGAGCGGCAGCGGCAGCGACCCATAGCGCAACAATGCCGCCGTCTTTTGGGCCGAATCCAGCGTCATGCTGCCGCCGGAAATCTGCCCCTGGCCGGTAATCTGGTTCTGGATCACGGCTGATTCAATCACCACCCCATCCAGGGTGATCGTCAAATATTGACCAACGTGGGTGCGGGTATAATCCGAAAACGCGCTTTGCTTGGCGCCCTTAAATTGGAACAGAATAACCGGCTGGCTGGTTTGCTGGTCAATGGTGGCGCTAATGTTGCCTGAGTCCAGATCGGCGCCTGTAAAGACTACCGGATAGTTAGAACCAGATGGCACGGGCTGATTCACCTGCAACTGCACCGAGCCAGTATCAATGATCTCCATCTTTCCGGTCTGGCCCAACAGCTTTACCGCGTCCTGTTCGTTCTTCAGACCAGGCAACTCCACCGAGATCAGGTTGGTGCCCTCCGTCCGAATCACCGGCTCGGAGACGCCCAGACCACCGTTTACGCGCTGTTCAATATTATTGCGCGCATCATCCAGATGGCTCAGTTCACCCGGCTGGCAGGTATGACCAGGCAGCGTACAGGTGGCCTGCAAAAGCACCTGAACGCCTCCCTGAAGGTCCAATCCCAGCCGAGGTTGGAGATCATTATTAAAATCACCAAGATGAAGACCACCATTATTTGGCGCATCTACATAGGCCGCCCCGGCCACAAGCAGGGCAATAAAGAAGAGAAATAGCAAGGTTCTACGGGCCATGAATGAATTCCCCCTCGCTGCATAACCGCGCGAAATAGAGTATTTCAGAGGGTCTGGGAGGGACAACGCTACCCCACCCAGGGAAGCAGCAGAACATCTCCTGGTCAATAACTCCACCGCAGTATATTCAACCCACTACAGGGTGTCAAATCTACGCGGTGCTTCAGAAAGTGCTTCTCTCTCAAGAGAACGAATGAAGACAAAAATGTGCAACATACCCATTTCTGCCTTTCTGGGGGCGTCAGGAGCGCTGAGGGGGGGTGCGTGGTTTGAAGCGCGCGCGGAACAGTTCACAGATGGTCAGACCAATATAGGTCAGCGAGCGCTTGATAGAAATGGAAGAGGATTCTTTGGTATAGCGCGTGGGGATGGGCACTTCTTCGATACGAATCTTGTTCAGCACGGCATCCACAATCATCTGGCTATCAAACACAAAATCATCCGAGTAGGCATGGTAGTTCAGGCGCTCCAGCATGCTGCGGTGGTATGCCTTGAAGCCGCTGTGCAGTTCGCTAAAATGCGTCCCCAACAGCAGATTTTCAATGGTAGTCGTCAGCTTATTGCCCCAGTAGCGATACAGGGGCATCCCGCCCTTACGCGGGTCAGCCCCCCTCGCAAAGCGCGAGCCAAACGTAAAATCCGCGCGCCCTTTGAGAATTGGCTCAACCAGACGCACAATTGATTTCGGGTCATATTGGTAATCCGCGTGCAGCAGCACCACCACCTCAGCCCCCGCCCGCAGCGCCTGATCATAGCACGTCTTCTGGTTGGCCCCGTAGCCCTTATTGCGCTCATGCAGAAAAAGGGTCAGCCCCAACTCGCGGGCCACCTCTGCGGTACGATCACGGCTGGCATCATCAACGACAATCACCTCAGCCTCAAGCTCGGCAGGAATCTCCTCCACCGTTCGCGCCAGGGTATGCTCGGCCATATACGCTGGCAACGTGACAAAAACCCGCGCCCCCATGCCCATAATTCAGCCTCCGTAGAGTGTGACAGAGTATCTTCCTGCTTGTTTTAGCGCATCCAGCATGCTGCGAGACAATTTCATTCTAAATGAACGACCTACTGCTGCTCAATCCTGTGGTACTTTTAGACCACTGGCTATGTATCCAACCACAAAGTATACTGAGCAGAGAGGGTTGGTGCTGGAATCTGCCAACCGCGCGGCCCTTTCCCTGATTCTACACCGTCGGTGAACGCTGATTCCAACCTGGAGGCGCGATGACCAACGAAATTACACGCCTGCAACAAACCAGCCGCCGCATGATGCTTGTCTGGCTGATTGTTGCCTTCTGCTCGCTGACCTACTGCCTCTTTGGTGCCTTCAGCGACCAGCCACAAATGCTCCATAGCTGGAAGGGCGCTGCATTGCTGCTGCTCGTTGGCATCTTTGTCCTCTGGTACATCAACTGGTACTGGCGCTTTTACCAGCCCCGCGCCTGGACGCAAAGTGTCTGGCCTCCACCCTGGCGCAGGGCGCTGCGTCAGTGGGCAGGGGTCTTTCTGCTTATCAGCCTGATGACCGCCTTGCATCCTTTGATGGGCTGGCTCTTTTGGTGCGCGTTTGGGATGGGCTTTGGCATGTTCAAGCCACCCTGGGTACTGCTCCCAGTCTGCCTGAGTTCCCTCGGCATCTTCTATGCCCTGTTTGTCACCTCCAATCCGCCCCCAGACGCCATTATCTGGATGATCTTATCTATGGGCCTGGCGCTCCTCTCAGTTGGCTACTCCGTCTATTTGATGACTCGCCTGCTCCACCAGCGTTACGAACGCGAGCATGTGTTTCTAGAGTTGGAAGATGCCCACCGCCAGCTTGCAGAAGCCCATCGCCAGCTTGAGCGCTCAGCCGAGCGCGACGCGGAACTGGCCGTGCTCTCCGAGCGCAACCGGCTGGCCCGCGAGATGCACGATACCATCGGGCACGCGCTGGTCTTAATCGCCGTCAAACTAGAGGCAGCGCAGCGCCTGCGCGCAGTCAACCCGGAGCGCGCCGATCACGAGATTGAAGTCACCAAAGGCGTCGTGCGCGCCACCATGTCCGAACTGCGCGCCTCGCTCGCTGACCTGCGCGCACCAACGGCAGAGCAGTGTGCGCTGGGCGAGATGCTGGCCCGCAAAGCCTGCGAAAGCGGCGAGCGTGCTGGCTTCTCTGTTTCTACTGATCTCCAGACCAATGCTATAGAACCACACCAGCCGCTCTATGAAGCCTTGTATCGCGTGGGCGCAGAAGCCCTCACGAACATCGAAAAACATGCCCACGCCAGCAACGTCACGCTTTCCCTGGTTCAACAGGCAGAAATGCTGGTGCTGCGCGTTGAAGACGATGGCGTCGGCCTGCCTGCATTAGTCATTAGCGGCAGCCGCGCATCAGGTGCCGCGCCTGGAGATACCCCTACGCGCCCCTCCAGCCCACCCGGACACTACGGCATCACCGGCATGCGCGAGCGCGTCGAGGCGCTGGGCGGAACGCTGACGCTTCGCCCGCGACCCGGCGGCGGAACGAGTGTTGAGGCCAGCATTCCCTCCAGCATCCCCTACGGAGCACAGTATGGAGCATAGTGATGAAACAGCCGCTCTCCATCCGCCTGCTGATCTGTGAAGATCAGACGCTCATGCGCGAGGGACTGAAAACGATCCTGGAACTGGATAGCGGCGCCCCACCCTTTGAGATCGTGGGCGAGGCCGCCAACGGGGAGGAGGCCGTGCTCCAGGCCAGAGCACTAACCCCTGATGTTGTCCTCATGGACATCCAGATGCCCAAACAAAACGGCGTCCAGGCCACCGCCGCTATTACCACCAGTCTCCCGGCCACGCGCGTCATCATCCTGACCACCTTTGACAACGAAGATTACGTCTTCGAGGCAATCAAAGCAGGCGCGATGGGCTACCTGCTCAAAGATACCCCCGCCACCGAGCTTGCTGCCACCATTCGGCGCATCCATCAAGGCGAATCGTTCATCCAACCCAAGGTCGCCACGCGCCTGCTCATGGAGTTCGGCAGGCGCAACGCCCTTGCCAGAGGCGCCAATGGTGAAGGGGAAGAGTTGAGCCAGCGCGAAGGCGAGGTGCTCAAACTGCTGGCTCAAGGCGCCAGCAACCGCGAAATTGCCGAGCGGCTGGTGCTGGCCGAAGGCACCGTCAAAAATCATGTCTCCAGCATCCTCATCAAATTGCATGCTGCCAACCGCACCCAGGCAGCAAAACTGGCCCGCGAGCGGGGCCTGATCTAGCGCAGAGAGCAGCATCCGCTGGGATTTGCACGGAAGTGAAGAATGTGCTATATTTTGTGCGGCGCACGAAGAAGACGCCTGTGAGATTCAATGCAGAACCCCAAAAAGCAAACAACAGATGAGTCTCGTGACTCTTCCATAAAAGCGTATGCGATAGCCAGCCAGGTTGGGCTAGGCATTGTCCTCCCCCTGGCCGGAGGTGGGGTTCTTGGGTGGTATCTCGACAGCCACGTTTTTCAGAATACCGTGCCAATAGCGACACTCATTGGGCTGCTGCTTGGCCTGATTGCTGGCGTATATGGCTTTATCAGACTGATCTCCTTGCTGAGCTAGCAGGACTTCCGCCACCAGGCGAAATGCACCTGCTGTCTATCATCGCAGAACCAGAGGGGAGCGGTTGGAGGGCAAAGCGGCTGTGGCAGCCCGGCAGATAAAGGGGGAACACCCGTGTTCTGGAACCTGCCGGACATCAAGATCGCTCCAGAAACTCTTTTTTATATTGGGCCGATGCCCATCTCCAACACGCTGATTGCCACCTGGTTCAGCATCCTTGTGGTGCTGGCGTTTGGCTTCATCACCAAGCGCAGCCTCTCGCTGGTGCCTCGCGGGGTCGCCAACTTCTTCGAGTGGATTTTTGAGCAAATCCTCAACCTCTGCGAAGAAGTAGCCGGGGCCGAAAAGGGGCGCAAGTTCTTTCCAATTGTCTGCACCATCTTCCTCTTTGTGCTGACCTCGAACTACCTGGAACTGATTCCAGGCGTAGAGTCCATTGGCACCATCAACGCTCCCGTTCATAATGCGTTTCTTGGGTTCCTGCTCTACACCAAAGACGATTCCAACAAGATTGCGCCCTGGATTCGCCCCGCCTCCACCGACCTCAACCTGACGATTGGTCTGGCGATTATCTCGGTGGTCATCACCCAGATTTACGGCTTCCGCATGCTGGGCCCCAGGCTCCATCTTGGTCGCTACTTCACACTGCGCGAGGGCATCATTGGCCTCTTCGTCGGCGTGCTCGAAGCGATTTTGGAACTGGCGCGCGTCATCTCGTTTAGCTTCCGTCTTTTTGGTAACATCTTCGCTGGTGATGTCCTGCTCCTGGTCATGGCCTTCCTGGTCCCGGCACTTGGCCCGGTGCCCTTCCTGCTGCTGGAAACTCTGGTTGGTCTAGTCCAGGCGTTTGTCTTTGCCATGCTGACCCTGGTCTTCCTGAGTCTGGGCACCACTGCGCACGGCGGCGAAGAACATCACGATGAGGCGCGGCACAGTGAGCATGCGACGGTTGAGCAAACCGCTGCCAGCCACTAAATAGCAAGGTCAGTGAGCTTCGGCCCAACGCGCCAGGCGCAAGGAAGCAGACTCTGGCATGGCATATTCCCTGCAAGGAAGCCCTGCTCGTTAACGGGTGAGTTTATCGCACATATCACACATATACGCGCCCACCCCGCTTTCATCCGAGAGCGGTAGATATAAAGGCGAACCGTACTTTTCAAGTACACATCAAACATCTTGAACACACTATCTCGTTCTTCTTGAGGAGGATCGTTTCCATGCATGACATGATTGGCGTTGCCGCAGCTCTGGCAATTGGTATCGGCGCGATTGGCCCCGGCATCGGCATCGGCCTGATGGCTGGCCCCGCGCTCAGCGCAATGGGCCGCAACCCGGAAGCCGCCCCGATGATTCGTACCAATATGATTCTCGCCATCGTATTTGCCGAGGCCGTCTCGATCTACGCCCTGGTCGTGGCGCTGCTCGTCTTCTTCCTTGGCCCAGCCCTGTTGAAGTAAGAGCGTTGCCCACCTTGTCGCATCTGGTCGGCAGGCCGGATGCGACCTGAAAGGCTATAGAAGGAGGGCAACCGATGAACGAAGGATTGGGCATTAACGTCTGGTTCCTCGTCTCGCAGATTGTCAGTTTTCTCATCCTGTTCTACATCTTGAAAAGATGGGTCTTCCCCGCCATCATGAAAACGCTGGACCGGCGCGCTCAGGTGATCAGGGAAGGCGTGGACAACGCGGCCAAAGCTCGCCAGGAACTGGCCGATGCCGAGGCTCGCGTCAATAAGATGCTTGAAGAGGCGCGTAAAGAGGCGGCGCAAACGCTCCAGCAAGCCACGACAGCGGCCCAGCATGTCCGCGAGGAGATTGAGCAGGAAGCGCGCAAACGCGCCAACGAAATTGTTCAACAGGCGCAGGTACGCATCCAGCAAGAAATTGCGCAGGCGCGCGCCGAGTTGCGCAGTCAGGTAGCTGACCTCTCGATCCTGGCAGCCAGTCGGGTCATTGGCGAATCGCTGGATGATGCCCGTCATCGCCGCCTGGTCGAAGAGTTTGTCAGCAATACAAAGGAACTGCAATGTTAAGTGGAGCGGTAGCGCGCCGCTATGCTGAGGCCGTCTTCGATCTCGGCGTCCGTGCCGACACGCTGGACCGCTGGATGAGTGACCTGCGCCTGATAGCGGAAGCCTATAGTAATCGTCATCTCGCCTTGATCTTGCGCGAGCCAAAGATTCCGTTCAAGCGCAAAGAAGCGATGGTCCGCGACCTGTTGGAAAAACACGTCCAGCAGCAAAGCCTGGCGCTGGCAATCTTGCTGGTGGAACGCGAACTGGCTGACCTGGCGATCAAAATCGCTGAAGCCTTTGAGCAAAAACTCAACGACTATCGCGGCGAGGCCACCGCCATCGTCACCAGCGCCGTCCCACTGCCAGAACACCAGCAGCGCGAGGTCGCCAACTATTTGCAAAACATTACCGGCAAGCGGCGCATTAATCTGCAAACCAAAGTCAATCCAGACATCCTGGGCGGCATTGTCGCCCAGATTGGCGATACCTTAATTGATGGGAGCGTCCGCCGCAGGCTGAACCTGATGCGCGATCAGATCATTCGCGGCAACATTGGCGGCGCAACAGATGGCGGCGCGGCTGCCACTGAAAGCAATGGCACTGGGCCAGGCAGCCCACCCCCACCGGCCAGCAATGGGACGGGACCATCCGCTTCAGGTTCGCAGCCACCTGGAGGCAACCAGCAAGGCAAGAAGCCGGGCAGTGGCAACCGGCCCAGGCGCTGAGGAAGAACTGCTAACGAGTAGCTGAGGAGCAACACTATGGCAATTGCCGATGAAATAACTGAAGTTATCAAGCGACGCATTGCGCAATTTGATGGCGCGGGCAGCGAAACCTCTCTGGTCAGCGTGGGCACCGTCATCGAAGTGGGCGATGGCATCGCGCGCGCCTATGGCCTCAGCGGAGTGCGCTATCTGGAACTCGTCGAGTTCACGCGCACCGGCGTCATGGGCATGGCGTTTAACCTGGAAGAAGATACCGTCGCCATCACTATCCTGGGCGATTACACCCAGGTGCGTGAGGACGACGAAGTGCGCACCACAGGCCGCATCATCCAGGTGCCGGTAGGCGACGCGCTGCTTGGGCGGGTCGTCAACGCGCTGGGCGAGCCGATAGATGATGCCGGCCCCATCAACACCACCGCCTTCCGCCCCATTGAGCGCGTGGCGCCTGGCGTCATCACGCGCAAGTCCGTGACCGTCCCCGTCCAGACCGGCATCAAGGCGATTGACGCCATGATCCCGATTGGGCGCGGCCAGCGCGAACTGATCATTGGCGACCGTCAGACCGGCAAGACGGCTATCGCCCTGGATACGATCATCAACCAGAAGGGCAAAAACCTCATCTGTATCTATGTCGCCATCGGCCAGAAGAACTTCCAGATTGCGCGTATCCGCGAAATCCTGAAAGAGCATGGCGCGATGGAATATACCATCATCGTCGCGGCGGCGGCCTCTGACCCCGCCCCGCTGAAGTATCTGGCCCCCTACGCGGGCTGCGCGATGGGCGAAGAGTTCATGGAAAGCGGGCGCGACGCATTGGTCATCTACGACGACCTGACCAAGCACGCCGAAGCCTACCGCAACATCTCGCTGATCATCCGCCGCCCTCCAGGCCGCGAAGCCTTCCCTGGCGATGTGTTCTATCTGCACTCGCGCCTCCTGGAGCGCGCCGCGCGCCTCAACGAAGACTACGGCGGTGGCTCGCTAACCGCCCTGCCCATCATTGAGACCAAAGGCAACGACGTGGCGGCCTATATTCCCACCAACGTCATCTCCATCACCGACGGCCAGATTTACCTGGAGTCTGACCTGTTTAACGCCGGTCAGCGCCCGGCCCTGAACGTGGGTATCTCCGTCTCGCGCGTAGGTAGTAACGCCCAGGTACCAGGCATGAAACAGGTGGCTGGCACCCTGAAGCTCGATCTCGCTCAGTTCCGCGAATTGGCCGCCTTTGCCCAGTTTGGCTCCTCCGATCTGGATAAAGCCACCAAGGCGCGCATTGATCGCGGCCAGCGCCAGACCGAAATCCTGAAACAGCCTCAGTATCAGCCCATGCCAGTTGAGCACCAGATTATGATTCTCTGGGCAACGGGTAACGGCTACCTGGACGACGTGCCAGTAGAGAAAGTTGCTGCGTGGGAAGAGGCCTTCCACCGCTATATGGACGCGGCGTACCCGGAGATTGGCAAGGGCATCTACGAAACCACCGTCGTCAATCAGAAAAAGATCAGCAACGAACAGTTTGAGCAACTGCGTGCTGCGGTTGTTGAGTTCAAGAAGTCTGCGCCGCAATAAGCGATGCTTCCGGCTGGGCGCCAGGTGACGCCTGCTGTCAGGTGTTCTCGACAACAGGCACCGCCCCTGACGCCCAAAGGGAGGCTCCAAGGAGAGCACTATGGCAACACTCCGAGACATCAAACGGCGCATTCGCTCAGTCAAGAATATCGCGCAGAGTACGCGCGCCTTGCAGCTTGTCGCCAGCAGCAAGATGCGCCGCGCCCAGGATCGGGTATTGGCAGCCCGGCCCTATGCTGACCAGTTACAGCGCCTACTTGTCAGGCTATCTCAGGCTGGCGGCATGGATGAACCCCAACCCTTGATGGAGCAGCGTCCGCTACGCAATCTGGGCATTGTGCTGGTTTCGCCTGATCGTGGCTTTTGTGGCTCATTGCCCGGAAACCTGAACCGGCACGCCGCGCAAACCGTTCTGGACGAACTGCGCGCCGCGCAAAACGGCGCCTTCAATCCCCAGAACGCCCTGGGCAACTTTATCGCCGTCGGGCGCAAGGGGCGCGACTTTGCTGTGCGCACTCAGCAGCATCTCCTGGGCGAGTTTACCCAATATGGCGACCAGCCCGACATCAATACCATTCGAGCTATTGCCCGGCTTGCCACCGACGCCTACCTCAACAACGAAGTAGACCGCGTTGATTTGATCTATGCAAAGTTCGTCTCAACTGTAAGTCAGCAGCCCGTCACCATTCAGCTTTTGCCAGTCGTCCCACCTGCGCATGAGGAAGCGGAGCGGATTGAAGAGTATATCTACGAACCGGACCCTGCGACACTCTTCAGTGAACTGCTGCCTCGCTACATTGAAACCCTGATTTACCAGGCCATGCTTGAGTCACTTGCCAGCCAGTGGTCGGCACAGATGGTTGCCATGAAAAACGCAACCGACAACGCCACTGAACTGGTGGGTGATCTCACCCTGGTCTATAACAAAGCGCGTCAGCAGGCCATCACCACGCAGATTCTCGAAGTTGTGGCTGGCGCCAGTCAATAGTAGCTGGCGGTTAAAACCGCGTCTATGGGCGTACCGCCACGAAACCCGCCTGCGCGGGTTAGAGTGGAAGGAACACCGAGGGACAGGGGGAATCCGCGCAGGCGGACTTGGTGGCCGAAGGCCCATAGGCGCGAATTTATTCGCCAGCAAGGAGAGCAACCATGTCTAATTCCGCCCCAACCAAAGGCACCATTGTGCAAGTGCTGGGTGCAGTGGTGGATATTGAATTTCCACCCGATAAGCTTCCAGCCATCTATAACGCCGTAACCACCACGATTGAAGGCCAGGAAAAGCCCCTGACCCTGGAGGTGCAGCAGCACCTGGGCAATAACTGGGTGCGCTGCGTGGCGATGGGTCCAACCGACGGCCTCAAGCGTGGTGAACCAGCCGTTGATTCCGGCGGCCCCATCACCATCCCTGTTGGCCCCAAGACACTTGGCCGCATCTTTAACGTGCTGGGCCAGGCCGCAGACAACAAGCCAGAAGTGACCGACTCGCCACGCCTGCCTATCCACCGCCAGGCTCCCACACTCGAAGAGCAGGCAACAAGTGTCGAAGTCTTTGAGACCGGGATCAAAGTCATTGACATGATTGCCCCCTTTATGAAGGGCGGCAAGATCGGCACATTCGGCGGCGCCGGAGTCGGCAAGACCATTATCATTCAGGAACTGATCAACAACATCGCCAAAGCGCACGGCGGCTACAGCGTCTTTGCTGGCGTGGGCGAGCGCACCCGCGAAGGCAACGACCTCTACCACGAAATGACCGAGGCTGGCGTGCTGGATAAGCTGGCGATGGTCTTTGGGCAAATGAACGAGCCACCTGGCGCCCGGCTGCGCGTCGGACTATCTGGCCTGACCCTGGCAGAATACTTCCGCGATGCCGAAGGCAAGGACGTGCTGCTGTTCATTGATAACATCTTTCGCTTCACACAGGCTGGCTCCGAAGTCTCCGCCCTGCTGGGCCGCATGCCCTCAGCGGTGGGCTACCAGCCCAACCTGGCCGAAGAGATGGGCGCCCTGCAAGAGCGCATCACCTCCACCAAGAAGGGGTCCATCACCTCCATGCAGGCCGTCTACGTGCCCGCTGACGACTACACCGACCCCGCTCCGGCCACCACGTTTGCGCACCTGGATTCCACCATCGTGCTGGAGCGCGCCCTCACCGAGAAAGGCATCTACCCCGCAGTAGACCCGCTGGCCTCCACCAGCCGCGTGCTTGACCCGCTGGTTGTCGGCCAGGAGCACTATGACACGACTCGCGCCGTTCAGAAGGTGCTTCAGCGCTACAAAGACCTGCAAGACATCATCGCCATCCTGGGTGTGGATGAGCTTTCCGATGAAGACAAGTTGGTGGTGGGGCGCGCGCGCAAAATGGAGCGCTTCTTCTCGCAGCCCATGTTTGTTGCCCAGGCGTTTACAGGCCGCGAAGGGAAATACGTCCCGGTCAAAGAGACGGTGCGCGCCTTTAAGGAAATCCTTGAAGGCAAGCACGACCGCATCCCTGAGCAATACTTCTACATGGTTGGCGGCATTGACGATGTGATCGCCGCCTATGAAGCCGACCAGAAGAAGTAGGACCAGCCGGAGAACCGTCAGGAGAACATCATGGCAACCCGCCCGACCCTGCATGTTGAAATTGTCACCCAGGACCGCAATGTCTACAGCGGCGAAGCCGATATGGTTGTTGCGCCGGGTATCGAGGGCGTGCTGGGCATCTTGCCCCGCCACGCCCCCCTGCTCACCACCCTCCAGGTGGGCGAACTGCGCATCAAATATGGCGGCGACGAAGAGGAAATCTTTGTCGCAGGTGGCTTCCTGGAAGTCTATCATAACGTCGTCACCGTGCTGGCCGATTCTGCCGAGCGTGCCGAAGACATTGACACCGCTCGCGCCGAAGAAGCCCGCCGCCGCGCCCAAGTGCTGCTGGAACAGCGCGAGGCCAATGTAGACATCGGCGCCGTGCAAGGCTCACTGGAGCGCGCGCTGGGCCGCCTGAAGGTGGCCGAAATCTCCCGGCGGCGACATGGTGGCCGCCGTCAGAGTCCGCCGCCGCAGGAGCTTGGCGGCTAACGAGCGAGCGTCTTTCGCGCAGAGAAGAGCGGGCGAGGCATGCATGCCTCGCC
>DATBGS010000127.1:0-22054 GCA_036557885.1 Ktedonobacterales bacterium
TTGGCGTAAAACCCGACGGCCCAGGCATCGTTCGCAGAAATCGCGGCAACGCCATAGAGCGTATTGAACTCCGGGCTTGGGTTGGGACTCGCCACGATTTGCCACTGGCTGCCATTCCAAAACTCGATCAGCGTCGTCTGCACCCGCGTGTTTGGGTCGTTGACGTTGCCCACAGCCCAGAGCGCGTTGGCGGAAACCACCGCCAACGTGTTGAGACCGCTGCTCCCATTCCCATTCGGGCTGGGCACCACGCCCCATTTGCCACAGGCAGCGGCGCTCACCTGATTCTGCCCGCTCGAAGGCGCCGCTTGTGCCGCTCCCATGTGGAGCGCCAGAGCGCTGAGCGCAACAGCCACTGCGCTCAAGACCAGAGTAACCCTGAGAAAACGCTTCATCATGTCCCTTGCCTTTCTTCCTGGTTTCTTCGTACCCTCGCTTCACACCCAGACACCTCAAGAAAACCCTCCTGCTCACCCCCTGCTCATCTCCAAACATGTCGAAGCTCAGCCAAAAATGTTACTAGCCCTGCCCCTTTGGATGAGACTTCCCAGACAGCGCGGCTGTGCAGCGGCGCATAGTGCTTTCCGCCAGAAACGGCTATACTGGAGTCAGCAGGGGTCCGGCAAGAGACGGGGTTACGCCAGAAGGCGTAGAGACAAGGAGCATACCCATGTTCGCACAAGCGCCCATTCCCTTTGTGCTGCTGACCACTATTCGTACACGCTTCGACATCAAGTACCTGCCCCTCGTTCTGGTCTTCGTGGGGCTGTTCTGGGTCGCGTGGAAGCTCGCTGCCCTCTTCAGGGCGTGGGCGATTGGTGGCACCGCCGCGCTCGTCCTGCGCTGGCGACACAGCAACACGCTGCTGCGCGCCCTGTCGTACCTGCTGGATGTCCTGATCGCGCTGGGGGCGAACCTGGCCCCTGGACTCGTTGCGGGCTGGCTGTTTGTTGCGGCGTCCTTTGGCTATGGATGGGGCATCTTCGCCTTTTCCTTGATGTATCTCCACCAACTCTCCTACACCGTCGTGGAGCGCCAGAAGGCTTCCAAGGAGGCGGCTGGAGGTGTGCCGCCAGTGCTCGTCGGCAAGGCGCACCCACACCAGGAGCTTACCAGCGAAGATAACGCCTGGACGCTGGCCGGGACGCTGGAACCCGCTGCCACAAACCAGGCAGCAGACACACCCGACAGCGAGCACACCCCTGGCAATCGAGCATCCTGAAGGGCGATCACGCTCGTAGCCCCGCCGACCCTGCCGGGCAACCGTTCCCCGGCACGGTGGCCGGGGCTACGAGCTTGTAGCCCCGGCCACCGCGCCGGGCCGTCCCGCGCTACAGGCGAAAGCGCTGCTCGCCGCCGTGCCCTTCTGTCTTAGGGTGCCCCTGCTTTGAGGGGTAGCCCCGGCCTCCCTGCCGGGCCGTCCCGCGCTACAACGCCAGTTCCGGCAGCCCGGCCACCAGCTTCACCGTCTCCAGGCTCACCGTCACCACCTGCTTCACCAGCCGCGCAATGTATTCCGGGTCGTCGTCGCGGTTGGGGTCGGTGGTGATGCCGCTGCGGGCGTCGGTGCTGACCTGATATTGGTCAATCACCCACTCCAGCGCGGAGCGGTTCCCTAGCCGATAGCCGTAGCACTCCGGCGGGATGTCCGCCAGCGTCAGCGCGTCGTTGACGACGAGCGAACGCTTATCCGCCGCGAGACGCATCTTGCCCACGCGCCAGGTGAAGGGGATGGCGCTGCTTTCCACCTGCCGCAGCGGATACGGCGCGGCCTGCTCGTAATGCAGGTGCAGATCGGCCAGGCGTTTGCCCGCCTGGGCCAGCGCCGCAAACGTCTCGCGGTCCCCGATGAGCGGGATGCGCGGCAGTTCGCGCTTGAGGTTTTCGGCGTAGCGCTCGCGGTACTGCGGAGCATGCAGCAGGGCGTAGACGTAGTGGAAGATGTCCCATTTTCCGACTGACGAGTCGTATTTCGACTGGAACGTCTTGAGCGCCCAATCTGTGATGTTTTCCCGTCGGTTGCTCCCATCCTCTGCATACGTGTAGAACGGGAAGCATTGTGTACCTGCCCCTGCACCAACTAGATGAAAGTCGGCAACTGCATTAGTCACAAGCGCCATAAAAGGCTTTTCGGCGCCTATATCCGTGAGACAAATGGCAACATTTTCTGCCTCGCTTGCAGGAGTAGGGAAAAAAGACTGAAAATCACTAGGCCGATGAATTACCAACCTGTCGTAATACATAAATTGTTTCACAAATGGCCTATATTGAGCAATACGGATACGATTGGGCGCATATGCTCCATAAGTCATTCTCCGTAAACTAAGTTTTAGCGTTTCGCTCCATTTGATTTTGGTGAGATCAGCCAGCACAAATCCATCAACTTCTTTGGGCTGTCCACTCCTCTTCCAGCGATCAACTTCGCTGTTATAAGTTTCGATAAATTGTTGTATTTTTGCTTCCAGCAGATGGGCGTTGAAATCATACACCCATTCATCACGACTGGTGGTACATCCGGTGGTGTATAGCTTAAAAAGGCTTTTTATTTCCCTACCACCTACTTCCAGACCACGCGCTGCCCTCTCTTCTTTAGTTCCTATAGGAAGGAATGTCTTAAACTCAGGGCGCAAGCCTTCAGTCAGCCAGGTATGCTTATCATCCGGCTCTAATTCCTGCCATTCAATCCCTGTGATGCTGTGTTTCTCATCCAGGTATTTGAGCTTCTCTTCCTTGCGCCAGTCTTCCGGCACGCGATAGTACCACAGGCCGCGCCTGCGACTCTGCGATGCCCGCACCGCAACGGTGATGCCCACGCCCACTTGAATACCAAAAACGTTATGCATCGTTCCAGAAAGTTTAGGATTTTTGCGCACATTGCCATGCAGGTCTATATGAAAGACCTGCGTGAAATCGCCCAGGAGATGCTTGCGCATGCCATCAAACGCAATTTGATCAACAAAGGAATTATTGCTCACAAAGCACACGATGCCATCACGTCCTTGCAAGCGATCAGTTGCCCAGCGGAAGAACTTGACATAGGCATCAGCAAGTTTGTTTTTGTTGCTTGCTTCGGAATCTTGAGAATAGGTTTCGCGCACCCTTGCATCAATTACGTCATAGCGCCGGTTCTTGTTGTTGTCGTTCTCATTTTGCTGGCCGACGTTATAGGGTGGGTTAGCAATGATAACCGTAATGTCTGCCCCTTTTTCGCGCTCAACCCGCTCCGTATTGGCCTCTACAAAAAGTTTTGGCGGGCCTTCTGCCAGGTCCAGCGTATCCACAAAGCAGATGCCCTCAAAGGGCAGGTATTCGCGGGCGCGCTCGTAATAGGCGTGCTCGATGTTCAGCGAGGCGATGTAGTAGGGCAGGAGCATGACTTCGTTGGCAAACAGGTCTTCGGTGTACTTCTGGCGCAGCGCGGAGGGCGCCACGCGGCGCAGGATGTTCACGATGTAGTTGCCGGTGCCGGTGCAGGGGTCCAGAATCTTGACGCCGGGCGAAGAGAGCGTGCGGCCAAACTCGCGCTGCAAGACCTCCTCCACGCTGGCAACCATAAAATCCACAATGGCTTGCGGCGTATAGACGATGCCAAAGGTATCCGCCTGCTTGATAGAAAAGCCCTGGAAAAAGCGCTCGTAGACCGTGTTGAGAAAGGCTTGCTTCTGGCTCCAGTCCTCAATGCTCCTGGCGGCCTGCTCAATTGCCACATAAAAGCGGTCAAGCTGCTTCAGAAAGTCGGCGCGGTTGAAGGCGCGTCTGGTGAGCGCCTGAATCACCGTCTCAATCTCGCGGGCAATCACATTGCGCTGGATAAAATCGGGGTTATCGAAGATCGTCCGAAACAGCCGCTCGGTCAGCAAATGCTGCACCAGCATCTCTTCGATGGCCGCCACGCTGATGTGCGGGTTCAGCGCCTCTTTGCAGAGCGTGTGGAACGCCTCAAACGCCCGCACAAACTCCGTGTTGCGCGCCTGGCGCTCCTTGTGGATCAGTTCCAGCACGCCCCGCGCCAGTTCAGGGATGCGCTCGCGGAACTCCTCAACCGCCTGCTCAAACAGCGCAATATCCGGCTCGGTATGCCTGAAGAACTCGGTGAGCAGATCAGCCAGCGCGCGGCGGTCCTCCAGCGACACCTCCAGCACGCGCTTGCCATTCTGAAAGAGCACCGCCCGCCGCGTATCCTCAAAAATCATATTGGTCAGCGGATAGCCACGCGCAATCTTCTTCTGGATTTCGCGCTCCAGATCATCCTTGGTGTCTTTCGCCTCCCAATAGCCACGCGGCAGGTGGAAATTATCCAGCAGCGTGCCATCTGGCTCCGCGCCATTTGCCAGGCGACGTTCTGGCACCAGCGTCCAGCCCTGTTCGCGGCCATAGGTATTCATCAATTCCTGAAAGGCCGGGCGCAGCGCCTCCTCATTGGTGGCGTATTGCCCGCGCAGTGCTTTGAGCCTACGCTCATATTCATCAAAGGCTTTGTTGTGCTGTGGGTTGATCTTCATTGCGGCGCTCCTTCTGCCCCATCCTGACTCTACTTCTGCTTCTAGTGTACCATTCTGCCCGCCCAGGAGAAAAGGGGCGACGGTGCCTGGCGTTTGAAAACGCGGCTAAGGGCCTGCGGCCACCAAGTCCCTCTACAGGGACTCCCCGCCCCAGGCACGCGAGCAGTTGCTCCGTCTGCTTGCTGTGCCCCTGCTTTGAGGGGTAGCGCCGCCGTCCCTGGCGGCGAATTGTCGCCTGCCGTCAACGTTCGCTCTTGCCAATATCCGCCGCCAGGGACGGCCTGCCCCCGCTTTGAGGGGTGCCCTTCTGCCTTAGAACGCCTAACACAACCCAGTTTGGCCCGCTTGGGGTGGGGAGTCCCTGTAGAGGGACTTGGTGGCGTCCGCAGACGCCCTTAGCCGCGATCTTTAGTCGCCAGGCACCCTCGCCTACCGCCAACGTTCGCCTCCAGCCACGATTCACCGGCTAGAAGCCGGTGGTACAAACAGCGCCAAACCTCCCACAGGGCTTGACTTTCGGCGGACGTTCGGTTACAATTGTTGCAGCTTCGTTATCCGTTGTTCTCGGCGACTCCCTGGCGTCCCATCACAACTGAAGAACGGCTGACGCGGTGTGAAAAATTTTCACGCCCGCGCCAAAGCACTCCCCGCCTGGCTACCACACCAGAGCGAAAAGCGGGTGCATTATAGCGGCGAAGGTCGCCGCGCACCCACGTTGCTTCCCTCGCTCAACCGGGCAAACATGGAGTAGCTCCCTGGCACGCGGGCAATTTCTCAAGCGTCCCAGACGTGGACGAGAAAGGCCCGGACCCAATGCGCAACCCGATGCAGTTTTTCTCCCTGGAACACGCCCAAAAACACAACCAGTTTCCCATCGCCCGCTTCTTTGCCGGGTATCTGGCCCGGCGCGTCCCCACGCCCGTCAACCCGCTGAGCGCCCTCGCCCTGCTGGAGTTCGCCCATCCCCGGCTCAACCGCCACTGCTTCTGGGTGGATAACGTCGGCTCCGCCCTGATCTGCGAAGCGTTTGACCTCATCCTCGACACCGCCCAGGACCGCCAGAAAAACGGCGAACGTTCCTGGGGGCCAGCGAAGAAGCTCCAGCGCTTTCGCCGCGCCGATTTGCTCGTCGAACCGCTCAACATTGCCGCCTTATCCGAAGTAAGCAGCGTGCTCAGCCAGCAGCTTGTGGAGGAAGCGCTGCGAGCGGTGCGGCTGCTGCGGGCTGCCCGCGAGTTCTGCGGCAAAGAGCAGGTAGACTGGCTTTCCACGCACGCGGCGGCAGGCGTCGCCCTGGCGCGTCTCTTCGAGACGTGGCTGGCTCTGCGCCACCACACCAGCCCGTTCATCGCCCGCGTCTGCCTGCGTTGGGCGCTGGAGCAGGTCTGGCGCCTGCTCTTTGGCGAACAAGCGCCGCTGCCCGCGCTGTTTGACCGCGACAAAATGCCGCTCAAGATCGAGCGCGAAACGCTGCGCATCTTCGCCAATGAATGGAAGAAGCACCAATCGCCGCCGCCCGCGCCGTTTCTGGGCGTCGTGCAGCAGTGGCAGGGTGGCAACCTGCCGCCCGCCAAAAAGCAATCGGCAGCCATCGAGGACCGGGCGCGTTTCCTGGTGTGAGAGACTTGAGCCGTCTGCTATACTAAGCGTTGGGCCAGCGATGTACGCCGGTTCGGGGGCTGTACCCGCCCCAAACACATCATCCAAAGGAGCACATATGGCAACACTGCAAAAAAAGAACTTTAGCGCCCCAGAGGAAACGCGCAGCCATCCCAAAATGAGAGCGGAAGTCGTGCATGTTGGTGGAACCGAGGTGTTGAAGGTCACGTTTGAGCCGGGCTGGACATGGGATACGCACCTCAAGCCCAGCGCGGGTGGCTCCAGTTGCCAGGTGTCCCATCTGAACTACGTGATTTCGGGGCACATGCACCTCAAGATGGATGACGGAACCGAAACTGAGGTTGGCCCTGGGGATGTCGTCTCGCTCCCCGCCGGGCATACCGCGTGGGTCGTCGGGCACGAGCCGCTGGTCTGGCTCGACTTCATGGGCGGCACGCACTTCGCCAAATAGCCGCCTGGCGTGTGATGAAGCGGCCACACGCTACACCCAATCGCGTCTGCCTGGCACCTCCAGGGGCAGCTTGCCCCTGGAGGGCTAGCGTGTTAGCCCGCGCAGGAGGGCTAGCACGCTAGCCTGTCCTCACTAAAAAGGAAGAGGCTCTGCTCGAACAAAAAGCCAGGAGATGGGGAGAAGCTGCTCGAGGCAAGCGGCTTCCCCCCATCTCCTAAACATGTTCTCATGTTCTGACGAAATGTCCTAATGGTCTTCGACTACGATCTCGAAGACTTCGCGCGCGGGCGCGCCCGCGAGCATTGGCCCAAACTTCGCAAGCTGTTCCTGGTAGTAGCCGTTTTCTTCGCTTGCCTTGAGATCAGCCTCGGACGCCCAGCGCGTGACTGCCATGCCTTTATTGGTGGCGCGATCCACAAACAACCTTGTGCCCAGATAGCCTTTCTGCTGCCTGGCCGCCGGAATCGCCGTCTCGCGATACAGCTTGACCGCCTCGTCAATCTTGCCAGCCTGAACCTGGATCGTAGTAATACGTGCGTAGGACATGAGTGCCTCCTTTTCTCGTCTGAACCGTTCGCGTACATGGTTGAGCCAGCAGGTATGTTATAGTTCAGACAGCCGCTGCTGTCAACACGCAGAGCGGATGGATCAGCAACAAGGCTATTTCCCTGCCAGGGGCAGGGCGAACCAGAAGGTGGAACCCTTGCCAGGGGCGCTGACGACGCCGACCCGCCCCTGGTGGCGCTCGATGATGGTTCGGCAAATATACAGCCCAATCCCCAATCCAATCCCAGACCCCGCTTGCACCTCAATGCCTTTGACCCGATGAAAACGGTCCCAGATGCGCTCCTGTTCCTCCAGGGGCACCCCTGGCCCGGCATCGCGCACCCACACCTGCACCTCCTGGGCGCGCGTGCTGACACCCACCTCTACCGGAGCCTCTTCCGCTGAATATTTCAGCGCGTTAGTCAGATAGTTCGTGACAACCTGCCCGATGCGCCCGGCGTCAATCAAGAGCGGCACCGCCAGATCATCGGGGAGATGCAGGAGGAGGCGGTGAGGCAGGGCGGCCTGGCGTTGTTCTTCGGCCACCTCACGAACGATAGTCACAAGATCAACCCGCTCCAGGTGCAGTTCCATCTTCCCCGTCTGGATGCGCGTCACATCCACCAGATCGCTCACCAGCCGATTCAAGCGCCTGTACTGCTTCAGCAGCGCGCCTGACGAGGTTTGCACCTCGGTGGTGGCATCGCCGCCTCCCATTGGCCGCGCCTGCTGCTCCTCGCGGCGTTGCAGCACCTGGATATGCAGAAGCATCACGCTCAACGGGGTTCGCAGTTCGTGGCTCACGATGCTCAGGAACGCCCCCATTTGCTGGTTGGCCTCCTGAAGCGTCGCCAGTTCATTTGTGCGCGCCGCTTCGCGCTCGTGTCGCCAGCGTTCACCTTCCAAAAAAGTGAGTTCCTGGCGCACAATCACCAGAATGAGGAGCGCAAGCCCCACCAGCAAGGGCGGCAGAGGAACATGGAGCCTGTTGGATGTCTGTGTCGCTTTAATGACAATAACGCCACCTGCCAGCAGCGCCGCCACAAACGGGAGCAAGAAGCGAAAACTACTCGTGACGGCTCCTCCAAGGGGGGATGCGCTCAGCGGGTCTGTGAGTTCCCGCTCTTGCCCGGTGGCAGGCTCGCGCTGAGCGAGGCGAACCTGCACCAGACCGGCCAGGGGAAAGAGCAGATAGCACGCCATCCAGAAGAGGTCAGGCGTATTCCCGCCAAAATAGTTGACATGGAGCGTTATGCTGGCAGACCAGGAATCAGCCAGGGTGAGAAAGACAACCGCGCCTATGAGCAGACTGAGCACGGCATTACCAACGGTGCGCCGATACGCAAAAATGAGCGCCAGGCCAAACAGCAGCCCCAGGTCGCCAACAGGATACGCCAGATTGGTGATCTTGCTGAGCGTTAATTCGCTGCTTTGCATGTAGAGCGGCTCCAGCAGGAAATACCAGGAAAGCGCGGTGGCAGCAGCGATCATGAGAACGCAATCCAGCAGCACTTTCACCCGCGTTATCACTGGCTGCCCCCAGGGCGGGAGGCGCGGCAGCAGCGCGAGCGCCAGAAAGAAGCAAGGATATTGCAAGAGGTAGAAGAGATCGGACCACTGCGGGTTAGGGACACCATTGGGGTAGATCAGTTGATCTTCCACCCCCCAGAGGGTCTGACCGATGGCATACAACAGAAAGCCCGCGCTGATCATCCACCAGGCGGGCGAGCCAGGCCGACGCATGCGAGTGAGCCAGAGGCTAGTCAGCACCAGCACCAGCAGTTCCGGCCAGACCAGGGCGGCTCGCAGCCAGTCGGTGACGGGGCCTTTCCAGGGGGGCTGAACCAGCGTCATCCCCAGTTGAAACGCCATAAGCAGCCCAGCCAGCAGGAGAAAGCCAAGAAGCAAGGGATCGCGCCAGGGTCGCTGCGCGAGGACCGGGCGAAAAAAAAGAGATAACAGACCGTCAGGTTGTTTGTGGGCAGGATCATAAGAACGCGCTGGAAGGTCCGTAAGACTCATTGCAGGCTTCTTCCTAAGAGGAGGTCACGGTTCTACCATAACTGGAGTGGGCCTGAGAGACAGGCAGCTACCAAAACAAATCCGCTCGTTCCATTATTTCTGATGTATCCTGTACTATAGTTCGCGGGTGGCCGCAATGTCAAGCAGAGACAAACTCAACCATATTCCACCACAGCAAAAGTGGCTTGCAGAGGACAGAGCCTGGAAGGGCGGCGGTACAAGGTGGGAGGCTTGACAATGGCCCATTTCTGTGTTACACTGGAAGTTAGAAAAGCACCAGACGTACCCTAACAATAGAAGCGTACAATCGTTCGTTCACCACGAACTCTGATTCGCTGATAACGAATCTCCGGCCTGCCGAAAACAGGTTAACCAACGCTCCGCAAGGGGCTTCGCTTCTAGGACTTGTGTGTCTGGTGCTTTTCCACACCCAAAAACTCCCCTGCCTTGCCACCATCCTTGACAACGAGCGCCCTCTGTGATAAAATATAGCCTGTTAAAGACCAGACGTACCCCAACATCAGAAGCGTACATTCATTGGTTTCCGTCGAAAGAAGCCACGCGGGTGCAAATCCCGTCGCCCCCTCCCTTTCTGGGGGCGTAAGACCCCTACCAGAAGGGGCGCTTGTGCGACTTGTACGCCTGGTCTTTTTCCACATGCTTGCGAGCGATTTAGCGCAGGTCTGCCGGACGCATGGGCAGACGCCGGAGACGCTTCCCGGTTGCCGCGTAGATCGCGTTGGCTACTGCCGGAGCAATCGGCGGCAACCCTGGCTCGCCCAGGCCGGCTGGCGCGGTACCGCCGGGCACAAAATACACCTCCACGCTGGGCATCTCATCCATGCGCAGCAGCGGGTAATCAGCAAAGGTCTGCTGCTGCACGCGCCCATTGGCAAAGGTAATTTCACCCTTCAGCGCCGCCGTCAGGCCGTAGACAATCGCCCCCTCAAGCTGCGCCTCCGCAATGGCAGGATTGACCACCAGGCCACAATCCACGCCGCACACCACGCGCTGCACGCGCACCTTCCCATCGCCCTCCACCGAGACTTCAGCCACTTCTGCTACCGCCGTATTGGAGATGCTGAACACGGCGCAGGCAATGCCACGTCCCCAACCATCGGGCAGCGGCGTGCCCCAGCCCGCTTTAGTAGCCGCCAGCATCAGCGCCGCCTTCAAGCGCGGGTTCCCGTCTAGCAGTTGCAGGCGCAACTGATAGGGGTCTTGCCCGGCAGCCGCCGCCACCTCATCCAGAAAGCTCTCCACCACAAAGGTATTGTAGGAAAACTCCACTGCGCGCCAGATACCAACAGGCACCGCCAGCGAGACATCCGAGCCATTGAGATTCTTTGATGGGATGGAGTAGGGCAACTCCGCGCCAAGCATCACCTGATTTGCCATATGCTGCGCCGCCACAACATGCGTCCAGGCTTGAATATGCCCCGCGCCGTCAAGCGTGGCGCTCAGTTGATGGAGCGTGGCCGGGCGATAAAAATCATGCTGAAGATCATCCTGCCGCGTCCAGACCACCTGCACCGGCTGCCCAATCGCCTTGGAAACCTGTACTGCCTCGCTCACAAAATCGCTCTGGGCGCGTCGCCCAAAGCCGCCGCCCATCAGCGTCACATGCACCATGACCTGGTTTGCCAGCAGGCCGCTGGCAGAGGACGCCGCGATCTGCGCGCCGCCGGGGTCTTGCGTGGGCGCCCAGACTTCGCAGCGGTCTGCCTGCACCCAGGCGGTGCAGTTCATCGGCTCCAGCGTGGCGTGTGCCTGATAGGGCGTCTCATACGTAGCCTGGATAGTCTGCGCGTCCGCGCTGGCCGCCTGATTATTGGCAGCGACTAGCTTTTGCACCTGGGCAGCCAACTGCTCGTGGACAATGGCGCTGCTCAGCCCGGCATTCTGGCCCTCGTCCCAGGTAAGCTCCAGCGCCGCGCGGCCCCGAATCGCCGCCCAGGTCGTTTCGGCCACCACCGCAACGCCGCTGGGCACCTGGATTACCTGGAGCACGCCGGGCACGGCGCTGGCGGAGGCGCTGTTGACATGTTGCAGGCTGGCCCCTGGCACTGGCGGGCGCGCAAGCGTGGCATAGCGCAGCCCTGGCACGCGCACATCCAGGCCAAACTGCGCGCTGCCATCTATTTTAGCGGGCGTATCCAGCCGGGGGGCGCGCGTGCCGATCAGGGAAAACTGCGCGGACTTTTTCAGCTTCAGGCTGGCGGGCGCTGGCTTCCCAAGCGCACTGGCCACCTCGGTCAGCGCGCCATACGCGAGGCGCTGCCCGCTGGCGGGATGCAGCACCACGCCTTTGTCGGTGCGGCAGGTGGATGGGTCCACACCCCACTGCTCTGCGGCGGCCTCCACCAGCAGCGCCCGCGCCTCTGCCCCGGCCTGGCGCAGAGTAAAAAACAACCCGGAGACGCTGGAACTGCCATCAGTCAACTGCGTGCCATACTGACTGTCTGCTGGCGCCTGCTCCACGCGCACCTTTGACCAATCAGCGTCCAATTCTTCAATCAGCAGCATCGGCAGCGCTGTCAGCACGCCCTGACCCATCTCAGACTTGGCGACGCGCACCGTCACCGTGTTATCGGGGTCAATACGCACCCAGAGATTCGGGGCCAGCGGCTTCGTGGAGGGCTTGAGCGCCGCGCCGCGTTTGTTATAGAGCGTGATGCCAATCACCAGGCTGGTTCCCGCGACACCCGCAACAGCCGAAAGCGCCAGAAATTGACGGCGGCTCAAACGGCGCGGAGACTTGACTGCTGTTGGTTGCTCGCTCTGCTCCTTGAGTTGTTCAGCCATTGGCTCACCCCTCTGCCGCGCGGTGAATCGCCCGGCGGATACGCTGATACGTTCCACACCGACACAAATTCCCCGACATGGCCGCGTCAATCTCGGCGTCGCTGGGGGCCGGAGTCTGTGCCAGCAGCGCCGCAGCCGCCATCAACTGCCCCGGCTGGCAGTAGCCGCACTGGGGCACCTCCTCGGCAATCCAGGCGCGCTGAAGCGGGTGGCTGCGATTGGGGGACAACCCCTCAATCGTCGTCACCTGCTTATCGCCAACAGACACAACCGGGGTGATGCAGGAGCGCGTGGCGGCGCCGTTTACGTGTACTGTGCAGGCGCCACACTGCCCCACACCGCAGCCAAACTTGGTGCCCGTCAGCCCCAGCACATCGCGCAGCACCCAGAGCAGCGGCATTTCTGGCTCAACCGAAACGGTGTGAGCTTGCCCGTTAATGGTCAGTGTCATCTCGGCCATGTGGCCTCCTCACTCATCCGGTGGCGCCGCCTCTCTCTGCAAATAGGGCGGCGCGCGAAAGATCGTGGCGCCGACGGTATAGACCACGCCAGCCGGGTCGGACACCTCGCGTGCCAGGTCTTCAATGAGCGCGGCCAGCCGCTCTTGATACACACGCGCGCGCTCAGGCGCAAGGCGCACCCGAAAAACCTCCATCCAGGCGGTGGACTCATCAACGGTGGCGCCTTCGGTCTTTGCCAGCGTTTCGGCAAGCTCGTCGCGCAGCGACTGCACGCGATTCAAAAAGGTCGAAGAGACGCCGGTGATTTCAGGCGAAAACTCGGCCAGAAAGATACGGGCGGTGCGCGCATAGTATTTGGCAATGATGCCGTTGACCACGCGCCGGGCCACCACCTGCACCAGCCCGGCTGCCTCCAGAACGCGCAGTTGATGTCCGGCAGTGCCCGGAGCCATGCCAAGCCAATCTGCTAATTGCTTGGCTGTTGCCGGGTGATGCTGAAGAATCCCCAGAATGCGCTTGCGCACCGGGTCGGCCAGCGCCTTATACTGCTCAACCGTGTTGATTACCAGCGTTGGCGGCAGATCAGGCAGCACCACCGGGGCAGCCGAGGCAGCCGGAATCTCTTCAACAGCATCAGTGTCCTCGCCTTTTCGCCTCATCATCGCTTCCTTCGAGACGTATCAATAAATTGACACGTCTCACATTTGTTATACGTCAGGCCGCAAAGAAATCTCACATCAACCGTAACAAACTGGCCTCACGGCTTGCTCAGATGGTATAATGCGGGCCGATACACGCGCAAGCCATCATCATCAAAGTGAGCAGGCATCATGTTTCATAAAATCCTTATTGCCAACCGGGGCGAGATTGCCCTGCGCATCATCCGCGCCTGCCGTGAACTCGGCATTCGCACCGTCATTGCCTATTCTGAGGCAGACCGCGACTCGCTGCCGGTTAAGCTGGCCGACGAGCGCATCTGCATTGGCCCCGGCCCCAGCACCAAAAGCTATCTCAATATCCCCAATATCATCAGCGCCGCCATCAACACCAAGGCCGAGGCCATCCACCCCGGCTACGGCTTTCTCTCCGAAAACACCAGCTTTGCCGAGATTTGCGCCGATTGCAAGATCAAGTTTATTGGCCCGCCGCCCTCGGTTGCGGCGGTCATGGGCGATAAAGTCACGGCACGCCAGGCAATGGCAAAGGCCGGGCTGCCCGTCTTGCCGGGCACCGGCATTTTGCGCTCGGTGGGCGAGGCCGAACAGGAAGCCTCGCGCATTGGCTACCCGCTGATGATTAAATCGGCGGCAGGCGGCGGCGGGCGCGGCATTCGCATGGTCAACCGCAAAGAAGAGTTTGTGCATCTCTTCACCACTGCCCAGAGCGAGGTGCGCGAAGCCTTTCACGACGACGGCATGTATCTTGAGAAATGCGTCTCAAACGCCCGCCACCTGGAGGTGCAGGTGCTCTGCGACCAACATGGCAACGGCGTGCATCTGGGCGAGCGCAACTGCTCGGTGCAGCGGCGCCGCCAGAAGATGCTGGAAGAAGCGCCCAGCCACCAGCTTGCGCCTAAACTGCGCGAAGCCATTTGCAGCAAAGGCATCCAGGGCGCGCTCAGCATCGGCTATCACAACGCGGGCACGATGGAATTTCTGGTGGATGAAAAGAATAATTATTACTTCATGGAGATGAACACCCGCCTTCAGGTGGAGCATCCCATCACCGAGGCCATTACCAGCGTGGACATCGTGCAGGAACAGTTACGCATTGCGGCGGGCGAACGCATGAAGCTCAAGCAGCAGGATATACACTTCTCCGGCCACGCCATTGAGTTTCGCGTCACCGCCGAAGATATGACGCTCGATTTCCGCCCGCAGACCGGCACCATCGAAGACTATCTGCCACCCAGCGGGCCGGGCGTGCGCGTGGATTCGCACCTGTTTCGCGGCTACACCGTGCCGCCTCATTACGATTCGCTGCTGGCAAAGCTGATCGTCTGGGGGCCAAACCGCGAGGCCGCCATTGCGCGCGGGCGGCGTGCCCTGGACGAATACGTCATCGGGGGCTTGACGACGACGATTCCATTTCATCAGCGTTTGTTAAATAACCGGCAATTCCTGCGCGGCGAAACGACCACCACCTTCTTGCAGGAGCAGGCCGAGCAGTTGTTAAAGGCAGGTCAGTAATGACTTCACGAGTTGTTGTCACCGGCATGGGCATGGTGACTCCGCTGGGGAACGATGTCAAGAGCACCTGGGAGGCGCTGTGCCAGGGCAGGTCCGGCATTGCCCCCATTACCGAGTTTGACACCTCCAACCAGGAGGTCACATTCGGCGGCGAGATTAAAAACTTTGACGCCACGCAGTATATGGATCGCAAAGAGGTGCGGCGCAATGATCGCTTTGTACATCTCGCCGTTGCCGCGACAAAGCAGGCGGTGGACCAGGCCAGGCTCGACGTGGCTGCCAATGGGCCAGAAGTCGGCGTCTTGATCGGCTCCGGCATTGGCGGCTTGCATGCTACTCACGAGCAATTTAAGCTGCTTTATGATCGCGGGCCAGAGCGCATCAGCCCGTTCTTCATCACGCAAATGATTGTAGACATTGCCTCTGGCTATGTCTCGATTCTGTTTGGGGCCAGGGGGCCAAACTTTGGCGTGGTTTCGGCCTGCGCAACCGGCGCCAATGGCATTGGCGAGGCCGCCGAGATGATTCGGCGCGGCGACGCCAAAGCCATGATTGCCGGGGGCGCCGAATGCGCGCTCACGCCAATTGCCGTTGCCGCCTTCGCCAACATGCACGCGCTTTCGCACCGCAACGACGACCCGGCGGGTGCCAGCCGTCCCTTTGACGCCACCCGCGATGGCTTTGTGATGAGCGATGGCGCGGGTGTGCTGGTGTTGGAAGAACTGGAGTTTGCCAAAGCGCGCGGGGCGCCAATTCTGGCCGAGCTAATTGGCTATGCCGCCACCGCCGATGGCTACCACATCACCGAGCCAGCCCCCGGCGGCGAGGGCCTGGTGCGCGCCATGAATCGCGCCATTCAGAAGGCGGGCATCAAGCCGGAGCAGGTGGAATACATCAACGCGCATGGCACCTCCACGCCCTTCAATGACCGCACCGAAACGGCTTCCATCAAAACCGTCTTTGGCGAGCACGCACATAAGCTGGCGATCAGTTCCACCAAATCCATGACCGGCCACACGCTGGGCGCGGCAGGCGGCATCGAGGCGATTTTCTCCGTGCTGGCGCTGCAAAAGGGCGTGCTGCCGCCAACCATCAACCTGCATCATCCCGACCCGGAGTGCGACCTGGATTACGTGCCCAACGAGGCGCGTCACAAAACGATCAGCGTGGCGATGTCAAACTCAATGGGCTTTGGCGGCCACAACGCCTGCCTGATCTTCAAGAAGTACGAGGGCTGATGAATGAGCGAGCAAGCAAACATCATCATACGGGTGCAGGCGCTGATAGAGGCGCTGGAAAATACCGAGGTGGGCGAACTGGAACTGACCGATGGCGGCACGACAATTCAGATCAAGCGCACCTCGGCCATTGTTCCAACCGTCCTGGCGGCGCCTGCTGGCAGCATGCCCGCCTACCCTATGCCCATGCTGCCGGGCACGCCAGCGCTGCCCACCGCTGTCCCCGCTCCAGCCGCCGGGCGCGCAGCCAACAAACAGCGCCCCGCCGAAGAACAAGGCGTGGCAGTGGTTTCTCCGCTCATGGGCGTGTATTATAGCTCGCCCTCGCCCGATTCCGACGCCTTTGTCAAAGTGGGCGACGCGGTGCAGGCCGGGCAGGTCGTCGCCATCGTGGAGGCGATGAAGGTCTTTAACGAGGTCAAAAGCGAGATTGCCGGGATCGTCGTGGCCTTGCCTGCCCAGAACGGACAATTGGTGCAAAAAGGCGACCCGCTGGTGCGCATCCAGCCTATTTGAGCAGCGGAAGGCTCTATTACCTTCGCTTAACACAGCCCTGCTATAATTAGGAATAGCGGGCTGCTGCCGCCGCCGTGCCCTTCTGTCTTAGGATGCCCCTGCTTTGAGGGAGCAGTCCGCCAGGGTGGTTATCCGCGCAGCCGCCCCACTGCCGCCTGCATCGCTTCCAGGTGTTCCTGCTCGTGGCCGCCAATGCTATCCAGAAGATAGGCTGCCAGCGTGTCTTTCCACTCCGGCCAGGGATGCTGGCGGTTGAGCGCCTCATCACCCAGCCCGCGAATAAGCTGAAGCAGCGCCTCACGTGCCGCCGCCAACTGCTGCACCTGCTCCTGCGGAGTAAGATGCTCGTGCCGGGCCACCTCCTTTTCGTTCCAGGTGTCTTCATCGGTCATCTGGGCAAAGATGGCTGGTTTGGCGCCCGTTGCCAGGCGCTCCGGCACAAAGCCCGTGACCGTCTGTTCCCAGGCCGCCACGTGCGCCAACACGTTTTTAATGGACCACTCACCTACGACGCCCTTCTGGTCCAGCGTGGCATTGGACAAGCCCGCGAAGGTTTCCAGCAGCGTGTGGCGGCTGCGGGTCAGGGACTCGATTACATCGCTCGTTGCGGACATGAAAAACTCCTTGCTACCTCTATCCCCTTACTTACACCCTGATACTGTTTTCCACCTGGCAGAAAATCCCTAAAGAGAGAAGTCCTCTGGGATGAAAGAGAACACCACCGCGTCATATGGTCGCCCGTTCCACCATAATCCATTCCGTAATATCCCTTCCTGGGTTGCTCCTGCCTTGAGCGCCACTCCTCTGCTGGGAAGATTGGTGCTGACGACGACAATCTCAATGCGCTGCACGCCCAATGACCGAAACGCCCACTGCGCAACCAGGCGCGAGGCTTGACTGGCAATCCCCTTTCCCGTCTGAGAGGTACGCACCCAATAGCTCAGATTAGCCTTCGATTGCTGCTTGTTCAGGCCGCTCATGGCGCATGACCCAAGATACCCCTCCGCTGGCCCCGACAAGATCGCAAACTCGTAGTGCTGTCCTTGATCCCACAAAGACTGACACGTCTCCGCCCAGTCGCGGGTTTCGTTCAGCGAGAACCCTTCGTGCCACCAGAGCATCGTCGTACTAAGCGCTGGTGATGATTCCACTATTGCCGCGTGCATCGCTTCAGCATCGCCTGGCAACAAAGTACGCAAGGTGATCGCTTGACCAGCCAGTGTGACAGGGCGGGGCAGCGACATGGATGGGGTCGTCATTCATCGTGCCTTTCCTAAATGTCCCTTGCAATCCACAAACGAAACTACAGATCAGGCGCGGCCAGACCGTGTATCCCCAGCGTGAGCGAAAGCTCACCGCCATGATGCAAATCATGTTCGATGAGATGCCAAATAACGAATTGGCGCGTAAAGCTGTCCTCTCCTGGAAAGGTGGGAGGAAAGACTTCCTCCAGATCGGAAATGGTCCAGCGCCCAAGCGCCGCCTGGATAACCTGCCAGGTGATTTCCAGCCCATTGACCAGTTCTGCCGCGCTTCGTGCGGGCGGCGGGGGGCCATCCCACCCGGTTTGCGCATGCCACCCATCCCACTCCATCAGGGCGTCCAGTTCTGCGCCACCTTCGCGCAGATCAAGATGTAACCACCTGGCGCGGGTGGCAATCATGTGAGACGCCTGCTGGCCGAGCGCGCGCAACTGCGGCGCAGCCCGCAAGGTAAGCTGTTCCGGCGTAAGCGGCGCAATCGCTTTGACGAGCAGACCCTGGTAGACATCCCAGCCGTTGTAAAAAGGGGCCACCGCAGATTGTACGCTCATCAGAGAGTGCTCCTCTCAGTCTCCTGTACTATTTACAAGTCTGGCGCGGCCAGACCGTGTATCCCCAATGTGAGCGAAAGCTCGCCGCCATGATGCAGGTCGTGCTCAATGAGATGCCAGATCACCCACTGGCGCGAGAGCGCGTATGGCTCGCCGCGCCATTCGCCACGAAACACATACTCCAGATCGGCGGGCGTCCAGCGCACCAGGCACGCTTGCATGAGTTGCCAGGTTATCTCCAGCCCTTCGACAAACTCCTGGGCAGTGCGCTCCTCCGCGTGTCTGCCAAAGCGTTCTCTTTGCTCCAGCAAATCAGGGCTGCCTTCGCCCATCACCATATGAAACCAGATAATGCGCCCGGCAATGATATGCCCGGCAAGCTCGGCAATGCTGCGCAGATTTGGCGCGGAACGCAGCGCAAGCTGTTCCGGTGTGAGCGGCGCAATCGCTTTGACGAGCAGACCCTGGTAAACATCCCAGCCGTTGTAAAAAGGGGCAATCGCCTGCTGCTGTTCGCTCATGCGCCCTGCTCCAGCCAGCGCCGAATGTTGCCGCCGTGCTCCTCATAATGCCCGTAGGAATTGCCGACGATAAAGGGCCAGATGGGATTGCCAGAGGTGCTCCAGGGCGCGGGCGAGTTCAGCGTCTCATCGCTCATCTTCTCAATCGCAGCAATCACCTGCTGATACGACGAGCGAAACAACGCCAGCACTCCAGCAACAGGGCGATCTTTATTTTGCTGAAAAATGTGCGCGTTCATCTCATCCTCGCTGGAAAACCCCGGCATAAACTCTGATGGCTTAGTGTTGGCAAGGACGCCCTGAAGGACGTCCAGCAGGTAATTCTGCCAGACGGTGAGGTGCGCCAGGTTGTCTTTGACCGACCAGGGGCCATTGACGCTGGGGTCCGTCATCTGCGCCTGACTCAACGGGGCAATAAGGCCCTCAAGCTCATCGTATCCGGCCTGGATGCGGCGGAGCAGTTCCGCCTTCTCAACCTTGATTTCTTCTGCCATGTGATTGCTCCTTTGTATTAGCTGCTGCTTGTAGCCCCGGCGCCCCTGCCGGGCCGCGCTGCCCCGGCAGGGGCGCCGGGGCTACAAGCACTTCTGCTGCTTGCACCTTAACTTAGGTGCTGATGGAGAAACGCCAGCGTGCGCTCCCAGGCCACGCGAGCGGCTTCCGGGTTGTACGCATCGGGACGATCTTCTTCAACGAACCAGTGGATGGTGCCGGGATAGCGATAGACAGTGGCTTCTTTCCCTGCGGCGCGCAAGACAGGCCCCAGCTTCTCCATCTCCTCTTCCGGCTCCCACTCGTCGTGTTCGGCAAAGTGCACCAGATATGCCGCGCGCGCCTTGCCAAAATCGGGTTCTGACCACGCCCCGTAGAAGCTGACCACCGCCGCTATCTCATCGGGGAGCTGCGTGGAGAGCAGCAGCGCGTGGGCCGCGCCCATTGAACAGCCAATGGTCCCTATCCCGCTACCCTGCACAGACGGATGCCCACGCAAAAAGGCCACCGCGCTCTTGATCTCTTCTTCCGCCTGCTGATCATCGAACGTAGATTGTACCTGCTTTGCCTCATCAATGGTCCTGGCAACGACGCCATGATACAGGTCCGGCGCAAACGCCACAAAGCCAGCCTGGGCCAGCCGCTCACACACCTGCTTGAAAAAGTCGTTGAGTCCCCACCACGCATGCAGCACCAGCACCCCAGGCCCTTTGCCGCTTTTTGGCAGCGCCAGATAGCCAGGGGCCGTTTTCTCGTTTACAGGAAACTCGATCATCGGCTTTCTTCTTTCTTCGTTTCTGTTCACGGTCAACGCTTCCTCTTGATTCTCGCACCGAAACAGGGCATAATCGTTCCTGATTGGGATGAGTTTTACTACGACACAAAAATTCCTATGGGAGGCGTATGTATCACCCGACGACGCGCGTGCTCACCGTACTGGAGCTATTGCAATCGCACCGCCAGATGACCGGCCCGGAACTGGCCGGACGGCTGGAGGTGGACATCCGCACAGTGCGACGTTATATCACCATGCTGCAAGACCTGGGGATTCCGGTGCAGGCGCGGCGGGGGCGCGCTGGCGCCTATCGCCTGCGCCCAGGCTTCAAGCTGCCGCCGCTCATGTTTAACGAAGAAGAGGCAATGGCGGTGGTGCTGGGGCTGCTGGTAGCGCGGCGCGCTGGCCTCACCCAGGCAGCCCTCGCCACCGAAAGCGCGCTTGCCAAAATTGGGCGCGTGCTGCCTACGCCGCTGCGCGAATTTGCCCAGGCGCTGGAAGAGACGCTGGTCATCGCGCTGCCAGAAGAAACTGTACCCCCCGCCAGCGAGTTAGTGCTGGCATTAAGCGTGGCGGCGCAGCGCAACCAGCAGGTCTTGCTGGGCTATCGCTCCTGGCCTGGAGAAGAAACGGAGCGCGTGATTGACCCCTATGGCCTGGTGTTTCGCGCCGGGCGCTGGTATGCCGTTGGCTATTGCCACCTGCGCCAGGGTTTGCGCGTCTTCCGGCTAGATCGTATGACGGGCGCCAAACTGCGCGAAGAACGCTTTGTGCGTCCGGCTGATATTGATTTGCTGGCAGAGGTGGAGCAAGGTATCGGGCGAGCGCCGGGCGTCTGGCAGGTAGAGGCGCTGCTCAAGATGACGCTGGTGGAGGCGCAGGCAAAAGTGCCCGCGACCATTGGGCAACTGGAACAGCGCGGCGATGGCGTACTCTTTCGCAGCAGCGTTTGGCGTCTGGGGTGGCTGGCTATGTTCCTGGCTGAACTGAGATGCCCGGTGACGGTACTCCAGCCGCCAGAGTTACGCGAGAAGCTGCGCGAGCTTGCCAGCCACATCAGCGCGATAGCCAGCGCGCCAGAACCCCAGCAGAGTCGCGTGTAAAGCGCGCCCCAAAGGTGCCTGGCGACTAAAGATCGCGGCTAGGGGCGTCTGCGGACGCCACCCCTCAAAGCAGGGGCACGGCCAAACCTGCCTGCGCAGGTTCCCCGCCCCTTCTGGCGTGACGGTTGCTCTGGAAGGCGGCGGGGAGTCCGCGTAGGCGGACTTGCCATGCCCCTCTGCCTTGGGGTGGCCGCTGGCCCTAAGAACGCCTAACACAACCCAGTTTGGCCCGCTTGGGGCGGGGAGTCCGCGCAGGCGGACTTGGTGGCCGTAGGCCCTTAGGCGCGATCTTTAGTCGCCAGCCCGCGTGGCAAAACGGAGGTTGTGTTAGGCGTTCTTAGGCGCGGCTTTTAACCGCCAGCCTCCGTCGCCTCCCGCCAACGTTCGCCTTCAGCCACCACCTGTTCAGGTTGGCAGAAACAGCGTAAACACGCCCACAGGCATCGAGCGATAGCCAGGCAGCAGGCCAGCTTGCAGGCGTGTGTTATCCAGCATGGCCTCCCGCGTGCCGGTCAGTTCCAGATATGCCGGGCGCGGGTCGGCCAGCCCTCGCGTCACATAGGGCTGATAGCGATTAAAGCCTGGCTGCCCCTCCGAGGTGATCATCACCGTAATGATGCTTTCGCCGCTCTCAAACGTCAGGCGCAGCCCTTCCCAATAGTCGTTGCTGATAACCGTATGGATGTTATCGGCGCGCAGCAGCGCCAGCAGGGTGTCATCGGTGCCAGCCACCCAGATACCATGATCGCGCGCCGCCGTTTGCAGCGGCGTCACCGCGGCATCTGCCGCCACATTCCAGAGCAGCAGCCCGCCCAGCGCCAGCGTGCCCAGGCCAACACGCAGCGCCGGAAACTTTATTAAAGAGAAGCGCCTGCCCCGCAGCC
Organism: Ktedonobacterales bacterium; assembly: GCA_036557885.1. GTDB lineage: Bacteria > Chloroflexota > Ktedonobacteria > Ktedonobacterales > DATBGS01 > DATBGS01. The sequence continues at coordinate 21,939 of DATBGS010000127.1, forward strand.
AGCCCGCCAGCCGCGCAAGCTGGCTGGCGAGGAGCGGGACCGCGCTATACAACGGGAAAAGATAGCGGGGCGTGGCAAACAGGCCATCTTTATTAAAGCAAAAGATGGCAAGATAC
>DATBGS010000128.1:0-11015 GCA_036557885.1 Ktedonobacterales bacterium
CCCCTCCTGACAGGTCAACACCACTCATCAGGAGGGTTTTTCGTATGTTGACGTTCGAGCATCCCCATCTCAAGCCGGAGTACCTCCAGGCGGCTAAAGCCGCGCCGCCTCCGCCCGCCGAGCCGTTCCCGCGCCAACGCAAGGGTCCACGTCCCATCAGCATCCTGGGTGTGCATCTGCCCATGCTGCCCGTCAAGATGTTCCCCTATTTCGTGATTCTTCAGGTCTGCGCCGCGATTGAAGCCTGCCACCGGTATATGGAGGAGCAGGGCATCATGCTCTCGATTCGCTACGGCTCGAAGTCGTCGGTGTATGACATAGACGCGCCCTGGGCGGCGTACACGACGTTCGGGCTGGGGCGGCAGCCTGATGAGAAGCTGCGGCGGCTGCTAGGCTACGAGGTGGAGCGCATGCAGCGCATCCATGAGACGACGCTGGAGACGATCACGCCCTACGAACGCCAGGTGACGACGTTGATTGCCGCCCACGCGCTCACCCAGGTGTACCGCGAGATTCGCAAGCGGCACAAGGCAGCGGTGGCGCGGGCATGGCTGCAAGAGGAGTTGGACGCGATGCGCAAGCACGCAGAGCGGCTGGCGGAGTTCTGGCAGGCGGGAGGAGGCAGGCAGGGGCTGCGCATGCAGGAGGTGCTGGCACGCCAGCGGAGGTAGGGGACGGCCCGCCAGGGTCGGCGGGGCTACAGGCGGGACGGCCCGGCGCGGTGGCCGGGGCTACAGGCGGGACGGCCCGGCTGGAAGCCGGGGCTACAGGCGGGTTTTCACGGCCCAGAGGTAGGCCATTGCCATGCGCCAGGTGCCACGCCCGCCTTCCACCAGCGGGCGCAGGTAGGCGGTGAAGCGCTCGGCTTCTTCTGGGGTCAGCGCTTCGCGCATGGCTTCCTCCAGCGTGGGCACCAGCGGGTTTGGCGAACTCTGCACAAAGCCATCCCACGCCCTGGGGTTGGCCGGTTTCACCTCTGCCTGCAAGTCCAGATGGACCTCTGGGAAGCCTGCTTTTTCGGCAAAGGCGAACAGATCGCGCTCGTCAAAGTCGAGCATGGCGTTGGTTGCATTGGCGCGGCTCTGCGCGTAGAGGGCCAGCACCTTCATGCCAATCGGCAGGATGGGCGCGAGGTCGTATTCCATAAAGCGCTGGTCCGCGCCAGTGAGCGAGAAGCGGTTAATCGGCTCAAACAGGGAGATACGCCCGCCGGGTTTGAGGACGCGGTAGCATTCGTTGAAGACGCGCTGTTTGTCTTGCACGTAGATCAGGACTGAGCGCGTGGTGATGACATCCACCGAGGCATCGGCCAGCGCGCTCAGATCATCCGCCGGAGCCAGGAGAAACCGGCAGCGTTCCAGCACGCCCATCTGTTCGGCCAGGACGCGGGAGTGATCCAGCAAATCCTGCGAGATGTCGCTAAAGATGACGGTGCCGCGTTCGCCCAGGCGCTCCAGCGCGCCAAAGGCAATCAGGCCGGTGCCAGTGCCCAGGTCCAGCAGCGTTTCGCCTTCTTTGAGGCTGGCATGCGCCAGCACCTGATCGCGGTAGGCTTCCAGGTTTTTGAGCAAGGTCTGGCGCGTTGCCAGGTCGCCACCATCGCGGCGCTGCAACAGCCACTGCGCCCATTGGTCTTGCAAATGAAGTGGTTTAGACATAGATGTCTTCCTGGCTAACAGAGGCTTCCTAGCAAGAAGTCTCACGAGATGATGACTGGTTCTCGCTCACCCAGTAATAGTTGTAGACCGTTGTTTCGCGGAAGCCACAGGCGCGGTAGACGCTGATGGCGCGGTTGTTGTCTGTTTCGACCTCCAGGCTGATGGGCTGGTGGCCCTGCGCCAGCAAGCGCTGGCACATCTGGAAGAGTATCTGGCGGCCAATGCCCCGGCCCTGGTGCGTGCGCAGCACCCCAAAGCCGTAGATACCTGCCCTGGGCGGCTCATAGACCACTTTCAGGGTGCCCACTGGCGCGCCGTCCGAGAGCGCCAGATAAAACTGCTCGTTGTGGAGCGCCATGCTCTCAACGACGTTTTCGTGGGCCATTTCTACCGGGTCGCCAAAACTTTCCGCGAGAATCTCCGTCAGAAGCTCTACGTCTTCGGGGCCAGCCTCCTGAAGCTGGATAGGCAGGTCATTAGGCGGAGTTTCCCTCAGCGTCTCCAAGATCATGCGATACTCGCCAAAGGCATGCTGGCCGTTCTGCGCCGCGACAAACCCCTGGCCGCTGGATGAGTTGGCTTCGCAGATGAGCAGCAGTTGGGGATGGTGGCGTCGCCCGGCCTCTTCCAGCGCCGCCGTCAGGAGCTTGCGCCCGATGCCCCGACGACGGCTATCGGGATGCACCATGCCGCACACTTCATCGCCATCCAGCGCCGAGTAGCCCACCAGCCGACCATCGGCATAGCACAGAAACGCGGATGGCTCTGTGCTCTGGTCGAGGGGAAAGGCCAGCTTGAGGTCCAGTCCCTCGCGCTGGTTGCAGAGCGCGGCAAGCGCCTGGACCTCGCCAACTTCTTCCAGGCTGAGCGTTGTTTTTGCCACTAATACCGGGCGCGTGTGCATATGTGTGAACTCTTTCTCTGCGCAGTGTTTTCTCTATTTTAGCAGAGTTTTTGAGGCATGGGGGGTGGAGTTTGGGTGGAGTGTGAAAAGGTTCACACTTTTTCACAGGAGAATTGCCCAAACTGAAACGTAATTCATAGCGAGAGATAAAATAGCAACCATCCAGGCAACCAATCTTCCCGCCGCAGCCCCTTGACCTGTTGTAACCGAGAAGCCCGTGTCGTCGTTGTTGGGTACATGACGAAAAGCTGCTCGCCCCCAAAAGGAGGCATACGATGAATATGATTGGACTCAGATGCCCCCAATGCCAAACGGTGTCGCCTGCGAACGCGCTCTATTGCTCGCTCTGCGGGGAGGCGATTGGCAAGGAACTGGTGACAGAATTGCGTGGACTGGCGAAGGTGCTGAGTGATCTGGATGAGCGTATTGCAGAGGGCCTGGGTGCGCAGACCATCGTGGAGCTGCGCGATGAGTATGCCGCGCACTACCGGCGCATCCGCCGGGCGCCCTCCAAAGAGGGCAAGACCGCTGGCGCGATGACCAGGCCGCTGCCCAGCGCGCAGACGGGCGGCTTCAAGAAGACGTTGCTGACTCCGGCGACGCCTCCGCCACTGCCGACGGCGCAGGCCGACCCGCTGACGCAGGTACCCGTCCGGCCTCCCAACGCTCCAATGCCCGCTGTGCCTCGTGCCCCGCTGGGTCAGGCGGCGTCCGTGTTGCCAAGGCAGCCGCTCGGTTCTTCCATGCCATCCATGCCGCCAACACCACAGGCCAGCGCTGCCCAGGCCATGCCTCAGCCCCAGCGACATACGTTTTCCTGGCGCGCGTTCATTAGCGACCAGGCCATTGCGATTATGGCGTATCTCGGCGGTTTTCTGGCGCTGGTGGCTGTGCTGACCTTTGTGGTCAGCCAGGGCCAGAGCTATCCCTTACAAAGCCTGGCCGTAATCTGCGCGCTCTATCTTGCCTTTGGCGGGTTGGGGCTGGCGCTGCGCCACAGCGCTGATCTGCGGACGGTGCGGCGCGTGTATCTGGGCGTGTTTGCGTTTATGACGCCGCTGGTGATGCTGGCGATCTATCGCTTTGCGCTGAAGGATTTCAATGTGCCGGTGTCGGCCATGCTGTGTATTTCGGCGCTGTACGCGGCCATTGTCTATCTGGCGCTGACGATAGAAACGCGCTTTGCGACGTACGCCTATCTGGGCTGGACTTCGCTGATTGTTTCGGCGCTGGCGATTGTGCCCTGGATCAATAGCTCGCTGCGCGCGGAAGTGACGCTGAACTGGTGGGGCTTTGTGCTGGGCGTGCTGGTGCTGGTGCTGCTGACGCCGCGCCTGCTGCGCGGGAGGGTTCCGGGGTTTGATCTGCTGCACGAGCCAGCCACACAGCTCGCGGTGCTGGCGACGTTTCCGCTGGTGGTGGCGGTGCAGGTGTTTGGCGCGATTGGCTTGAATCAGACGGTGGACTACACCGCATTTCCCAACATTTATGTGGACGCGGCGGCGCTGGCGCTGAGCGCCTGCGTGCAGGTGCCGGTGACGCTGGCCTGGCGGCGCGCGGTGCCAGGCTGGAAGCCGCAGTGGGGCCAGGTCGTTATTGATGTGATTGATGGCTTTAACGCGGTCTTCTTTGCTGAGGCGGTAGGCGGCGTGGCGCTCTGGATTGGCGCGAATGGGGATGGCATGGCGCGGGTGCTGGCGGCTACGGCGCTGCTGGAGTTTGGGCTGGCCTTCTGGATGTCGCAGCGGCAACCCCAGCGGCGGGAACTGCGCGTGTTTCTGGAGTTTCTGGCGGTGGGCCTGATCTGTGGCGGCGCGGTGGTTGTGCTGTATAACCCCACTCCCAACTGGACGCTGATTACCTCGCTGAGCGCGGCGCTGGTTGTGACCGTTGGCTCCGCGCTGATTGATAGCCCGGCGTGGCTGCTGGCAAGCGGCTTCTTCCTGAGCGAGAACTATTACCAGCTAGGGCTGGCGGTCCTGCCCAGGGGATTGTTCCTGGGGCATCTGTCGCAGTTCTGGGTGGGATTGGTGCTGGCGCTGTGGGCGGTGGCGCTCTGGCTGGGCACGCGGGCGGAGACGCGCCGACTGGTCGGGCCGGTCTATGTGGTGGCGCTGGCAAACGCGCTCTATACGCTGCCAATGCTGCTGGGGCAAAGCACCACCTATCAGGTGGAGGTGCTGCTGGTCTTTATGGCGGCGGCCTTCAGCGCGGGCCTGCGCGAGCGCAAGCCTGGGCTGGCAAATCCGGTGGTGGGCTTCTTTGGCCTGCTGGTGGCGCTGCCCTATCTGCTGGAAAATCTGCGCTTCTTCGGTGGCTCTGTGCCTGTCATTCAGGATAACAGCACGCTGCACGAGGTTTTTCTGGCGCTGGGACTGGCGGCGGCGGCGCTGGCGGTGCGGCGGCTCCTGGGGCGCACCTGGGCGGTCACGCTGTATCTGGTGGCGCTGTGGACAGTGGCGCTGGCTGGCCTGAAAAGCGCGTTTCACACCACAGTTTTGCCCGATTGGTACGCGGCGACGGGCATCCCCTTTATGGCCTGGGTGCTGCTGTTCTTCTCGGCGCTTGCATACGTGGTGGCACTCTGGGAAAAGCAGGTGCTGGCGACGGTGGTGGCCGGGGCGCTGGCGTTCTGGGCCATCGCGCTTGTCGCCAGCCCAACGGCGGGCATGCTGCTGATCTTTGGCCTGATCGGGGCGGGCGTGGTGCTGCGGGCGTGGCGTGGACCCTGGTGGGGCATTGCCTGGCAGCTTGCGGCGGCGGTGGGCGTGCGGCTGGTGGTGCCACGCCTGGAGGCGCTGCCCGGCGGGTCGTGGTGGCAGGTGGGCTTTTTGCTGGCGGTGGCGCTGTGCGCCTATCTGGTGGCGGTGCAGGAAGAACAGCCCATTTTGAGCGGCGTGGCGGTGGTCTACGCGGTAATCGGCGCCTGGTTCATCCAGGGCAGCCAGCAGTTTGCGCTAACGGTTGGCCTGACCTTTGTGCTGGCGGCGCCGGGCGTGGTGCTGCGCGTGCCGCCGTTCCGGGGCAATGTGCGCCGCGAATGGGCCTACGCGCCGTACGCGGCGGCGATGGGCGTCTCGTTCCTGGCCTGCACGCGGGTCGTGCCCTTCAATGCGAATACGCTGGAAGCGCTGCTGCTGGTCTTTGCGGCGGTGGCGTATGTGCTGGTGGTGCTGGAGGGTGAGCCGTTTGGCGGGGTAATTCCGACGCTCTACGCGATGGCGAGCGTGTTTGTGCAGCGAGACGCCCACGCCCTGCTGCCGCTGGCGCTCTCTTTTGCGGTGCTGGCGCTGATTGCCGGGCGCGTGGCCGGTGGGCGCTGGTCCTGGCCGTTTTATGTGGCGGCGGTGACGGCTTCCCTGGCGACGGTGGCTTTTGGCGCTTCCTCTCCCCAATTTGAGGCGATGGCGCTGACGCTGCTGGCGCTGATGACCTATGTGATTGCGGCGGTGGAATCGCGGCCCGAAGTGCTGACGGTGGCGCTGGTGCTGGGCGTGCCCGCGCTGGCAACGGACGTACACGCGCTGCATCTGGAGAGCTGGCAGGCAACGCTGGCCTTTGTCGGGCTGGGCTGGCTGTATCAGTTTGCCAGGGAAATCTGGGTGCGCCTGCCCTGGCTGCATCTCAACACGGCTGCCTGGTGGGTTGCCGGACTTGACCCAGCGGAAGCCAGATACAGAAGTGACCCGCGCCGCATCGGAGCCTGGATTCATCTGGTTGTCGGGCTGGTGGTGGCTGCCGGAGCGGTGCTGCTGGCGCTGGGCGCGGCGGGCGCGTTTGAGGTTGGCAGTTCGCAAACGCTGGTGATATGTGTGGCGTTGATCTTGCTGGGTGGCATGCTCGCGCTTTTGACGCGCCTGCCGGGGTTCCATGTGATCTGGTACCTGAGCGGGCTGCTGACGGCTCTGGCGGTGACATGGCTGCTGCGCTGGCTGGGCGCAGACAATGTGCAGGCGTATGTGGTGGTCCCAGGAAGTTATCTGTTGATTATCGGCACGTTCCTGCCGGGAGATCAGCGCGTGCCCGATGCTCTGTCTTTGGGCAAACTGGCGACGCTTTCGGGGTCGCTGCTGCTGCTGCTGCCAACGCTGTACCAGTGCTATAACCCGGAGCCAAACTTCACCTATGAAATGGTGCTGCTCTTTGAGTCGCTGGTGATTCTGGCGCTGGGCGTGGGCATGCGCTGGCGCTCGCTGATTCTGACCGGCTCGGCGTTTGTGGGCGTTGCGGCGATCAGCGCGGTAGTGCTGGCGCTCAACAAGGGCGCGCCAATTCCGCTGGTGGTTGGGTCTATCGCGCTGGTTTTGATTGGCGTGGCGACCTGGCTGAGCCTGCGCCGCCGCCGGATGGTGGGGCGCGTAGGGGAATAGGAAGATATGAGGAACCAGATTGCTGAAGTTGCCTGCTTTACCGCAGATGTCGCGCTTCTGGCGGAGTTTTACGAGCAGGTCTTGGGCGTGGAGCCATCGGTCTGCTCAGACGGCATGGCCCTCTTCGAGTTAAGCGGCCTCTCGCTGCTGATTCACCAGGGCATGCCGCAGACGACGGGCCAGCCGCCCAACGAAGACCATCTGGCGGTGGCCGTTGCGGATGTGGACCGCGCCTGCGCCGCGCTGCGCGACCAGGGCTTTGCGCTGGTGCTGGAGCCGCACAACTACGAGTGGGGCCGCTCAGCCTATCTGCGCGACCCCGATGGCCGCTTGATTGAGCTACAGGATATTGGTCAGGCAAGCGGTTTGTAGCGCGGGCTGCCAGCCCGCTGCCCGGCACCCTAAGACAGAAGGGCACAGGGGACGCCGGGGCTACAAGCAGCAAAAGGATGGGCGTATGTGGCTACAGTTTCGGATTGGGCGCTACATCGTTGACATCAAGCGTGTGAATAGGAAGAACCAGACCATCGAGCGTTGGGTCACGCCGGACGGTACAGAGCATGTCAGGACACACACCGTCTTGGGTGGCCCTACGACGCCTTTCCAGCGACGAGTACGGCGTCTCTTTCGCTGGCTTCTGCCGGATATACCACCGCGCGGGTCCAGGCATATTTGGATGTTCTGCTTTCCTTTTCCAAGAGAGACGATTGACCTGGATATTTATCAGCTTCCTCGGCGAGAGTGATGCCCAGCAGCGCCGCTCGCTGTGCCCCTGCTTTGAGGGTAGCCACGCCGACCCTGGCGGGAAGACCCCGGCGCGGTGGCTGGGGCTACGAGCAGTTAGACCCTCCCGCGTGGCTGGGCGCCTTCGGGCCAGGGTTGCTTGCGGTCTGTGGGCGGCTGCGCAGGGAGTTCGCCTGCTCGCCAGCGCCGAATGAGCGGGGCAAATGGCTCTGGCGGCGGCCCCTCCTCGGCCTCGCGCACGAGGATGCGCCAGAGTTCGGCTTCCTCCGCCAGGGTGATGGGCACTTCCTCAAACCACTGTTTAGCCTCTCGTGTGAAGGTATCTTTGCCCAGGAAGGCTTCCCAGCCGCAGCGCAGCGCCCAGCGCAAGCATAGCAACGCGAACCAGGGGGTCGTCAGCCGACGCAGCGCTTCAAAGAGCGTTTGCATGTTCAACAAGGCAATCGCTACCGCTTCATGGCAAGCGAGCCAGTAGCGCTCCAGGTGGTCTTCATGGGCGGCCTCTGCCTCCAACACCAGCCGAATCAGCCGGGGCATCTCCTGTTTCATGCGCTGACACAGCGGCGCGATCTGCCGGGGCAGTTGGCTGGCGTTTAGCGGCTGAACCGCTAAGTCGCGGCGGTGGAAGCGCTGCGAGTGCTTGCGTCCGCCCAGGGCGCGTTTGCCCTGGCGCAGCCGCTTGCGGATGGTCTTGACAATGAAGGGGATATGGTGGCTGAGCATGCCCGCGCCTGAGTGGTCGTCGTGGAGGCGGCGTGTGTCCAGCTTGCCGCTCAGTGGGCTAACAGCATCGGTGATGGGCGCGGGGTCGGGCTGGTTGAGTGTGGGGTAGCGGGACAGGAGCCAGGCCAGGGAACGACGCCAGCCAGGAGGGAGCAGGGGATGATGGGCGGCCATTGGGCAGCACCTTTCTCGTCCCTGTCAAGGGACGTTTTGGAACGGTCCCGCAAGCCACAGCCTGACTCCGGTTCTGCTGTCTCTTCAGGAGGCAGCAGGGTGGGGGCAAGGCGGTCTGAACCGCTACAATGCACCCACTTTCCGCACTGGTGTAGGCCAGGCGGGGAGTGCTGTGGCGCGGGTCGTGTCTTTACACGTCCGCGTCAGTCGTTTCGTATTCAGTTAGAGGATACCGAGGGAAAACCAGACGAACCGATTCACGTGGATACGCAAAGTATAACCGAGAAGGCGCCGAAAGTCAAGATGCTGGGACCACGTTTCCCGGCAGGGACGGCGTGTGCCAATGGAGGCTGGCGGTTTTAACCGCCAGCCTTCCTCGCAAGAGCGAACGTTGGTGTTTGCCACGATTCGCCGCCGGGGTCGGCGGCGCTACAAGCACATCAGGGGTTGAAGTCGGGGTCGCGGAAGAGGACCAGCCAATCGGTGCTGCTGTTGATGCCCAGGGTGAGCGTATATGTGCCGTTCTTCCAGCATTGCACGGTCTTGTACAGGCTCGCGTCTATACCGATGCAGCCTTGTGTGCTCTGGTCTATCTGCTGCCAGCCAAGCTGCGTCAGGTTTTGCGTCATAAAGGCCAGCACCGAATCGGCGGTGCCCGCGCTGCACATCTGCCTGCCCCGGAGTCCGCCGGAGGCGTCGTTATCAAAGGAGCGGGTCAGCGGTGGCAGCGGTATCTGTGCATAGATGTTGGTGGCGTTAAAGGTAGCATCCGGCAGCATGGTAACATAATTCGCGCTGAATGGCGCGCTGCCGCACATGGGTGGTGCAAGCGTGGGCGTGGCCGTTGGAACGCTGGTTGGGGTGTCGGTTGGAGTGCTGCCCGTCGAGGTGACGGCATTGGGGCTGCACGCGCTCAGCGCGAACAGGGCGCCGAGTGCCACGACTGCGAGGGCACGTGAAACCCAGCGAGAGATACTCATAATTAAAGAATCCTTTCGTTTCTTTTTTCATTGAAAGCCAGAAAGAGCTTCTACACTTATGGTATCTGAACTGCTGAGTTTCCGCTATCGTTCGCTCCACACTCTTGCAGTGGAGCACTTCATGCTTGAGTGGTAGACCCCGCCAGCGAGCATGTTGACAGCATCTCTTGTGAGCGGTATAAAAAAGAGAGAAGTAATTTCACTACACAAGAGGAGTTTTCTATGGATGAGGTATTCCGCGAATCAGTTCCCTTCCTGGTTGGTCTGGTGCTCTCGCCGGTGCTCTGGCTGATGCTGCGCACTGGAGTGAGCCGGATGGTCAAGGGAGGCAGCTTTGTGCTGGGCGCGCTGGTGGTTGGCTCAACAGTCAGTCTGTTGAATGGCGAGATCATCGCTCAGGATATTGGCGAAGCGCTGGGGTCAGTCGCGCTGGATAGCCTGATCGTTGGCGCGGTTTCCCTGGCGGTGGCGTTGTTTGTGCTGAAGCGCTTGCTGCCCGCGCGCGCGAAAGCAGAACTGGCGCCCGCCCCAGAGAAGGCCGAATAGCTGCGTTCTATGCTCTTGAAAGGATGCCTCCGGCGCTGAGATTTCTCCTGGCGCCGGAGGCATTCTTTCAGCATCTTTCAGCCTGATTTATGCGTTTTGCTTCCCGAATTTAGAGACAGTATATGGCCCTTGGTATTCGCTCTGGCCGATCACCCAGAGGGTATCCGCCCCTTGGGATGTTGTGACCAGCACATTGCCCGCGCCGATGGCGATATGGTCAACGACTGAGCGCCAGGTAGAGGCGCCTGGACTCAAGCTGAGCAGGGTGTCGGTTTCACCTGGAAGCTGCCACTCGACGATCACTGAGCCATCGCTCAATGTGGCAAGTGGCCCTTGTTCCTGCGTGGCGTCGCCTGGGATGCCCTTTGTGGGCGCGTTGTTCCAGGTTTTCCCGCCATCATTGCTGACAAAGAGCGATAGCCCTTTTCCCGCGCCAGCGCCATCGTTATACGGAGTGGCGGGCAGCGCGTAGAGCAGCGGCGCGGAGGCGCCCCGGCTGACGACAGCAAGGTTGCTGGCAAGCGCCGGGAACTGGCTGACCTGTGTCCAGGTTGCGCCTGCATCATCGCTGCGCCAGAGGTAGCTGGTTGAAGTGGGGAAGTCGTAGCAGAACGACCCGTTCTGCGCAATGGCAAAGAGCGTGGAGCCGGTGGCTGTGGGCCGGTAGTCGCAGATGTACTGGCCGCTGGCCTCCAGCGCTGCGTCGGCATACTGCCAGGTTTTGCCGCCGTCATTGCTGCTGACGATGCGCGCACCGCTGGTGTAGACGGCGTTCCCGTTGATAATGGCGATACCCAGCATCGCGTAGAGGCGCTGGCCCTGCGCGCGGAAGATGTCGCTGCTGTTGGGCAGCACGACCTGATTCAGTTCTGGCGCGCCCAGAAAGCCATTCCCTGGCAGGTGCATCAGGCTCCAG
>DATBGS010000129.1:0-90828 GCA_036557885.1 Ktedonobacterales bacterium
AGAATGCCTGGGGCGTCTGTAGCCCCGGCCACCGCGCCGGGATTCGTTGGGGAAGAAGGCGCCAAGAGAAAGCGTGGCCTTCAATGATCGTTCTTTCCTACTATCAGACTCGACCGCTGCTGGCTGCCCGCCAGCAGAGTCAGCCATCGGCCACCATCTCGCCCGACCTGGGCCTGACGACCACAGAGGTACGCCTGGACCCCGATGAGGTTATCTTCCCAACCGGCGAAAAGCTGACCTGGGGCGACGTGCGGCGCATCAGTTCCAACGAGAAGCAGTGCTTTCTGCTGGAGGGCCAGGCTATCCGCCCCATCCACGTCTACTCTGAAGCCACCAACTGGGTGCGCACGCTCTTTGCCACGCCCTCTGCGCCCACCACGATTGTGGCAGGCTTTCCCATGCACCGCATTCAAGACACCACCCCGCGCGAAGACACCCTCAAGAAAATCGCGGCCATCGCGCCTGTCATCGGCCAGGTGCTGGACACCGCCACCGGCCTGGGCTATACCGCTATTGAAGCCGCCCGCACCGCCGAACACGTCACGACGATTGAGCTTGACCCCGCTGCACTGGAGCTTGCCCGCTTCAACCCCTGGTCACGCGACCTCTTTGACAACCCGCGCATCACGCAGTTGCTTGGTGATGCCGCCGAACTGATCGAAACCTTCCCAGAGCGCAGTTTTGCGCGCATCATCCACGACCCGCCCATCTTAAACCTGGCGGGCGACCTCTACTCCGGCGCCTTCTACAGCCAGCTTTACCGCGTCCTCACCGCCAAGGGCCAACTCTTTCATTATATTGGCGACCTAGCCAGTCATTCCGGGGGGCGCACTGCTGCCGGGGTCGTCCGGCGCCTGCAAGAAGCCGGGTTCCGGCGCGTCGCGCGCCACCCTGAAGCCTTTGGCGTCGTGGCCTTTAAGTGAGCTAGTTCACACGCTGCAAGTGATCTGCTTCACTGCGCATCTCATACTGCTGAGCTACACTTCCTCTGGAAGGCCCCACCTGTTGAGAGACAAGAGCCTCTGGCTCTCTCGGATAGAGGAAGCAGCCGATGCGCACGATCTCGCGGCGCCGATTTCTTGCTGGCCTGGCAGGGCTGGCTGCGGCTGGCACAGGGCTGGGCTGGCTGGCATCCACGAAACGCCCCGCGCCAGCGCCAGCCAGGGCTGCCCCTCAGCAGTTGACGCCCGCGCATGCTCGCCTCACGCCTTCTCCTACCCGCCTGCCGCATGGCACGACCCTTGCCACCTACACCGGCCATACCGATCAGGTGGAGTCGCTGGCATGGTCGCCCGATGGCACGCGCATCACTACCGGCAGCGCCGATACTACCGTGCAGGTCTGGGAGGCCGCCACCGGAGCACCCATCTTCACCTATCGCGGCCACGCCACCAAAGTCTGGTCGGTGGCGTGGTCGCCCGATGGACACCGCATTGCTTCTGGCAGCACCGGGGGCACCGTCCACGTCTGGGATGCCAGGACAGGCGCCGACGCCTTTGCCTATCTGGGCCACAGCGGGTGGGTCTACGCGGTGGCCTGGTCGCCCGACGGCACACAGATCGCTTCTGGCGGCATTGATGGCACGGTGCAGGTCTGGGACGCTGCCAGCGGAGCGCGCCTGCTGACCTATCGCGGCCACACGGCGCTGGTGGAAGCGGTGGCGTGGTCGCCGGATGGACGGCGCATCGCCTCGTCGGACGACGCCGGGACCGTCCAGGTCTGGGACGCCCAGAGCGGGCGCCGCCTCCTCACCTATCGCGGCCACACGGCTGCGGTCTATACTGTTGCCTGGGCGCCGGATGGACGGCGTATCGCCTCCGGCAGCAACGACAACACCGCGCAGGTCTGGCAGGCCACAACAGGCGCGCTGCTTGCCCTCTACGATGGGCATACCGCCGGGGTTGAGGCGGTGGCGTGGTCGCCGGATGGCACGCGCATTGCCTCTGGCAGCCAGGATCAGATGGTACAGGTCTGGTACGCGCTGACGGGCGACGACGCCTTTACCTACAACGGCCACTCCGATTGGGTCTACGCGGTGGCCTGGTCGCCCGAAGGCACGCGCATCGCTTCTGGCTCCTGGGACACCACTGCGCAGGTCTGGACGGCAGAATAAGCAAGGGCTGGTCCTGCCTTCCAAAAATCCCCCACTTCACCTCTTGACTTCTTCTGACTCGTGAGTTAAAATATTACTCGTGAGTCACAAAATTACTCGTGAGTCACAAAATTACTGACGGGTCATAAAATGACCCATGAGTCATAAAATTACTCGTGAGTCACAAAATTACTGACCAGTCAGGGAGGAAGGCGAGGAGGTGAGATGATGTCATCGGCGACTGATGCCCGCTCCCTGAAAGATAAGCAGCGCCAGGAACGCGCGGATATGATTCTCCAGGCGGCTGAGGAGTTGCTGGCAGAGAAGGGCTATCACGACACCTCTATTGATGAGATTGGGGCGCGGGTGGGCATCTCCAAGGCGACGGTGTATCTGCACTTTAAGACTAAGGAAGAACTGGTGTTTGCGTTGTTTGAGCGCGATATGCAGAGGTTTTTCCAGATGATGGAGGCAATCGTTGCCTCTCCGAAGGGGCCGCGTGCCAAGCTAGAAGAACTGTTCCGCACGATGTACAGGGGTGTGCTGAGCAAGAAGTTCCAGATGATCTCGACGATCTCCGTTAGCCCGGCGCTGCGCAAGATGTTTGAGGAGCAGCACGAACGCCTGCGGGCGCTGTCGGAGCAGCCCGTAGCCGAGGTGCGGACGCTGCTGGAGGCTGGCAAAGTCACCGGCGACTTTGACCCGAAGCTGCCCACCGATGCGATGCTGAGCACGTTCTTTAGCTTGCTTTCGCCGCAGGTCCACCAGCGGCTTTTTGCCAATACCGGCCAACTCTCTCCAGATGAACTTGTGTCCGCTCTGGAGCGTATCTACTTCAAGGGAATCTCGGCTGTTTAGTGGAAAGGATACTCATTAGGAATGGCAACGGTAACTGGGGCGACGCAGGTCGCCGAAGAAAACGAAGAACCCAAAGCACATCAGATAGCGGCGCCGGATGATGATGGGCCGCGCTATCCGCGCCGCGTGCAGATGTTGACGATGGCGGGCGTGCTGATGGTGATGCTGCTGGCGATGCTGGACCAGACGATTGTTGGCACAGCCATGCCGCGTGTGATTGCCGACCTGAACGGCTTTGATCGCTATACCTGGGTGACGACAGCCTATCTGCTGACCTCGACGGTGATGGTGCCGGTCTACGGCAAAATCTCCGATATGTTTGGGCGCAAGCCAATCTTGCTGGTGGCAACGCTGCTGTTCCTGGCAGGCTCGGCGCTTTCTGGCGCGGCGCAGACCATGACGCAGTTGATTTTCTTCCGCGCGTTTCAGGGGATTGGCGCGGGCGGCCTGATGCCGATTGCGATTGCGGTGGTGGGCGACATCTTTACGCCGCGCGAGCGGGCGAAATGGCAGGGTGTGACGGGGGCGGTCTTTGGGCTGGCGGCGATCATCGGGCCATCGGTGGGTGGCTTTATTACGGATAACCTGACCTGGCGCTGGGTGTTTTATGTGAACCTGCCGACGGGTGCGGCGGCGCTGGCGGTGCTGATCTTCTTGATGCCGACGCTGCGCAGCGAGAAGCGCAAGGCCATTGTTGACTATATTGGGGTGGCGCTGCTGATTGCTGGGGCGGTGCCGCTGCTGCTGGGCTTTAGCATGGCGGGCGTGCAGTATGACTGGAATTCGCCGCAGATTATCGGGCTGTTTATTGGCGCGGTGCTTGGTCTGGCGGCCTTCTTCATCTACGAAGGCTGGCTGGAGCATCGCGGCGGGCAGCCGATTATCGAGCCGACGCTGTTCAAGCATCCGATCTTTACCGTTTCGGTTGTGGTGACGATGATTTTTGGTATGGGGCTGTTTGGCAGCATTGGCTTTATTCCGCTGTTTATGCAGGGCGTGGTGGGCACGTCGGCCACGAACAGCGGCCTGCTGCTGACGCCGCTGATGCTGACCTCGATTGTGGGCAGCATTGTTTCGGGGCAGTTGGTGGCGCGGCTAGGCAAGTACAAGTGGATTGCGGTGGTTGGTGTGGTGATTACGCTGCTGGGGTCGCTGACGCTGCTGCGGCTGAATGTCAATTCGACGAGTACGGATGTGGTGCTGGCGATGTTGGTGCTGGGTCTGGGCATGGGCACCGGCATGTCGCTGTATACGCTGATTGTGCAGAATGCGCTGCCCAAGAAGATTGGGCAGGCGTCGGCGGCGCTGATCTTCTTCCGTTCGATTGGCAGCACAGTGGGGCTGGCGGCGATGGGTTCGGTGCTGAACTCGTCGTATCTGACGGCGTATCACAACGCGCTGCCTGGGGCGGTGAAGCAAGTGGTGCCAGAGAAGGTGCTTTCGACCTTTGACAATCCGCAGATTTTGCTGAGTCCAGAGGCGCAGACGCAGTTGCATCAGTCCTTTGCCCAGGGTGGTCCGCAGGGGCTGGCGCTGTTGAATACGATTCTGGAGGCGGTGAAGACGGGGCTGGCGGGGAGCATCCATAACATCTTCTTGCTGAGCCTGGGGGTGACGGTGCTGAGCCTGGTGGCGGTGCTCTTCTTGAAGGAGATTCCGCTGCGGGGCGGGCGCGGCAAGGCAGCGGAAAATCCGGCGGTGGCCGCTGGCGAGGCGGAGCCAACGGGCGAAGGCGCGATGGCGACGATGATTTAATTGTCCGACAAGTTAGCAAGCAACGTGGGGAGCAAGTCGCTCCCCACGTTGCTTTTTGCAACTTGCGTGGCGTTCCACCAACCACCAGCCCTTGCAATCCTTTACGGGCCAGGGTTGATCCAGCCAATTTTATTGCCGTTGCTTTCAGTGAACCAGAGGTTGCCATCTGGTCCAGCCGTAATGCCAAAGGGGTAGCTGCCGACAGTGGGTATAGCAAACTCGGTGATCTTGTCCGTTGATGTGATGCGCCCAATCTGATTGCTGTCGTATTCGGTAAACCACAAGTTGCCATCCTGCCCAGTGGTGATGTCATAAGGATGGCTGTTGGCTGTAGGCAGGGCAAACTCGGTGATCTTGCCCCCTGGAGTGATGCGCCCAATCTGGTTGCCTTCTAATTCGGTAAACCAGAGATTGCCATCTGGCCCGGTGGTAATGCCATAAGGGTCACTGTTAACGGTGGGCAAGGGGAACTCATTGATCGAGCCTCCTGGGGTGATGCGCCCAATTCGGTTGCCGGTGACTTCCCCTCCGATCCCCCCCAGGATGTAGCTTGCCTCCGTAAACCATAAGCTCCCATCTGGCCCGTTAACAATGTCTTCGGGAGAGCTACTACCAGTAGATAGGACAAACTCGGTAATCTTGCCTGCTGGCGTGATACGCCCAATCTGGTTGCTATCATACTCAGTTAACCAGAGGTTGCCATCTGCCCCTTTAGTGATACCAATAGGGCGGCTGCTGTAGCCGCTCAGGGCAAACTCTTTGATTGTTCCCAGTGTTGGCTTGCCCAGGAATGCCAGCGGGCCTTTGCCAGCAAAACCTACTCCGAGCAGGCTGAGCAGGCTTCCACTTAGTAATATCAACACCAGCACGCCCACCAGCAACCCTTTGGCCCAACGGCGGTGTATCCTGGGTGACGTTAGTTCAGGGGCAGGTGGCACTACTGGCCGAGGTGGGGAGGTGCTGAAGGGTGGTGGTGGCTCGCCTTGGATGGTCCGCCGCAGATGAGGTATTGGGTCTGTTTCAGGGAGTGGCTGTGCAGGCGGAGCGGGCGCTCGCTGGAGTGGGGGCGCAAACTGTGAGGATGGGTTTGCCTGGGGAGGCGGCTGAATAGGCGCCGGAGGACGTACTGGAGGCGGCGCTGGCCGGTTGGCCTGCTCCAAGGCGGCAGCAAACGCTCGCATGCTGGCAAAGCGGTCTTTGGGGTCTTTTGCAAGCGCAGTCAGTACCACTTTCTCGACGGCTGGCGGGATAGCAGGGTTCTTTTGGCGCAAAGGCGGGGGCGTTCTGCTGAGATGTTGAGCAACGATTTCAGAAGCAGAGCCACGAAAGGGGCGCTCCCCAACCAGCCACTCATATGTTACGATAGCTAATGAGTATTGATCGCTTGCCTTGTGTGGCTTCCCTTCCATCTGCTCTGGAGACATATAGGGTAGCGTGCCTGGCGCATCTTTGGTGCTGAGAGATGAGGTGCTTTCTGCAATGGTGGCAATCCCAAAATCGCTGACCAGCACCTCATCTCTGGCACCTATCAAGAGGTTCTCTGGCTTGATGTCCCGATGAATAAATTGTTGGTCATGGGCATATTGGAGGGCAGAAGCTACCTGCTTGATGTAGGAAATCACTGTGGCTGGTGGAACACGCTCGCCTTGTAGGTGTCTGTCTCGCAAAGTGCCCTGAGGCGCGTAGGGCATTACCAAATAGGGAATGCCAGCCTCTATCCCGAAATCAAGGATGCCAACAATATTGGGGTGTTCTAGTTTGACGAGCTTACGCGCTTCTTCCTGAAACTTCTTCCATTCAGGGCTGTCACTGGCAACTCGCGCATGCAGTACCTTGATGGCTGCCAATTTCTCCACATATATATGCTGACCCAGATAAACATCTGCAAATCCGCCCGATCCCAACAGCTTCGTAAGGCGATAATTCCCAAACGGCTGCCCCACGCGATCTGCCATAGCTGCACCTCTCTACAAGAGAGAAACTTTCCCTGGAAACTGCTGCTAGTATACCGAAGGGGCGCTGTGAATGCAAGCGGGGGAGGATGTTCAGGTGCAGTAGAGATGCCCGGCTGCCGTGCCCCTGCTTTGAGGGGGAAGCCGAGGGTACAGGCAACCCCGCCCCAGGCCGGTTGGAAACCGGCGGTACGCCCCGCCCCTTGCAGAAGCACCCAAACGGGTGATATGATTGCTTCTATAGAAACATGACAACTGCATAGCGAGATGCGCGACGAACAGGAACACAGGCGCCCCAAGAGGGGACAGTTGCAGCGAGCGAGGGTTGGTGGAAGCCTCGCGGCTGGACCCGGCGCCGATTCACCTGGGAGCGGCATGGCTGAACCTGGCGGGAGCCACGAGTAGGCTGTGATGGACCTCTCACCATTAGCGGAGAGACAGATCAAGCAGAACCGGTCTGATTGATGGTAGTTCTGCTGTGTCTGAATGAGTGAGCAGCCGTGTGCTGCTAAGCTGGGTGGTACCGCGAGTTGAACCCTCGTCCCAAACTGGGATGAGGGTTTTTTGTTTGGGGCTTGGAGTGTAGAGCAACATGGCTGGCGGTTAAAACCGCGCCTAAGGGCGTACCGCCGCAAAACCCGCCTGCGCGGGTTAGGACGAAGGAGCGAGTATGTCAGAGCTAGAGGATTTGGAGCGATTGAAGGGGCGGGCGCTGGCGGAATTGGCGACGATTGAGGAGCCAGGGGCGCTGGAGGAATGGCGCACGCGCTATCTGGGGCGCGAGCGCGGAGAGTTGACGGCGGTGCTGCGCAATCTGGGGAAGCTGTCCGCTGAGGAGCGCAAGACGGTGGGGCAGGCGGCCAACGCGCTGAAGACGGAACTGGACACGCAGCTTGCGGCACGGCAGGCGGCGATCAAGGGGCGCGAGATGGCGCAGGCGCTGGAGCGCGAGCGGATTGATGTGACGCTGCCGGGGCGCGATGTGACGCCAGGGCATGTGCACCCGCTGTCGCAGGTGGTGCGGGATGTGGCGAAGATTTTCGGCGAGATGGGCTTCCTGGTGGTTGAGGGGCCGGAGATTGAGACGGATTATTACAACTTCCAGGCGCTGAATATCCCGACGGACCATCCCGCCCGCGATATGCAGGATACGTTCTGGGTGGTGCCGGGGCAGATTTTGCTGCGCACGCAAACGTCACCGAATCAGATTCGCATTCTGGAGCAGGTGCAGCCGCCGGTGCGGGCGATTGTGCCGGGGAAGGTGTATCGGCACGAGGCGATTGACGCGACGCATGAGGCGATGTTCCATCAGATTGAGGGGCTGATGATTGATGAGCATTGCACGATGGCCGATCTGAAGGGCATTCTCATCCGCTTCGCCAAGGAGATGTTCGGGGAGGACCGCAAGGTGCGCTTCCGGCCCAGTTACTTCCCGTTCACGGAGCCGAGCGCCGAGGTGGATATAAGCTGTGTGATCTGCAATGGCGCGGGCTGCCGGGTGTGCAAGTACAGCGGCTGGGTGGAGATTCTGGGGTCGGGGATGGTGGACCCGCGCGTGCTGCGCGGCGTGGGCTATGACCCGGCAAAGTATCGCGGCTTTGCGTTTGGGATGGGTGTGGAGCGCATGGCGATGATTCGCTATGGGATTGATGAGATTCGGCTGTTCACGGCGAACGATCTGCGCTTCTTGCGGCAGTTTGCGTAGGGGCCGCGCCCAGCCCCCGCCCCAGCCGCGCCTGAAGACGCACCTGGAGTCCCTACGGGACGCGAAGCCCGCCTGCGCGGGCTGGGACGGACCCGCCAGGGTCGGCGGGGCTACGAACAGGGCTGTGGGCTGAGCCTGGATTTTTAAGGAGGCAAGTATGCATTTGCGCCTGGCGCTGATTGGATATGGAAATGTGGGACGCGCCTTTGTGGGGCTGCTGAAGGGGAAGGAGGGCGAGCTTTCGGACCGCTACGATTTGACCTGCTCAATTGTGGGCGTGGCGACGCGCAGCCGGGGCGGGTTCATTGCGAGCGAGGGCGGGTCGCTGGAACTGAGCGAGGCGGGGCTGCCGGACACGGGGATGCCGCCGGGGGCGGCGCGGCATGAGCGCGATACGCTGGCGTTTCTTCGCGCGTGTCCAGCTGATGTGGTAATCGAGGTTTCGACGCTTTCGCCGCTGGATGGGCAGCCCGCGCTGGGCTATATGCGCGCGGCGCTGGAGAGCGGAAAGCATGTGGTGACGGCCAATAAGGGGCCGCTTGCCAATGCGTACCGCGAACTGCGCGATCTGGCGGCAGAGCGTGGGCTGGCGCTGCGCTTTGAGTCTACGGTGATAGATGGGCTGCCAGTCTTTAATCTGGTGGAGTTTTGTTTGCCCGCCAGCCGAATTCTGGGCTTTCGCGGCATTGTGAATTCGACAAGCAATCTGGTGCTGACGCGCATGGAGGAGGGGCAGACGATGGAGGCGGGCATCGCGGAGGCGCAGCGCGTTGGGCTGGCGGAGGCCGATCCGTCGTTTGATCTGGATGGCTGGGACGCGGCGGCAAAGGCGGCGGTGCTGGCAAATGTGCTGATGGATGCGGGCATCCGGCCAGCCCAGGTGCTGCGCGAAAACGTGAATATGGAGGCGATGAGGGCTATGCAGGCGGCGCTTGGGCCGGGGCAGGTGCTGCGGCAGGTGGCCGAGGGCCGCGCCGATGGCGGCTCAGTGCGCTGCGCGGTGCGGCTGGAGGCGCTGCCCGCGACGCATCCGTTTGCGCAGGTGCGCGGCACGCGAAATATCCTCACGCTCCAGACGGATACGATGCGCGATGTGACGATTCAGGAGGATGAATGCACGCCGCGCCAGACGGCGTTTGGCCTGCTGAGTGATCTGGTTGCTGTTGCGCGCTCGCGTGGGCGCTGAAGATAGCGAGGAAGAGAAGATGAGAGTACCGTTACGTTGGTTGAGAGAGTATGTTGAGGTGGAGATGTCGCCAGAGGAACTGGCGAACCGCCTGACGATGGCTGGCCTGGAGGTGGATGCTGTGGAACACCTGGGCCAGCATTGGGACAAGATTGTCACGGCGCATGTGCTGTGGGCCGAGCGCATCAAAGGCTCGGACCATCTGAGCGCGACGCGCGTGAACGATGGCACGCATGAATGGAGCGTGGTCTGCGGGGCGCCGAACGTGGCCGCCGGGCAAAAGGTGGCGCTGGCGCAGGTGGGGGCAAAGATTGGCGATCTGGTGATTCAGCCGAAGAAGGCGATGGGCGTGATGTCGGAGGGGATGATCTGTTCGCCGCGCGAACTGGGGCTGAATGATGAGCACAATGGCATCTATGTGCTGCCGCCGGAGACGCCGGTTGGCGTGCCGCTGAGCGAGGTGCTGGGCGAGACGATCATTGATCTGGACATCAAGGCGCATCGCGGCGATCTGTACTGCATGATTGGGATTGCGCGCGAGGTGGCGGCGTTCAGCGGGAAGCAATTACATACGCCAGAGGTGAAGGTGACGGAGCAGGGCCGCCCGGCCAGCGAGTTGATGTCGCTGGTGGTGGAGGATAGCGACCTGTGCCCGCGCTACACGGCGCGGGTGATTACGGGCGTGAAGATCGGGCCGTCGCCACACTGGTTGGCCGAGCGCCTGACGCATATGGGGCTGCGCAGCATCAATAACGTGGTGGACATCACCAACTATGTGATGCTGGAGTACGGCCAGCCGCTGCACGCCTTTGATTACGACAAGGTGGCCGAGCATCGCATCGTTGTGCGGCGGGCGCGTGCGGGCGAGACGATCAAGACGCTGGATGATGTGCAGCGCAAGCTGACCACTGACATGCTTCTCATCACCGACCCCAACGGCCCAACCGGTATTGCGGGCGTGATGGGCGGCTCGACGAGCGAGGTGTCGGACGCGACGACGAATATTTTGCTGGAGGCGGCGCACTTCAAGGCGACGAATATCCGGCGGACGGCGGTGGCGCTGGGGATGCGCACGGATGCCTCCAGCCGCTTTGAGAAGGGGGTTGACCCGGAACTGACGGGGGTGGCGGCTGATCGGGCGGCGCAGTTGATGGTGGAACTGGCGGGCGGAACGGTGGCGCCGGGGCGGGTGGATTTCTACCCGGAGCCAGTGAAGCGGCGCAGGCTGCCCTTCACGCCGGATGAAGTGGAGTGGCTGACGGCGCTGCGCGTGACGCAGGATGAGATTGTGCAGACGCTCAGGGCGCTGGGCTTTGGCGTGGAGCCAGAGGAGCACTCGGAGCGGGTGCTGGTGACGGTTCCGACGTGGCGCGGGGATGTGGAGGAGTCGGCTGATCTGGTGGAGGAGGTGGCGCGGGAGATTGGGTACGACAAGATTCAGAGCACGATTCCGCAGGGCGAACTGCCGGAGCCGCTGCATGGAAGCTGGTTCGAGCGCGAGGAGTTTGTGCGCGATGTGCTGGTGGGCCGGGGGATGGTGGAGACAGTGACGTACCCGCTGACCAGCCGCGCAACGATGGCAAAACTCTTCAGCCCACAGCTTCTGGCGGCGGGGAGCGCGGGGGCGCTGCTGCTGGGTGGGCCAGATTCGGTGGCGCTGCAAGCCAGCGGGGAGGCAGGCCAGAACCGAGCAGTGGCAATTGCCCCGGAGCAGATTCCGGCGATTGTGCTGGCAAACTCGTTGAGCAGCGAATTGGAAGCAATGCGCCTGACGCTGATGGGCAGCCTGCTCACGGTGCTGCGCGAAAACGCCAAGCACGAGAGCGCGGGGATGCGCTTCTTTGAGCTTGGGCGGCGCTATCTGCCGACGGCAGAACTGAAGGAGGGCACGGGGCTGGCGGAGGAACGCCGCACGCTGGGCATGGTGCTGAGCGGGCCTGCGGAGGTGTCGTGGGCGGAGCTGCCGCGCGACGCGGATTTCTACGATCTGAAGGGCGTGGTGGAGTCGCTGCTAGCGTCGCTGAAAATTGGCAGCTATCGCTTCACGGCGATTCAGCATCCGACGTTTCATCCGGGGCGCTGCGCGCTGCTGGAAGTGGCCGTCAGCACTGATGCGCCCGCGGGCGCATTAGCAGAAACCGGGGCGGGCGCGTGGCAGCGCGTGGGGATACTCGGCGAGGTCCATCCGCAGGTGCAGGAGGCGTTTGATCTGCCGCGCCGGGCGTCTCTGACGGAGCTTGATCTGGAGCGGCTGTACGCGGGCGTGCCCGGCAGAATTGCGTATCAGGGCTTCTCGCGCTATCCGGCGGTGACGCGCGACCTGGCAATTGTGGTGGGGCAGGATGTGCCCGCGCAGGCGGTGCAGAGCGTGATCTGGGCGACAGGCGGCGCGCTGGTGCGCAGCGTGGCGCTGTTTGATGTGTATACGGGCGAGCCGATTCCGGCAGGGAAAAAGAGCCTGGCGTATACGGTGGTGTATCAGTCTGACGAGCGCACGCTGACCGATCAGGAGGTGGATGCACTTCAGGGGCGCATTGTGGCGGAGGTTGCGCAGCAGCTTGGCGGTACGCTGCGCGGGTAGGAGATTTGTAGCACCGGCGACCCTGCCGGTGCTACAAATCTCGGTGCCTTCTTGACTTGCGCTGTTGCCCCTCTATACTAGCTCTACTGTTGCTGTGAGCGTTTGCCTTCCTAGAAGCAAGAGGGAGGTTTCTCCAATGGATGACCTTACGGGCAAGGTGATAGGTAGGTATCGGTTGGTGAAGTTGTTGGGGCAGGGAAGCGTCGGAAGTGTCTATCTTGGCGAAAAGCCTCTCTCCGACCAGAAGGTCGCTGTTAAAGTGCTTTTTCCTTTTTCCTGGATTGATATAAAGAGCCATCTTGCAGAAGCAGTGCGTATCTCTACTCTGTTAGATCACTCTCATATTCTGCGGCTGATTGAGGCGAGTTATGAAGAAGAGATCGCGTATCTGGTGATGAGCTACGCGCCATTTGGTTCAATTCGCTCCCGACACCCCAGAGGTCAGCCCTTCCCACTGCCTGCTGTGGTATCTTACGCAAAACAGGTGGCTGGTGCAGTTCAACATGCTCATGATGTTGGACTTATGCACGGCTTTATTGATCCAGATCAGCTTTTGGTGGAGGAGAACACGTTTGTTTTGCTCGACTTCACCGATGCCTTTTTGAAGAAAGCCCTCCTTGCGTTCGATTTTATTTTCATGGAAAAGTTTTTCAGCGCTCGCTATGTGGCACCTGAGCAACTGCATAGAAAGCCCCAAAAAGCAAGCGATCAATTCACTTTGGGGGTGATTGTTTATGAATGGCTTGCTGGGGTGAATCCTTTTCCAGATTTTTCTGGACCGAATCCAGAAAGTATACCGACGCAGTTTCGCCAGTATGCAATCCCCTCTCTCCGCGTTCCTAACCCCGCTGTCCCAGAAGCTGTGGAGCAGGTGGTGCTGAAGGCGCTGTCAAAGTACCCTGATGATCGCTATGAGAGCGTGGCGGCGTTTGCGGCGGCGTTGGAGAAAGCGAGCAAAGATAGGCCATAGCCTCGCCCCTGCCGGTTGGAAACCCCTCAATGCAGGGGCAAGCGCTGCCCGCGCCACAAGGGACACCGGCACCCCTCAATGCAGGGGCACAGGGGACGCCGGTGCTACAAGCGCTAGTCGCTGCCAGCGCCAGATTCTTCTGCGATTTGCCAGACCTGGACGAGGTGGTCGGCGGTGGCAACGGCGAGCAGGCGCCCGTCGGGGGACCAGTCCAGCGCCCAGATGCCCTTGGGATGGGCGAGCCAGGTGGTGAGCGGGTCGCCAGTGGTGGCGTCCCAGAGGTGGACGATGCCGTCGCTGGAACTGGAGGCGATGAGCGTGCCACCCCCCAAAGCGGGGGCACCGTCCGGGGACCAGGCCAGGGCTTGCACGAGGTCGCGGTGTTTGCGATAGGAGAGGAGGATGGCTCCGGTTGCTGCTTCGATGATGTGGATGTCGCCGTAGTCGCCGGGAGCGGCCAGGCGTGTGCCGTCTGGGGACCAGGCGAGCGTGTGGATGGGGGCGGCGTCGTTGGCGAGGAGGGTGTGCTGTTCGTTGGCGGAGACATCCCAGACATCCAGGCGGCCATAGCTGGGGCGTGTCTCTGGCTGGCGCGCGCCGCCAATTGCCAGGTGCTCACCAGTGGGCGACCAGGCCAGGGCGTGGATTTCGTCAAAGCGGGCGGAAGACTCAGTGAGGTAGTGGCCGCTGCGGGCGTCCCAGATGTGGGCGTTGCCAGCATAATCGCCAGAGGCGATGCGGCGGCCATCGGGGGACCAGGCGGCGGCGTAAACTTCGTAGTGGTGGCCGCGATAGGTGAAGCGGTACTCCCCGGTGTTGGCCTCCCAGACCTGGACGGTGCGGTCATAGCTGGCCGAGGCGATGCGCTCGCCATCGGGGGACCAGGCGAGGCTTTTGACGCCGGATGCGTGGCGGCGATAGATGACTTCACCCCTGCCCAGGCGCGAGTGAAAGACATGGACGCTGCCCTGGCCGCGTTCGCCCCACACGCCGCTGCCAGAGGCAAGGAAGCGTCCATTGGGCGACCAGGCTACGGTGTTGATGCGATTATTCTGGCCGCGATAGGTGAGCAGCAGCCTTGCCATTCCCAATCCTCCTGATATGTTCAGGCCGTTGGCGTCAATGAGAAGTAGGTGAACTGGTATTCGGCGTTATCGCCAGTGACCAGCAAGCCAACGGCGCCGGTAGCATACTCGGTATCACTTACTGCACCATCGGGACCGCCCAGCGAAAGCTGCTGTCCATTGACATAGAAGGTGTAGCTGCCTCCCTTCGCAACGAGCTTGAGGTCGTTGATCTGATTTAAGCCTGCCAGCACTTTTGGCGTGCCATCGGTGAAGCTGGCGGTGGTATCGCTGGAGGGATATTTCACGAACTGATAGCCGCCATCGGCATTAATGGTAAAAGCGTAGCCGCTGACCGTATTCTGGGCAATTTTTGCGCGAACCAGCAGGCCGTAGCCCATATTAGTGTTGCCAGAAACCTGTTTCATTTTCACTTCCAGCGTGAAATTGGCAGGAGGAGTGCCAAGGTGGGTTGGGAGTATGGGATAGGTCAAGCGATAGTTTGACCCAGCGGGAATAACGATGTCGTACACGCCGCTGCCCAGTTTCCAGTTGAGCGCGGCATCGTTGTTGATATGGCCGGTAGGCCAGCCATGTGTGTTGACGGTGAAGTCATCGGTAATGGCGGTGGTAACAGAAGGCTGCGCGCCTTGTGTGGCGGTTGGTGAGGCGCTGACGCCGATGCCAAGCACGGCCAGGAGTGGATGGCCTGGTATGAGTGCCAGGATGAGCGCGGCCACCAGCAGGAGCGCGCTGGCGGTTCCCAGCCAGGGAAGCAGTTTGCGGCGCGGCTGTTCTGGCGGCTTGGGGGCGAAGATGGGCGTGTGCCCCGGCAGCGGGGTGGGCACGGTGTGGAAGGTGGATGCGCCAGGTGGGGCGCTCACCTGGCTTGGCCCGGAGACTCCTGGTGCAGAGGGTGCCGGGGGATAACTGATTGGCGTTTGGGCGCTGGGAGTGTAGGCCCCGCCCAGGGAAGGAGCGCCAGGGCCGGGCTGGGTGATGATGGGCGTGGGTGGCGCGGGCATGGCGGCGGCGCTGTTGGTTGGGCGCGTTGGGTTGTCGGGGGCGATGACGGTTGGCCCTGGCTGCGCCAGGATGGTTGGGCCATAATCAATCTGCGAGGCGGAAAGCATGGCGCCTTCCAGCGCCCGCGCAAAGGCTTCGGCGGTCTGGAAGCGCTGCTGGGGGTCTTTGGCAATGGCTACGGAGAGCACCTGCACGACGTTTTCTGGGACGGTAGGGTTGATCTGGCTGAGCGAGGGCGGGGCATCGTTGATTTGCTGGTAGAGCACGCCCCAGGGGGTGTCTGAGCGGAAAGGCAGCCGCCCGGTGAGCAGCAGATAGAGCACCAACCCCAGCGAGTAGATGTCGGTGCGCGGGTCAATCGTTTCGCCTTTGGCCTGCTCTGGCGCCATGAATTCGGGCGTGCCGATGATGCTGCCTGCGGTGGTAAGCGGCTGATGGATGGCGCCCTGCTGCGGCGGGGCGGAATCGCCTGGGCCGGAGAGCAGCTTGGCGATGCCAAAATCGGAGAGCAGCAGATGGTTGGGGTCTTGCTCGTCGAGCAGCATGTTGGAGGGCTTGATGTCGCGGTGGATGATGGCGCGCTGGTGGGCGTGGTGGAGCGCCTGGGCCATCTGGACGGTGTAGCGCACGGCCTGCGCTACAGGGAGGGGCCGCCCATTTCTGAGTTTGCTGCTGAGCGTTCCGCCGCCGACGTATTGCATGACGAGATAGGGGATGCCGCCCGCTTCGCCGTAGTCATAAACTTCGACGATGTTGCTGTGATGCAACTGCGCGACGACCTGCGCCTCGCGGTCAAAACGCTCGCGGAAGCCAGCGCGGGCGGCGGCTTCTGGGAGGATGATTTTCAACGCGACCAGACGCCGGAGGCGCGGATGCTGCGCTTTGTAGACGCGCGCCATGCCGCCTTCGCCAAGCTGCTCCAGTACCTGATATTGCCCCAAGAGCGAGCCGCTCAAGTTGTCTATATCCATCGTTTGCCCCCTCTGGATGATTGTGCGCAAGATGTCGCTGCTAACCAGTATAGCTGGCCTGAATGCTCTGCGCAATTGACTGGCTCACTTTTTCCCGCGTCCCGCGCGCTTTTTCCGGCGGGTGGTTCTTTGGTTGCGGAAGCACTCTTGCGCAAGGGCGGGGTTCTGGCTATACTTGAGTCAAGCATGATTTTTTTTTGGAAACGGGCTGGGAGGCAGGCGATGCTTCTTGATGTGCTGATTATTCTGCTGGTCGTTGGCGGAGTGGGCTTTGGCTTCTGGAGAGGGATTCTTTTGCCAGGGCTGACGATTGTGGGCATCTATCTGGGGGCGCTGCTGGCCCGCTTTGTCTATCAGTCGCTGGCGCAGTCGCTTTCGTCTGTGCTGCCGCTTAATGTGAGTATCGCGCAGGTGGTGATTTTTCTGCTGATTGTTGCCCTGGTGCCAATCGGCCTGGCCTTCGGGATACGCTCGCTGATGGGGACGCTGAAACTGCCGCCGCGCCTGGGGCAGGTGGATTTGTTGGGCGGGTCTATCCTGGGCGGGATTCTGGGTCTGGTGGTGGCGATGCTGGCGGTGCTGGCGATTGGTTTTCTGGTGACGACGGCAGACCTGACGGAGAGCGGCGGGTTGCATTATCCGTTGTTTGACGCGCTTCAGGCGACCTGGGGGGCGTCTATCTTGCGTGGGCCAATTGTGGTGGTTGGACATCTGTTTTATTACGCGCTGCTGCCGAATGCGGGCAAGACGGTTCCCGATATTCTCAATGTGTTTATTCCGCATTAGCCCTGATTACGGTGCACCTGAAGCAGGATGGTGTTGCGGAAACGGGTGCCCCGCCTGGATTGCTTGCCATCTTTGCCGTCAGGTGATATGCTGTGTGTGTGGCATTGGAGGAGATTGGCTTTTTGAGTATGGCGTTTGTGTATTTGCCCTCCTGTGCTGCGTTGCAGATGCTGCTTGTTCTTGGCCGATTCCTGCTATTTCTCTTGATGT
Source organism: Ktedonobacterales bacterium (assembly GCA_036557885.1). GTDB lineage: Bacteria > Chloroflexota > Ktedonobacteria > Ktedonobacterales > DATBGS01 > DATBGS01. Next base: position 17,157 of record DATBGS010000129.1, read on the forward strand.
GGGGAGTCGGCCTTCGCTGAAGGAGCGAAACCGATGCCGTCCATCCATAACCCATTTGACCGCACCGCTGCGGGGCGCGCGAGCGAACCGGCGATGCCCTCTAATATTGTTGTTCCGCATGTGATTGAGCAGACTCCCAGAGGAGAACGCGCCTACGATATTTATTCGCGCCTGCTGAAAGAGCGTATTATCTTTATCGGTACGCCGATTGATGATACGGTGGCAAACCTGGTGGTTGCCCAGTTGCTCTTTTTGCAGAGTGAAGATGCCACCAAAGATATTAGTATGTATATCAACAGCCCAGGTGGCAGCATTTACGCTGGTCTGGCGATCTATGATACGATGCAGTTTCTCAAGCCGGATGTCGCTACGTACTGCGTGGGGATGGCAATGAGCATGGGAGCGGTGCTGCTGGCGGCGGGCGCCAAAGGCAAGCGCTACTGCCTGCCCAATTCGACTGTGCTGATTCACCAGCCGCTGGGCGGCGCGGAAGGCCAGGCGGCGGATATTGAGATTACGGCCAAAGAGATTCTGCGTCTGCGGAATAGCATCTATGATATTCTGACAAAGCACACCGGCCAAACCCTTGAGCGCATCAAGACGGACTCTGACCGGAACTACTATTTGACGGCTCCACAGGCCGTTGAGTATGGTCTTGTGGATGAGTTGCTCACCCACGAGGAAGAAACCGCGCTGACTCGCTAAGAGAAACGGTTGTTTGTAGCGCCGGATGCTGGTTGGCAGCATTCGCCGGCTGGAAGCCGGCGCTACAAGTGGTGTGCTTTTGCTGGCGGTTAAAACCCCCGTGAAGAACGGGGGCACCGCCGCGCCTAAGGGCCTGCGGCCACAAAGTCCGCCTGCGCGGACTGGGACGAATGGTCTGCCTGGCTGATAGGTAAAACTTCATAAGATGCTCCCCTCCGCTCGTATCCTCTTCGCCTGATCGCTCGATGCAGGCGCTCACTCGCATTTGTTGCCGCATCTCTCATCCATGCTTTCTGACTTGATGGTCATTCCCTAACTTTTTCGTTTGCCTGGTTCTCCGCATGAGGAGGCTGTGTGATGACTGCACAGGCACGGCTGCGTCGCGGCCTGTTTGAATTGCTGTATAAAAATCGGGCGCTGTACTGGTTGGCGAGTACGGTGCCTTTTGCGGGGCAGTGGCGCGTGTGGCAGCGGTTGGCAATCCCGCGCCTGCATGGGCAGGATGTGCTGGAGGTGGGCTGCGGGATTGGCAATTTGCTGGTGGAGATGACCCAGGCGGGCTATCGCTGCCAGGCGATTGACCGCTCGCCGCAGATGGTGGCGGCCACGCGGGACCGGCTGAAGCGCGCGGGGCTGGCTGAGAAGGTGGAGGTGAGGCAGGGCAGTGTGCAGCGTTTGCCCTATGAGGATGCCAGCTTTGATAGCGTGGTGAGCACGTTTCCGACGGACTATATTGCTGATCCGGCGACGCTGCGCGAGATTGCGCGGGTGCTGCGTCCCGGTGGGCGTCTGATTATTGTGCTCGGCGCGAATTTGCTGCCGATTGGTCCGGTGAACTTTGTGCTGATGCTGCTGCACGCGCTGGTGTATGGCGCGGCGGCTGGCCCGGTGCGGCACGCGGCCCGCCAGCCTGAGCAGCCCGCCCAGGATGGGAGCGCGCAAGATGAGGCCGCGCCAGCGGGCCAGCCCGATGAGCGAGGCTTTGCGGCGGCAGGCGCGCGCGTGCCGTTGGAGGAGGCCGGGCTGCGGCGCAGCGAGGAGCGCGTGACGAGCCACGCCTGGGAAGCTTTTCTGGTGATTGGCGAGAAGACCTGAACGAACAGCATACGACCAATCCCGTTGACTGAGATAAACTGAAGCGTTCACGAGAGGAGACATCGCCCAGAGTCTCTGCTGGGCGTGATGATACGCGAGTATGCACGAAAAAAGCGTGGGGACACTGGAGTTCCCGAAGATATTGGAGCGCCTGGCGCACGAGGCGGCGTTTTCGGCCAGCAAAGCATTGGCGCGGGCGCTCCAGCCATCCGATGATCTGGATGAGGTGAAGCAGCGCCAGGCGTATACGAGCGAGGCGCGGCGCCTGTTGGAACTGCGCCCGGATGCGGGGGTGCGCGGGGCACGCGATATTCGCCCAACGGTGCTGCGCGCTGAGCGCGGGGCGATGCTGCTGCCCAATGAACTGCTGGAGGTGCTGGCAACGGTGCGCAGCAGCATCTATGTGGGGCGTTTGCTGGAGAAGGTGGAGGGCGAACTGCCGCTGCTGAAGGCGCTGGGCGCTGATCTGCCGCAGCGCCCCAAGCTGGTGGAGCGCATTGAGGAGAGCATCAGCGAGGACGGCGAGGTGCTGGATTCGGCCAGCCCGCTGCTGCGGCGTTTGCGGGCGGATATTCGTGGCGCGCAGCAGCGCTTGCAAGAGAAGCTGCAATCACTGGTGAACGAACTGCGCCCGGCTTTGCAGGATGCGATTATTACGACGCGCTCAGACCGCTATGTGCTGCCGGTGCGGGCTGAGGCGCGCGGGCAGGTGCGCGGCATTGTGCATGATCAGTCATCGAGCGGGGCGACGGTGTTTGTGGAGCCGCTGGTGATTGTGGAGATGAATAATAAGCTGCGCGAGCTGCATCTGGCGGAGCGGCAGGAGGTGGAGCGCATCCTGACCGAGCTTTCGGAGGCGATTGGCAAGGAGGCGCTGGCGCTGAATCTGGATGTGCAATTGCTGGCGGAGATTGATCTGGCGCTGGCAAAGGCGCGCTACAGCGAGTTGACCAACAGCAATCCGCCACATCTGAATGACAAAGGGCGGGTGAAGCTGCTGGCGGCGCGGCATCCCCTGCTGACGGGCAAGGTGGTGCCAACCGATTTCCACCTGGGGGATACGGATTTCTCGATGGTGGTGATTACCGGCCCGAATACGGGCGGTAAGACGGTGGCGCTGAAGACGGTGGGACTCTTGACGCTGATGGCGCAGGCCGGGCTGCATATTCCGGCGGATGACCGCTCGGAAATCAATGTCTTTGCCGATGTCTTTGCCGATATTGGCGATGAGCAGAGCATTGAGCAGAGCTTGAGCACGTTTTCGTCGCATCTGAGCCGAATTATTGACATTCTGAAGCAGGCGGGGCCAAAGAGTCTGGTGCTGCTGGATGAACTGGGCGCGGGGACGGACCCCAGCGAAGGCTCGGCGCTGGCGCGGGCGATCTTGATGCACCTGCTGGCAAAGCATGTGTGCGTTGTGGCAACGACGCATTACAGCGAACTGAAGGCGTTTGCGTACGACACGGCGGGCGTGGCAAATGCGTCGGTGGAGTTTGATGTAGAGACGCTTTCGCCTACGTATCGGCTTCAGATCGGGCTGCCGGGGCGCAGCAATGCGCTGGCGATTGCCTCGCGGCTGGGCCTGCCGCAGGACATCATCGAGCAGGCGCGGCAACTGCTGGGTACAACAGGTGTGCAGATGGAGAGCTTGCTGGAGGGCTTGCAGGCTGACCGTCGCGCTGCTGCGGATGAACGCTACCATCTCAGCATGGAGCGTGCCGAAGCGGAGCACCTGCGTAAGCAGTTGCAGACGGAGCGCGCGAAGTTTGAGGAGGACCGCGCGCGCATTCTGAACGAGGCGCGCGCCCAGGCGCGGCGCGAACTGGAGCAGGTGCAAAGGCAGCTTGACCAGATGCGCGTGGATATGAATCGGCGGCGGGTTGATCTGGAGAAGGTGGAACGCATGCGCGCCAGGGTGAGCGGGATGGAGGGGCGGCTGGCTCCGGTGCCGGAGCCAAAGCGTCGCGCTGTTCAGCCAGCGGCGGAGGAGGCGGCTGTCTCTGGTCCGCTGGAGGTGGGCGATACGGTGCTGGTGCGCAGCCTGAATCAGCGCGGGGAACTGGTGAGCCTGCCAGATTCTAAAGGTGAAGTGGAGGTGCAGCTTGGGCTGCTGAAGGTGCGCGTGCTGCTGGAGAATATCGAGCGGCTGAGCAAGCGCCAGGCGCGCGCGGAGGAGCCGCGCACCAGCCGGGCCAGCCTGCCGGGGATTTCGCTGCCGGACCTGGGGGCGCGGGAGGTTCCCGATATGCAGCTTGATCTGCGGGGCAAGCGCGTGGAGGAGGTGCTGGAGCGGGTAGACCAGTATCTTCACGATGCGTATATGGTTGGGATGCCGTTTGTGCGTTTGCTGCATGGCAAGGGCACGGGCGCGCTGCGCCAGGCCATCCGCGAGCAACTGGCGCATCACCCGCTGGTGCGCTCGTTTGCGCCAGCCGCCGCGAACGATGGCGGCGAGGGGATTACGGTGGTGACGCTTTCGCAGTCGTAGGGCTGGACTCTGGGCGGCCCACACACCGGCTGCCGCCGCCGTGCCCCTGCTTTGAGGGGTGCCCTTCTGTCTTAGGGTGCCCCTGTTTTGAGGGGGAAGCCGGTGGTACAGGGAGAACGGCGGGACGCCGGGGATACATGCAAGAGGAGAGTGCGCTGCAAACGACTTGCGGCGCACTCTCCTCTTGCATGGTTGGATGAAATCCTCTATGATGAAGCGGGCATTATATGCACTTTTCAGCATGGAGGAGATTGTTCATGGATCAACGGTATGAGCGGCGGCTTATTTTTGATATGCGGCTCTGGATGTTGCTGTTCTCGGTGGCTCTGGTGGTGCTGGTGCTCTTAGAGGGTCTTTCTTATATTTTCAACTGGACATGGACTGGCTTTGAGGGCAATACGCTCTGGGATTGGATGCGGCTGCTGGTGCTGCCGGTGTCGCTGACTGGCGCGACGGTCTGGTCGGGCACGCGCCAGAAATGGGGAACCTCGTGGACGATGGTGCTTGTTCTGGTGCTGGCGGCCCTGGTGGTGTGTGCTATTGGCGGCTATTTCTTGAACTGGACGTGGACGGGCTTTGCAGAGAATAAGTTGTGGGATTGGATAGGCTTGCTGGTGCTGCCAATCACGCTGACATCGGTGACAATCTGGTTTGGCGCGCATGGGGATGAGCTGCGGCGGATTGAGCAGGAAAAACAAACGCCCGTCCCGCTCAAGTCTCCTGGGGAGCGAGGGAGGCGTCCTGGTCAGTGAGCGTGGCGGGCGGGAGGCTTGCCAGCCAGTCCTCGGTGGCGCGCGGCGAGCGCAGATGGATGACGGTGAGGTGAGCGTGCTCAGGCCGGGCGAAGGCGGCAGGATATTCCTTGCGGCGGCTGAAATGGGTTTTGAGGGCATAGAGAAACAGCGAATTGGGTGAGAGAAACATGCCGCGTAGAGATTCCCGGTTGCCGTTCCACAAGTGTGTTTTGGCGAAGGAGCGCTGGAGGCCGCGCTTGAGCAGCCGCCAGAAGAGGAGTGGGAGGGCGTAATCCAGCCAGATGAGCATGTCGGCCCGGCCCCAGATGAGATCGCGGGCGGAGCTATAGTTGCCATCGGCCACCCAGGTTTCGCGCTCCAGCGCCTGGGCCACGCGCTCGCGGAAGACCTCCAGCGGGGCGGGCGTCCAGTTTGGTTCCCAATACAGGGCGTCTAGTTCGATATGGGGAATCTCCAGCAGCCCGGCAAGCTGAAGCGCCAGCGTCGTTTTGCCGGAGCCGGTGGTGCCGACGACGATGAGGCGATGATGATATTCGGATGCGTAGAGCAGGCTGGAGCGTCTGCCTGAAGCGGCCATGCGGAAGCCCTCTCCCTTGAGCAAGCGTTTCTCTGTCTGAGCGACTAGCCAATGGTTAAAGGATACACCTTTGCCAGGGTACCGTTCCAGTATACCTCAACGGTATAGCTGCCTGGCTTGCTCAAGCTGAAGATGAACCATTGATAATGCGATGATCCGCGCACGCCTGCCGATTGCGAGGACGTGGCCGAAGCGCCGTCCGACTGATAAATTTCAATTCTGGTGGTTCCGCCCGCAGGGATGAGATTGGACTGAAAGCAGAGGTTGACATAGAACCTGCCGGCGGGGAGATGCGCCCCGCTGGGATTGCTCTGGCAGGCGCTGTCCACACCAGGGGCGGCGTTCACTCCAGCAAGGACCGCTGCCGCGCCGGGGTCAATCACCGGACCGCTTGGCGTGGCCGTTGCGGTGGGCAGGGCGGTGGACGTTGGACTGGGCACCAGCGTTGCGGTTGCTGTTGCTGTGGGCGTGGGCTGGTTCACTACGAGGCTGCCAGGCGCACTGCCGACTGCTCTCCCGCCGGGCTGCGCCACTGCCAGCAGAGTGAGCGAGAGGGCCAGCACCAGGGTCAGGGCAATGGAGGCGATGCCAGTTGTGGTCTGGGCGAGGGGATTGCTGGCCCAGTGCTCCAGGCGGCGTCCGGCGGGGCTGTGCCCGGCCAGTCGGCGCACCTGACGCAGCAGCTTGGCCCCCACTGAGGGGACCAGGGAGACGGCGTTGTCGGCGCGGGGCTGCGCGTAGAGGATGGCGGAAATCTCGCGTATTTCGGCGTGCAGTTGGCGCTGGGCTTTGCCCGCGTTTTGTTCGCGCGCGGCGAGTCCGGTGGGTCGCCTGAACCAGTTGGTGAAGGCCATCAGCGGAGACTGTGCCGACACCGCTTTTGCCGCGTGGTCTTCGCCCTGCTGGGCCGGGGCATCTGATTGGGGCTGTGCTGGGGCAGGGGGATCGGGGCGGCGTGGCTGTGGGAGTGGCTCAGGGTCGTCATCGGGCAGCAGATCATCCAGGCTCAGGGTGATGCGGTAATGGCGTTCTTTCGCGTCTTGATAGGGTTCCAGCACGCTCGCCAGGGCTTCGGCGCTGGGGAAGCGGTCTTCCGGGCGCCGGGACATGGCGCGGGCGACGATATGGGCCAGTTCGCGCGGGACCGCCGGGTTGAATCCGCGAATGTAGGGCGGAAGTTCGTGCAGGTGTTTGTTCAGGATGATGGCGGGGGAGGCGCCAGTAAACGGCGGCTGCCCGGCCAGCGTCTCGAACAACAGGGCGCCCAGCGAGTAGACATCGGTGCGGGCGTCGGTTGGCTCGTCCTCGATCTGCTCCGGGGCGAGATAGGCAGGCTCGCCGGGGGGCAGGCCGGTATGGGCCAGGTGCAGCGATTGATAGAGCTGGTTCAGGCTGAAATCGGTGAGCAGCAGATGGTTGCTGTCGTCCTGGTCAATGAGGACGTTGGCCGGGGAGACGTTCAGATGCAGGACGCCGCGCTGATGGGCGTGGTGCAGGGCGCGTGCCAGTTGGATGATGGGAGAGATGGCTTCGCCAATCGCCAGTGGGGTGCCCAGGCGTGTCTTGAAGGTGCCGCCGGTCACGCTTTGCATGACCAGATAGCCCAGCCCCTGCTCCTCGCCAAAGTCGTAAATGGAGACGATGTTGGGATGGTTCAACTGCGCGGCGGCCTGCGCGATCTGCTCAAAGTGTTGCAGAAATTTGGTGGGGTTCTCCGGGTCGAGCAGGAGGATTTTCACCGCGACATGACGGCGTAAGCGTGGCTGAAATGCCAGGTAGGTGCGGCTGTAGGTGCCCGCGCCCAGATCGGTGATGAGATCGTATTGTCCTAGTTGCTGGCCGCTGAGATTGCTTAATGCCATGCCTCTCACCTCGCTTTGCGGTAGGCGCGTGCTGGCCGACAGGTGTTGTCTCCCCACGCTGGTCGCAGAATTGTTCCCCTGGTTCTCGGCCCTGCCATTTTACCGCAATTTTGTTGCCGATCAATCCCCTTTGTCGGGAGCAGAGGCGCTTTTGGGCAAAGATTGCCTGGCACTCTGCTCTAGGCGTCTGGTCCGTAGACGAGCAGGTTGCTAAATCCCGCTTCCATGTCGGCGCCTTCAACCAGCATGCCAATCCAGCCATCTGCAAAGGGGGTGTATTGATCGCTGACTACCTCTACCTGCTCTCCATTGATGAATAAGGTGAAGATGTTGCCTTTGGCAATGACGGTGAGCGTGTTGGTGGCGCCTTTGCCGGTGTGGATGGCGCTGGAGCTGGCAAAGGGCGTCAGAGAGAGGTCGGTCCAGCCGTTGTTGAAGTACCCGCCGTCATCGTGGCGGGCAAAATCGTAGGTGCCATTTGGCGTCACCAGGAAGGCGTATTTGTTGCCGGGCGTGGTGGGGTCGGCACGCAGCACCAGCCCATAGGCGTAGGGGACCGTCGCGCTGGCGCTGCCGTCGCTGTAGGAGGTGACGGTGATCTGGACCTTCATGTCGTCAAACGTGCGCCCTTCGTAGTAGGAGTTGAGCGTCTTGTTGGGGTCGGTGTTGCGCAGGTGATATTGGCCGTCCTTGAAGAAGGCCGTGCCGCTGCTTTCAGTCGCGCCGTTGAAGTTGGTGGTGAGCGGGTCGCTAAATAACAGGGATTTGGCGGTGGCGGTGGCCTGCGCCTCGCTGGTGGCGGTGGCATAGCGCGCCGCTTGCGCGGTGGCGGTGGTGTGCTGTTCGGCTACGTTTTTCTTATAGGCGCGGTAGCCGGACATGCCGAGTTCAGCCAGCAGCACAATGAGCAGGAGGGTGGCAACCACCGCGATCAGCCGCCCCGCGAGTGGGCTGCCCAACAGTTTGCGTAGTCGAGCGGGTCTGTCGTCTGCTGGAGGAGTTATGGGCGCCGCCGGACCGGGCGTTCTGGTGGCTGGCGGCGGCGGAGCGAGCGACGGCAGGGTGTCGCTCTGGGTGAGCGATGCAGCAAATGCTGGCGCGGGTGTTTCGCTGGCGGGCGTGTTTTCTGTGAGCGGCGGCGCGGCTGTCTCGCTGGGCGGCTGGTTCGCCAGGGCAGGTGGCGCTGAGACGGCGCTGGAGGCTGTGCTCTCCTGATCGGTGGAAGGCAGCGTGAGGGTTGAGGGGGTGGGCAGCAAGGGATTGCCTGGCCCGTAGCGTCCCATGTATGCTTTTTGCGAGCGCTGCTTTGGCGGCGCTGTATAGAGAGAGACTGGCTGTTTGGTCGCGGCGCTGTCTTCTGCCTGGGCTGGGGCTGGAGCACTGGCCGAGGACGGCGCGGCGCCACAGACCGGACAATACAGGCTGGCGGAAGTAAGGCTATTCCCACACGTGCGGCATTTCATCTCCTGGCCCCTTCCTGATAGAATCGTCAACGCGCTCTGGACATGGGAGAGCCGGGCAACTCGTTGCAAGATGCGTGCTTATGATTGCATCACATGTGTATTGTAACAGATGGGTTGGCGTCTGAATTACTTTCCGGCTAGGCGGGCGACAACCGGGGCGAAGTTCTCCATTTGCGCGGCAAAGACCTGAAGATAGGAGAAGCCGTAGCGCTCGCGCTGCTCCAGCAGGTGCTCAACGGCCTGCTCGATGCTCAGGGGCCGCTTGGGGATGGGTGGCCCGCCGGCTTGCGGGGCGAGGTCGGCTGGGCTGTCGGTGATGAGCAGGTCATAGATGGTCTGGCTTAGCTCCAGATCGTGAAAGCGCTCCCCAGCCGCCGCTTGAATCCAGGCGATTTTTTGCTCTAGCGTGGCGTCGGTTGGGTCGGCGCCGCTCCAGTTGATTTTTGCGCCGACGGCGACGATGTTGGCTTCCCGCGCGGCCAACTTGAGCATGCGCTCGCCTGTCCCGGCGACGAGAATGGGCATGTGCGGCTTCTGGGCGGGTTTGGGGTGGCCCTTCAGCCCGGTCAGCGTGTGGTATTTGCCGGTGAAGTTGATGGTTTCTTCGGTGAAGAGGCGCTTCATGATCTGAATGTTCTCTTCGAGATGACTGACGCGCGCGCCCGCGCTGGCAAACAGCATACCCATCTGCTCGAACTCCGGCGCGGAGACACCAGCCCCCAGGCCAAGCTCAAAGCGGCCTTCGGAGAGCAGATCAAGCGTGGCGGCTTCTCTGGCGAGGATGACGGGATGGCGATATTCATTGGAGAAGACATAGCTGCCGACACGCAGCGTTGTGGTGGCTTCGGCAGCGACGGCAAGCGCGGTGAGGGGCGCGAGCAGCCCAGCCGTTGTGCGGTCAGGAAGTAACAGGGTGCTGTAGCCGAGTTCTTCGGCGCGGCGGGCGGTGGTGGTCCAGGCGGCACGCGATGGGGCGTAGCCTGCGACAAGGCCAAAGCGAAATGGTCGTGGCATGTGGGTAAGTCTCCTTTTTCGGGCAATCAACGGGTAATCAGTGCGACAAAGCCGGGACGCGTTGCGGCCTCAATGCTGCCTTGACGCCCCTGGTCATCAGCAGGGCCAGCCCAGCCACGAGCGCTGCCAGAATAACGCGATGGTAGATGGTGTTGACGGTGGTGCCCAGGCCGGGGGCCAGCGCGAGGGCGGTGATGCCCAGCAAGACGCCCGCCACGCTAAAGAGGTGGGCGGCGAGCGCGGCACGCCATGCCCAGGTCTTGCGGGCGAGGACAGCGTAGGCGCTGGCGGCCAGGAACAGGCCGCACAGTCCTTCGACGATGGTGGCTGGAAGGATGCGGGGTTCTGAGAAGCCCAGCGGGATGCCCAGGTGCAGCAGCGCCGCGAGCAGAAAGGTCACGGCCTCCGCAGCCATCAGCAGGCTGATGAGGGTGATGAGGGTGGAAAAGCTCCGGTGTATGGGGGTGCTCATGTGTGATTCTCCTCTTTCCTGCAAATATTTGGATGTACTGATTGTACAATGAAATGGGAAAAGCGTCAAGGGGATTTGCCCCACTGCATGGTTTGTTGCCATTGCGGAAGCTCTTGCCGCCTGATATAATGGGGGAAACGTTGCGTTTATTGAATGTGTCAAGCGGAGCAGCGGGAGGGCACGTTTCCCTGGAAAGTGCCTTTCTCTAGAGCCATAAACACGCTGCGGCTTCTGGCTGTGCCGGGGCCGGGTAGAGATATGCAGGAGCACGACCAGCTATGGGGAAGCTGACGGAAACATTAGAGAAGGTGTCTAAAGGTTCGGGCGGGGGCATGGGCTTTGGGCGGCCACGCGCGCAGGCTAAGCCACGCGCGGCAGGCGTCATTGTGGCGCTGGGCCAGGCCGATGCTGGGCTGGCAGAAGCGGTTGCCAAGGCGGGCGTTGAGGGAGCTATTTTTACGGCGCAGCGCGGCAAGACGGGCAAGGCGGCTGTTTCGGCGGAGGAGTATCGCAAGGCGGCGGAGCCGCTGAAGGCGGCCAGTTTGCCCTGGGGAATTGATCTGAGTGAGGTGGTGAGCGTGCTGGAGCCGGAAACGCTGAAGGCGCTGCGCGAGGGCGGCGCGGATTTTGTGTCGTTTCCGCTGAGCGCTCCGGCGCGGCTGCTTCAGGAGCGGCCTGAGGGCTTAGATCGCATTATTTCGCTGGGTTCTTTGAGCGATGACCCCATGTTGATGCTGGCGCGCTCGGTGAATTTGCTTTCGGTGCAGGTGGCTCAGTTTGATTTTGGCCTGACGCCGGAGCGCTTGCGGGCGCTGACGATTGAGGATTTGCTGCGTTATCGGATGCTGCGCGAGACGATTCGCTTCCCGGCGCTGGTGAGCGTGCAGGGCGATCTTGGCGCAGAAGAGGCGCGCACCTTGGTGAAACTGGGCGCATCGGCGCTGCTGGCGCAGACAGAAGCGGGCGTGACGGCTTCCGCGCTGAGCAAGCGTCTTATCGCGCTGCGCGAGGAGTTGGAGCGCGTGCCGACCAGGGAGGATGAGGAAGAGACTCCCAGCCTGACGATGTTTCAAGGCACGTCCCCAAAGGGCGAAAGCCAGCACTGAATAGGATATTTTAACCCAAAAGTCGAGGCTTCGGGCTGCTGCTATGGCAGGGCACCGCCTCGGCTTTTGTTGTGCGGCGCGGCTCTTAGTTGATGTATCAATCTTACTTTTTATATCAAGACCCAAGGAGAAAGAACGAGCATGAGCGATTTAACGACTCGCATTGAGGAAGTGCGGCAGCGCATTAGTGACTTACTGGTGCGTCTTTGACCCGGCTGGGAAAGAACGCGAGATAGCCGCGCTGGAAGAAGAGAGCCTTCAGCCGGATTTTTATGCTGACCGACGCCAGGCGCAAAAGACGATGCAGCGGCTGACGGCGCTGCGCAATGAGGTGGAGACGTGGAGCGGGCTGGAAAAACGCCTGAGCGATGCAGGGGAACTAGCGCTGCTGCTGGAAGAACAGCCTGATGAGGAGTTGGAGCGCGAGGTGACGCAATCAGTGGATGAGGCGGAAAAGCAGCTTGAGAAGCTGCGCTTTGCCTTGATGCTGAGCGGCGAACATGATCAGCGCGACGCGATTCTTTCGCTGCACGCAGGCAGCGGCGGCACCGACGCGCAGGATTGGGCGGAGATGCTGCTGCGCATGTATCTACGCTGGGCGGAGTCGCGGGGCTTCAAAACGGAGATTCTTGATCTGCTGGAGGGTGAAGAGGCGGGGATTAAGAGCGCGACAGTGGAAATCTCCGGCGCGTATGCCTATGGCTATCTACGCTCGGAGGTAGGGGTACACCGCTTGATTCGGCTTTCGCGCTTTGACGCGGCGCATCGGCGGCACACGTCCTTTGCGAAGGTGGAGGTGCTGCCCGATATTGAGGACACGATTGATATTGTGGTGCGGCCCGAAGACCTGGAGGTGGATACCTATCGCTCGACTGGGGCGGGCGGCCAGCATGTCAACAAGACCGATTCGGCGGTGCGCATGCGGCATATCCCGACAGGGATTGTGGTGACGTGTCAAAACGAGCGCTCGCAGATTCAGAACCGCGAGGTGGCGCTGCGCATTCTGAAGGCGCGGCTCTATGAGCGCGAACTGAAGGAGCGCGAACGCCAGCAGGCGGCGCTGAAGGGCGAGCATGTGGAGGCCGATTTTGGCAACCAGATTCGCTCGGTGACGGTGCATCCCTTCCAACTGGTGAAAGATCATCGCACGGATTTTGAAAGCAGCGATACAGCGGGCTATCTCAACGGCGAAGTTGACCCGTTCATCGAGGCCTATCTGCAAGGGCAGGCGGTGGGGGTGTAACGCTTGTAGCGCCGCCGACCCCGGCGGCGAATCGCGCCAGGGGGAACGGAGTCTGGCGACTAAAGATCGCGGCTAAGGGCGCCTGCGGGCGCCGCCAAGTCCGCCTGCGCGGACTCCCCGCCCCATCTGGAGCAGCGTTTGTAGCGCGGGCGCCTCGCTCGCCTGGGCGGAAATGGGGTCTGGCGTAGGGGGCAAGCGCCCATCCTGCGCGGTTGCCAGGGCTTGTCTTATGCGAAGTGAGCCGTCTTTTTTCCAAGGATGATCTGATGTCGCTCACTTCCTGCCTCATCAATTTCATCCAACAAAATTGTAAAACCCACTTTCTCTACCAGTTGCCTGTTCTTTACGTAATTAAAATGGCTCCAAAACATTTCTGTTCCATGAAAATTTTGTTCTCTTCCTTCCCAATCAGAGCTACCCATCGTAATCAACAACAATCCTCCGATTGGGAGAAATGAATTAATCTTCCTAAGTAAATCTTGATGTGTCTCTCTTGAGGTATGGAAGATGGCATAAAAGGAAACAACGGCGTCAACCTGATATTCTCCTGGTTGTAATTCCGACATATCCTCAACTTTATAGTGCCCGTTAGGTACGTTATGTCTTGCTAATTCAATCATTTTTTCGGAAATATCAATGCCAGTTACTTGATGGCCCTTGTTAATAAAATAGCTGTCCACTGGCATCCCCGCACCACAACCAATGTCAAGAATAGCTGAATGAGGATGGAGGAGTAGGTTTAGCTTTTCAACATATTGGGTATTGTTGAATTGATCTCTTTGAGCAGCATAATCCTCGGCTGCTTTGTTGTATCCGTCTTTTACAAAATCATTTGGCATGAAGGTAGTATAGCATAGTTGCTTGATAACCCCCTTACCTGCGCGTAGGTAAGGGAGTTTCTTCTTTCTTCGTTCAGGGTAGCTGGCCTCTTGACGCCCTTAGAACGGGCGTGCTATCCTGCCTGCATTGGTGAGCGGCCCCACCCCGGACCGGCGGGGACGCCGGTGGTACAAACGCCCCGCCCCTGGCACCGGCACGGTGGCCGGTGCTACAAGCAATCTCACTGAGGCGCACATGGCAACGCAAGATGATGAGAGCCAGGACCAGAATCAGGGCCAGCTTTTGCGCCGGGCGCACGCGCTGCTGAGCGCGCACGATGCGCCGCTCTTGACGGATGCGCTGGTGCGGGCGCTGTTTGGGGCGGAGCCGGAGGGGGCGCCAGGGCAGTTGTGGCGGCTGATGCTGGAGCAGGCGCTGGGGCGTTCGCCGCTGTTTCGCCAGCGCGAGGATGGCGCCTGGCAGTTGCGCGCCTGGGAAGCGGCGCGGACACGCCTGGTTGATCTGGAATATGTGGTGGTGGATGTGGAGACGACGGGCCTGGTGGCCGGGCGCCACCGGCTGATTGAGGTGGCCGGGCTGCGCGTGCGCGGCGGGCACACGGTTGATTCGTTCCAGCAGTTGATTAACCCCGGCAGGCGGCTGCCGCGTTTTATTACGGCGTTTACGGGCATTACGCAGGAGATGGTCAACGAGGCCGAGCCGGTTGAGGTGGTGATGGCCGCGTTTTTCCGTTTTCTGGATGACGCGCCGCTGGTGGGGCATAACGTGGGCTTTGATCTGTCGTTTCTGGGCTATGAGGCGCTGCGGTTGGGGTATCCGCTGGCAAGCGATGGGCTGGATACGATCCGGCTGGCGCGGCGCTTTTTGCCGGGGATGCGCCGCCTGCGGCTGGACGCGCTGGCGCGCGAACTGGGCGTGACCGTGCGGGACCGCCACCGCGCGCTGGGCGATGCAAAGATCACGCTGGAGGTTTTTCAGCAGTTGCTGGAGTTGGCGGCGCAGCAGGGCATCGAAACGTTGGAGCACCTGCGCGCGGCCAACCAGAGCAAGAGCGCGGCGCGTCGTCTGGCGCCGGGCGAGACAATGAGCGAGCAGCCCACCGGCAGTATGTTCTTGAACCCGGCCTGGCGGCGCGAGTTTCCGGCCAGGCCGGGCGTGTATTTGATGAAGGATGAGCAGGGCGAGGTGGTCTATGTGGGCAAGGCCAAGTCGCTGAAGGAGCGGCTGGCCTCGTACTACCATCAGCCGTTGGGCTATACGCGCAAACTGGATGGCTTGCTGCAAACGGTGCGCGAGATCGAGATTCGCGTGCTGGGGTCGGAGCTAGAGGCGCTGCTGGTGGAGTCGCAACTGATCAAGCAGCTTCAGCCGCGCTTTAATGTGCAGTTGCGCAACTACGAGGCGTACCCGTTTATCAAGATTGATCTGTCGCCCTATCCGCGCGTCTACGCGACACGCGAGGTGCATGCCGATGGCGGGCGCTACTTTGGGCCGTTTCAGAGTTCGCGGGTGGTGGAGGCGGCGCTGGAGGTGGTACATAAGCTCTTTCCCATTCGCACCTGCACGCGCAGCCTGCCGCCGAGCGCACCAGCCTCCGAGCCGTGTATGCGCTATCATCTGCATCGCTGCCCGGCGCCCTGTCGGGGCGATGTGGCCGCCGATTTTTACCAGGGGATGATTGAGCAGGTGGCGGCGTTTTTGGGCGGCGAGCGCGATGATTTGTTGGAGCGGCTGCGCCAGGAGATGTGGGCGGCCTCGGCGCGCAACGAGTTTGAGCGCGCGGCGGCGCTGCGCGACGCGCTGAAGAGTATCAGCCAGGTGCTGGTGGGGCAGCGCCTGATGACGGGCGCGGTGGAGGCCAATAATTTGCTGATTATCTACCCTTCGGCAGAAGAGGAGCAGCGCGAAGTCTTTCTGGTGCGGCATGGGCGACTGGTGCAGCAATGCCGGGTGGCAGCAGAGCGAGAAGCGCTCCTGGCCGAACTTGGTGCGCTGGTGGAGCATGCCGCCACGCTGCCCGCGCCGCCCAAACGGGTCGGCAAGGCCGAGGTGGATTCGGTCAATATTATTGCGCGTTGGATTCACCGCCACAGCGAGGAGCACGAGCGGGCGTTCTTCCAGCTTCCCGGCGACCTGAGTGCCCCTGGAGCCACGCGCAGCTTCGTGGCGCAGGTGGTAGAACAAGTGCTAAAGCCCATTGAAGTGATAGCACTCCAAGAGGGAGGAGGAGACACAAATGGCTTTGCCAGATCGCCCGATGATGAGCGTTGAAGACTATCTTCAGCTTGACCGGAGCAGCCGCGAGGCGCGCTACGAGTATATTGATGGAGTTGCAACGCTGCTGGCAGGAGGTACAGCCGATCACGCGACGATTTGCGTGAATCTGACCAGCCTGCTGCACAGCGCCTTGCGCGGCAAAGAGTGCCGCGTCTACAACTCTGATCTGCGCGTGCGCCTTTCCAAGACGCGCTATGTCTATCCTGATCTTTCGGTGAGTTGTGACCCGCAGGATCGCGGGCAGACCGATATGTTGCTCTCTCCCCGCCTGATAGTGGAGGTGCTTTCTCCCAGCACCGAAGCCTATGACCGGGGCAGAAAGTTTGCGTTCTATCGGGCCTGCCCAACGATACAAGAGTATGTGCTGATTGATACCCAAAGCCAGGCCATAGAGGTCTATCGCCGCGAAAAAGGGCAGGGCTGGACGCTGTACACATTTGGGCCAGAGAATGAAGTCGTACTAGAGAGCATCAATGTGCGCCTGACGTTTGCAGCTATTTATGAACACACAACCATCGCAGAAGACGGATAGCTCCGTCAGCGGTTTTTGTAGAAGGTGATCATCTCGTTGATGTCTTGATCGCTGACCATGACCTCTATAAAGCTAATGCGCGTCATGGGAAAAATAAAGGAGCGCGCCCCCTGAGTCATCCAGGCGACGTTCTTGCCGTCGCGCTTGCGCGGGTTGGTGAAGCTGATGCTGGTGGAGAGGTGATTGGGCAGGTCTTCCATCTCGGCCTCAAAGGGGTCGTCATTGATGATATGAATGAGCACTTTATAGCCCATGTGCTTGTTCCTTCCTTACAAGATGCTGGTGTGGGTAGCACGCCCCCTATTATAGCAGACCACCGGGCTATAACAAGACCCTGATCTCCAGGTCTCCCAGAGTGAGGTGGTCATCATGTTTGAGCGGATACAACTGCTCTGGGAAGAGGCGCGCGGCGTTGAGCAGGGTGTAGTTGGTGCTTCCCTTGTCCTTGATGAAGTAATGCCCGCCGTCAAAGACGATCATGGCATGCTTGCGCGAGACGCCCTTTTCCAGGCCGCCGTACGGGGCCAGATCAATGTCTGGGTCGGATTCGACATCTTTTCGACCGATGAGGGTCTTTTCGCGCCCATAGAGATCAATGATCATCCCCGATGGGAGTTGCAGCCGCAGATGCTGCGGCGTAGCAGCCCCATTGGTTGCTGGTTGTGGTTGGGGTGGCTTTTTGTTCTCTTTGACCTCTGGCACGTTGGGAAGTGGCTCCGGGGAGCGCGGCGGCCATGCCACTGAAGCGGGCAATGCCTGCCCGCAGTTGAAGCAAAACAACTCACCGGCAATATACGGTTCGTCACACTTTGGACACAATGACATACCAGGCCGCCTCTGAATACGACATGCCAGGGTATCTGGCACGACGCAGTATAAAGCGTACTTACCTCGCTATCCTATCTGGCCCGCTGTCAATTGTCAAGCTACCCTGCCAGATATTCCTACCACAGGCTGCCTGGTACAGCTGAAGTTGGCTGGGATGATTCGGGTTGGTGCTGCTTAAACTCTTCGGCGCGTTGCAGCAATTCCTCGGCATTGCGGCGCGAGGTATCGGTGAGCGCGCCGCCGAGCATCTGCCCAAGCTCCATTGTGCGCTGGTCGTATTCCAGGGGGCGTACTCTGGTCATGGTGCGATCACCATGTACCTCTTTGGCGACGTTCAGGTGCATGTCGCCAAAGGCCGCGATTTGCGGCAGGTGGGTGACGCAGAGCACTTGATGGTCGCGCGTGAGGTTCCAGAGTTTTTCGCCCACGACCTGGCCGCTGCGCCCGCTGATGCCGCTGTCTATTTCGTCAAAGATAAGCGTGGGCGTGGCATCGGCAGCGGAGAGGATGGATTTGAGCGCCAGCATGAGCCGCGAGGTTTCGCCGCCGGAGGCGATCTTGCCCAGCGGCTTGAATGGCTCGCCGGGGTTGGGCGCGATCAAGAACTCGACGCGATCAATGCCAGTGCCGGTGAAGGCGTAGGACTCGGTGGGGCCGTCAGGCTCAAGCTGGGCGGGCGCGCCATCGGAGGAGAACTGCTGGCGCATGTCCACCTTGAAGCGGGCGCGCTTCATGTTGAGGTCATCTAACTGGCGCTCCATTGCTTCGGAAAGCTGCACTGCTGCGCGGCTGCGTGCCTGCGAAAGCTGCCCAGCCAGGCGGCCAATCTGGGCGCGTAGCTCTTCGTCGCGGGCCTGGAGCGCGGCCATACGTTCTTCGCGGTGCTGGTAGCGGTCCAGTTCAGCGGCGGATTCGGCGGCGTAGTGCAGGATTTCTTCGATGGTGCTGCCATATTTGCGGCGGAGCTTGGCAATCAGGTCCAGGCGTTCTTCGATCTCGGCCAGCCGCGCGGGGTCAGCCTCGATGCTTTGCTGATACGAGCGCACGCTCATGGCAACATCTTCCAGGCGATAGATGATTTCTTCCAGCGCGGCGTTATATTCCTGCATGGAGGGGTCCAGCCGCACCAGTTCATCCATTGAGCGCTTGGCGCCTTTGGTCAGGTCGCTGGCGGAAGGGCCATCTTCGCCGCCGCCAATGGCGCCATAGATGCCCGCGCAAAGCTCGGCCAGCCGCTCGGCGTTGTTGAGGACACGGCGCTCGCGCTCCATCTCTTCGACTTCGTTGGGCTGGAGTTTGGCCTGTTCAATTTCGTTGACCTGGAAGCGCAACAGTTCGATGCGCCGCTCCAGTTCGCGCTCGTTTTGCTGAAGGGAGGTGAGTTCGCGGCGGGCGGTGCGCCATTCTCCAACCAGGGCAGAGACTTGATTGCGCAGGGGCAGGACTTCGGCGTAGCGGTCCAGATAGTTGACGTGCTGCTCCGGGCGCAGGATGGTGAGGTGCTCGCTCTGGCCGTGAATGTCCACGAGCAGGCTGCCGACCTGCTGGAAGACTTGCAGCGGGACGGGGCGCTGGTTGATGCGCGCTGTTGAACGCCCGGATTTGTGCAGTTCGCGGCCCAGGATGATTTCGCCGTTTTCGGCCTCCAGGCCGTATTCGCTGAGAATCTGGGCCAGCACCAGGCGGGCATCGGCCTGCTGGTCGTCGCCCGCGCCTGCGGTGGCAGCGTCGGATGTGTTGCGGGTGTCGCGTTCTTCGCTGGAAGAGGCGCCGTTGCTGCCCTCGTACCCGTTCTGGTGGTTGCCCACGCTGACGGTGGGCAGGTTGCCCACGCTAAAGGTGCCGTAAACGGTGGCGCGCTCGGCGCCGCTGCGCACGACTTCGATGCCCAGCTTGGAGCCGAGCAGGGCGCTCACGGCGTCAATGATGATGGATTTGCCCGCGCCGGTTTCGCCGGTAAAGACGTTGAAGCGCGGATTCAGATGCAGTTCGAGCCGATCAATGATGGCAAAATCGGTAATGAGTAGTTCTGTGAGCATAGTTCTGGCTGCATTTCATGGCGCGAGGTTACATCTCGCTCTGTAATTTTCGCGTTAAAATCTGGTAAAAATGTGTGGGCGGGCGACGACGCAGGAAGCGCGTGACATACGGGCTGTTGGTGATGCTGACCGTCGCGCCATCGCTCAGCTTGCGGTTGATCTGCCCATCGGCAGAAAGCACTCCGTCTTGTCCATCCGTAAGGATTTGCAGTTTGATGGCGGCGCCTGGCTCCAGAATGAGCGAGCGGTCTGCTGCCAGATGCGGCGCGATGGGCGTAAGGACGCTGCCGCGCACCTGGGGGTAAAGGATGGGGCCGCCCGCCGCCAGATTGTAGGCGGTGGAGCCGGTGGCGGTGGAGACGATCATGCCATCGGCAACGGTGGTGTTATAGTAGTGCCCATCTACCCAGACTTTCAGGCGGATCACATGCGGCAGCGCTCCGCGCACAGCAACGATGTCGTTGAGCGCCAGAAATTCTTCGCTTTCTCCGTTGGCCTCCAGCACAGCCTGAAGCATGGCGCGCTCATCCATCCAGCAATCGCCCTCCAGATAGGAGGCAAGCTGCTGCTCTACCTCATCGGGTTCCAATTCGGTCAAGAAACCCACGCGGCCAAAGTTGATGGCAAGCAAGGGCACGCCCACCAGCGCGGCATCGCGGGCCACAGAGAGAATGGTGCCATCGCCGCCCAGCACGAGCAGCAGGTCGGTGCCTTCAATGTGTTGGCGCAGGTGCTCATCTGGCTGCGAGGTGAGCAACCAGACCTGATAGTGTTGGCTCTGGAGTTGCGCGGCCAGGCGCTCTGCCATTTCGGTGGCAGCCTGTGAGCGTGGCTGATAGACGATGCCCAGCTTCTTCATCGCCAGCCGTTTCCCCCCTTTGTCTGCGGTATCGCTTGCGGTCTTGTGTGTGCTGCGCTCGTTGAGCATGGCCGCCTCTCGCTGCTGTATTTCTCTACTACATTCTTTTTGGTGACTGTTGTGTCGGTTGCTTTGCGTCTCTCTTATCTTACGATCAGCTTGCCCAGGTTGTCAACGCTCATACGGGCAAAATTGAACGAAAGTTCTAAAGAAAGCCTGAAAAGCGCGCGTTTGGTGGTACAAGAAATGCAAAAAGCGGCTGCGGTCTTGCAAGGGAACACTCTCTTTTTCTGCTCAGTTCTCTCTGTGCAAGTCAATGGAAAAAAGTATCTCAAGAAAGGACGCAAAATCAATGAAGAGACCTCTCGTTCGGTGGATGGTGGCAGTGGGGCTGCTCGCGCTGGTGGTGGTTGCGCTGGCGGCAGGACGGACTGCCCTGGCAGCCAACAATACTCCTGGCCCGATCAAGCAGCAGGTAAACACATTTAGCTTTACCTTCGATATGGTGCCCTCTACTGGCGCAATTAAGGCGTGCCTGCCTGATGCAAAGGGGACGGTGACGATCACAAAGGGCAGTGTAAATGATGAGTTGACGCTGCATGTGGTGGGCCTGGCCCGCAACACAGGCTATGACCTGTTTGTGCTTCAGGTGCCGCACGCGCCCTTTGGGATTTCCTGGTATCAAAGCGACCTGGAAACAAACCCGAATGGCGAAGGCACGGCAAGCGTGCGGGGCATCTTTAATATCGAGACGTTCTCCATCTCACCGGCGACGTTAACGACCAAGGGCCGGGAGGGGAACGACCAGACGGGAGCAACGTTTGGCGCGGTCAACATGTATCACCTGGGCCTCTGGTTCAACGACCCACAGGTGCCGTTTAACCTGGGCTGTGAGCCAGGCCAGACGAAGCCAGTAGTGACGCCATTTAATGGCGAGCAAAATGCTGGTATCCAGGTGCTGAACACCTCCAACTTCCCCGACAATGCTGGCCCACTCCGCAACGTGCCCGCCTAAGCGGTAATCTTGCCTGGGGGTGGGTGCCCCTATTAGGAGGCGAGTGCCTCGCCCGCCTCCAGCACTCCCCTGGCTCACGCTCGCCAGCCCCACAAAACATCAAGAGGTATGTCCTTGAAGCTGCCAGGCGTGGTCAAGGGCATGCCAGGCTGATCTGCGGATGGCAAAGCGGGGTGTCCAGGTGAAACCAGAACGGCGATGTGGCGTGGCTGCATTGTGGCGCGGAACGGCTTGCAGGCCAGCGCGGATGTGCTGGCGTGCCTGAAGTTCCAGTCGGTCTGCCTGGGTGGGTGTGCCAGGGCGCACAGCAGCGCCAAAAGCTGAAGCGTGTAGCTGGTCGGTTTCGATAACATGCCAGCGTATGGCGTTGGGGGAGCGACCACGTTCGGGGAGCAGATCGCGTTGTTCAGCGGGAATGGCCTGGAAGTGTTCGTCAAAGACCATCCAGCAGGTGTTGAGCAGGTTGGTAAGCTGCTCAATTTCCTCGTCTTCAAGCGGTTCAGTATCATGCGCAAACAGGGTGCTCAGTCCACCAAAATCAGTGACGGCTGTGCCGATGACGCGCTCCACTACGACGAACTGGTCTAAAGCAGTAGGCGCAACCAGGGTCAAGCCCGCGCGTTTGGCTACCCCGGTATAACGCTCGCCCAGGGCCAGCAAGTTTGCAAGCGCCGCTTCCTCGCTCTTGCCACTGCGACACCAGCCCGGCCACGCCAATGCCTGCGCGAAGACACGGCGTTTGGGGCCGATTTCCAGCGCCACCTGAATGTGTGCCGCGTATCTCATTGCCTGTGGCCTCCGAGGTATCTGCTAGCTTGCCAAATAGGCTGGCTCTTTTCTCATTCTGTTCTTTTCAGCCTCAATGATACCATTCCTCCTGCGCTATAATGAGGGCACGTTTGCGCGACTTCACAAAAACGAGAGAGAGAAACGAGTATCATGGAGACAAGGCAGGCATACATCCTTCCAGAGACGCTGCATACGCGGGTGACGGCGCTGCTGGGGATTCGCTATCCAATTGTGCAGGGAGGGCTGGCGCATCTGTCCTATGCTGATCTGGCTGGGGCGGTTTCGGAGGCCGGAGGGCTGGGGCAGGTGGGGGTGGCCTGCTTTGAGACGCCGGAGGAACTGCGCGACGAGATGCACAAGGTACGCCGGTTGACGGCGCAGCCTTTTGGCGTCAATTTCCCCATTGGGCATAGTCCGGTGGACCACTTTCTGGAGGTGGCGCTGGAGGAGCAGGCGCCGGTGATTACGATTACCGGCGGCAACCCGGAAACGCTGCTCAAGCGTATTCAGGCGCACCAGCCGACGCCGCGCACGATGGTGCTGGTGGCGGGCACGCGGGCCGCGCGCAAGGCAGAAGACCTGGGGGCCGACGCGGTGATTGTGGTGGGCGCGGAGGGCGGCGGGCATCTGGGCAGGGACGATACGGGGACGATGGTGCTGGTGCCGCGCGTGGTGGAGACGGTGAAGATTCCGGTGCTGGCGAGCGGGGGCATTGCGGATGGACGCGGGCTGGCGGCGGCGCTGGCGCTCGGCGCGGAGGGTGTGGAGATGGGCACGCGCTTTGTGGCGGTGCAGGAAAATGTGGCCCACCAGCACTATAAAGAGGCGTTGGTGCGGGCGCAGGAGACGGATACAGTGGTGATTGAGCGGGCGCTTGGTCGCCCGGCGCGCGTGCTGAAGGGGGCGTTTCCAGAGCGCATTCTGGAGGTGGAGCGCGACCTGGAGCGGCGCGGCGCTTCCCGCGAGGAGGCGTTGCAGGTGCTTTTGCCCTACATTCTTGGTGCGGTGAACACGCGCGCCTCCAGGGAGGGCGCGCTGGAGGACGGGTTTGTCTGGGCCGGGCAGGTGACAGGACTCATCCATGATATTCCGGCGGCGGGCGATCTGGTGCGCCGTATGGTGCTGGAAGCCTCGGTGATTACGCAGCGCGTGGCGCGCATGTTTACCGGCGGGGACGCCGGCGGCACCCCCACCGGGGGGCAGGCAAGGGGGGAATAGAGCGATGCGCGTTCGGCCTGCGGTCCCTGATGACGCTGCGGCGATTGCCGAAATCTACAACGAGGGCATAGAAGATCGCGTGGGGACGTTTGAGACGCGCCTGCGCACGGTTGAGGATATTCGCGGCTGGTTTGATGGCGTGCATCCAGTAGTGGTGGCTGAACAGGATGGGCAGATTGTGGCCTGGGCGTCTACGTCGGTCTATCGCCCACGCGAGTGCTATGCTGGCATTGCCGAGTTTTCGGTGTATGTGCGCCGCGAGGCACGCGGGCAAGGCTCCGGGCGTGTGGTCTTGTCCACGCTGATTGAGGCGGCGGGCGCGGCGGGCTTCTGGAAGCTGGTGTCGCGCGTCTTTGTGGAAAATACGGCCAGCCGCGCCCTGCTGCGCTCTGCCGGGTTCCGCGAGGTGGGCATCTATGAGAAACATGGCAAACTGGATGGGGCCTGGCGGGATGTGGTGATTGTGGAGCGACTCATCGAAACGAATCTGCAATAAGCAAAGAGGGGAATACCATGCCCAAAGCGATAGATTTTCATGTGCATCTGCCGATTGCCGAATTTATGGATGTGGCGGTTGGCCCCTATCGGGCGGCGGCAGAGCGCTTTTTTCGCGCCGAGGTGAAGCTGCGCGACGTGGAAGAGATTGCGGCGTACTACCACGAGCAAGATATGGTGGGCGTGCTGCTGGCCTGGGATGCGGAAACCGCGACTGGCAGGCCACCGCTCAAGAACGACACGGTGGCGGAGATTGTGCGGCGTTTTCCGCAGCAGTTTGTAGGCTTTGCCAGTGTGGACCCGCACAAGGGCAAGGCGGCCATTTTGGAGGCGGAGCGCGCGGTAAAAGAGCTAAAGCTGTCGGGGATGAAGTTTCATCCAGGGGTGCAGTCGTTTTATCCCAATGATCGGACGTTTTACCCGCTCTTTGAGAAGATTGCCGAGCTAGGCGTGCCCGCGCTGTTTCACACGGGTACCAATGGGCTGGGCGCCAATACGCCGGGCGGCATGGGCATCAAGCTCGACCACACGCGCCCGATCTATCTGGATAGCCTGGCGGCGGATTTCCCCACGCTGACGATTATTGGGGCGCATCCCTCCTGGCCCTGGCACGAGGAGATGATTGCGATTGTGCAGCACAAGGCCAACGTCTATAATGATCTTTCCGGCTGGTCGCCTAAATATATCCCCCAGGCGCTGCTGACCGAGGCAGCAGGGCGGCTGAATAACAAGTTCCTGTTTGGCTCGGACTATCCCTTTATTCCCCCTGACCGCTGGATGCGCGACTTTGAGAAGCTGACTGGCTGGACGCCAGAGGCGCGCGCCAATCTGCTCTATGGCAACGGGCAAAAGCTGCTGGCGCATACGGCGGTGGCAAAGATGACGTTTGGGGAGTGATACACGATAGGATAAACGGCTAAGGGGCGCGGCTCTTATTCCGATGAGGGGGGCGCGAGGCGTTCCCGCACGCGCTCGGCAATGGCGCGAAATGCCTGCGCCTGGGGAGATGCGGGCTGAGCGATGAAGAGCGGGCGGCCCCGGTCCCCGGCCAGGCTCAGCGCCGGGTCAAGCGGGACCGCGCCCAGGTTTTCGACGCCCAGCGCCCAGATGGCGCGGTCTGGGGGGACGCGCGCAAAAATATCAATGGGCTGCCCACAGTGCGGGCACAGCAGCCCGCTCATGTTTTCAATGGCGCCCAGGATGGGCACGTTGGCGCGGCGGTAATATTGCAGCGCTTTTTTGCCGTCGAGGTGCGCCACATCCTGGGGCGTGACGACCAGCACCACGCCAGAGAACTGCAACTCACGCACCAGGTTTTGCTGGAGGTCGGCTGTTCCGGGTGGCAGGTCAATCAGGAGGTAGTCGAGCGCGCCCCAGGCGACCTGCTGCGTCAACTGGCGCAGGAGCAGGCTCATGGTGATAGCATCCAGCACCATTGGTTGATCTTCCCCCAGCAAGAATCCCGCCGACATGATCGTGATGCCATAGCGCTCTATAGGTGTGACGAGCGCCTGCTTTCCCCGGCGCGCGACGGTCCAGTCGCCCGACCACTCCTTGCGGGTGAGGCCCACCATCAGGGGGATATTTGGCCCGTAGAAATCAGCATCAAGCAGGCCAACCGCTGCCCCAGTCTCGGCCAATGCCAGTGCCAGGTTCAGGCTGACGGTGGATTTGCCCACGCCGCCCTTGCCGCTTGCCACAGCGATAGTGAAACGAGCCAGGGCTGGCTTGCCAGCCCTGGCTTCTGCTCGAAGAAACAGTGGTGGTTCCATAGCTGATCTTTACCCGCCAGGTAATCTTTACCCGGCGCGCTTGGGCAGGGTGGCCGGGCCAGAGGCCAGGCTTTCAATGCCGGGGCGCTTGGCGGGCTTGCCTTCCTCGGTGACTTTGACGACCACTGCGGTAATGTTATCTACGCCGCCATGCTCGTTTGCCATCTCGATCAGCTTGGAGCTGGCCTGGGGCAGGTCGTCGGTATGGCCCAGGATCATCTCAATCTCGTTGTCGCGGATCATTTCCCACAACCCATCGCAGCAGAGCAGCAGCTTGTCTCCGGGCGTCACGCGCTGGCGGTACATGTCTATTTCGATGACTTCTTTCTCGCCCAGGCTGCGGTAAATCTGGTTGCGTTTAGGATGGGTGTAGACATCATCTTTCTGGATGACGCCCGCGTCAACCAGGCTTTGCACAATGGAGTGGTCAACGGTGACGCGCTGGAGTTCGCCGCCAGGATGGAGCAGGTAGGTGCGGCTGTCGCCTACATTGCAGATGTGCGCCTCGTCGCCCGCGACCAGGGCGGCGGTCATGGTGCAGCCCATATCGGCGTGATCTTGCTGGTTCTGGCGATAGAGCTTCTGGTTGGCGCTCTGCACGGCTTGCTGCAAGAGGGCGGTCAGTTCTTCATCGGGCAGTTCTTGCGTGGTGAGCCGGGGCGCCAGGTCCAGATAGATGCTTTCGATTGCCATGCGGCTGGCGTCCTGGCCGTTGGCGTGGCCGCCCATGCCATCCGCCACGACGAAGAGGCCAAATGGTTCCGCCTGGCCGTTGTGCATACGCGAGCCGGTAATCGCCAGGAAGTTATCTTCGTTTTCTTTGCCCGCGCGCTTGCGCCCGCGATCTGAGCGGCTGCTGACCATGACCCCAAAAGCGGGACGTTTGCGCCCTGGCAAGACAACGGTTCGCTCCTCGTTGGGCACTGCCTGTATGGTTGGTTCGGTGTCCTGGTTGCCTTCCTGATACGGCACCCGCACATTGCCTGCATACACAGCTGCCTGAGAGCCAGGGTCAGACGCCGCAGGGATGGGTGGCAAGGCGGTGGGCGGCTGGCTGAGCGAGGGCAGGTTCAGGCGAGCAGGACCGCCAGAAGTGGCGGGTGGGTAGGAGCGCGACCCGCTCACGGCGCCGGGCACTTGAGGCAGGTCATGGCCGCAGTTGAAGCACACGCTGGAGCCAGCGTTGTTTTGTGCCCCACAGGTGGGGCAGGTGACGGCGCGCCCGCTTTGCGCCAGACTTTGCATGCTGGGGCTATACGGCAGCGTTGCTGCTCCTGGGGCAACCGGGGGCGCGCCCCCGGAGGATGGCATGCCGCTAAAATTGGCTTGCGCTATCTGGCCGTTGGAGGTGCGCGGGCTGAATGGTTGGGCGCGTTCTATGGCTTCACGCTCGTCGGGTGGTTCACCTTTCTGGCGCTTGCGTGTCTTCTGGACATAAATGAGGAAGGTCATAGAGATGACCGCCAGCAGCAGCACGCCCAGCACGCCCAGCGCGATGAAGATCTCCGTCTTGCCCAGGCCAAAGATGCCCTTGTCGTTGGGCGTCTGGTTTGAGGGGGTAGCCGAAGGGCTGGGGGCGAGCGTTGGTGTTGGGCTGGCAACAACATCCAAAAACTCCTGGATGCCTCCAAAATCAGGATAGCTGGTGTGAATGCCTTGCAGCAGAGGGGCTGCGCCTGTGTGGGTGGGGCTGCCATAGAAGGCTGTCATCGCCTGCTGCCAGCGCTGACTCAAACACTGCGCGTCCCCAGGACATTTGGGGTTGAGGGTGCTCACTTTTGCGGGATCAACCGCGATTGGCGTCCCTCCTCCTGATGCTGCCAGTCCGGTTAAGACCCCGGTCTGCGAGTCAATCAAAGGCGTCCCAGGGCTAAGCGTCGGGCTGGTGCTGTCGGCTGTGGTTGGCACCAGGAAATCTTTGGCTTGTGCCGTCGAAGTGGGCGTCCCTGGCAAAGCAAACGCATTCAACTGGTTCGAGTTCAGGGCCTGCGCGGTCTTATTCAACAGGTCTATTGCCACCTTCTGGCCTATGCCGCTGTTGGGAGGCGCCGTGAGGGAAATAGTTGGGTAGTCATGCAAGGCGGCACCTGCTGGCGCCGTGAGGGGCACCAGAACGGTGGTGGTGGGGGTGCCGTTCGTAGGCGGAAGGAGATTTTTGTTTTCTTTCGGAAACGTGAAAGTCACGATGTTTGTGCCCGCGTTGGCACCGGCATAGGCGGTGCTGAGGTAGACCCTGGCACCATCAAAGGTAATGCCTTTCAGCGTAGCGCCGGTGAGGGTGGGCGTCTGACAGAAGTTTTGCGCCAGAACTTGACTGGTCGTGAGCAGGTAGGTCTGGCCCGCGCCCAGGGGACTGGTCGAGGCTGCGAGCACACCCAGGCCGGAGCAGACACCAGGCAAGGGGAGGGCTTGGGAATTGGCGTTGATGGTAAAGTTGATCGTGTAATCAGCCTCGACGCGCACGGTGGCAATCTCGGCAAGCGCTACCCCCACGTCTTTGGGGGGCACCAGCGCGGGCAGGCGCGTGGCGCCTGCTGAAGCCACCACTGCCGACATGATGCCCAGCGCCAGGCACAGCGCTATCAGGAAGGGTCGTAACCATCGAGATGGCTGCTGTATCGGTTGCTTCATGAACAAATCCCCTCCTAAAGCTGCTGCTCCCAGCCCTGCTGATTCATTGTGGCGAAGATAGAAACTCTGTGTCACCGTGCCAGTGTTCCTGGTCCTCCAAGGCTCCCTGGGTTGCCAGTTGCCAGCCGCGCGCGAAGCCGCTGGAGGTTTTGCTGCGCTTGCCCGTCGGCAGGATTCAGCCGCACCGCGTACTCACATTCGCGCACCGCATCGTTTAAGCGCCCCTCGCGCTCATAGACCTGACAGAGCAGATAGCGTGCTTCGGCATTGCCGGCTTCAAGTCGCAACGCTTCGACAAAACCACGTTCGGCGTCTTGCAGCCGATTCAGCCGCAAACAAAGCCGACCAATGTTCATATGCACAGCGACACTGCGGTTGAGCAGGCGCGCTGCCTCGCGGTATTCTGCCAGCGCCGGGTCAAGCTGATTGGTCTGCTCGTAGCATTGTCCCAGCAAGCGATGCGCTTCGCCATCGTTGGGGTCGTAGCGCAAGGCATTTTGATAGGCTTCAATGCCCGGTGCCGGGCGCCGCTGTAAAAAGAGAAAGACATCGCCAATCAAGCGATGCGTTTCGGCATCGCTGGGATTCAGGCTCAGGGCTGTTTGATAGGCGGCCATGGCGCGCGTGGTGTCGGGCGGCTGGCTGCGCGCGTAAATCTTGCCCATGAGCTTATGGACCTGTGGGTTACGTGGGTCAATTTGCAGCGCCTGCTGCGCGATATTGAACGCTTCGGTAAAGCGCCGCTGATCAAGCTGCGCCAGCGCCATATTGATATAGCCTGCGGATGGGCCGGAGGAGGGCGCAACGGCTACCGAGGGCTGCACCATGACGGAGGGCTGCCCCAGTTGCCCTGGAAGCGGGACGGGAGGTCTGTTCAGCAGAGAGGCACCAGGGGCGGCCTGGACCGGCGGCCCGGCCACGACAGGCGGCAGCCGCAAGATGGCCTGCTCCATTTCGCCCGCGCTGGCCCAGCGCGCGTCCAGGTTCTTCTGAAGGGCTTTGCCAATCAAGCCGTCAAATTGCGGCGAAATCTCCGGGCGGATGCTGCGAATGGTTGGGAAGTCAAAGATCGAGGGCTTATTATTGGTGGCCTCGTGGCGTGTCAGCAGCCGATGGAGCGTGGCGCCCAGGGCATAGAGGTCGCTGCGCGGGGAGGGCTTGCCTTCCAGTTGTTCCGGGGGCGCGTAGCCCAGCGTCATGATGACGGTGGCCTGATGGCCTCCGCCCTGGAAGGAGCGCGCGATGCCAAAGTCAATCAGCTTGACCTTATCATCTTTGTCTATCATGATATTGGAGGGCTTGAGGTCGCGGAAGATGACCGGCGGGTTTTGCCCATGCAGATAGGCCAGCACGTTACAGATCTGCGCCCCCCAACTGCGCGCGCGCGCCTCTGGCAGGCCGCGTGGCTGGCCTTCTTGCTCCAGCACCTCGCCCAAGGTTTTGCCATCTATGAATTCCATCACCAGATAGTTATGCCCGTTCTCCGCGAAGAAGTCGAAGACCCTGGGGATGGCCGGGTGGTGGAGTTCCAGCAGCATATGCGCTTCGCGCTCGAACCATTGCAGCGCCTGATCGCGGTCTTCATCGCTGCTGAAGTTATCCAGCATTTCTTTGACGGCGCAGGCTTTTTTAAAGTGCTGGTCGGTTCCGCGATAGACGGCGCCCATGCCGCCTTTCGCAACGGCTTTTTCTATTTGATAGCGCTTTTGCAGGGTGGTGCCAGAAGTGAGGCGTTTGGGGCCGCGCGCGTGACTTTCTCCAGAGTCGCTCTCGCCTGGGGGAGGCGGAGGAGGAGCGGAGATTGGGTCACGTCCGGCGCCCGTCAATGGCTGCTGACACTTGACGCATGTCTGCGCAGTATCGTTATTTTCTGTATTGCAGTTGGTACACTTGATCACGCGGGTGCTCCATCTCACCAAGCACGAGGCTGGCAGAAACCCAGGTGGCATATCCTTTGCCATCATACTAAACAAGCCCATCTGAAGGTCATTATAGCATACCTTCTCGCAAGATACAGCAGTTTTGCTGTGAGGTTGCCCACAAACTGGCCTCTTTGGGGGAGAGAAGAGAGGGAGAAAGAAGGCCAGGCTGAGGCAAGGCTGCGGGCGAGAAGCGGCCTGGAGGCTGGGGCCGTTCGTTGTCGGGCGCGGCGGGCTATGCTATAATACGAGGCGGCATACTACATATGCACCATCCTCTACCTCTCAGCAGGCTAGCACCCTTCCTGGGCGCCGTCGCTGGATGGTGAGGGTGGCTACTGTGGAGGGTTCTTGTGGCAAATATCGGCTATCTCTACGCGGGTATCTTCTTTGCGCTTGGCTGTGGGCTGGTGGGTATCTCGCTGGTTTTGGCAAATGTGATTGCTCGTTTGACGCTGAAAAAACAGCCTGCGCGCACCAAAAATGTCACCTATGAATCTGGTGAAACCCCGTTGGGCGGCGCCTGGGTGCAATATCCTCTGGCCTTTTATGTCTTTGCCTTGCTGTTTGTGGCCTTTGATGTTGATATTGTCTTTCTGATTTCCTGGGCGGTGGTCTTTCAACAATTAAGCTGGTTTGGCTTTGTGGAGATTATCTTCTTTATCGCGGTGCTGGCGCTTGGTCTGGTCTATGCCTGGCGCAAGGGGGTGATCCGATGGATTTAACGCTGCAAGGCGGGCAGGCCCAGACGGAACCCGCGCCTTCGCTCCAGGCATTTCAGCGCGAGCATCTGGAAGCGCTGGTGCAGGGACTTCAGCCGCTTGACGCGCTGATTGGGCATGCGGTGGAAAAGACGGTGATGCCGCGCGGCGGCATCGTCGCGCTTGAGATTGAGCGGGCGAAGCTGGTCGAGACGTGCTGGTTTTTGCGCGACGCGCTGGGCTTTACGATGCTCACCTCGGTTTCGGGCGTGGATATGCGTGACCATCTGGAGGTGGTCTATCACCTGCGCGCCCTGAACAATAACTGGCTGCTGCAAGTCAAGGTGAAGCTGGAGCCAGGCAAACCGGAGGTGGAGAGTCTGGTGAGCGTCTGGCTTTCGGCCAACTGGCTGGAGCGCGAAACCTATGATCTGTTTGGCATCGTCTTTCTGGGGCATCCCGATCTGCGCCGGATTTTGCTGGATGATGAATTTGAGGGCTTCCCGCTGCTCAAGAGTTTCCGCCCCACGCCCATGACGGTGCATGATCGCGCCACGACGCAGGTGCCACCAGAGGAGGCGCTTTCTAGCGAGGCGCAGCAGCGGGGCGTGGAGCGCGTGGTTGCGAAGCGGTTGGGGCAGGGCCAGCAGGAGCGCCTGCACCCCGGTACGCCGACCTTTGGGCACACGCAGTATCATACGGAGCCAAAAACTGAGGGCGGGCACTGAGACTTGCCCAAAGGAGCACGACAATGGCGATTGAACCTGGGGTTGGGCAGCAAGGCGCCGCTCAAACAGAACCAGAACCCCATCTCTATATGGAGGGAACCGGAGGCTTTCGCTCCGAGGAGATGATCCTCAATATGGGGCCGCAGCATCCCTCGACGCATGGCGTGCTGCGTCTGGTGCTGACGCTGGACGGCGAGACGGTGGTGCATTGCACGCCGGTGATTGGTTATCTGCATCGCGGCATCGAGAAGATTCTGGAGAACCGCCCGTACATGGGCGGCATCCGTTATATGGATAACTCGGATTATCTCTCGCCCATGCTCAATGAGACGGCCTATGCCGGGGCGGTTGAGCAGTTGATGGGGCTGGAGCCGCCGCGCCGCGCGCAGTATATCCGTCTAATGACGAATGAGATGCAGCGCATTGCGAGCCATATGGTGGCAATTGGCACGTATCTGCTGGACCTGGGCGCGATGACGCCCATTCTGTACTGCTTCCGTGACCGTGAAGGTATCATGGACCTCTTTGAGGCGCTGGGCGGCAGCCGCTTCAATGTGAACTATCTGCGCGTGGGCGGTGTGCTGCATGATTTCCCCCAGGGCTGGCTCAGCCGTCTGGAAACCTGGTGCAACAAGTTTGATAACACCATGCAGGAACTGGAAAATCTGGTGGTGGGCAATGAAATCTTTGAGGCGCGCACGCAGGGCGTGGGCTATATTGACCCACAGCAGGCGGTGGCCTATGGGCTGACCGGGCCGAATCTGCGCGGGTCGGGGGTGCGCTTTGATCTGCGCGTGGACCGCCCGTATATGGCCTACCGCGAGGTGCCAGTCAATCCGGCGGTGCGCCAGGAAGGGGATGCCTTTGCACGTTTCCGCGTGCGCATGGATGAATGTTACGAGAGCCTGCGCCTGGTGCGGGTGGCGATGGATAAGCTGCCGGGCGGACCCATTTCGGCGCGTGTGCCGATTGCGCTGCGCCCGCCGCGCGGCGAGACGTACTTTGCGGTGGAGAGCAGCAAGGGCGAGCAGGGCATTTATCTGATCAGCGACGGTTCGGAATATCCCTGGCGGGCGAAGATTCGCGGGCCGTCGTTTGTGAACCTGCAAATCTTGCCGGAACTGATGCGCGGGCATAAGATGGGCGATGTGGTGGCGATTCTGGGCAGTATTGATCTGGTGCTGGGTGAGGTGGATAGATGACGCTGGCGGTTAAAACCGCGCCTATGGGCCTGCGGCCATGAAACCCGCCTGCGCGGGTTGGGACGAATGTCGATGTGCCAGGGTGGGGAACCTGCGCAGGCAGGTTTGGTGGCGGAACGCCCTTAGCCGCGACTTTAGTCGCCAGGGCGGGGTGCTGGGATTATCTTCTAAAGAAGGTGATGTGCTGTGTTAAGCGATTTTTGGAAAGAAGTTATTCACTTCTTTATTACGCTGATATTCACGCTGCTCTTTGTGCCGATCATTCCGCTCTTGGGCGTCTATCTGGACCGCAAGGTGCTGGCGCTGATGCAGGACCGGCTGGGGCCAACCCATTACGGTCCCTGGGGGCTGTTGCAGACCCCGCTGGATATGATCAAGCTGCTGAGCAAAGAGGATATTACGGCCTCGGCTGCCGATAAAGTGATCTTTACGGTGGCGCCGATGATGTTCCTGGGGCCGATTCTGGCCGCGTTTGTGGTGCTGCCGTTCTCGCCGTATCTGACGGTGAACGCGCTGGGCACCGGCATTGTCTATCTGGTGGCGTTTAGCTCGCTGGATGTGATTGGCGTCTTGATGGCGGGCTGGGGGTCGAATAATAAATATTCGCTGATTGGTGGCTTTCGCTCGGCGGCGCAGATGATTTCCTATGAGTTGCCGCTGGTGCTGGGGCTGATTGGCGTCGTGATGATTACGAGCGTGCTGGCAGCGGATGGGATTGGCTCGATCTCACTGAGCGAGATTATCAATGCGCAGATGAAACCACCCTGGCTCTGGTTTGTCTTGCTTCAGCCGCTGGGCTTTTTGATTTACTACACCTGCGGGCTGGCGGAGACGAACCGCTCCCCGTTTGATCTGCCCGAAGCCGAATCGGAACTGGTGGCGGGCTATCTGACCGAATACAGCGGCATTCGCTGGGCGCTGTTCTTCCTGGGCGAATACGCCAATATGGTGATTGTTTCCTGTATTGCGACGGCGCTGTTCCTGGGCGGCTGGTCCGGGCCGGGCGCCAACCAGGGCTTCTGGGTCGGTGCGCTGGGCGATTTCTGGGGGACGGTCATCTTTAATCTCTTTGCGGTGCTGTGGTTCCAGATGAAGGTCTGGCTGATTATTCTGGTCTTTGTCTGGGTTCGCGCCACGCTGCCGCGCCTGCGCGCCGATCAGTTGATGCAGTTTGCCTGGTTGATTCTGATTCCCATCACGCTGCTGAATATTCTGGTGACGGGCTTCTTGCTGTTGATCGTGCCTGATCTGGCTGGAAATGTGATGCTGCTGGATGTGCCGCTGCAAGTCTGGGTGGCGGGCGCTTTTAACTGGCTGCTGTTCCTGGTCTATATCTTTGCTTTGGGTCGGGTGATTGGGGCCGCGCCGTTGGGCAAGATGCCGCGTTGGATTAAGGCACGCACTGCCATCAGCGCGTCAGCAAAGGCCAGTGCCGCGTCCAAGGCTCAGCCACAGCCAACGGCGCTGGCGCGTGGCAGCAAATAACAAGGTCAGGGCTGGCAGCGGTAGCTGCTGGAGACTGGTCCCTGATCAGAGAGGAAGAGGCGATGCAACAGGAAGGCCGTGCAAAACGGCGTGGTTGGCTGCCGCCGCTGCTGATTGGCGCGGTTGGGCTGGCTGCGGGTGTGGTGATTGGCGGAGCGCGGGCCATCAAGGAGATCGAGGTAGCGACGGAATGGCCGATTGATGCCCCGGAAGAGGCGGTGTTTGAGGCGCTGCTGGAGCCAGGCAATTATGCCGATTGGTGGCCGGAGTGTGCGGGCAGGACCAATACCGGGCTGGAACTGATGGGGAAGGCGACGGTGGCGCAGTGCGTGGTGCCGCTGCCGTTTTCGCCCTTGCCATTTATGCCAGCGCTGCATGTGACGGTGCGCTTCCCGCAGATTGACCGCAATCTGCGCATTCGCGCGCGCCTGACCGGGCAGGTCGCGGGAATTGCCGAATGGGTGATGGTGCCGCAGCATGAGGGAGTCGTGCTGAAGCTCAACGCGCGCGTGCGCCTGGCGCATCCGCTGATGAATCTGGCGGCGCTGGCGCTGCCGGAAAAAACCTGGCGCGCGCATCTGGAAGGGATGCTGCTGGAGATGCGCGCGGGGCTGCGGCGCGCGGTGGAAGCTACCGAGGCTGTCCCGGCGCTGTCCAGGAAGTAAATCTGCTGTGGACGCGCTGCCGCTGGCCCTGCTTCGTCTGCGCGAGAGCGATGTTGTGCGTCTGTGCGGGCTGGCGCGCGCGGCGCGTGGGCAGGAAATGGCACGCCAGGGGAAGATTACCCAGGCTGAACGAGTTACAGGCACGCTGCGGGCGACCATTCTGGAGGGCGAAACCTCCAGGGTGGTCGCCGCGCATTTCCCCGATGCCGAGTTGGATGCCTGGGAGTGTTCCTGCCCGGTAGGGGCGGCGCGAAAGACAGCAGTTCCCGGCCCAGAAGCCGCAGCAGGACACCCGCAGGAAGAATACTCCCAGGAATTGGTGAACTTATTGGCATGTGAGCATGTGGCGGCGCTGCTTTCGGCCTGGCTGCAAAATCCTCGCCAGTTTCATACCGAGGGCAACGCCCAACTGGAGCTACCGGCAAGGATGCCGGTGGTACAAGGGAGAGAGGCAGCGCCAGTGTCCCCGACGACAGATCGACTGCCCGCGCTCGCCCCGCTGGAATCGCTTGGCCCGGTGGCCCGGCGCTTTTTGGGGCTGCTGGCGTTGGCTGGTGGCAGCGTTACAGATGAGGCGGCCCGGCGGCTCTTTGCGCGTATGGGCCTGGGGCCAATTGAGGCGGCGCCCCAGATGCTGAGCAATTTGCGGGAGGCCGGATGGCTTGAGCCGCTCCAGCCGAGCAGCCGGGGCCATTCTCGTCCGTTGGCGGCTGTCGAGGCGCAGAGTTGGGCGATTCCGCCGGAGCTGCGGGCGCAGGTGCCCCGCAAAGTGACGCTTGAGGAAGCAGCAGTAGGGGCTGGCAGGGCTGGGCTGCGCGCGCAACCGGCGGAGGGTCAGCGCCTGCCTGAGCAGCTTGTGCTGGCGCTGGCCCTGGCAGTGGCGCAGCCGCCAGCGGCGCAGCCGACACCGGCAGACCTGCTGCACCAGCTTCAGGAGCAGTTGGCCTTACCAGGGGAGCAGGCGCGCTTTCTGCTGGCGCTGCTTTATCAGGCCGGGTTGATTTCGGGGGAACAGGCACATCTGAAGACGCCCGCCCCTGGCGCTGCCAGCCAGGAGCAGCCCGGCCTGTACTCCGGGGCTGTGGCGGGAGAAACCCTGCTGCGCGGGGCGCGTTTTTTGCTCTGGCGCGAGGCGAGCGAGGTTGCGCGCGATTTGCTGTCGCTCTGGCTGCACGCGCGCCCGGCGCGTGAACTGGCTGATCTGCGCGATGCTGGTGTGCGCGTGGCAACGCTGCATAAGCGCGAGCGGCAGGCGGGAAGCGATATTGCGGCAGAAAATCAGGCGGCAAAGGCGTTTGTGCTTGATCTGCTGGGCGCGGTCCCAGCCGGGCGTTGGTGGAGCTTTAGTTCCTGGGTGGAGTTTGTGTGGCGCTTTCGCCCCAATTTTTTGCGCGGGCAGCAGCCCCGGTTGCTGCGCCCGGAGTGGTGGCTGGAGCGCGCGAGCGATGGCGAGACGCTTTCGCCAGAGGTGCGGGCGGAATGGCGCGAGGGCGAGGGGCGTTATCTGGCGCTGCTGTTTCGGCGCGCGCTGCATTGGCTGGGGCTGCTCGATCTGGCGTTTGATGCGCAGGGGCGGCTCAAGGCGTTTCAGGTGACGGAGCACGGCGCGCGCCTGCTCAGCAAGAGCGCGCCAGTCAGTCACCAGCACTCCGCAGCGCTTGCTGACGCAACACCCCAAAAAGACACACTGCCCCTCTCGCTTCAGATGCAGGGTGATGATTGCCTCGTTGTAGGGCTGGCGGCGCTGCGTGAAGGCGGACCTTCATCGCTGGAAACCCTCCTGGATTGGTGCGAGCCAGCCGGGGCAACTGCTGATGGGCTGCTGCTGCGGCCTACGGCGCGGCGTGTCGCGGCTGCGCTGGATGCCAGCCGTGATCTGGAGGCATGGCTGGCCGCGCTGGAATCCAACACGCCAGCGCAGCCAGCGATAAAGGCGCTTGTGGCTCGCGTGCGAGGCTGGGCGGCGGCGTATGGCCGGGTGCGGTTGTCTCCCTCGGTAGCGCTGCTGGAGGTGTCTGATGCCTCGCTGATGCGCGAGTTGGAGCGCGTGGCGAACCTGGCTGAGCGCCGGGATTATCTGCTGGCGCCAGGGATGGCGGTGATTCGGCCTGCGGAGGTTGAGCCGCTGATTGACGACCTGCGCCGACGCGGGTACCTTCCCTGGATGATGCGCGATGAAGACGCCCACTGATCTTGAGTTGCTGCGCGCGGCCCCGCCAGGTCATCTGGCGGCGGTGGCCGAGACTCGACGTCTGCCGCTGGCTGGCGCGACGGGCGGTGCTGCCAGCGCCGAGGCGCTGGAGGAGCTGGCCCGGCGGCTGTTCCACGCGCCATCGGTGCTGGAGGCGCTGCGCGGGCTGAGCCAGGGGCAATGGGCGATTCTGCGGGAACTGGCGCGCTGTGGTGGGCAGGCGCACAGCAGCGATCTGCGTTTGTATTTGCTGGCTGCCGGGCTGCTGCCG
This sequence comes from Ktedonobacterales bacterium, assembly GCA_036557885.1. Taxonomy (GTDB): domain Bacteria; phylum Chloroflexota; class Ktedonobacteria; order Ktedonobacterales; family DATBGS01; genus DATBGS01. The sequence goes on from DATBGS010000129.1 coordinate 54,394, forward strand.
GGCGCCGGGCGCGCGCCCGATGCCCAGACGCGGCTGTTTGAGCTGACGCTGGGGCGCTTGCTGGGGCTGGGGCTGCTCTTTTGGGGGCGGCTGGATGTGCTGGGCGGGCGCGACTACGCCAGCGGCGCGCACGAGGGGCTGCTGGTGGTGCCGCCCTCGGTGCTGGTGCTGCTGGCTGAGGTAGAAGCGCCAGAAACGGAGACGCCCGCGCCGCAATACGCGCCGCCCCGCGCGCTGCGTCTGGCCTCGGTTGAAGCGCTCCAGCGCGATTTGTATCTGCTCTGGCGGGTGGTGCGCGAGCAACCCGCAGGGCTGCCGCTCAGCGCCAATGGCTTGCTGCCGAAGGCGGCGCTGCGGCAGGTGGTGGCTGCGCTCAATCAGAAAAATGAAGGCGAAAACGGCAGGAGCGAGCAGGAGATGCCGCGCCTGCTGTTTTTGCGCCTGCTGGCGCAGACGCTGGGCTTGCTGGCGGTGCGAGATGCCGCGCTCCACGCGGAGAACGCGCGCGCGTACTTTGCGCTGCCGTTGGTGCAGCGGGCAGAGCGCTGCTTTGCCTGCTGGCTGGAGGGAAAGTTCTGGAACGAACTGCTCTGGCTGTCTGGTATTGCTGTGCGTCCTACGCCCTCTCCGCTGGAGTACGCCCGCCCGGAGGTGCTGCGTGCCCGCCAGGGGGTGCTGGAACTGGCGCGTTCCCAGACGGTGGGAACCTGGGTGAGCCGGGTGGCGTTTCTGGCGCTGGCGCGGCTGCGCCAGGGGCCACATCGCGTCTTTGCGCTGCGCGCTGGCTCCGGCAATGAACCTGCCCCCAACGAAAAGCTGTTTGGCTGGGAGTTTCGGGTGCGCGGTGTCTGGCTTTCGCCCCGCGAGGAGCGCGCGCAGGTGGAGGCAGGATTTGTGGCGGCGGTGATGGAGGGGCCGCTGCATTGGCTGGGACTGGTGGACCTGGACGCGCCCACCGGCCAGCCCGCGCTGGCCTATCGCCTGACCCCTGTGGGGCAGGCGCTGCTTGGGCAGGGCGCGTGGCCGCCTGAACTGCAAGAACAACAGGCGGGGCGAGTGATTGTGCAGCCCAACTTTGAACTGGTAGCGCTGGCGCCAGTGCAGGAGGCCACGCTGCTCTTTCTGGATGAGGTGGCCGAACGACTGTCGCTGGAGCAGGTAGCGCAGTATCGCCTGGCGCGCGAACGCTGGCTGCACGCGCTCCAGCAGGGGGTGAGCGCTGCGACGTTAATTGAGCGCCTGGAAACGCTGGCGCAGACGCCGCTGCCCCAGAACCTGCGCTATTCGCTGTTGGAGTGGGAGCGCCAGGCGCAGCGGGTGCGCCTGACTCGCCTGGTAGCGCTGCTGGAGGTGCAGGAGGCAGCGCTGCTCGATGATTTTCTGGCTGACCCAGCGCTGGCGGCGTGGATTGTGCGCCGCCTGACGCCAACCGCTGCGCTGGTGGATCGTCGGCGTCTGCCCGATGTGTATGCCGCGCTGTTGGCACGCGGTGAACTCCCCAAACTGCTGAGCCTTGAATAGCGCGGCGCGTGTATTCCCTCTTGAGATGTGCTTTAAGACGACCTTTGCCGCAGGTTGTACAGCTTTTGCACAAATCTTGCGCATTGACCCTGAGAGAGTACAAATCCGGCAGCGCAAGCCCGTGTTTGGCACGGTCTTTGCGCTGCCAAAAGGCACATACTTCAGTCTTTATAGTAACTTTCCAGGTTACTCTAACGTATTAAGAAGTGAAAGAAGTAATCCACTCAAAAAAGGGGGCAGCGTGCTCATACTCACCTGGGATAACTTGCTCTCGGACAAGGCTATGCCTGACGCGGCTGTATCGGCCAGGTACGGTGAGAGCGGCGCCTGGGTGGGGAAAAAAGATCGGTCAAATACCTGAGACTGTCTCAGGTGATTACCCGATGCTTTTTTGATGCCTGGCTGTGTATACTGGACTCAGAAGCCATACGTAATGTGAACAAAGTATATACAAAATTCGCGTCTCGGTATCAGGCGAGACGGACCAGGTGAGATGGTTCGGTTCAAAGATGCCTCTTCGATCTGCTGATTGATCGAGGGAGAAGACGTAGGAGGGGCCACCATGCACACATCGGTGCAAAAAACCCGCGAAGAGTTGTTACGAGAAGAGCACCTGGCTGTTGGCGCTGCTTCTCGGCGGGATACCCCGGAAATGACAAATACGCATGATGTGACGGTAGACGACATGGCGGAAGGGATGCTTGAGGCGTCGGCGGCTGCCGCTGGCGCGCTTGAGGAGCCTACTGAGGAAGACCTTGCTCTGGTGGTAGCTGAATTGTCACTGGGCGAGGCGGGCGAGGAAGTTCCGGGGGCGATGGATGCCGCCGAGGAACTGCCTGATCTTGATATGGATGACCCTGCGATTCAGGCGTTGTACGAAGGCCGTTCCCGTCGCGCGCTGCCCGGCGCGGATGGGTCTGAGGATGCGTTCCAGAGTTACCTGCATGATATTCGTGGCCTGTCGCTGATTTCGCATGAAGAGGAACAACTCCTGGCGCGGCTGGCAGCCGCTGGTGATTCGCGCGCCCGCAAGCGATTGGTGGAAGCGAACCTGCGCCTGGTGATTGCGATTGCGCGCCGCTATGTGAATAGTGGGGTGCCCTTGATTGATCTGATTCAAGAGGGCAATATGGGCCTGATGCGCGCGGCGGAGAAGTTTGACTATAAGCGCGGGACGCACTTTGGGACGTATGCGACGTGGTGGATTCGCCAGGCGGTGAGCCGGGCGGCGGGCGAGCAATCGCGCCTGATTCACCTGCCAGAGCATGTGGCGACCCGTCTGCGCAAGGTGCGGCGCATCGCCGCACAACTTTCCCAGGAAAACGGACTTGACCCCCTGCCGGAGCAGATCGCAGAAGCTGCGAGTATGCCCATCGAAGAAGTTGACGACCTCCTCCATGTGACCGAACAGCCGGTTTCGCTGGATGCCCCAGCAGATACTGAAAACCGCTATTCCCTCGCTGATACCCTCGAAGATCGCGCGTCGCAGGCCCCTGCCGATGTTGCTTCGCGTCATCTCGTCGGGGAGGAGTTGCATCGCGCCCTGTCCAGCCTGACTTCGCGGGAGCGCGCCGTTGTGAGCCTGCGCTATGGAATTGGCGATGGCCGCAGCCGGACGCTGCTGGAGGTGGGCAAGGAGTTGGGCATTTCGCGTGAGCGCGTGCGTCAGTTGGAGATGGTGGCGCTGATGAAGCTGCGCCATGTGAGCACGGCCTATAAGCTGCGCGAGTGCGTCTGATTGTAGCCTGAAACCCCTTCTAGCGCCGGTTGCACAACCGGCGCTTTTTGCTTGTGCTTTGTTTCGTACCGCCGCCCTTCCCCTCAAAGCAGGGGCACGGCAGGCGGCATATCGTCGCATAAACGAACGTTCGCCGTAGGCCACGTCGCCTGGCGACTGAAGATCGCGGCTAAGGGCCTCCGGCCACCAAGTCCACCTTCGTGGACTCCCCACCCAGGCGGCCCGACGATAGGCGCGATCTTTAGTCGCCAGCCATCGTGCTTGACGCTTTCCTGTTCCCTCTGTTATCCTCTCTTCAGAGCAAACACTGGCTGAACCTGCAAAGCAAAAGGATGGGCGTGGGATGGCCGATGCAAAACCGCTGCGCTCCGGCGCGTTTATCTCGTATAGCCACAAAGACGCACAGCATCTGGAACGGCTGAAAACGTACCTGAAGCCGCTGCTGCGCGAGAGTTCGCTGCGCGTGTGGGACGATACACAGATTAAGCCGGGCGATAAGTGGAAAGAGGAGATTGAGCGCGCCATTACCCAGGCGCGCGTGGCGGTGCTGCTGGTGAGCGAGCATTTCCTGGCGTCGGACTTTATTGTCGGCGAGGAACTGCCCAAGCTGCTCGCGGCGGCCCAGGACGAGGGCGCGCGCATCCTGCCCATCATCCTCTCGCCCAGCGTGTTCAGGTTCACGCCGCTGTTTCAGTTCCAATCCATCAACCCACCCTCCAGGCCGCTCAGCGCGATGAGCGAGCATGAGCAAGGCGAAACCTGGGTGAAGCTGGCCGAGCACATCTATGAGGCGCTCAATGCGCCCTATCCGATAGGCACCACGCTGGTCACGTATACGGGGCATACATGTGGAGTTATGTCGGTAGCATGGTCGCCTGATGGCAGGCGCATTGCCTCGGCAAGCGTTGATGAAACAGTACAGGTCTGGGAAGCGCTTAATGGAAAGCATTTGCTTACTTATACCGATCACTCAGAGGCGGTGTGGGCAGTCACTTGGTCGCCCGATGGGAGAAAATTAGCTTCTAGTGGGGGCATGTTCTCAGAGGAAGGAGGTTCAGAGTTTGGCGTGAAAGTCTGGGAGGGCCGGAGCGGGAAGCGCGTTGGTGAGTATCTTGGTCACACAGATGCGGTAGCATCTCTGGAGTGGTCGCCGGATAGCAAGCGCTTGGCCTCTGTAAGTCTCGATATGACGGCACGTGTTTGGGATACAGAAACTGGGAAATGCCTCACCACCTATTCAGGTCATTCAGAACTGGTGTTTCGATTGCGTTGGGCACCAGATGGCAAGTGCATTGCCTCGCCAAGTGATCATACAATTCAACTATGGAACCCCCTGACGGGCGAGCATCTGCTCGCCTATCGCGGCCATTCTCAAATGGTGGTTGCAGTCGCCTGGTCGCCCGATGGTACACGGCTGGTATCTGGTGCTGGCGATTCCGATGAAGTTCAACCTGACTATCCTGTTCATGTTTGGGACGCCCAAACCGGCCAGACTCTCTTAACATATGGGGGTCACAAAGAACAGTTATATGCCCTGGATTGGGCGCCTGATGGCAAGCGCATTGCCTCGGCAAGTGAAGACGGTTCCATCCAAGTGTGGGATGCTCAGACCGGCCAGACTCTCTTCACATATGGCGGCCACTCAGAGGCTGTGGTTACATTGGCTTGGTCGCCTGATGGCAAGTACCTGGCTTCTGGGGGCGGGGATAACACGGTGCAGGTCTGGTCGGCGGGGTGAGGCGGCGCGGCGGGCGAAACGTGCCTGGCGACTAAAGATCGCGGCTAAGGGCCTGCGGCCACCAAACCTGCCTGCGCAGGTTCCCTCAGCCCCAATGGAGCCATGCGTCCTGCTGGTGGGGGCGGTGGGAGTCCGCGCAGGCGGACTTGGCGGCGGAACGCCCTTAGCCGCGATCTTTAGTCGCCAGGCACGTTGCCCCATGAGAAGCATTCGCCTTTAGCGACGATTAGCCAGTGGGTCGCCCTGCCCCTGCTTTGAGGGGTGGCGCTACGGCCCCGCCCGCGCCACAAGCAGCAAGAGTAAGGAGAAAGATATGTTAGACGATCACCTGATAGAAGATGGCTGGTGCCCTTGCCCGAAGTGTCGGCTGGGGCGGCGGCGAGGCATTCGGGGCGATATGCACCGCTATGACGACATCCACGCCGAGGATGTCAGTTGGTCGTTTAAGGTGTTTTGTCGGTGCCGTCGCTGCCGCGCGGTGCGGCGCACGCTGGCCCACAGGGTGATTCGAGCATAACTTGTTTAGTACCTGCTTGAACAAATCAAGAGAGGGAAGTACCTGGCTCATCTGGCGCCAGCGTTACCAGTTCTGTCGGGGCTGGTTCGCCTGTGGGCAGGGCGGGGCGGTAGTAGCCCTGGTAGTCGGTGGGGAGCAAGGCGGCCACGCGCTGCATCATTTCGTCGGTGGCAAGCACCAGCGCCTGTTTCTGGCTGATCTTGGGGGACAGGGTTGGCTGATACGGTTCGCCTACCGTGACCCGCACCGGCCAGCGCCGAAAGAGGTTCCAGGGCAGTTCGCGGGGATTCCAGATGTGCTCTGAGCCGGTGATCGCCACTGGCAGGATGGTGGCTTTGCTTTTGAGCGCCAGCAGCGCCGCGCCGGGCTGCGCTTTGATCATGCCGCGCTTGCCCTTGGGATAGGTGCCCTCTGGGAACATGAGGACGGCGTGCCCGGCCTCCAGGTGCTCCAGTACCAGCCGCACCGCCTCGCGGTCCGATTGTCCACGGCGCACAGGAATCGCGTCCATTTTGCGGGCCGCAGGGCCAATGATCGGCCAGGAGAACATCTCTACTTTGGCGAGAATAGAGAATGGCCTGGGCAGGTCTATGCCGAGGGCCAGCGGATCAATCAGGCCAAGATGGTTGGAGACAATCAAGACCCCGCCTTCGGCGGGGACGCGCTCCATGCCGCTGATGCGTCGCTTCATTGTGAGCAAAACGATCAGGCGGCAGATGGTGAGAATCAGCCAGCGCATAGTGTGCTTTCATAGGTGCAAAAGGTCTCTAACTGGCTTTATTGTACCACGCGCGCCGCACCTCGCCCCCGATGCAGACGCGATTGGAGGTGGGCGGCGGGTTTGACGCGGCTGGAGTTCGGCGGTATAGTCAGGAAGTGGATGAAGGGCTGGCTTTCCTGGCTCCCTGCTTTTCTCTTGTGTTCTTTTTCAAAGTTTGGTTGGCTTTATGGTGCATTATTTCAAGGGACGTAATCTTACGCATCTGGGCTGCGCGCTGGGCGTCACAGTGGGGCTGACGCTGGGCTTGATTCTGGGCGCGATTCTGGCCTATTCGACTTCTTTGACGGTAGTGGGCTGGCTGGTTTTTGGGCTGACGTTTGGCGTGGGCCTTGCCGGGTGGGTGCTTGGCGCGGTCTTCACCCACAAGAACAGCACTGAGCGCCAGGATGCCCCCGATGCTTCGCGTATGTAGTGTGGTGTGTTACGTGTGCGACAATGCAGAAAAAGCGCATTGAGCAACAAGAGGAGGGACAGAGCAATGGGTCTGTATGCGGATAGCGCGTATCTGCCCGATGTGGAGCGCGCCTGTACCCATCTGGAGTTGGCGGGGGTGACAACCAACCCCAGCATTTTGCTGGCGGCCTGGCAGCGCGGGCAAACGCTGACTGATCTGGAGGTGGCGCGGGCGCTGCTGGCAGTGACATCTGGCCTGGTGTTTATGCAGCCAACCGGGGAGACGGTTGAGGCGCTCTGGCAGCATGCCGAGCGTTATCTGGCGGTGTCGCCGCAGCAGGTGGTGCTCAAGCTGCCCCTGACGGCAAACGGGATGCAGGTGGCGCGGCGGCTGCGCGGGATGCAGGCGACGTTTGCGTTTACCTGTGTCTTCACGGTGGCTCAGGCATATTGCGCGGCAATGGCTGGCGCGCGCTTTGTCATTCCCTATTACGGGCGGCTGCGCCGCGCCGGGGCAGATGCCAGCGAGCGCATCGAAGGGATGTCCAGGCTGCTCAACGCGCAGGCGCCGGGGGTGCGCGTGCTGGCCGCGAGCATTAAAAATGCCACTGATGCTACCGAAGCGCTGCTGGCGGGCGCGCACGACCTGACCGCCGCGCCGGAAGTGCTGGAAGCCATGCTCACCGACCCATTGACGGATATAGCGGTTGAGCAGTTTGAGCGCGATTGGGGTGCCCTGGCCCTGGCTCCTCACCCCTAGTGATCGAGGAAGCGGAAGCTGAGGAGCATCGGCTCAAAGTATTGGCTGGAAAAGTGGGTAAACTCTTCCTGATGTGATTGATAGAAGATGACATAGCCGCGCCCGTTATAGATCAGCGCCAGGGTGGACAGTTGTAAGTTGGTGCCATCTTGCAGAGAGAAGGCCGCATCTTCTATAGACCAGTCTTGCCCATCAATATGCGTGGTGGAGGTGTCGGGCACCCAGGTTTGTACGGAGGTGACGGTAGGCGAGGCGCGGAGGAGATTGATGGTTGCTGCGTTGATCTGGTCTGCCGTCCAGCCGCTGTACTGCGGCGAGGTGCCAACTTCAATCCAGGCATAGCTGCTTACGGCGAAGCGATCACTCAGATAGCTTTTATCGCTGTCTCGATGGCTGGCGATGCGCTGCCAGCCGTTGGGATATTCGAGCACGACGCCGATTTGCGGGTCTTGATAGCTGGCGAACCCTGGAATCGGGGTGAGGGTGGGCAACCCTGAGGTCTGGCCGGAGAGCAGCGATTGCCAGCAATCAAGCTGCTGGCAGCGGACAAATCCCACCTGAATAGCGGCCCCGATGATTCCCAGGACCAGCACCAGGGCGGCTGCTTTTCCGAGCGTGTTCATCAGGCGGCGCCTGGGGCTTGGCTTGGGAGGTGGAGGCCGCCGGTGACGGCCTGGTCTGACGCCCGGCGGGATATTCCCCTGGGGCATGGAAGGCGGAACGATGCGCCAGCCGCGCTCCATTCCGGGGTCCAGGTCGTCCATTTCCATCTCGTCGGGGGCATAGATTGGAGGCTGCCCTGCCGGGTTCCTCGCGCCAGGCCGAGAGGGACGCAACAGCGGGGCTTCTGGAGCAAGCGGGTGCAAGTTGAAGAGTGGGGGGGCGACTGGTGGAAGGGGAGCGCCTGTGGGCGCTCGCTTCTGGGGGTGTGGGCTGTTGATCCAATCATCTTCTTCGGGGAGCGCTGGCTCATCCCAATCTTGCCCCAGATGATCGCCTCGCAGGTCTTCGTCCAGCAACTCCGAGGCGCTAAAGAGCGCTGGCCCTCCTGGGGCCTCTTCTTGTTCAGGGAAATCCAGTATGCCTGGGTCAAAAAGATCAGCAGCATTGAGCTGACCAGTGGTTGGCAGTGGCGCCTCGGCTGGGGCTGGCTGATCAAAGATGTCGGCGTCAAAGAGATCGGCGGCATTGAGAAAGCCCCCTTCCCTGGCGGGCGGCGCGGCAGGTTTGCTGCGCTGCCCAGATTCAACGCGGCGCCCTGCGTTCTGGCGCGGTTGGGCTGGTGTCGCGCCAATTTCATTGAGTACCGCCGGGTCTACCAGGTCTGAGGCATTGAAGAAGGATGGGGGTTCGGTTGTGGAGCGGGGCTGCGGGCGGTTGGGCCGGAGTGTGCCGGTCCCCTGGCTGCGCGGTGTTCTCGCCGTGCTGGTGGGGGTGCCACAGACAGGACAGACCGAGGGACGACCCCAGAGTTCAGTTGTGCAGTTAGTGCATCTCATGCGCTTCAGCCTCTTGCCTGGTGATTCTGTTCTCTTTAACGCTTGAACCCTCGGCCAGTATACCACCTGCGGTCTTTTTGGACACTATCTAAAGTGGCATATATCGTGCGATTGGGAAAAATGGGGGATGAAAGAGATGGCTGCTTGCAAGTTGGAAGAAGGGAAAGGAATTTTGTGTTGACTAGCAAAGGGATATTTTTCGTGGAGCAGGTTGAGCGCCCTGATGATGAGCCATCCGCCCAGGAGTCACCGCTATTTTGGGAATCCCTGGAGGCTCCCTTTCCCCGGCGGCCACTTTCCTCTGCCTCTTCCAGCACGAAGCCTGGGGGGCAGAGAGAGGCGCCGCCAGAGGATCGAGGGAGGCCGACTTCTGCGCGGGGGGTAGGCTCTGAAGCCGAAGCCGCGCCGCTGGAGGGTGGGCAAGCGCTTGCCCAGATGACGCGCCTGGGTCAGCGGCTCAAGGAAGCAGGGGAGAATGAAGCGCTGGAACTGGCGCTTTCTTCTTTTCTGGAGCTATGTGATACGCAGTGTGGGCTGATTTTGCGCGCTTCCGATGCGGTGTATGACTTGCAGGTCGGTGTCTGCTGGAACGCTTCCGAGTCCCTGGCAGACTTGCTGGCTGCGCATCAGCCGCTGAGAGATCGGCTTCCGGCGGGACAGACGCTGGGGCTTGCACAGCTTTCCGCGCAAGGGAGGCGGAAGAACAAACAGCTTACTCCCCTGGAAGAGGCCCTGGCAACTGCGCACATAGATTGGTTTGCCTGGCTTCCGCTGCCTGTTGAGGGCGAGGTGAGGGCAGTGCTGGTGGCGCTTGGGGTAGGGGAGCGCGCGCAGGCGCTGGAACAGCCGGTCGCGCACGTGGCGCTCACTCTCCTGGCGGAATTGTCCAGCGCGGCGCTTCAGCGCGTGCAGCTTCAGGCTCGCATGCTGTCCGAAGCCCGCGCCCGCGATGAGTTTATTGGTCTGGCCTCCCATGAATTGAAAAGCCCGCTGACGATCATTAAGGGCTATTCGCAACTGATGCTGCGCAAGGCTCGCCACGAGCAGGCTGAGAGGTCTGGTGACGTGGGGAGCCTGGAGGCCATTAACCAGCAGGTGGGCCGGATGTCCAGTCTGATCAATGAACTGCTTGATGTTTCGCGCATTGATCGGGGGATGCTGGAGGTGGTGGTGCATCCGGTGGAGCTGGTGGGATTGGTGCAAAAGGCGCTGGGAGCACGCCAGCGCGCGCACTCAGCAGAGATGATACGCCTGGTCCAATGCCCTGCATCGCTGATGGTGCAGGCCGATCCCGCGCGTGTGGAACAGGTGTTGGGCGTGCTGCTGGACAACGCGCTAAAATTTGGGGGTGGGCTGCGGCCAGTGGAAGTCTCGATTGAGCTGGTACCTGCTGAGCAGGTGCCGCCCGCGCCGCGTGTTCCTGGGGTGGAGATGCTGCCTGTCGCCAGACAGGGCCAGGTTGCCAGGATTGCGGTCTGTGATTACGGGCTGGGCTTGCCTGTTGAAGAACGGCGCTATCTCTTTACCCCGTTTTATCGTGGCCCAGAAAATAGCATGCACCGCCAGCTTGCGGGGCTGGGCCTGGGGCTGTATCTGAGCGCCTATCTGGTGGCGCGGCAGCACGGCTCCATCTGGGCCGATTTTTCAGAGGAGCATGGGATGGGCAGCAGTAGTTTTTATCTTGCTTTGCCCCTGGTTCCCCAGCACTAACCCCGCCGCCGCGCTGGATGAAAAAACGTTCAGCCTTTTCCTATCGCTTCCCCTCATTTTTTGCTGAAAATGACAGAATGTTCATCTTTTTTGCGCGAAATTTCACGTGATTGTTAGCACGTGCTGTTATCATTATGACCAGAGAGAGGCAAGAAACATCGAGTCGCTCTCACAGGTGAAGGGTGCAGGTGGTGGGGCGTGTGGTTCGCGGGTGTGGTGGAGGGGAGCTACGTGGGGTGGAGCGGAGACAGGTAGACGGTGGGGGCGGCGTGGATAGGGTGGCAGCAGCGCAACGGGCTATGTGGGGTGGATGGGGTCAGGCGGCAGTATGTGGTGGTGGCAGGTGCAGGGTGCATGTGGTGGTAGTGTGGTGGGGCAAGTGAAGAGGCTGGTGGTGAGGCAGGTGAAGATGTTGGCGGTGGGGCAAGTGAGGAGGTTGGTGGGACAGATGCAAAGAGGCTGGTGGGGTAGGTGAAGGGGTGCGTGGTGGGGAAGAGGTGACGTGAGGAGCGAGCAGTTGGGGATGCGGTGCGGTGGAGCGCTCGTCACGTGGGAAATAGTATTTGTGAGGGCCTGGCGGCGAAAACCCGTCAGGCCCTCTCCCTGTCTGTGGGGTGGTAGCAGGTGGCATCAGCGGCGTGGGCTGGTTCTGGCAAGGATTGGCTCATGGGAGGCTGGCACGTCTGGCGCTGAACGTGCTACTATCCGAGATGAAAGCAACACCTTGTGAGGAGGCATTCCCCTGCATCTTGATGTTCCCCTGTTTCTGGCGCTGGTGTTTGTGGTGGCGTTGGTGAGTGGGATAATTGGCGCCTTGCTTGGGCTGGGCGGCGGCATCATTGTGGTGCCCGCGCTGACGGTCCTCTTTGGTATTGATATTCATTACGCGATTGGCGCCTCGATTGTTTCGGTAATTGCCACGTCCAGCGGCGCGGCGGTGCGCTATATCCGCGATCATATCAGCAATCTGCGCATGGGTATGTTTCTGGAGGTGGCAACCACCACCGGCGCGATTACCGGGGCATTTGTGGGGGCGTATCTGGCAGGCGCGACGCTTTTCTTCATCTTTGGCGCCATCCTGTTGTATTCCTGCGTGGTGATGGTTCAGCACGGCAGGATGGAGCAAGCCTCGATGACGGGGGCGCTGGACCCGGAAGTGCTGGCCGAGATGCCAGATGATCAGAAAAGCCTGGGCCGTCGGTTGGCGCGCAGGCTGCACCTGGATAGCCAGTATTACGACGCGGCGCTCAAGCGCGAGATTGGCTATCGCGTGCAGGGGGTGCCGTTGGGCTTTGTGCTGATGTATATCGGCGGCATGGTTTCGGGGCTGCTGGGCATTGGCGGGGGCGCGCTGAAGGTGCCCGCGATGGATATTGCGATGCGCGTGCCTATGAAGGTTTCCACGACGACCAGCAACTTTATGATCGGCGTGACGGCTGCCGCCAGCGCGGGCGTGTATTTTTCGCGCGGGGATATTAATCCGCTGATTGCCGCGCCAGTGGCAATTGGGGTGCTAGCAGGGGCGCTGCTGGGCGCGCACCTGCTCATTCGCATGCGCGGCGGCCTCATTCGCCAGATTTTTGTGGTGGTGCTGGTCATCACGGCGCTGGAGATGTTTCTGCGCGCCTTTGGGCTGGGGGTGTAACGATGAGTACGCTGCCACCAGAGCACGAGCCAGCGCCAGAGGGCGCTGCCAGCCAGACCCCTGAGAACGCCGACGCTCCCACTTCCTCCACTCCAGGTGGCGAAGGTAATACCAGCCAGACTGCGGCCAGGGGAGGCCCGGCGCTAGAGACGGTGCTTGGCTGGATTTTGCGCGTGGGCGTGACGGCCAGCGCGGTCTTGATTGTCGCGGGGGTGGTCCTGTTCTTCTTTACTGGCAGCACCGGCTACAGTGGCTCGCTCAACAACCTGGACAGCCTGGTCTACTACAGCCAGAGCGCGGGTGATCGCTTCCCCACTACGCCCGGCGATGTGTTCTCTGGCCTGGTTGGGCTGCACCCCTACGCGCTGATTGCCCTGGGGTTGCTTGTGCTGATCGCTACGCCGGTGGTGCGCGTGGCGGCCTCGGTGCTGCTCTTCTGGCTGGAGCGCGATGGGGTGTATGTGTTTCTGACGCTCCTGGTGCTGTTCATCCTCATTATCAGCTTTCTGCTTGGCAAGGCTGTCTAAGCTTCAGCCTTCTCTTTATCACGCCTCAAAGCAGCCAAACGGACTACTGGCATGGTTCTTGCCCTTTAGCTGGTCACGCTGAAGGAAAGCACACGCTCCTCTAGAGCAAGGACCGCAACTTTTGGTTGGTTGTGCCATTGCAGGACAGACGCTTCCCCGCGCCTGGTACCCTGTCAAAGGAGGCTTGCTGTGACTCATCAGGTGTTGTTAGCTGTTGGCGAACCGGGTTCGGCCTGGGGGTGGATTGTCTGGATTGTGATTGGTGGGCTTGCCGGATGGCTCGCGGGGGTGGTGGTGCGGGGGGCTGGATTTGGCGTGATTGGCGATATTCTTATTGGCATTGTAGGCGCCATCATTGGCGGCCTGATCTTGAGCGCGATTGGTGTCGGGGGGAATACGCTGCTCTGGACGTTTGTGGCAGCTTTCGTTGGGGCGGTGATTCTCCTGCTGATTGTTCGCCTGATAGCTGGAGGGCGGACGCGCGGACGAGCGCTCTAGCTGCTTATTTTTCATCCGCGTGAATTACTGGTGCCACGCCGCCAGCGCCTCCCGAAGCAGGTACTCAGGTACTTCGGGAGGCGCTGGCGGCGTGGTGTCTTCTGGCGTTTCTGCTGAAATGCCCAACGAGCGAGTCAGGCAGAGAGCGAGCCAGGCAAACTATTCTGGAGTCTCGCGGGTGGCCGTCATGGTGGGCTGGTCGTCGGGGTCGCTGCCGGACGCTGGCGCCGGGACGGTGTTGCCAGACTCTTCATTCAGGGTAAGCGGCGTATAGACGGAGGCGCCTGGCTCCTGGTGAGCAAGCTCAACGGTAGATGGGGCCGCCTGTGGAAGCTGCACCGATTGCTGCACACCAGATGACATGGGGCTGGGGGCTGCGGGTATGGCTGGCTGCTGCGCTGGGGCAGGTTGTTGGGCCTGAGCTTGCGCCTGGGCACGTTGTTGGTAGTATGCCTGAAGCGCGGACTCGGCAGCGAGCACGCCCGCGCGCGCGATGTCGTCATCGCGGCCAGGGGCGTTGCCGCCGCTGATGCCGATGGCGCCGATGGTGACGCCACCCGCGCCGCGAATGGGCCAGCCGCCGGGGGCCATGATGAATTTCCCCTGGGTCATCGAGGCCATGCTGGAGGCAAAACCGGGGATGTCGCCAGCCCAGCGGGCGATGTCAGCGGTGGATTGGTTGAACATGACCGCAGAAGTGGCTTTGGCGATGGCAATGCCTGAGGTGGCCCAGGCATAGGGTGACATCATGCGCTCAAAGGCGACAAGGTGCCCGGCGCTATCCACAAGCGCGATGCTGACCTGGCAATTAAATTCTCGCGCCCTGGCGCGGCTGGCATCCAGTGCGCGCCTGGCAATATCCAGGGTAAGACTCATTCTACGTTGCTCCTTTGGCTAAGTGAACACATTGGCATAAAGTATATAGTATCGAGAAAAGGCGTGCAAGCATTGCCAGGCATAGAAGTTGCTTTAGTTTTTTAGAATAGTGTTGTTGCCTGGCAGAGCAGGGCAGGTATGGTGCGGAGGGGAAGGTGCTCGCGCAGGTGAAAGAAGGAGCAGAAGGCGCGTGTTTGAGCATCTTGCGTCCATGACGTGGACATTTCCGGCAGGGGGCAAGGAGATTGCGGCGCTGGCGGTCTATGCCGAGCCACAGGAGACAGCGCAAGGGGTGATCTATCGCCCACGTGCCGCCGCAGAGAGTGGGCCAGAGGGTGTGGCCTGCCTGGATGATGTGGCGCGGGCGGCGCTGCTGGGGCTGCGCGCCTGGGAGCAGGAGCGCGATGAGCAGGGCAGGCGGCTGGCCCAGCAGTGGTTGGGCTTTGTGGCCTACATGCAGGGCGAGGATGGGCGCTTCACCAATTTTATTCTGGATGCTGCGGGCCAGCGCAATATGCGCGGCCAGACCTCGTATCCGGGTGGGCTGTGGTGGACGGCCCGCGCGTTGTACGCGCTGGGCGCGGCCTATCGGGTGCTGGGCGAAGAGCGCTGGCTGGAGCGCTGGCAGCGTTGCCCGCTGCCCCCGCGCGCGGTGACGGCTTCCGATGAGAAAATCACGGGGGTGCTCATCCTGGCGGCATTGGAGGTGCTGCGCGCCGCGCCACCTGCGCGGGTGCGGCAGCAGATGCAGGCGCTGGTGGAGGGATGGTGCGATGATCTGCTGCGCGGGATGGATGGGTATCTGTGCGATATGCCGGGAGAACGGCAGGTCATGCTCTGGGGCTATCATCAGTTTCCAGCGCTGGCGCAGGCCGCTGCCTGGTTGGGGCGGGCGGACTACCTGGAGGCGTGCAGGCAGACGGTAGAACGGCTGGTTGTGCCGACGTTGGAGGCCGGATTTCTCTACGCCTTCCCCGATGTGAAGGAGGGTCAGTGCGCGTACTGCATGACGCCGCTGGTGCAGGGTTTGGCCGCGTTGTATCGCGCTACCCATGAAGCACGCTACGCTGGGCTGGCGCTGCGGGCGTTTGGCTGGTTTGAGGGGCGAAACGATGCCCACACGCGCATGTACGACCCCCAAACGGGGCGCTGCCTGGATGGGATTACGGATGGTGTGGCTTCGCGCAATTGCGGAGCAGAGTCAGCGATTGAGGCGGGGCTGGCAGAACTGGAGCGCCGCAGCCTGAGCCGCTCGCCGGGCGCCCGCCAGACCCCGGAAAACCCAGAAACCTCAGCATCCCTCAATGCGCTGGCTTGACCAGGACGCTATGGCGATTGCTTTACAAGATCGGCTACTGTGCTGAGTAGTTGGTCATGGGGGTAGGGTTTGACCAGGTAGGCGTTGGCGCCCAGGTCCAGCGCGTGCTGGCGGTGGATGTTGGCGGCGCGCGAGGTGAGCATGGCAACGGGAAGCTGCTTAAACTCTGCCTGGCTGCGCAGCCGGGCGAGCAGTTCGTAGCCGTCCATGCGGGGCATTTCAATATCCAGCAAGATCGCGTTGGGGCGGCTTTTTGCCAGCACCTCCAGGGCCTCCAGCCCATCTTTGGCTGTGGTCACGCGATAGCCAGCGCGTGTCAACTGGAACTCCAGTGTGCGGCGCATAGACAGAGAGTCATCTACGATGAGGATGACCGGATTGGAGGAGGATTGGTCGGACATATGGCCCTCCTTTTGAGTGCCACTGTGAGCGAGCGGCTGCAAGGCGGCGCTGCCCAAAGCGCGATGAGCAAGTTCTGGCAGGTCAAGCAGCAGCAGTAATTCACCGATGGGGGTAATGGTGGCCCCGCGTATTCCTGGGCGGCGCAGATGCGCTGGCAGCGGCTTGATGACAATCTCGCGCTCGCCAATCACCTCATCTACCAGCACGCCAACATGCCGCTGGCCCAGCGGAATGAGCAGCGCCGGGTGGTCGAGCGGCAAAGCTGGCGGAGCACCATGCAAGCCCTTGCGGAGGGGTGCCATGCCGAGCAACTGGCTCAAGGTAAACAATGCCGTTTGCCCATCGGTCTGATCGCTGGCCTGAAGCGCAATGCGCTCGACGGCGCTGAAGGGCACAGCATAGACTTGCTGGCGCTCGCGCACAAACAGGGCGCGCAAAATGCCCAGCGAGATAGGCAGCAGGATATGAAAGGTGGTGCCGTGTCCCGGTGCGCTGTGAATATGCAGGGAGCCTTTCAGCCGATCTACGGTTGCCTGTACCAGGTCCATACCGACTCCGCGCCCGGCAATGGTCGTCACTTCGGGGCTGGTGGAGAGATCGGGGAGCAGAATCAGGTTGAGCGCTTCTTCGTGCGTGAGCATCACGGCCTGCTCTGAGGTGAGCTTGCCGCTGGCAAGAGCGGAGTTGATCAGGCGCTGCGCGTTGATGCCGCGCCCATCGTCGCCCACCTCGATGCTGATCTCGTTGCCGGAATAATACGCATGCAGCCAGATGGTGCCTGTTTCTGGCTTGCCCTGCGCGCGGCGTTCTTCTAATACTTCAATGCCATGCGCGGCGCAGTTGCGCACCAGTTGCACCAGCGGCCCGGTGATGGCCTCGATAATATCGCGGTCAATCTCCGTAGATTCTCCGGTGGCCTGGAAGTTGATCAGTTTATTCTGCTCCTGGGCCACCATGCGGGCGGTCAGGCGCAGGCGTGGCAGCAATTGCTCGATGGGTACCAGCCGAACATGCGTCAGGTTGCGCTGAAGCGTCGTCGTCAGGTCGTCCTGCTCTTGCGCGAGTTTATCCATGCGGCCCAGGTGCTCTTGCAGCGCGGACCCAATGCTGGTGATGTCGTTGATGCTTTCGCGCAGCGACCTGAGCAGATCATCATGCTCGCTAAAGCGTTCAATCTCTGGAGATGACCCTTTGCCACCAGGCTTAAGCATGCCTGGCGCGGTAAGCGTCAGCGCTTTATTGGGCTGGAACTGCGCGGGCAGCACCTGTTTGATGGTTGCTGTCGCCTGCTCTTTGGGTTTGCGGTGCCCCGCGCTCATCGCCTGATCACTTTCTGAAGGTGCCAGCAGTTGCTGATGGCCCTGGCGCTCTTGAAAGGCGACTTCATAGTCGGAGAGTTGGCCGAGCACCTGGGTCACGCGCTGAAGGGCCGGGCGCAGTTCGGCAACGGAGGTGTTGATCTCCTGGCGGGCCTGTTCCGTCGCGGCGCGGCTGGTGGTGAGTTCGGCCAGCAGGTCCATCAATTGGTCCAGGCGGCGCGCGTCCACCCGCAAGAAGTGCTCGCGCTCCATGACCCAGCCCTCTTGTCGGCGCTGCTCCAGGCTGCTCCCTGGGTGGTCGCTGCCAGCATCAAGCGGTTCGCGCTGGCGCGCGGCTTCGGCCAGGCGTAGGGAGTCGGGCTGGGTGGCGGCGGGGTCGGCGCTTTCGTCGGGGTGCGTGGCCTCCAGCAGTTCCTGGTACTTCAACTGCAAGGTTGCCAAACCGTCGCTCTCGGCTGGTTCGGTGCCTGGGGGCAGTTGCAGGATACTCTCCAACTCGGCTACCCCGAACATCAGCAGGTCGAGCACTGCGGGGGCGTAGTGCAGGGTGCGGTTGCGCAGCAGGTCCAGCACGTCTTCCAGGCAATGGGCCAGGCCAGAGGTCATCTGGAGGTTGAGTGTGGAGGCGGCGCCCTTGATTTTGTGCGCGATGCGGCGCATCTCCTGCACGGTGGCGCTGCGCTCCTCCACCGTTTCAATCTGCGCCAGCGCCGCTTGAAAGATGCCCAGGTCTTCGAGTGTTTCCATCCAGAATAATTCCAGCATCTCCGGTGGAATATCCTCATCCTGGGGTGTGGTGGATGGCGGCGGGAGGGCAGACGGCTCTGCTGGTTCGCTGAGAAGAGATGGCTCTGCCGGTTCGTTAAGCGTGCTTTCCTGAAAGCGGCGCAAGACCTCCAGGTCTTCGGCGCTCAACTCCTCATCGCTGGGTGGCTCAGGCTCGGCTGCTGGCGTCAACTGGCTGCCAATCTCCAGCATGTGCTGTTCTAAAGAAGCGAGGCGGGCCTGTTCCTCGGCGGAGGGTGGAGGCAGCAAGCGCCCGACCGCTTCTAGCTGATCAACGCGCTGGCGGAAATAGCGCGTGGCATCTTCCAGCACCTCGGCCAGCGGGTCTGCAAAGCGCGGCACCTGTTCCTGCTCACCCACCTCAGCCACCCCCTGGAGGCATGCCTCCAGCCCGGCGCTCAGGTGGGCGAGGTCATGCACTTCCATCGCGGCACTGAGCCGGGAAATCGCCTGAGTCAGACGCTGGAGGTCTTTGAGGAGCATGAGCGTCTTCTGGATGGAGCCGCGCGCCTGGCGCAACTCGGCGGTAAGCCGCGAGATGCTGTGGCAGAAGCCGCGCAGTTCCGGTATCAGAGCGGGAAGGTAGCGATCATCCACCTGAAGCCTCCGGTACTTTGCCTTGTTCAAGCAGTGTGGCGAGCAAGCGCGGCAGGTCCAGCAGCAAAATCGTTTCCCTGGTGTGTGGATGCGTCCAGACGGCTTGAAGGTGCGCTGCCGCCAGGGAAGGAAGCCAGCGGGTTTGGGCGGCATTTGGCGGCTGAAGCTCGCTTTCTTCTGGGAAGATGGTTTCGTTCACCTGCTCCACCAGCAGCGCCAGCGGGATGCCGTTGCTTTCAGCAATTAAGACGGGCTTTGCTCCAAAGCGCGAGAGCACAGAGGAGGCGCTGATGGGGTCGAGCACCAGTTCGCTCAGGTTGACCAGACCGACCGGATCACTGCGCACGTTGATGACGCCATGCAGCCAGGGTGGGCTGAAGGGCAGCGGGGTGACGGGTGGGAGCGCGGGCACCACCTCGCGCAGGCAATGCAGCGGCACGCCCCAGCGGTGGTTGCCCAGGGTGAACAGAGCAAAAGCTGGCCCGGCAACGGGAGCTGGCCCCGTTTCCTGGCGCAGGCTCAGGCTGCGCAGTTCTTCCTCGCTCCAGGTGGCGTTGGTGCTGGCTAACCAAGAGGAAAGCAGGGTGGTGGAGGAAAGCACATGCTCAGGCGGGCTGAGGGGGGGGTCGCTGCGCTCTGGCTGGTCTGCTGCTTGAGGAGCGCTGAACGATGCGCTTGAAAGAGTCGTTGCCTGGCGCCGCAGATGGCGCACCAGATGCTCGCTGACCTGCCCGGCGCGGGCTTCGGATGCCTGGCCGAAGGCCAGAGCCAGCGGCCTGGATGTGCTGGCGCCCGCGCTGGTTAGCCAGAGCGTTTGCGTAGGCGCTCCGTTGTGTGCTGCGTTGCTCATCGCGCTCCAATTATTGACGAAATATCGAAGAATCTTCCCCTGTAGCCAACCACACCAAAAAATAGGCTCTCGGCCAGAAACCGCACAAGTATATCCCCCAGCCGGGTCACATGCCTTGCTGTGAGGTTGGTGCGTTGCCTGACGAAGCGAGCTTCAGCCAGCGGGCTGAGGGGAGGCTGGCAACTAATACGAGTAGCCGCGCGCTGCCTGGGAGGGCACAGCCTGTTCCTGTATGCCCAGGTTCGCCCGCACTGCCGCGATTACCTCGATGGGCTTAAAGGGCTTGGTAATGTACTCTTTTGCGCCAGCCAGACGACCTTTGATCTTGTCAAAAACGCCGTCGCGCCCGGAGAGCATGATAATCACGGTATTGCCAAAGCGATTTTTCTGTTTTAAGGTGCGCGCCACCTGGTAGCCATCCATCTTGGGCAGGCCAACGTCCAATAAGATCAGATCGGGTACAGTGATTTCATTTCTGTTGAGCGCGTCTATGGCCTGTAAGCCATCTGGAAACGAAATGACCTCAAACCCTTCGCGTCTCAGGCTCACTTCCATGATTTTGCGCACGGTCAGTGAATCATCAATAACGACCACAAAGTTCCCCATACACGGACACCTTCCTGTGATGAATGTACGCCTGGCGAGGCGCGGTTTCTACACGTTATTCCGGTGGCTGTTCCCCCTGGAAGCCCATAAAGAGCGCTTCCCAGGTTTCCTGGTTTTGCATCCGCTCGATGGGTGAGGCAATGCGCGCGTTGATCGCCTGGAATGCGGCGCGCAAAGCTCGTTGGAGCACGTCGGATGCGTGATGATAAAATTGCACCGCTTCGGTTACTTCCGCATGACGCGCGCCAAAAAGCTGACGGCAGTGCTGGGAAAATTCTTCCATGACGATATGGTTCTGATAGAGCGGCAAAGGATAGCCATCAATCTCGGTTAATTGTTCGCGGACCAGCAGCTTTTCCAGCGTGTCTGGTGCCAGACTGATGCCGTTTTGTTCGCAGGTTTCGCTCAGGTTATCCATCGTCCAGTTGATGAACTGCGCGAAGGCGATCAGTTGCGTTTCGGGTGTGCGGCGGCTGAGCCATTCCTGTTCGATTTTGCTGAGCAGGCTGAAGAGATCAAAGCTCTCCATGCTGAGCCGCTGGGCATGCTGCGGCAGACCAGGCTTGCTTCCAGATTTTTTGACACGCAGCAGCCCGTGCTCGATCAAGGGCACCGCCTGGCGCGCCACGTCCAGTTCCGGGCGACGAATGGCCGAGGCAATGCGTCGGATGGTGTGGCGTTTGTTGATCTGGGTGATGATCTGCCAGGTTGGCTGGTCGAAGCGGAAGGCTGGGCCTTGAGGAATTTCAGAGGTCATGCCCAGGTGCGTGCTCATGCCATCGGGTAGAAAGGACTGGAGTTCGTCCCATTCCTGGGTATAGCGCAGGACTTCCATGACGACACGGGTAACATCAATGCGCAGGGGCTGGCCTTCGGCCACGAAGTGGTGGCCGGGCAAAAACTCGTAGGTGCCTTCGCGCCATTGGGCCAGTTCGCGGATGGTCCAGAGCACCTGCGTTTTGAGCGCGTCACGCAGTTGCTCGCGGCTGATGATGCGCCATTCGACGAGCAGTTCGCCAATGCGTTTGCCCAGGGGGTCTTGTGTCTGGAGGCTGTAGGCTTGATCAAGCTGCTCGGCGGTCGCCATGCGCAGTTGTTGCAGGACATGGCCCAGGGTCAGGGCCTCGGTGGTGAGTTCAGAGCAGGTGACGAGCGCGCCTTCGTGGAAGTAGATGATGCCGGTGCGGTCGGGGAGATGCAGGTGCAGGGCGCCTGTCATGTTGCCCAGACCCATCATCTGGAGGATTTCTACCAGACCAAACTCTTTTAACGACCCACGTAAGGTTTTGGCTTCAGTGACCATGCGTCCTCAATTAAAAACCGATGTGACACAGTGTGATGCGAGGTGGTGCATTGGATACTACCTGCTCAAAATATCTTATAACCGAAAAACGACAAACAATCAAGGCTTTTGCCGCACAAAATCCAGCCTCATGCGTTCTTCCTGCCCAACTGGTCCATTATAGATCAGCCTTTCCTGGCAGGGCAAGAGGGAAAAGACGGCTGACGGGCTGGTGGCGCACATCCTCTGCCAGGGAGCGCATGGAGCGCCCCAGTGTGGGGTGCAGAAGATCGGGGGCAATTTCGGTCAGGGGCACGAGGACGAACGCGCGCTCGGCCAGGCGTGGGTGTGGAATGGTCAATTCAGGGGTAGTGATGATCTGCTCGCCGTAGAGCAGGATGTCGAGATCAATCTCGCGTGGACCGTAGCGAAAGGTGGGCCTGCGTCCCAGGTGCTCTTCCAGGTCTTTGAGGAAGCGCAGCAGGTTATGCGGGGAAAGCCTGGTGCGGCCCAGGCAGACCAGATTGTGGTAGACGGGCTGTTCTGCTACCAGTTGCGGCGCTGTCTCGTAGACCCAGGACACGCGCTCCAGATGGAATGCTGGCGCCAGACCCGCCAGCGCCGCTTGCAGCATGGCATCGCGGTTGCCCAGGTTGCTGCCCAGACCCAGCGCTACCAGTGGTGGCATACCTGCTGCATCATCTGCCGTTTCTGAAGTTGGGGGCGTCATAGTTGCTCCTTTCGGGCGGAGATTTTGGCAGTGTTTTTTACACAAGGCGTTGTTTTTTGTAATATATTACAAGACTTTCTGTGTTGCAGCAGCCAGCATTCACCAGCCATTCACCTTTTCTTCCCACCTATTCACCCGTGTGGGGTACACTGTCACCCAAGGGGAAACGTGGCGTATCTGCCGCACTGGTGTTCGCGTGTGTAACCAGATGCAGTAGAAAAATCAGGTACTTACCTGATGGCAGCATGGGGTGGAGGCAGGTACCATATGGAGGGACCAGGCGGAGGCTGGCCTGGCTTATTTATAGTGTTTTTACAACTGACGGGTTGAGATATGCTAGGGATTCTTGGTCTGGATCATCATTGGGCGCCCGCCGCCGTGCGTGAGCGGCTGGCGTTTTCTGGCCCCGCGCTGACCGAGGCGCTGGCGGAGCTAGGGCAGAGCGAGGCCATTTCAGAAGTGGTGCTGCTTTGCACGTGCAATCGAACAGAAGTGTATGTCGCTGGCCCTGCCTGGCCTGCGGCACGCCAGGCAGTGGAAGCGTTTCTGACCAGGCAGTACCTGGCCGGTGCGCCAGCGGTGCGGCTCAGCGTGGATGCCCGGAACGTGGACCCGGCGCAGGCATCGCTCGGCCAGTATTGCTACGCCTATGAAGGGCTGGAGGCGGCGCGGCATCTGTTTCAGGTGGCTGCCGGACTGCGTTCGATGCAGGTGGGCGAGTCGCAGATTCTTGGGCAGGTCAAAGATGCTTTTGTTACGGCCTCGCGCGCTGGAATGGTGGGCGAGGAATTGCATGGGTTGTTTATCGCCGCGCTCAAGCTAGGCAAGCGGGTGCGCAGCGAGACGGGCATTGCTCGCGCCGATGTCTCGATCAGTTCGGCGGCGGTGGCGCTAGCCCGCGACGCGCTTGGCGGGTTGCAGGGGCGCGCGGCGCTCTTGATTGGCGCGGGGCGCACCAGCGAGCTGTGCGCGCGGCAACTGCGGGCGGGGGGCGTGACGCGGCTGATTCTGGCAAACCGCACGCCCGAACATGCCCAGGCGCTGGCGCGTGAAGTGGGCGCGGAGCCGGTGGCGCTCAGCCAGGTGGGGCAGGTGATTGGGCAGGTGCAGTTAATTATCAGCGCGACGGCGGCTCCTCATCTTATTCTCTCGGCGGCAACAGTGGCGGAAGCCTGCAAGGGACGCCATAGCCCATTGGTCATTCTCGATCTGGCGCTTCCCCGCGATGTAGAGGAGATTGTTGGTCTGCTGCCTGCGGTCTGCCTTTATAACATTGACGCGCTGCATGGCTACGGCGAGGGGCTGGAGCGCACGGCTGACCTGGAGCGGGTGCGGGAGTTGATGGAGGAGGCGATAGGCGAGCTGCATCGCTGGCAGCAGGTACGCAAGGTGGCCCCGGCGATTGCGGCGCTGCGGCGGCATGTGGATGCCTCGCAGGAGACTGAACTGCGGCGGGCGCTGGGACATTTGGAGCACCTGCCTGAGCAGGAACGCGAGGTGGTGCGCCAGTTTGGGCAGCGTATGGTGGATAAGATGTTTCATCATCTGGTGAGCCGGGTGCGCGACGTGGCGGCCAATGGGCCAACCGACGCGGTGCTGGACCTGCTGATGCAGCTTTTTGCGGTGCCTCCAGGGCAGAACGGGCGGGAACCAGAGCGAGAAGCCGAAGTCGAAGTCGAGGTCGAAGCCGTCTCAACAAAAGAGCGCGCGCCGGAACCGGGCGGGGAATAGGTTGGTCCGAGCAGGCGCGGGAAACGGGGTAGGTGGGTTGAAGGCAGTGGTATCATGGAGCGGATGTTGACATCCGTTCGCAAGTTTTTAACATCCCCCGGTGGCGTTCTCCTGGTGGCGCTCGGCCTGCGTGTGGTGGTGGCGATGCTCACCACCGGCGCGGCGTATGATATTGATTCCTATCACCTTCAGGCCGCCAGCGTCTTCCAGCACCGCAATGTGTATCTGTTCACAGACCGCTATCCCTATCCGCCGGTCTGGGTGTGGGTCGTGGCGCTGGTGCAGTGGTTCGCCAATCTTACGGCCATTCCCTTTGTGTTTCTGGTGAAGGTGCCCGCCATTGCCGGGGACTGCCTGATTGTGGCGCTGCTTCAGCGCTATAAAAGCAACGCAGCCGCGCGTTTTTACGCGCTGAATCCCGTCTCGATCCTGATTACCGCCGGGCACGGACAATTTGATGGGCTGGTGTTCGCGCTGGTGGTGCTGGCGTGGGTCTGCTGGCAGGCTGAGGGCCGCGCGCGTGGCTATTGGGCGGCGCTGGCGCTGGGGGGAGCCATCGCGCTCAAGGGGTATCCGATCTTGTTTCTGCCCGCGCTGCTCATCCATATTTCCCCCAACAAACAGCGATACATTGCTGCCGGGCTGGCGCTGCTGCCGCTGGCGCTGGCGTTTCTGGTCTATGGGGCGCTGTTTGGGTTTGTGGGGGCGATGCTTACGCATGTCCTGGGGTACAGCAGTTCCCCCTATTTTGGGTGGTCGTTCCTTCCGGCGTTGGTGCTCAACAGCATCGAGCCGTCTACGGTGCCGCTGGTGCTGACGCCAGTGGGCTATGTGGCGCGGGCGGCGCTGGTGGCGTTTGCGTGTTATCTGCCCTGGCGCCATTCAGACTGGCCGGTGGAGCGGCTGTGGCTGGTGATGCTGCTGGCGTTTTACGCGCTGGCGCCGGGCGTTTCGGCGCAATATTTGCTCTGGGCGCTGCCATTTTTCGCGCTGGTTGACCTCACGTTGGGCTGGAGGTACACGGCTTTTTCGACGCTGGCGGCTGTTTTTTACTACTTCACCACCCTTAACCCCGGCGTGCTTCCCCTGGGGGCCTCGTTCGCGGCGCTCGCTCCGCAGTTGGTGTGGCTGGGGTGTTATGTGGCGGCCAATCTGGGCTGGTGGCTGGTGTGTACTCGTGTGTTTTTGCGTGTTTTGCGCTGGTCTGCGGTTCTGCCTCCCGCGCCCCAGTTGGCAAGCGTGCCATCCGGCGGTGGTGAAGACGATGAAGGGGTTGGATGAGGAAGGAAGGAGCCCCACCTCTCGCTTTGTTCTAGTACATCAGATGCCAGCAACAAGAGAAGAGGGCCAGCTTCGTATAAAGCTGGCCCTCTCCCTTTGTGCGTGAGCCTGAGGCTCAGGCCGTCAGCATAGACTAGGGCTGGTAGCCGACGACATCACTGCCACCAGTCTTGCCACCGGTGAAGGTGAAGTACATCGGGCGCTCCGCCACAATCTTCACATTGGATTCCACGATCATTGAGAACGACTGGCCTGGCATGACCGTGCTGGTATCCAGCGTGAACCGGCTGCTCGGCTTTACCTGGAAAACCATAACAGTAGCCGGACTCCCATTAGAAGGCAGGAAGGTCACTTGCACCGTCGCGGTGTTGGTCGGGTCGGGGTTCTCAATGGTCAAGAACTCGTTGAAGCCTGTGCCGGTGAAGCCTTCCGAGAAGAGGAACAAGTTGGAGGGCTGCGCCGCTCCCAGCACGTCCGTTGCCCCTGGGATGGTGCCCCGGAAGTCAAAGCTCATGAAGCGCTCAGCCAGGATGGTCTGGTCAGCGTGCACATGGGCGCTGTTGTTGACGCCGCTGCCCAGTTGCGCGTTGGCATCCACGACCACCTGCGCCCCTGGTTGAATGACCACGTTGACCGTCTGGGTGCCGCTATCTCCTTTGAAGAAGACAACGCTGGCATTGGCTACGCTGCCCGTTGGGTTGGAGAGCAGATAGCGCTCGCTGAAGGCGCCTGTCCCGCTGAAGGTGAAGCCCTCAGCGAAATCCCAGTCCGTCAGCGGATTGATCACGCCAACCACATCGGCAGAGCCGGTGAAGTGGGTGATGCTGTCCACCAGATACATGGGGCGCTCCACCAGCCCCGGCTCATCTAACGTCACCAACGCGCTGTAGACCCCAGCAGGCAATCCTTCGTTGTTGACCTTCACGGTGCCTCGGCTGTTGGCTGGCACCGTGTGCATGATGGTCGTGGAGGCGCCATTGCTCGCTGCGAAGTATTTGATGGTGACGGTCATGTCGCTGCTGTTCTGGTTGAGAATCGTCAGGAAGGTGTCATGCAGGCTGGAGGTATCCAGATAGCCAAAGTCAAAGCTGGTCCCAAGCTGCGTGGCTCCCAGCACATCGCTGCCACCGGGAATCGGGTGGCCGGAGATGCTGGTGTAGGTGAAGTAGATGGGTCGCTCCGCCACGATGGGTTGATCGGAGGTGACCACCACCGAAACGTTCTGATTGGGAACAATATCATTCACCCGGATGGTGCCACGCGAGTTGGCCGGGACAATGGTATTTTGCTGTACGGTTTGACCGGTGCCCAGGAAGTATTGCACCGTCACCATTGCCTGGACCGGGTTGGGGTTGGCGAGCGTCAGGAACTCGACAAAGGAGCCACCCGTAAACCCTTCCGCAAAGTACCACGTCTTGGAGACGTTGGCAGCAACGATGGCAATGGGAAGAGCGAAGGGGTTAAAGACGCTGTTGGCATCCTTCACCGTCAGGCTCGTGGTAAAGGACTGCGGTGAATTCCCCAGGGTAAACGTCAGCGTGAACTGCCCGCTGGTGTGCGCGGGAATGGCTCCGCTGGTCTGGTTCGAGGAAACCCAGGCTTGGAGGCCAGTCAGCGTCCAGTTATAGGTATTCTCGCTGTTGTTCTGAATGGTGACGGTCTGGGGCGCCGGGTCCACACCGGGCGTCGTAATCTGATAGATGATGTTGGGGGTGAGCGCTGGAACGTCGCCCGAAATGTCCCGCGCCAGGTTCCAGGCATCCGGCGTGCCAATGCCGGTAGCCAGATCATAGCCAGCCGTTGCGGGATATTTGCCACCATTGACGCCCACAAAGTCGTTGTTGCCAACAGTGATGTCGTGATAGGCAGTGAGCGCTTGCGGGGTGTTGAAGACTTGATAGAGCTGCGCGCTGGCGCTGCCCAGGGTTGGCTTGCCCTGGCTGGTCAGGTATTGGTTGATGTCGGTTGCCATGCCTGCCCACAGTGGAGCAGCGGCGCTTGTCCCGCCAACATCAATCCAGGTAAGGTTGTTGCTGGTGCAGATTGGCTCCGCTTTACAAAAGACTGAATAGCCAGTATTGGGGTCGGCATCTGCTGAGACATCGGGCACTTCGCGTTTGCCATTGGAGAACGTATTGCTGACGCCAGGGCCGCTCTGGTAGCTCGGCTGCGCAAAGAAGGTGCTCAGCCCGCCGCCAGTAGCGCCAAACTGACCATCATTCCAGACCGTCTCGTTGACGCCACCAGCGGGGGCGGGAAGCGTTGTGCCACCCACGCCAACCACGAATGGATCAGAAGCGGGGAAATCTACCGCGAGAGAGGGGTCACTGACAGGAAAGAAGCAGTCGGCGGAGCCTGCATCGCCAGAGGCCGCGAAAAACGCCTGGCCCTGCGCCGCGCCCTGAGCAAAGACGTTATCAAATGCCTGCATTGCCGAGGTGCCAGTCAGTGATTCGCAAAGACCCCAACTATCGCTGACCACCTTGGCGATATTGTCTATAACGATCTGGTTAAAGGCGTCGAGGAAGCCCTGGAAGCCAGCCAGCCCATTCGGAGCGATGTAAATCCGTTGCGCGGCGCCCGGAGCAATGGCTGAAACGACCTCCATATCAAGCACAACCTCAATCGGGCCATCGGTTGCGCTTGGGGTGCCCGTTGCGCCATCGAGCAGCACGTTGGTGTATTTGGGCGTGCCAAGACCGTAAAAACTAAGATAGGCGTTGACATCACTGGGGGTATAGCCATCCAATTCAACGATGCCTACCGTCTGGCTGGTGCCATTGGCAACACTCACCAGTGGGTTCATATCATACGCTGTGCGCAGCTCGCTCGGCGTATAGCCGCCTCCAGGTCCGAGGTTGGGCAGCACGCTCTGTTTTGGGGCGAGGGCGCCGATGCGGTGCGGCGTGGAAACGCTGTCCAGGCCGCCAATGTTGAGAATTAGCCGGGCCAGCGAGGAGGGCACAGAGGGTTCGCTGGTTGGGGCATAGACGGCGTGCCCATTGAGGGAATAATTTGAGATATGGATATTGAACGCTTGCTCAACAGCGGCCACCGTTCCGTCTGCGTTAATCGTCAGGTGGTTGGCCGCTACTGACTTCACCGTCAATCCCTGGCTGCTCAGGAACGAGACGACTGCATTCACGCTGGCCTGGGACGGCGCAAAGCGCGCGGTGAATTGTTGTGGAGTGATGTATTGATGGTAGAGAGGAGAATGTTTATCATTCTGGGCTTGAATCAGGGCTTGCAGCCCTGCCGGGTTAGCCAGCTTCAGGCTGATGGTCAGATGCAGCAGTTGCTGCCCATCGGTTGCGCCAGTGGGCGTTTTCCCCTGGAGGAATGGAATCATATGGCCCGGAATGGGGCTGTGTCCTTGTGGGTTCGCGCTGGCGCTTACTCCTCTTGAGACGAGAAAACCGACTGTCGTCAGGAGCGTGAACGTCACCAGGGCTGGAACCCAATACTTCTTAAATCGCTTCATGCAAACCTACCCCTTCACAAAGAATTGGGCAAAATGAAAGTTGCTATGGATGAAATGATGTGGGCGCTTCCCAGAGATACAGTGAAAGGCGCTCAGTTACCAAAACACCTCCTTTGCTGTCATCAGGTACACACTGATGACCTTGAGTAAGGAAAGTAGACTGGAACATGCCAGCACGACTGCTCCTCACGTAATACTAGTGCCCTGGCTTGCTTCTGTAAACTGACAGGTACTTTTAGGGGATATGCGGCCAGACAGCAGCAGAGGAGGTGGCAAGAGAGCGTTATCTGAGTATCGAAGACCATACTGCCTGATGCAAAATGGCCTCACAGGGCGATTTATGATACCAGGATAGAGCGGGAGGCACGCGGTAATCTTTCAAATTCGTGCAAATTTTAGTAAAAATCTGCCCAAATCTTAGTGAGCCAGGAGCCTTTGGCGTCGTGCAGGGCAGCCAGTGAGAGGCGGTTGCCCTCCCCTTCAACTCCTGGAGATGATTCACACTTTAAAACTCTAGCGTCATCTGACGTCATCATGCGTCAGAGCGCGGCTGACCAGCGCAATTCCACGCCAGAGGCGAGTGGTGGAGGTGCGATCAGCACGACATCCAAGAGATTTCAACATTCCGGCAAAAGCGCGACGTGAAAGGGGATAGCGCTCGAGATGTTCTTTGTTCCAGCAGAGATATGCCTCCCAGAGGTCGCTGGCCCGGCTCCAGGCCTGAGGCTGCAGTTCACAGCAGCGTTCGAGAAATTGGTTGAGTGAGGGAAGATCATTGTATGCTACAGCTGGTCCCGTTTCTGGCGAGAGCAACCGGGCTTCAAGGTGATGATGCGGATGTTCTCGGGTTTGATGTATACGCTTTTGGAGCTTACGCTCAGTGCTCTGTTTGCCATTTCTGGCCCTTTCCTGCAATGCCTGATACTCGCGACGGATTTTCATTGCGCTCCGGGGGAGGAATCCAGGTTGCTGCCCACTTCGTGCCAGAGCTCGCTGGTAGAGAGTTTCCGCAAGACTCTCGTTCCCCCGGAGTTGAGACAGTGCCGCTAGCCCGACGAGCGTGGTAACGGTGTCTGGATGAGTCTCACCCAGGTGCTGTTCACGCATGTGCAAAGCACGCTGATAGAGCGCTTCTGCTTCCACATACTGTTCACGTTTCACGTACAAGTCCGCCAGCCCATTGAGTGCAGACGCTTGATGGGGGTGAGTTGCCGCTTCCCAGATTTGGAGCGCACGCCTATAAAGGGGTTCGGCTTCTCCAAGTTTGCCCTGGTCTTTGCAGAGATTGGCATACCCCAGCAGAGAGTGCGCCAACGTCGGATGATCTTTTCCCACCGCGCGTTCTAATACTGGCAGGAAGCGGCTATAAAGTGCTTCAGCTTGCGTCAGCTTGCCCTGTTCGTGGAAGAGCATGGCCAGGTTTGAGCACGTCGCGAGGGTGCGTGGATGGTCTGTACCCAGCTGCTGTTCCTTGATCCGCAAAGAACGAGTATACAACGACTCCGCTTGCTCGTACTTGCCCATCCGTCGATAAAGTAACGCCAGGTTGTTCAGGAGCATTCCGGTGTCTGGGTGCATCTCGCCACATTCCTGCTCATACACCTTCAATGCTCGCAGATATAAGGGTTCGGCCTCTCTATACTTGCCCTGATCGCAGTAGAGAATCGCCAGATTGTCGAGGATTTCTGCCACCAGTCGATGGTCTGGCCCCAGGGAGCGCTCTGCATAGGACAGCAACTGCTCCACCACTGCTTCGGCCTGGGCAAAGGCTCCCTGCTTCCAGAGTAGTTCTGCCTGCTTAAGCAGCCTTGCAATAAAGACGGTGGGCTGATGGTTGTCTTGCTGCTGTTCCAGCGCCACCGCCTGCTTCAGCAGTGGCTCAGCCTCCTGGTAGCGCCCACGCTCCAGCAGATAACTTCCCGCTTTATAGAGCACCTCCCCAGCTTCGGGAAGCACGCCTCCTGTTCTCGCTTCCAGGGACGCACACGCGAGGGCATGGGGAAGATAACGCTCGCACCGGTCCCAGACCGATACTTCTGGATCAGGAAACATAGCGTTGACCAAACGAACGGCGCGCTCACTCCACTGCCGCCTCTCGGTTGGTTCTAGCTGGTCCTGAAGTACCGCCTGCACCAGTCGGTGGATCGAGAGCGTTTGCGACTCCGTGTGTCGGTTGACCAGTGAGGCGGTGCGTAGGGCTGCAAGCTCCAGATCGAACTGGAAGGAATCGGTGTATTCCTCACCTGTCCCCGCTCCTGGAGGCAGGGCGCTGGCGTGCAAGAGTTCTTCAGGGATGTTTTCTGGGTGCAGGAAGGCACACAAACGCAAGAGGTCTGCTGCCGTTGGATGCAGGTGCCCCACATGGTCTACCGCTAGCTGCAGGGTAGTGACTACCGAGGCAGGATGTGCCCCTCCATGCAGGCCACGATAGGCGAGTACCTGCTTGCGCTGCGCGTGGTAACGCCGGACATACTCCGCGATTCCACAGCCCGTTTCGTCGAGATACGCTCCAGCCTGATCCAGTGCTAAAGGCAATCCTTCCAGCAAGTTTGCTAACACCTCCGCAGCTTCGACCTCTCCCCCAGCCCCTCGCGTGTCGGGATGATGTGCGCGTCTGAAGACCAGCATGACTCCTTCATCGTTCGTCAGAGGTGGAACTTCCACCATCTCGGCCAGCGTCCCCAGGGTTTGATGCCTGGTTGTAAACAGCAGTGCCCCCTGACGTGTGGCAGGCAGCACCCCCTGGAGAAGGTCGAGGTCTTCCACATTATCGGCGATCATCAGCCACCCGGTATGGCTGGCCAGCCAGCGCTGCACAGCCGCTACTATCTTAGCCTGCTCGATGGACTGGCGCTCGGGAAGCTGGAGCTCTTCCGCAATACGCTGCACACTTCCCATCAGACTTTCCAGAGTTTCTGCTGCCAGCCAGAACACACCTGAAAACTCCAGGGCATCTCGATAGGCGTACTCAAGGGCCAACTGCGTTTTCCCGATGCCCCCAAGTCCTGAGAGGGCAATGGCCTGCCGGAGCGGTTCGGTTGCTGACGGTGTCAGGTGGGAATGCAGACGAGAGAGGAGCACTTTGCGTCCAGTGAAGCACGGATTGCGCGGGAGCGGCACACTCCAGTGGGGTGATACAGCCGTCAGGCTGGCTTCGAGCAACAGTCGGGCTTCTTGCTCGGTGAGCCGCAACTGCCGGGCCAGTTCCAGCACCATCCCTCGCGTTTCCGGCAACACCTCGCCGCGTTCCCAACGACTAATGGTATTGCGGTGCGCGCCTACCGCGTTCGCTAAGGCCGTTTGTGTCAGATTGCAGCGAGTACGCCAGGAGCTGAGCAATTCTCCAAAGGGAGCGGAACTCTGCCGAATCATTCAACTGCTCCTGTTCGTGAACAAGTGGTCCCATGACTGTCATGTATGCACCACCAGTTGGTGCATACCCCCAGCTATACTACGAAAGAATGCTGAGTTTGTCGAGATGTATCCACAGGAACATCTCCCCTTTCTCCGGCGCCACCCGTGATCTGGAGAGGGCATCCCCTCTCATGTACCTTCATAGCATCTAGGAGGTTTCTATGTCTCATCTTTCCTCTGTTTTCCCCACAAGACAGCCGCTCACGGCTGCCCAGAGGGAGTCGGCTAGCGCGGGTCTTTTGCATCGGCAGATTTGCAAGATGGTGCTGCTGTTTCTGGCAGTGCTGGGAATTGGCTTTGGCCCTGGTGTGGATACTGCTTCTGCTGCCGCAGGCGCAAGCGCACAAGCTCTACTGCCAGGTTTGGCTACGGTTGACCCGCCTTGTGCTGGGTGTGGAACAGGACCAGTCAAGTTACATGGTGGTCCTGTCCAACATCACCCAAGAATCATCCTGGACTTCTGGGGGCCAAAATGGCAACAGGATACTGCCGTGATTCCTGCGATGATCACCCTATTTCAAAGTCTGGCGGGAGGCCAGTATAACAATATTCTGACACAGTATTCTGATGATAACGGGCCCATTGCGAACGATGCGGCATTGGATCAAAGATTACTTGGCACAAACGGGAATCCAGTGGTGAGTCGAATGATTGACCCCACCACGCCTGTAGCGACAATTCCTGGTCGAATGTCTATGGATGATATCGGAATAGAAGCACGCAAGTTCCTCAATGACCATAGCTGGACCTACACGGCTGATACGCAGGTGATTGTTTTCCCGCAGCAAGGCACCGCTTATGACCCTCAAGACCTCGGCGATGCGTGTGGTAGACACGCCTTTGGGGTAGATACGGCGCAGTTTGCGTATGCACTGGTGAAGTATACCTCAGACACTGACTGCAATTTTGGGGGAACAGACCCGCAAGGAAACATGACGAAAGTAGCGGCTCACGAATACGCAGAAACAGCTACAGATCCACAATATAAAATCTTCTTTACTCACAGTGGCTGGGCTACAGATGGTGGAGATGAGATAGGTGATCTTTGTAATGACTATGGTAGATATTATGTCCCACCCACTGGTACTCCCTCTATTTACGTGCAGGAGCTGTGGAGTAACGCAGACAATGGTTGCGTGCTCAGCAGGGGGCAAGAATTTGTGTCTCCGGACAAGACCTACCCCTTTAATGGCAAGCACACGGTGCAAGGGCCAATCTTGACAAAATATTTGCAGCTTGGGACGAGCCTGTTGGGAGAACCAATTTCGGAGCAACAGCCCACTACGGGTGGCTACGTCAGTTACTTTCAGGGCACCACCTGCGGTGGCACGACGACCTATGGGGCTATCTACCTGATGAGTGGGAATTCGACGGCCTATTCAGTGCATGGATGTATTGACAAGGAGTATCTCAGCCTGGGCGGCCCCAGCACCAGCAGTCTTGGACTTCCCGTTACGGATGAGATGGGGGTCACTGGAGGCCGTGTCTCCTACTTTTCCGGGCATAAGTGCAGCACGGGCGGTGGTCCCTCCAACAGCGGGAGCGCGATTTACGCCAATGGCGCCCACACGTATTACGTCTGGGGTTGCATCTACGGACGCTATCAGGATACCTGCCAGCAGGTGAATGGACCGTGTGTGAACCTACTGGGGTTGCCCGTTACCTCAGAAGAGAGCATAGCCGGGGGGAAAGTCTCCTACTTTGCGGGGACGGTTTGCAATGGTGGCTATACCGTGAAGGACGAGCATGGAGTTTCCCAGCTCAGTGGCAGTGCCATCTATGCTCATGGGACGTTCGAAACGGAGGTGCATGGCTGCATCTACCAAAAATACACCCACCTGGGTGGTCCGAGTTCCTACCTGGGCTTCCCTATCACCGACGAAATGAGTACCCCGGGTGGCCGTGTGAGCTACTTCCAGGGCACCACCTGCGCAATTGATGGTCAGACCTATGGCGCCATCTACTCTTCTGGAGCGGGAGTGTACGTGGTGTATGGGTGTATCGAAAGAGCGTATGTGAGCCTGGGGGGGTCAGGTTCGTACTTGGGAATGCCCATCTCCGACCTCACGTCCATCACAGGTGGCTCTGTTGCCTACTTCCAGGGCACCACCTGCGGTGGCACGACGACCTATGGCGCCATCTACTCGAGTAGCTCAGGCACATATGCGGTGCACGGCTGTCTCGACCAGAAATACGAGAGCCTGGGTGGTCCGAATAGCAACCTGGGCTTCCCCGTGTCCAATGAGTACACCAATTCCGCAGGACACCGTGAATCGGACTTTGTGGGTGGGTCTATCATCTACATGAACGGAGCAGCGGTTGTAACCTTCAATTGCGTCGGTCTGGGAACCTGCAATTAGCCAGGGGCGATACAACCAAGACGCTTCCTCCTGGAAGAAAGGTGCTCTACTGCATGAGCAGTAGAGCACCTTTCTGACTGCCCGCTATGTTCGGCGTGCTCAACCAACAGGGCCTGGGCTCGCGTCGGAATAGGCAGGCAGCTTCGCCAGTTCTGGCCCCTGAGTATTTGACACTCCCCCGGATAAATCCAGGGGGATTCTTCGTTCATCCAGCCCGTTTGCGACGTGCTCTGGCGAACACGTTCGTAGAGGCGGTCTGTCCCGAAGCGTTCACAGCATTGCTGCTGTCCGTTTCCGTCTGCCCGACGGTACGGCTGTGCCCTGCGCTCGCAGGGTGGGCGGCCAGCCACACCAGGCCAGCCAGGAGAATGTTCAGCGCGGCGTTGTAGTCCCGGTCCAAGATCAGCCCGCAGTTTGGACAGACGTGGGTGCGTTGGCTTAGGCTTTTCTTCACCCGATAGCCACAGCCAGAACAGTCCTGCGTCGTGAAACGTGGGGAGACAGCGACCACTGGCACACTGGCGATCAGGCCATAAGAGCGCACCCAACCGAGGAACAGCCCCCAACTGGCATCACTGATGGACTTTGCCAGTTTGTGGTTCTTGACCAGATGGGCTATTTTCAAGTCTTCGTAGGCTACCAAGTCGCTAGACTGGATGAGCGCCCTCGCCGTTTTACAGGCGAAGTCTTTACGCTGCCTACTGACTTTGAGATAGCCCTTAGCAAGCCGTTTGATCGCTTTCTTGCGGTTTTTGCTGCCCTTCTTTTTGCGGTCCTTGCGCCTGTGCAGGCGCTTCAGCCGCTTTTCTGCCTTGCGCAAATAGCGAGGATTGGCAACTGTCTGGCCTGCGGAGTCCGTGTAGAAGGACTTCAAGCCCACGTCAATGCCCACCTGTTTGCCAGTTGGTTCGTGCTCTAGCTTCCGTTCGACTTTGACCGCAAACTGCACGTAGTACCCGTCGGCTCGTTTCACCAGCCGTACCCGCTTGATTTGCGCGAGGGGGAAGGTGGCAATGGGGCGGGCATACTTCCGTGTGGGATTGGTGCCAATCATCCTGAGCGTACCAATCCCCATGCCATCCGTGCAGGTGATATGCTGCCCATCCGGTTCTAGCCGCCAGCCGGTTTGCTTATACTCAACCGAGCGGTTGTCATGCTGAAACTGGGGATAGCCCTTCTTGCCGGGTTTTTTCTCCCGACAATTCTTGTAGAAGCGGGCAATGGCAAGCCAGGCGCGGTCAGCCGAGGTCTGACGGGCCTGCGAATTGAGACGGGCCGCAAAGGGACGCTCCTTCGCAAGCTGAGAGCAATAGACCTGCAAGTCGTTATCGCTCACGCCGCGCCCATCCATCCAGAGCCGCACGCATGTATTGCGAATGAACTGGACGGTTCTAATCGCTTCGTCTATTGCGGCCTGTTGCGCCTTGTTGGTTCTCAGCTTGTAGTCCAGAATCAGCATGGGTCACGCTTTCGACTGCCGCTCAATGTACTTTTGGATGATTTCCTGACTCACATTGCCCGCAGTGGCAAGAAAGTAGCTGCGCGTCCACATGGAGGGCATTTTCTTCAGATGGGCAAACTCTTCACGCAAGATGTTGGCGCTGCGCCCTTTCATCCGCCTGGGAATATCGGACGGCAGGGTGTAGGGAGTGGCTCGCACAAACAGATGGACATGATCAGGTTGAATCGCCAACTGGAGAATCTGCCACTCTTGTTCATCGGCTACACTTTCCAGCACTTGCTTCAGGCGGTCATGCACTGGGCCAACCAGTATCTTCCGGCGCCGTTTCGGACACCAGACGATGTGATAGACCACCAGATGCACGCAATGTTGCTCATGTTGATATTCCATGTTGAAATTATAGCATACAATCTCCACTATGTTGTCAACATGGCGGGAGCAGGACGGAGCCATTCATCCCCCGACTAAAGATCTGTCTTTTACCCACATCTCTGCTAAGATAGGGATAAAACGGAGCGGTTGATGGAAACAACTTACTTGCTGCATCCCGACCAGTGGGCAGAACTGACCTTTGGACAAGCGCTGTTGGGGGATCAGCGGCGGACCCGGCGCG
>DATBGS010000130.1:0-74495 GCA_036557885.1 Ktedonobacterales bacterium
GTATCATGCAGGAACGTATCGCGCACGCCCAGAATGCGCCCCTGCTCATCAAACGCGCCCTCAATCTCGTGCATCTGCTCGCGTTCGTGATTGGTGGAGAGAAAGTGCTCCAGCCGGTCCTCAATCCACTTCACCGGGCGATTCAGGCGCATCGAAGCCATTGGCGCCAGAATCTCTTCCGGGTAAAACATCATAATCTTTGGCCCAAAGCCGCCGCCCACGTCCGGCGCAATCACCTTGACGTTTTGTTCCGGCAGTTGAAAGAGCATCGCCAGGCCATTGCGAATGGGAATTGGCCCCTGCGTCGAAATCCAGCAGGTCAGCGACTCTGTGGTAGCATCCCACTCCGCCACAATGCCGCGCGTCTCCATCGGGTGCGCCGCGCCCCGGTCCATGCGCACGCGCTCCTTGATGATATGCGCCGCCCGCGCAAAAGCAGCCTGCGGGTCGCCCACCACCTGCACCAGATGCGCGGCGATATTGCGCGGCACATCGGCATGCACCAGCGCGTTGCCAGTGGTCGCATCGGCCAGCGAAGAAACCACCGACAGGGCTTCATACTCGATCTTGATCAGTTCCAGCGCGTCCTCGGCAACATAGCGGCTCTCAGCCACCACAAAAGCCACCGCCTCGCCCACATAGCGCACCTCATCCACCGCCAGCGCCCGCTGCGTGCGCGGCTGGGTCAGCGCGGGGTGAGAGATCAGCAGCGGCAGGGGCATCCCGGCTGGCCCCAGATCAGCCGCCGTCAGCACCAGATGGACGCCTTCAAGCTCGCGGGCCTTGCTCACATCCAGCCGTTTGATGCGCGCGTGGGCATGCTGGCTGCGCAGCACAGCGCCATGCAGCATGCCTGGCCGGTGAATATCATCAACGTACTGGCCGCGCCCTGTCAGAAAACGCGGGTCTTCCACCCGCTTCACCGGCTCGCCAAGCATTTTTGTCGTCATGCTTCACCTCTCAGGGCTGGCGAATAAATTCGCGCCTATGGGCCTGACGGCCACAAAACCCGCCTGCGCGGGTTAAGACGAACGCGCACGCTACTTCTTCATGGCTTTGGCTGCCTGGCGCACCGCTTCCACAATGCCCTGATAGCCGGTGCAGCGGCACAGATTGCCCGCGATGCCTACGCGAATCTCCTCCTCTGTCAGATGCAGGTTGGGATGCTCTTTGAGCAGCGCGTAGGTTGCCATCAAAAAGCCCGGCGTGCAGAAGCCGCATTGCAACCCATGATTGTCATAGAACGCCTGCTGAATCGGATGCAGCGAGCCATCTTCGTTGGCTAAGCCCTCCACCGTCACAATGCGCGCGTTGCGTGCCTGCACCGCCAGCATCAGACACGAGCGGATAGGCACCCCGTTATAAAGCACCGTACAGCAGCCGCACACCCCATGCTCGCAGCCCACATGCGTCCCCGTCAGGTTGAGTTCATGGCGCAAAAAATCGCTCAGCAGCATGCGTGGCTCGGCCCTGCCGGTATAACGCCTGCCGTTGACCGTCATCGTAATTGTTCTGGGCCGCGCCGCTGCTTTCGTGTTGATCTCGGTCATCGCTCGCTCCTTGGCAGTGCGCGCTGCCAGGCAATCTTCAGCGCCCGCTGTGTCAGAGCGCCTGCCACCTGCTTGCGGTATTCTTGCGAGCCGTGCAGGTCGCCAATCGGGTCCAGCCCGGCCATCGCCGCCTGTCCTGCGTCTTCAATCACGGAGTCATCCAGCCGATTGCTGACCAGGCACGCCTCGGCCTGGGGCGCGCGCACCTGGGTTTCGCCCGCGCCCAAGATTGCCACCGATGCTCTGGTGCAGATGCCCTGCGCGTCCAGCGTCACCGTTGCGGCCACGCCCACCAGCGCAAAATCGCCATGCCGCCGCGTCATCTCCAGAAACGCGGTGCCGCTGCCAGCGGGCAGCAAAGGAAAGCAGGCTCTGGTGAGTAATTCGTCAGGCTCCAGCGAGGTCAGCAGCGGGCCAAGCAGCAAATCAGCCGCCGCAACGCGGCGCGTGCCGCGCTTGCTCGTTGCCTCCACCCAGCCATCCAGCGCCAGCAGCACAGCAGGCAACTCCGCTGCCGGGTCCGCGTGGGCCAGGCTGCCACCAACCGTCCCCCGCGAGCGGATAGGAAGGTGCCCAACGGAGAGGATGGCTTCAGCCAGCAGCGGGGAGCGGCGCTTCACCGCCCGCGAGCGCTCAACGGCTCGCTGACGGGTGAGCGCGCCAATCACAAAGGAGTTGTCTTCTTCGTGGATATAGGCCAGTTCCTTGACCTTGTTAATATCCACCAGGGCTTCTGGCTTTGCCAGGCGCATATTCATCATCGGCACCAGGCTTTGTCCGCCTGCCAGGACTTTGCCTGTATCGCCCAGTTCGCCCAGCGTCTCCACCGCTTCGTCAGCAGTAGTTGGGTCAAAATACGCAAATGCCGCCGGTTTCACTGTTCTTGTTGTCCTCCTTCCGCGCACCAACAATTCCAAAAGCACCGACGACCAGACGCAGCGCCCCACTTTTGGGGACGGCCCGCCACATCTGGCCGCCGAAGCACTACACGCTCAACATGAATAAGGCTGCTTAGCTGGATGAACCGCCAGCCTCTGCTGTACTGCTATCCGCTGTGACAGCAGCCTCCTCTTTCGCAGGCTCCTCGCTCGCGTCCTTGGGATCGCGCAGGATTTGATAGAGGATGATCGCAGCGAAGGTTCCCAGAGCAATACCGCCAAGCTGGAACTTCCCAAAGTTCAACGCATAGAGGTTAGAGCCACCCAGACCACCTGTGCCCAGGATGATGCCAACGGCTGCGGTGAGCAGATTGCGCGGTTTCCCAAAATCAACTCTGCTCTGCACCCAGATGCGCCCACCAGTCGCGGCAATCAGACCAAAGAGCACAATTGAGAGGCCACCCAGCACACCATTTGCCTGTGACGGGATGATCGCAAGCAATGCCCCAAACTTGGGACACAGCCCCAGGAGGAGCGCTACCACGCTGGCAATGATAAAGATCAGCGTGCTATAGACCTTGGTCATTGCCATCACGCCGATGTTCTCGGCGTATGTCGTGACCCCGGTGCCCCCGCCCAGGCCAGCAATAATCGTTGCCACCGCGTCGCCCAGGAAACCCCGGCCCAGGTAGCCATCCAGGTTGCGCCCGGTGATGGCGCCCACCGCTTTAATATGCCCGGTATTCTCAGCCACCAGCACAATCGCTATCGGCGCGATTAGCGCAATGGCCGAACCGTCAAACTGCGGCGTGTTGAAGGTAGGCAAACCAAACCAATCAGCTTTGCCCACCGAAGAGAAATCAATGTTCTTCAGCGGGATAGCCACCAGAAAGCCAACCACGCCACCGATCAGAATGGGCAGCCGCCGCAAGAATCCTGGCAGGTAGACCGCCGAGAGAACGGCGGCAGCCAGCGTAATGATCGCCAGATACACATCCTCGGTTGAGCCGCTGGCATCAAAGGCGCCTACCCCGGCCAGGTTAAGACCGATAATCATGACTACGGTGCCAGTCACCGCCGGAGGCATCAAGAAATCAATCCAGCGAGTGCCAGCAAACATCGTCACCAGCGCAATAATGGCATACAGGAGGCCACAGACCAGAATTCCTCCCAGAGCAACCGGGATATTTTTCCCTGTGCCATCAGCGTTCAAGCCGCCCATTGCGGTGATAACCACCGTGATGAATGAAAAACTTGACCCAAGGTAGCTAGGGACATTTCCCCCCACAATCAGGAAAAAGAGCAGCGTACCGATACCTGAAAAGAAGATTGCAGTATTGGGAGGAAACCCCATAAGCAGAGGGCCAACCACTGTGGCCCCAAACATGGCGAGCGCATGCTGCAAGCCCAGCGCAATGCTGCTGCCCCAGGGCAGGCGCTCGTCTGGCGCAATCACG
The DNA here is from genome assembly GCA_036557885.1 of Ktedonobacterales bacterium. Classification (GTDB taxonomy): domain Bacteria; phylum Chloroflexota; class Ktedonobacteria; order Ktedonobacterales; family DATBGS01; genus DATBGS01. Next base: position 3,886 of record DATBGS010000130.1, read on the forward strand.
CCCTCTTTCTTCTCCGTCCATGAGAAGAGGCCCTTCATTGCCATCGCCATAACTTTGTTCTCTCCTTTCGTGCTGGCTCAGGCTGTATACTGCGCTGACGCGGAGGCCGTAACCGCGCCAACGTGAGCCGCCTATCTACGCCTGTACATAGGCCACCACGCGGCAAAACGCCGCCTCCCCACCAGCAAAACGCCAGGGATAACAGCCAATCCACACCCGTTGATCGAGCACATCATCAATCTGCCCGCCCACATTTTCGGCATGGAAGACGTTTTTGGGGAAAAGGTGGTAGTGCATGACCTGATAATCGCGCGCCGGAAAGATTTCGTCAAGCTTTCGACCAAGCACCTGTTCGGCTTCCTCTGCCAGATCAGGCCGCACCTTGCGAATGACCGTATTCATCGGATGGTCGGCAGAACCAGCGTCCACCGCCAGCCAAGAAATGCCGCGCTCCAGCACCCAATCGGCAAATTCGCGGGTCGGGCCGGGGTGCTTAATAAAATAGCGCGTCTCATCATACTCGCTCTCGCCATACCAGTTGCTGGGGTAATATTTATGATAGCCGGTATGAATGATCACAATATCGCCGCGCTGAATCGCAATGCCTGTCTTGCGTTCCCACTCCTCAAAGTGCTGCGGGCCATAGAGTTGGTAGTCGCCAATGCCCATCGTTTCCAGGTCCACAATCACCGCCGGGCCAAAGAGTTTTTCGATGGGAATGCTGCCGATGTCCTGTCCGTTCGTCACGAAGTGCATCGGGGCGTCCAGATGCGTGCCCACGTGCAGCGTGGAGGCGATATGCTGCCCGCCCACTTTATCAAACGCAACGCGCTTAATCCATTTAATCGTCGGGCCTTCGTAAGTGGCAAAGCCAGGGGTGTGCATATCCCAGTTTTGCGAAAGATCAATCACCCGTACATGCGAGAGGTCTACAGGGTGCATAGGTATCTTCCTCCCGAATCTTCAACTAGCTCTCTTCTGCCAGTTTGCTTCTCAGCAAGCGCGAAGTGGCGAGGAACAATGCCGCGATAGGTGCGCCCACTGTAGCAGAAACTGCTGGTGGGCGCAAGAGAGAGATGCTGCCAAAACCCGCTTTCTGGCTTTAGGCATCTTTGCCAGAAAGCGCGGTTCTCCTATCTATGCTGCTGAAATAGTAAGCGTCTAAGCTGCTGCCACCCCAAACACCGTCAGCACGATTTTCATCGCGCCCGCCATAAACTCTTTATTCGTCAGCGTCGCCTGAATAACCTCCGACCATTCGACCTTTTCCAGCGTCCCGCCGATGCGCCCCGCCACATGCGCCGCGTGCAGCTTTGCCATAAACGTCCAGCCCAGATCAGCCTTGATGCCCTCGAACCGCTTTTGGGCTGAAGGCTCACCAGTATGTCGCGTCAGCACAGTGCTTAGCGCCTCATACAGATGGCGCAGCGCTTCCGCGTCCCAATTGGGCAAGCGCTGAATAATCCGCTGGTTGGAGGAAAGATCGCTCATCAAGACCAGGCAGGGCAGTTTGCCATATTCGATGCGCGTCTCCTGGGCCAGCTTATAGGCATTGGCCTCCATCTCCTCTGGCGTCTGATGATAGCCCTGCATCGCCCGCTGTGCCTTGTCTTCTCCAACCAGTCCCGTCAGAAATTTTTGTGTCGCCTCGCTGGTACGGTCTGGCGCCAGCGCCGTGACCAGCAGCCAACTCTTGCCGGTCATCGCGTGAATCTGATCCCAGTGGCTGCGCACAAAGGCATTCACTGAACTCTCACCCGGACTGGGGAGCAGCAGCCCATAAAAGGGATACTTGCCGGTTGCGTCGTCTAAAAACTCCTCCACGCTCATCCCGCCCAGCCCGGCGAGATGGCGCACGGTTTTGGGCTGTTGTTCCTCTTCTGGCTCGTCGTCGGGCATGCGTAAACCGCGTGACATCTTGCGTTCCCTCCCAAAATCGGGTATGTTCTCCGCAGAAGGTTTCTCAATCACCAACTGCTCGCAGTATAGCAGAGTTAAGGCTTCGCCACAAGCCTTCTTAGGCGTTTCCCCTCCAGTTGTTTCCCCAGTAGCCATTTTTGTATTGCCTGTCTCCCCGTGTGATGTGAACACCGAGCCGCGTGTGTATCACATCCGCCTGGGTACCCGCTCAGAAATGGAGGACGACATGCTCAACGCACCCCCACAACAGAGCGGCAGCCCGCCTGATTCGGCAGAGCAGCCAGAACCGGACGACAACCGCCTGTATCTGAAAATCTCGATTGGCTATCTGGTGTGTGTGGCTGTGCTGGTCGGGGTGTTCATCCTGATGCTGATTTTGCTGGCAAGCTCACACTGAAGCCCCTGCGCCCCGCGCTGTTTGCGCCTACCCGCCAAAGAAGAACTTGAGCCAATCCGACCAGAAGCCCCAGGGGTTGGAGGGCGGCGGGGTTGGTTTGGCCGGTGGCGCAGGTGGCACAGGCGGCGGGGTTCCGCTCACAATCACCACCACCGGCTGATCGCCTGGGTAGATATAGCCCAGGCGACGTGCCTCCTGCTCAATGGTGTCCGGCTCTTGCAGCACCTGAATAGCAGACTGAAGCTGCTGATTCTGATCTTCTAGCCGCTGCACCGCTTGCTGCTGGGTGATCACCTGCTGATTCAGCCCATACACATTCCATGCCTGCCCAAACGTTGCCAGCAGCAACAGCAAACAGATAATGACCGTACACCAGACAATCACCCGCGAAATCAGCGGAGGGCGCGGTTCTGCGATGAGCGCCAGCGCCTCCTCGCGTTCTTCGCGCAGCGCCGCCCTGCGCGGTCCCTCCGGGCCATCCCCCAGAGGCAGAACGACCTCTGGCCTTGCTGCCGGGCGACGCGCTGCCGGGTGCTGCGGTGGGCTGGCTCTCCGGCGTTCGGGTGGGTTTGGCGGCTTCCTGGGCATAGACGGGCTACCTCTGCGCAAGCCCACACGCAGCGGCTTCAGTGCTTTCGCTCTGCGTGTGTTGTTCTTGCTTTGCGCTGCCCGCCCACGCAAAAAAAGGGCCAGTTCCTCCTGCCAAAAGGAAAAGCGCGTGCGCTCCAATTAGCCCTGACCGTCGGTCTGGGTGGGGAGTCCCTCTGGTGGAGTAGCGCGCGAGAGCGCGGGACTCCCCTGCGGAACCGCCGGACTCCCTGGAACGACGGTCTGATCGCCGGGCAAAACAGGCGGCTGCATAGGAGGCGTCGCCCCCGCGCCTGATGGCGCGGGCACCATCGTCACATCCCCTGGAGACGGCGTGTTAGTTGGTATTGCTCCGCCGGGTACCGCCGGAAAGCCTGCCGCCGACTGAGGCGGTAAGCCAGCCGGGGCTTGCGGTTGCACACCGGATGAGAACTGGGGCTGCGCGCCAAAAGGAAGCTGCAATTGTACAGCAGACGGAATCTGCCATTGCGCGGCAGCAAGCTGGGCCTGGGATGCCTGTTCTGCGGCTAATCGGGCCTGCTCTGCGGCTAATCGGGCCTGCTCTGCGGCTAGTTGGGCCGCCTGTTCAGCCGCAAGCCGCGCCTGTTCTGCTGCCAGCAGCCGGGCGCGCAGCATCGCGTAGAAGCGCTGTATGCGTATTTCGATTGGCTCATTGCCTGCCCCTGGCGCCAGGCTTACCAGCCTGCTGCTGCTCTGGGCAGCACTCGCCGGAGCCACCTGCGGGAAAGCATTCCCCTGCGCAACCACTGGCGCCAGCAGATCACATGCCTCCTGGTCTTGCCCTTGCCGGTGATAGAGCGCCGCCAGGATAAAGAGCACCATCGGAGAGCGTTCGATTTTTAGGGCAGCTTCGTAATCGCCGCGCGCCTTGTCCAGTTCCTCGCGCTCGGTGTAAATCTGGCCGCGTTCCAGCAAGGCACGCAGCCGCTCGGAGCTGCCTTCTGGCGCCAGATCAAGGCACGTATCCAGCGCGTAGAGCGCCGCGTCCTGCGACTCTTTGCCCCTGGCATGCTGCGCGCACCCCAGATAGAGCAGCGCCCGGTAATCCCGCGCGCCCTCGGCGCTCGCCAGAAACTCTTTCAGGCGTGTCACCGCCTCATCATAACGCCCCAGATGATAGAGCGCGCACGCCGCGTAAAAACGCGCATCCACATAGCGCCCCAGCACCTGATCAAGCGCCTGGAATGCCTCATCAAATCGGCCAAGCTCAAACGCCGCGCGCCCCTTGACATGCAGCAGCACCTGACGTTCTGGTGTGAACTGCGGCAGACGAATCATCGGTACCGGAGCCACCTGCGGGTCGCTCAAGAGGCGCAGCCCCTCGTTCGCCATGCCCAACGCCGGGGCCATCTGCTCGCGCAGCAGCAGCACCTGCGCCAGCAGCGTGGCGGCAGGCACATGCTGAGGTTGGGCGCGCAGCGTTTCCTGCGCTGCCTGGAACGCCTCCTCGCGCTGGCCCTGCTCCCAGGCTGCCAACGCCAGCCCATACAACCCTATCACAGAGCGTGCATCCACTTTGAGCGCGCGCCGAAACCAGACCTCAGCCCCGGCAGCCTGTGAACGGCCAAAAAGCTGCGCCATACCGAGCGCTAGATAGAGCGGCGCGGCGTTGGGCGCTTGAAGCTGGGCTTGAATCGGCTCCAGGGTCAGCGCGCGCTCAATGATCATAGAGGCGCGCTCCCAGCGTTCGGCGGGCACTGGCTGATCTGCCGCGCTGGTCAGCGGCTTCTCCAGCGGCGTTTTCGCCACCTCCAGCAGCGTCTCGGCATACAGACGCACCGCCAGAAACCAACCAGGGTTGGCAAGCGCCGTTTCCTCCAGTGGGGTCAGCGCCTCATTGCTTTTTTGCTCGCGCGTATAGGCCGCCACGCGATACAGCGCCAGCGACGGGTCATCGGGCCGCTGGGTGGCGATCACCTCCAGATGGCCGCGCGCCTGGGTTGCATCGCCTTTTGCCAGCCGACACAGCCCGGCGTTCACGCGCGCCCAGGAAAAATTCGCATCTAACTCCAGCGCCCCCTCGTTCAGCGCCAGCAGCATGGGCAGATCAGGCCGCCCCGCAAGCTGCGCCAAAAAGCTATCATCCCTCCAGGGCGCGTTGGCAGCGTTGGCAAGCGCCTCCTGGTTTGCCGTACCGGGCAGAACCAGACTGCATGTCTGTTCCAGGGCGGTCACCATGCGGCGCAAATGCCCATCCTGCGCCATACCCGCGCTCAACGAAACCGCTCGATTGGCTTGCTGATATGCCAGCAACCACGCGCGACAATAACCGAGCAGTAGATGCCCATAGCGCGCCCGGTCTGCTATCAGCGAGGCCGGAGTGAAGTCCGAGGCCAGCAGCCAGCCAAGACGCAGCCACTCGTCACCCTTGAGATCGCGCAGTTCGGCGGCGCCCGCCACCAACTCTGCTGCCGCTTTGACTCCTGGGCCGCTTGGCTCCAACGCCACCTGCGCCAGCACCATGCGGGCATCACCAATCGCGTTCAGCGCCTCCACCGTGCATTCATGCAGCAGCCGATCTTTTCCGGCCAGATGCGCCAGATCAGCCACGCGCTGCAAGAGCGCCAGCCCTTCCCGCCGCCGCTCGCCATCCACCACCTTGAGAAATTCTTGCCCCTGTGCCACCAGTTGCTTGCAATAGACCGACAGCGAGCGCCGGTTCAGCCGCCAGAGTGCTGAAACGTTGAGGATGACGATCAGCGACACCATGCCTAGACACAACAAAAATGGGGCCGCCAGCGGCCAGGGGTTCACTGGCGCCTGATCATAGCGATAGAGCGCGAGAGCGCCGATGGCTCCCGCTGCCGAGGGAACCCCGACCAACCAGAGCGCATTCGATGCCCGCCCGTAAGCCGTGCAGATGCGCTCCTCCAATGGCGTGAGCAGGCCAATCACTGGCGTATTCAACGGCCCGTGCATGCGAGCCTGACCACGCGCCCGCAGCACCGCCGAATTATGCAGATAGGGAACGACCAGTCCCAACCCAAACAGCGAGAGCACCAGTAAAATCGCGCGCGGATTGGTCTGCGCGACAGGATCAGGATTCGTAAAGGCATCATGCTGAAAGAAGGAAATCACCTTCGCCATGATCGCCTGCACATATCCCAATCCCAGCACACCCTGAAGCAATCGGCTCCAGAGCGGCGCGCGTCCATCAGGGTTATCCCCCGGCGGATAGCGGCGCAGCACCATGATAAGCGCCACCAGCAGCGCCAACCCCGCCAGCGCTGTAGGTGCCCACTTGAGAATCAGTACCCAGTCTTCCTGCGTGGGTGGAAAGGTCAGACCAGCCAGCGTCCCACTGGCGCCAATAGCAACTATATCCATCCTGGCTACCTCCGACCGGGGCTTCAGGGTTTCCAAGGGCGAAAAGGGTGTCGCGTCTTTCCCGGCTGCTCTCAGCAGTCAGCAACTTTTTCTGCCAAGCAGCGCTCTTTGTAGTATACGGGCTGGTTAGCTCTGCTGTCAAAGCCAGACTTCACGGGTGCGCCCATCGTCCCGCGCATGGGACCATTGGGGGATGCGCGGCCTTCTTCCGGCTGATTTGGCTATACTGGCTGCGAACTGGTAGACGCATCGCGTGCTCCATTCATCTTGCACGCATGTAATAACGAACCAGCAGCGCGAGGAAGAACGGCGTGAGCCAGCCAGGTACAGCACTCATAGAAAAGCAGCCGACCACCATCAAAAATGACACCAGACAGCAGATTCGTCGCTGGGGTCTGATCGCGGCGGCAGCGGCCATCTTCCTGCTGGCCGTCGTCTTTCACAGCATCCACCTTGCCAACTCGCCCGGCTGGGATGCCGATGAGGGCTATAACCTGGATATTGCCTGGAATCTGCTGCATGGACACCTGCGCATGTTTGCCCTCACCTCGGCCTTTGTGCAGCATCCGCCGCTGTTCTATTTGCTGCTGGCGGGCGCCATCCGACTGTTTGGCTACAGCATCCTGACGCTGCGCGTGCTGGCGGTGTTCTTCAGCCTGGCAACCACAGCGCTCCTTCTCACGCTGGGCCGCCGGATGCTGGGCGCGGGGCCGTCGCTCTGGGGAGCGCTCGTCTTCACAGCGGCGCCGCTGGCGCTTAACAACACGCGCTGGGGCTACACGTACAGCCTGCTGATGCTGGTCGCCTTCCTGGGAGTCTACGCCTGCTGGCGCTACCTCAGCACCGCATCGCGGCGCTGGCTCCTGCTGGCGGCCTGCCTGGGCGCCCTGGCGATTCTCAGCGACTATGAAGGCGCGTTTCTGGTCGTGTTTCTTATCCTGGTGACGCTGCGCGTGCGCCCGCGCCATTGCTGGCTCGCGGCGGGCATTGGCTTTGGCGTGCCGCTGCTGCTGGTGATGGGGCTGCTGCTCATCACACCCGCCACCTTCTTCAGCGATCTGGCCTTTACCGCCGGACGCGCCGCCGGAGGCAATCCCATTGTGCAGGTGCTCAACATCATCATCAATTTTCAACGCCTGCTCTCGCTGGATTCCTGGGTGCTATTGGGGTTTGTCGGCCTCTGGCTCGTGCGCGACGCCCGGCTGCGTGGGTTTCTGCTGGCGGCATTTGCCCTGCTGCTCATTTTTATTCTGAAGGTGCGCGACCTCAATCCCTATTTTCACAGCGGTGTCCCGCTGCTGCCCTGGCTGGCCCTGGGCGCGGGTGTGGCGCTTGATCGCGGCATCACCACGTTGTTTGCCTGGCTCAACGGTTGGTGGGACAACCTGCTGCCACAGACGGCCAACGGCCCGCGTTGGCTGCGCCTGCTCAAGCGCCAGAGCATCGCCCTGACGCTGTTTCTGGTGATCATCTCGCCGCTGGGCATCACCATCGCGCTTGACGCGGTGGGGTTAGCGACGAGGCTGCGCACCAACATCGAGACGACACTTGCCACCAATTCCGACGATGCGCAGCGTGCCATTGCCTATGTGCTCGGCCACGCCCAGCCGGGTGATCTGGTGCTGGCCTCGCCGCAGCTTGCCTGGGCGTTAGATAATCCCGAAGATACCACCAGCCAGGGCAGCGGCCTGCTGGCCGCCGATCCGCTGCAAAGCATCGCGTATTCCGGCCAGGACGTGGCGTTTTATCCGGCTAACCTGACCCCATCACGCTTTGCCTTTGACCCATCGCTTGCCAGGACACGCTATGCCATCGTAGACAACCTCTGGCGCACGCTTGCCGCGCCCGATCAGGTGCCCCAGATGCAGCCGCTGCTGGCGCAGGTGCAACAGTGGACGCAGGTCGCGCAATTCGGGGAATACACCATTTACGAGCAAAGCCTGTAGCCCCGGCACGGTGGCCGGGGCTACAGGCGGCAGAGCATGAGGACGTAGTGTAAGATGAAGGATGACATGGCAAAGGATAGCAAAGAGCAACAAAGAAATATAGCCCTGCTCGCCCGTATCAAACGGCGCGACATCTTGCTGCTGCTGGGCTTGGGGCTGCTGGTGCGCGGGGCGACGGCGGCGCTGTTTGACCAGCCCGGCTATATTGACGCGGCGTATTACTATGACGTGGCGAAAAACTTGGCAACGGGGCATGGCTTCACCGAAGACTTCATCCTGACCTATCTGACGCCCGTCTCTGGCGTCGTCCATCCCAGCAATCTCTATTGGATGCCGCTGTCCTCGCTGCTCATCCTGCCATTCTTCTGGCTGTTTGGCGTCTCCTGGCACGTCGCCCAAATCCCCAATGTGCTGCTCAGCGGGTCTTTGCCGGGGCTTTGCTACTGGCTGGGCTGGGAGGTGTTTCACAGCCGCCGCTACGCGCTGGGTGGGGCGCTGCTCACGCTCTGCGCCGGGTTTTACTATCCGTTTTACTCCACCTTCACGGATAACTTTGGCAGCTACGCCTGGGCCGCTGGCCTGGCGCTGCTCTTTCTGGCCCAGGGCACCCAAGGGCGCCCACGCCGTTTTGCCCTGGCGGGCCTCTGGATTGGCCTGGCGCATCTGGCGCGCGCCGACGCGCCGCTGCTGCTGATAGTGGCGCTGGCAGTCTTTGCCGCCTCGCGCCTCAACTGGTGGCGCGAGCCTGGCGGAAATCAGGCGAGTGCTTTGCACGATGAGACGCCCGCGCAGCAGCCCATCCCCTGGTCGGCGCTGGCCTGGCTCTTTGGCCTCTATCTCCTGGTCATGCTGCCCTGGTTTGCGCGCAATCTCATCGTGGCCGGAGCCATCTTGCCGGGCGACGGCACCAAGACTATCTGGCTCACCACCTACAACGACTTCTTCAGCTACCAGAAAGACCTCTCACCCCAGAACTATCTGGCCTGGGGCGTGCGCAATATCCTGCTCTCCAAGCTCCAGGCGCTATGGCAAAACGCCTTTGCCATAGCCGCCATTCTGGAGTTTGTCCCCGCCCCCTTTGCTGCCATTGGCCTGTGGAAGCTGCGGCGCTCTCTGCTGGCATTGCCATTTTCGCTCTATCTCGTCCTGCTGTATCTGGGCCTCTCGCTGGTCTTCACCTTTCCCAGCCTGCGCGGAACCCTGCTGCACTCCTTTATCCCGCTGCTGCCCTTCCTCAGCCTGGCAACCATTGCCGGGATTGACAGCGTGATCGCCTGGGTTGCCCGCCGACGCCCCGGCCCAGCAGCCGAGAAACGCGCCGCCGAACGGCGCCGCGTCTATCTGGCCGGGCTAATTCTGCTGTCCGGTATCCTTTCCGCCTTTATTATTGGCTTCAACGCCCGCACCTGGGATACCACCTATCATCTCTATCAGCAGGCCGGGCAGATTGCCCTCCAGACTTATCGCGCTGCCAGCGACTCCAGGCAAACAAACAGGCAGGGCGTCACACAGGACGCCCTGCCTATCGTCATGGTTACTGACCCGCCCGATTACTATATAGCAACTGGGCAGCACGCGATTGCCATCCCTGATCAGGACACCACCATCATCCTGCGCGTGGCTGATCGCTACAGCGCCACCTTTTTGCTGCTGGAAGCACTCCACAGCCCGGCGCAAGATGCGCTCTGGGAGCAGCGCGAACACCCGCCCCGGCTTAGCCTGATCTGGTCAACCGCCTCGGCGCAGCTCTATCGCATTCTACCAGAGCAGCAGACCAGCAGATTATCTCCCCTTCTGACTATCCGTTTCCGGGGAGTCGCCTGCATCTTCCCCGGCCTGATACGACACCCGGCCCGCCGTTCCGCTGGGATGTGACCCCTCGCTGGTCTGGTTGTGTTCAGGACCGGGGCGCGCGGGCAGCGTTCCATTGGTATTGGTCATCGCCCGGTCCATCATCGCCCGCAGGTCACGCCTTCCACCTTCGCCAGGAGGCTCCTGGCCGCGCCGTTCGCCCTTTTCCTCCGCGTTGGCTGCCTCGGCATTGCGCTGCGCCAGCTTCGCCGCGCGCTGCTCCTGCACCGCTGCATCCAGGAGTTCCTGCCGAACAATCACCACATCCGGCGGGGCATTGATGCCCAGTTTCACGCGCTCGCCCTCCACAGCAAGCACATAGACCGTGATTACGCCATTCAAGACAATGGCCTCACCTACTTTACGACGCAATACGAGCATCCTACACGCTCCCTTCTCTGGCCTCCGCTGCGCAGCCACCAAGAGCCGCCGGCAGAATGAAATGCTCCAGTGATAATAAAGAAACTAGTGCTAGCAAACCAGATGGTTCCTGCCTTACGGCCCTTCTCCTCCCTCCTTGCTCGACCTTTTGGATACACGCAAGGCGAGCAGTGCGGGTTTTATGAAAAGGCGCAGACTACCTGCTTGATAGCCTGCGCTCCGGGCATCTAACATCCCACCCCTGGTAAAGGCCCATCAACATTCAGGCGAAAAGGCAATTTAGATACTACAGTTCTTTTCAGGTGATGTCAATCTACTCATAGAACTCCCAAAGCTAGCTTTTAGTCACATTGAAGCGGAATTCGATGACATCCCCATCCTGCACCACATACTCTTTGCCCTCCAGCCGGAAGAGTCCCCTCTCGCGCGCAATGGCAAGCGAACGACACATGACCATATCCTGGTAATGCACCACTTCGGCGCGAATGAAGCCGCGCTCCATATCCGAATGCACCTTTCCAGCAGCCTGGGGCGCTTTGGTCCCGCGTGTGATCGTCCAGGCGCGCACCTCATCCTCGCCCGCCGTCAGAAACGAGAGCAGATTCAGCAGGCGATACCCGGCCTGGACAACGCGGTCTGCGCCCAGGCGCGGCAGCCCCAGCGATTCCAGATACTCAGCCGCCTCATCTTCGGCCAGCTCGCTCAACTCCGCTTCCAACTTGGCGGAAACCGCCACTGCCTCCGCATGCTGCGCCCTGGCGCGCAGGCCCACCTGCGCCACCGACCGCAATTCGACATTGGGCTGATCCAGCGCGGCCTCGTCGCTCAGCTTCCCCTCAGCAATCTCCGCCAGCAGCGTTGCCGCCTGCCCAAGCTGCTCCTCGCCCACGTTGGCAATATACAGTTGGGGCTTCATCGTCAGCAGGAACAACTCGCGCACGATGGCCTCATCCTGTGCCGAGAGCGCCAGTTCGCGGGCCAGTTTGCCATCATTGAGAGCAAGCTGCATCTGCCGCAGCACCTCAAGCTCCGCCTGATATTTCTTATCGCCCGATTTCGCCTGTTTGGTCGTGCGCTCGATGCGCCGCTCCAGGGAGGCCAGATCGGTCAGCGCCAACTCCGAGTCCAGTTCGGCCATCTCTGCTTCGGCATTCACGCCGCCCAGCGCGTGCGGCACCTGGGCGCTCTCAAAACAGCGCACCACCACCGCCAGCGCGTCGGCATTGCGAATATGCCCCAAAAACTCCGCGCTCAACCCCTGGCGCTTCTCGGCTTCGCTCGCCTGCCCGATGCCCGCCACATCCGCAAACTCAACGGTGGCATGCGTCACCTTTTTTGGCTGGAAGATGTCGGCCAGCACCGCCAGGCGCTCATCTGGCACCTCAACCACCGCCTTATTTGCCTGGACAGTGCTCGTTGGATAGCCGCTAATTTGCGCGCCCGCTCTGGTCAGCGCGTTAAACAGCGATGTCTTCCCTGACTGTGGCAGGCCGATAATTCCAACCGTCAGCGCCATAGATGCTTTTCTACCTCAGTTGCCTGTCTCTTCTTCGCTATGAAACACGTATCACAAGCAAAAGCATTATAGCACAGGGCCATTCTACACGCCTTTGTTGCCTCTGGCGCGGCGCAGTGCTATTCGTTCCGTTGAAGAGGCGCAGCACCCCGCCGCTCTCGCCAACGTGCGCTATAATTGAGAACGAGAGGCTCCCCATCTCCCCATACAGCGTTGCGCGAGGCTCCTATGCACAAACCGCCCTCTTCAAATAGCGAAACCTTCCGGCGCCAGGGCCACCGCCTGACCCCCCAGCGTCAAATGGTTCTGGCCGTCATTGAGCAAGCCACAGAGCATCTCAGCGCCGAAGACATCTGCCAGCGCGTGCAGGAACGCTACCCCTTTGTCAGCCTCTCCACCATCTACCGCACATTGGACCTGCTGAAAACGCTGGAACTGGTGCGCGAGGTGCATTTGCTGGGCGAACAGCGCTTTTACGAATCCGCCGGGGGCGGCATCCATCATCACCTGCTCTGCCGGGGATGTGGCACCGTGTTGCACGCGGATGATGCTTTGCTGGACGAGTTGCGCATCGAGCTAGAGCGCTCCTATCACTTCTCCACTCTGTCGCTTGACCTCATCGCCATCGGCTACTGCGAAGACTGCCAGCCCGCAAAGCAAGAATAGGCAAAAAAATAACCACGCCTGAAGAAAAAGGCGTGGTTTCGCGTGGTTTCGGGTAGGGGCACTGGGACTCGAACCCAGGACACCTCGCTTAAAAGGCGAGTGCTCTGCCACCTGAGCTATGCCCCCACAACAATACCTGATTATATCACAGAGAAAGCTCCACCGCCACCCTCTGGCACATGACTTGCCGCATTTCTTCAAAAGAGGGTTCCCGACTTCGGGGACCGGAAGAAGCGTTTTGCCCTCCATGCTGGCGGCTCGCGCAGGTAGGGCAAAACATCTGCATCAGGAGGTGCCCAATGGCGCAGAATCCCGATGAAACCCCAACCCAGTACGGTCTTCCTCCCCAGGAGCCACCGCCCTCCCAGCCAGACAGTTACCAACCCATCATCCCGCCTGCCCCGTATTCCGCTGTTCCAGCAGAAGGCTACGTAACACCTCCAGTACCGCCTTCACCGGAACAGCCCTGGTATTCCCAAAGCGTGGAGTATCAGGCGCCGTCAGGGGACACGCCCACGCCAGCAAGCCAGGAAAATGAGCTGTTTCCCGCAGCGCCAGGGGGCTATCCGCCTGCTCAGTCAGGCTACTACCAGCCCGCTGCATCACAGCCAGAAAGCACCGCTGGCACCGCGCCGACCCTGGCACCCAATCAACAAGCTATTGGAAGCAGCCTCTCCAGCCCGGCGCGAGCAAGCATCGCTGGCGCAGCAGGAGCCTGGGCAGCACTTGCTCAACAAAAGCCCTGGCAAGATCTCTCCTTGCTTGGGCAGGCGGCTGGAATTGGGGGCCTGCTGCTGTTGATTTTCTTCTTCTGCCCCTGGATGTTCAGCCCCGCGTTTACCGCGACCAATCCACTTGGCCTGCGCTCATTTCCTACCGCCTCACATTCGGGGTGGAGCGTCGCCAACGGCGTCCCCATTTTCGACGCCAGCACCTCGCTGGCGCTCTTTCCGCATCTCTGGCTGGTGCCGTTGTGTGCCCTGGCCTTGATCGTCATGGGGGTCATGGTGCGGATGGGCCGTCTGAGCATCCGTCAGGCAAGCGTGCTCATCGTTGCCCTGGCGCTCGTGGCGCTGGTAGTGGAGTTCTTCTTCTTGATTCAGGTCAATTCCATTGAGGACGCTTTTGCTACGAGCCAGGCCGGGATTATCTCCCGCCAGGCCGCCTATGGCGTCTCATGGGGATTCTGGCTCGGCGTCATCGTTACCATTGTTACGCTCGGTATTGGCCTGTTCCTGCTCCTTCAGGAATACGGCCTGACCAAACGTTTTGGCCCAAGGGCGTCCACGCCGGGCAGCGGGCCAGATGAGCAGATGCGCCCAACAGCGTAGGGCGTCTCACACACCCCATCTGCATCCAGAACAGCGATGCGTGTAGCTCCGGCCTCCGTGCCGGGCAGCGTTCCCCGGCACGGAGGCCGGGGCTACACGCGATACAATCCTGCTTGCCATTCAGATGCCGTAAGTGAGACGCACCGCCATTCGCGCCGGAAGGCCAGAGCGCCAGATTTTGCGCTGCGTCTGCTCAATCGGATATTCCACGCGGTAAAACTCAAATCCACGATTGGTATCGTAGACCATGAACGCGGCACGCGGGTCATTATCGCGCGGCTGGCCCACGCTGCCCGGATTGATGATGGCCCGATACCCCGTCGGGGGCACCCAGACGCCCTCGCCTGGCAGCAGCATTTCGCAGGTCGCCGCCAGCGTCTGCTGCACCACTGCCTCTTGTCTGGCGGCCAGATTATTCATCAGCATATCCTGGTCCGCCAGATCATCCACCAGCCGCGCCTCTTTAATCAACCGCCCGCGTTTCGGCGCGCTGCGTGCAGCCGTCGTCAGTTCATCGGGGCTTTCTTTTTGTAAAAAGATGCTGGGCACATGCGTATGCCCCACCAGGCAAAATTTTGTGGAAAAACACGGGAAGCTGGCCTGTGCCCCCTCCGAGGAAGTCAGGTACTCCCACACCGGGTTGCGCGGGCTACCATGCACCAGCGTACATTCATTGAAGACGCGCCGCTCCGTGATCTCAGCCAGATAGCGCAGATGCTCTGAGGACAGGCGGTTGCGGGTCCAATCAGCCGTCACCTGGGCGCTGTCGTTAAACTGCTCAACAGACAGCATGCCAGCCACCGCGCGATCATGGTTGCCCGGAATAACCACATCGGTATGGGCGCGCACCAGATCAACGCACTCGGCTGGCTCTGGCCCATACCCAACCAGATCGCCCAGACACCACAGGCTCTCAAATGGCTCGCCCACCCGCCGGGCAATAGTTGCCAGTTCAGCGAGAACCGCTTGTAGCGCTTCCTGGTTGGCATGAATATCCGAAATGACCGCGTGGCGCATTGGTTCTTCCCTCGTACTCCTCCACACACAAGCAACGACACTCTTCCCTGTTCATAGGGCTTATGATAACACAGCCGCTACCAGAAGGCTAGCCACAGCCAAAGTCAGCATTACAGAGGCCCGCTTTCCTGATAAAGCATTGACACGAAGTGACTCAAGTTATATAGGATCCTTATTAGAACATCGTGCAAAACCCCCTTCTTACACGCGCGGCTGGTTGGGCGCATCGCCCCTCTTCCAGGCCGTTGCCATCAAGAGAAGAAAGAAAGCGCATGCCGAAAGTCGTAGGGATTGACCTTGGCACCACCAACTCCGTAATTGCCGTCATCGAGCAGAACGACCCGGTGGTGATTCCCAGCGCCGAGGGAAGCCGCACGACCCCTTCTGTCGTGGGATTTGCCAAAAACGGCGCGCGGCTGGTCGGCCAGATCGCCCGGCGCCAGGCGGTGCTTAACCCGGAGAACACCATCAGCTCGGTCAAGCGTAAAATGGGGACCGACGAGCGCGTGCATGCCGGGGGCCGGGACTATACCCCACAGGAAATCTCGGCGATGATTCTGCAAAAGCTCAAAGCCGATGCTGAAAGCTTTCTGGGCGAACCAGTCACCCAGGCAGTGATTACCGTGCCCGCGCACTTCAACGACGCCCAGCGCCAGGCCACCAAAGACGCCGGGCATATTGCCGGGTTAGAGGTGCTGCGCATCCTCAACGAGCCAACGGCGGCAAGCCTGGCCTATGGGCTGGGCAAAGAGCAGACTGAGACGATTCTCGTCTGGGACTTGGGCGGCGGCACATTTGATGTCTCGGTGCTGGAAGTGGGCGAGGGCGTCTTCGAGGTGAAAAGCACCAATGGCAACACCCACCTGGGCGGCGATGATTACGACCAGCGCATCGTCGCGTGGATAGCAGACCAATTTTGGCAGGCGCACGGGATTGATCTGCGCCAGGAGCGCCAGGCGCTTCAGCGGCTGGTGGAAGCCAGCGAGAAAGCCAAGATTGAGCTTTCGACTATGTTCGAGACAACCATCCACCTGCCCTATATCACGGCTGACGCCAGCGGCCCCAGACATTTAGAGTTGACGCTGACCCGCGCTCACTTTGAAAACCTGACGAGCGACCTGACCCAGCGTACCGTTGAACCGTTCCGCAAAGCATTGGCCGATGCCCGCTGCCAGCCCCATGAGCTTGATCAAGTGATTCTGGTGGGTGGGGCCACGCGCATGCCCGCCATCCAACACCTGGTGCGCCAGTTGACGGGCAAGGAACCACATCAGGGGGTCAACCCGGATGAAGCCGTAGCACTGGGCGCGGCGATTCAAGCCCTCGTGCTCAGCGGCGAGCTGCGCGGGGTCGTGCTGCTGGATGTGACGCCGCTCAGTCTGGGGGTTGAAACCATTGGCGGCCTGACGCAAACGCTGATCGCGCGCAACAGCAGCATACCCACGCGCCGGTCGGAGATGTTTACGACGGCGCTGGATAACCAATCTTCGGTAGAGATTCACGTCGTGCAGGGCGAGCGTGATCTGGCACGCGATAATCATTCTCTGGGGCGCATCCATCTGGAAGGGATCAAGCCCGCGCCACGCGGCGTTCCCCAGGTAGAAGTCACTTTTGATATTGATGCCAATGGTATCGTCACCGTTTCAGCGCGCGACCAGGCCACCGGCCAGGCACAAGAAGCGGTGCTCACTGCCACTACTACTCTGCCTCGTGAGGAGGTCCAGCGGCTCGTCCAGGAGGCCGAGCACTTCGCCACACAGGATCGGCGGCGGCGCGGCGAAGCACTAGTACGCAATCGAGCGGAAGGGCTGGCCTTTCAGATCGAGCACAGCTTGCGCGAATTTGAAGATCATATGCCAGCCACGCTGCGCGCCGAGGTGGAGCAATCCATCCTGCGGCTGCGCCAGGCGGTAGCAGGCGGCAATCTCTTCAGCGTTCGCACAGCCATGAGTATCCTCAGCGCCACTGCTCAACGCATCGGGCTACCGCTCTCTAACAATATCCCTAACACCATCTCTGGCAACGGGAGGCATCCTCACAAATCTGAGCAGCAGCATCAGCAGCAACCTGAGCAGCCTCAACCATCTCAACCGCCTGCTGCCAGGATGACAGAGCCAGACACCCTGCAACAGGCATCCGTCATTATTGAAGCCATATTTCGAGAAGGATAAAGGAGCGTCGAGCCAGGAGACGCCCCTGGAAACATGACCCTTTGAAGCATTTGGAGTGAGGAAACAATGGGAGAACGCAATCCACCAGCACAAGAACCATCGGAAGACATCGCGCCTGAGCAATTGCAGGAGCGCATCAGCGAACTGGAAAGCCAGGTCGCGGAAATGGAAGCGGCGCTCAATACCTCGCGCCAGGAGGCCGCCAACAACTGGGAGAAATATCTGCGCGAAGTCGCGGAGAAAGATAACTTCCGCAAGCGCCAGGAAAAAATGCGCGAAGACCGCGTGAAGCGCTATAAGAAAGACCTGCTGGAGAAAGTGGTCGCCGTGATGGATAACCTGGAGCGGGCCATCAGCTACCAGGACACGATGAACCGCGAGGGGCTACAGCAGGGCATGCGCATGATGCAATGGCAACTCAACGAAATCCTGAAGGGCGAAGGATTGACCCCGGTGCCAACCGTCGGCCAGCCATTTGACCCGCATATTCACGAAGCGATTGAGACGGTGGAAGTGGCCGACCAGCCAGAAGGCATGGTAGTAGAAGAAGTTCTCAAGGGCTATATGATGGGCGACGATATGCTCCGACCAGCGCGGGTCAAAGTCAGCGCAGGGGGATCACAATAGCCGCCGTTGGCACCCATATGAGAACGGGCATCCCTCGCATCAACCCTCTCAGGGCAGAAGAAGGCAACAGAGATGGACTATAAAGATTATTATAAGGTTCTGGAGGTGCCGCGCGGCGCCAGCCAGGATGAGATTAAAAAAGCCTTTCGGAAACTGGCGCGCAAGCATCACCCCGATGTGAACCCTGGCGACAAGAAGGCTGAAGCGCGTTTCAAAGAGATCAATGAAGCGTATGAAGTCCTCTCTGACCCGGACAAGCGCAAGAAGTACGATACCCTTGGCCCAAACTGGCAGGAACAGTTTGGCTTTGGTGGCACCACACGCAGCGGGTCACGCAGCGGGCGCAGCGGCGGCATCCCCTTTGATTTTGACCCGGACCCCACGCGCTTTTCTGATTTCTTTGAGACGCTCTTTGGGCGGGGTAGTGGCTCGCGCAGCGGGCGCACCTCCACATCCGGCACGAGCACCGGCACCGGCACGCAGGGCGCCAACAGCGACTACTTCCGTCGTCGGCCCGGCGAAAACATTGAACAGCCCGTCGAAGTGACGCTGGGCGAAGCCTACAGCGGCGTGGCGCGCACCTTTGTCATCCAGATTCCCGAAATCTGCGTAATCTGCCAGGGCGTCGGGGAAGTGAATGGCAAACTCTGTAATGCCTGCCAGGGGCAGGGGCAAATTACGCGCACCAAGCGCCTGGAGGTGCGCATTCCCGCCGGGGTAGATACATCTTCCAAGGTGCGCGTGCAGGGCGAAGGTCAGCCAGGGATAGGCGGCGGGCCGCGCGGCGATCTGTACCTGATCGTGACGGTGATCTCCGACCCCAACTTTGAGCGCAAAGGCGATGATCTCTTCACGGAGATACCTATTGACCTGACCACCGCCATGCTGGGCGGCGAGGTGCCGGTCACGCTGCCCGATAAGAAGCGGCTTTTGCTCACAATTCCGGCGGAGACACAGAACGGCCAGGAGTTTCGGTTGTCGGGGAAAGGCATGCCCAGAGTGCGCGATGGCATTCGCGGCAACCTCTACGCGCGGGTCAAGGTGATGCTGCCCACCCGACTCACCCCTGAGGAGCGCGCCCTCTTTGAGACGCTGGCACGCCTGCGCCCCGCGCGCGTTTCCTAGCGCAAAGGGCCTGGCAGAGTTCTTGCAATGTCGCTTTGCCGCCAGGTAGATAGAGCCGCAGCGCCGACGGCTCATTGGCAGGGGAGCAGAGCAAGGGATAGGTGTCAGTGTTGAGGCTGCCCCTGGCAGCAGGGGTCTGGACAAGGAGTAGAGCAATGCGAGAATCAGCAACGCTGCAAGACGGCGCGTGGTATATCATCAGCGTGGCCGCGCAGAAAGCGAGCGTCCACGAGCAAACCCTGCGCCATTATGAACGCCTGGGGCTGATTACGCCTGCGCGCAAAGGCAACAGCCCCCACAGCCCGCGCCTCTATTCGGACCGCGACATCGAGCGCGTCATTCACATTCGCCGCTTGATGCAGGATTTAGGAGTTAATCTGGCGGGCGTCGAAGCTATTATGAACATGAAAGACCGCATGGAGCAGATGCAGCTTGAGATGGAGACACAGCTTGAGCAGATGCGCCTTCAGCACGAGCAGGAGACGCGCCGCCTGAAGCAAATTATCGAGCGTCTGCAACGGTAGCGCCGAGCTTCTCTGCCCTGCCCCTGGCCCGCTTTGCCTTTACCTCAGCAACTGATGCCGGACCATCGAGCCAGGCGGCCTTTAGCAGCGCCGCTAGAGCGGGATTCCCTGCTTGCTCAACAGTACGAACCTTTACATGCCGCATGCGCGCCCCTGTTCCTTCCAGCAGATGCTGAGGATCATCCAGGTGCGTCCCAAAGAAAAACCCCAGATTGACATACCCGTTCATGGGCGCGATATAGCAAATCGGCTCAAACGACGAAGCACTCACCGAATAGCAAATACTGCTATGATACCAAAGCTCACGCGCTTGTGGCATACACGCTTGCGCCGTTGAGCGCAAGCGGCGGCTGATAGCGGCCACTTCAGGCGGGTAGCCTGCCAGGTTGAGGTCTATTGAATCTTGCATGGTGTGCCCTGCCTTCCCGCGAAGACGAACCTTATCGAGAACCGCTTGGTACTTTCTGCGTTTGATCAAACACATGCGTCAAGAACTGCCCGGTAAACGAATGCTCCATCTCGGCCACCTGCTCCGGCGTTCCCTCGGCAATCACCAATCCGCCGCCGTTGCCGCCCTCCGGCCCCAGATCAATAATCCAATCGGCGCTCTTGATGACATCCAGGTTATGCTCGATCACCACGACCGAGTTGCCCATCTCCACCAGGCGCTGCAAGACATCCAGCAGCCGCGCCACGTCCGCAAAGTGCAGGCCGGTGGTTGGCTCGTCCAGAATGTAGAGCGTGCGCCCCGTTGCGCGGCGCGAAAGCTCCGTTGCCAGCTTGATACGCTGCGCCTCGCCGCCAGAAAGCGTCGTGGCGGGTTGGCCCAGGTGGATGTAGCCCAGGCCCACATCGTTGAGCGTCGTCATCTTGTTGGCAATCGAAGGAATGTTCTCAAAGAAGCGCGTGGCCTCTTCTACCGTCATATCCAGCACATCGGAGATGGTCTTGCCCTTGTAGTGAATCTCCAGCGTCTCACGGTTGTAGCGCTGGCCCTTGCAGACTTCGCAGGCCACGTAGACATCCGGCAAGAACTGCATCTCAATCTGGATGATGCCGCCGCCCTGACAGGCTTCGCAGCGCCCGCCCTTCACATTAAACGAGAAGCGCCCGGCCTGATAGCCCCGCGCCCGCGCCTCCGGCACCTGGGCAAAGAGTTCTCGAATCGGGGTAAACGCGCCGGTATACGTTGCCGGGTTGGAGCGCGGCGTGCGGCCAATGGGAGACTGGTCAATGTTAATAACCTTATCCAGATGCTCCAACCCTTCGATCTCGTTATGCGCGCCGGGCTTGTCGTGGGCGCGATAGAAGTGCTGCGCCAGCCGCTTATACAGAATCTCGTTAACGAGCGAGCTTTTGCCGGAGCCAGAGACGCCCGTAATCGCTACAAACTGGCCCAGCGGGATAGATACGTCAATGTTTTGCAGGTTGTTTTCGCGAGCGCCCCGAATGACCAGCGACTTGCCGTTTCCGTCGCGGCGCTGGCGCGGAATCTCGATGCGCGTCCTGCCGGAGAGATACTGGCCGGTCAGTGAGTCGGGCTGCTCCATCACCGTCTCAATGGGGCCAGCCGCCACCACGCGCCCGCCATGCTCGCCCGCTCCGGGGCCGATGTCAATCAGATGATCAGAGGCGCGCATCATCTCCTCGTCATGCTCCACCACCAGCAGCGTATTGCCCAGGTCGCGCAGCCGCAGCAGCGTGCGAATCAGCCGGGCGTTGTCGCGCTGATGCAGGCCAATGCTGGGTTCGTCCAGAATATACAGCACACCCATCAGACTGGAGCCAATTTGCGTTGCCAGGCGGATGCGCTGCGCTTCGCCGCCGGAAAGGGTCGTGGCCGAACGCTCCAGCGTCAGGTAGTCCAGGCCAACATCCACCAGGAAGCCCAGCCGGGCGCGAATCTCCTTGAGCACCTGCCGCCCGATGATGCGCTCGCGCTCGGTAAAGGGTGTCGGGGTGAGCATCAACGCCTGCGGATTGATGGCCTTTCCCGCGCCGTTAGTGCCGTTCTGCCCATGATGTTCGCCCGCGCTCCACTTGCTGGTCACAGCCTGCGCGTCCTGCCCCTCCAGCGCCTCAAAGAAGTAAAGCGCCTGGTTCACCGGCAAGCGGCAGACTTCCACGACGTTATAGCCGCCCACCGTCACCCCCAGCGCCTCTGGCTTCAGCCGGGCACCCTTGCAGACCGGGCAGGGCCGGTCAGACATATACTGGCCCAGTTCCTCGCGCATGCCCTCAGAGGTCGTCTCGCGGAAGCGCCGCTCCAGATTGGGGATGACGCCCTCAAAGGCCCGCCAATGCTCGCGGCGCTGACCCTGGCGGTTCTCATACGAGAACTTCACTTCCTCGCCATTGGTCCCATGCAGCAGCAGCTTGCGATGCTCCGGCGCCAGCTTTTTCCAGGGGACATGCAGGTTAAAGCTATAGTGCTTTGCCATGCCCTCAAGCTGGGAGGTGTACCACGTCATAGACGTGCCAAACTTGCTCCAGGGCAGGATGGCGCCCTCAGCAAGCGTCAGGTTGGGGTTGGTGACGATCAGTTCCTCGTCCATCTCCTGCTTGGTGCCCAGGCCGGTGCATTCCGGGCAGGCGCCATGCGGATTGTTAAAGCTGAAGGTGCGCGGCGCAATCTCTTCGATGCTGATGCCGCAGTAGACGCAGGCAAACTTCTCAGAATACAGCCGTTCTTCGCCAGCAATGACGGAGACGAGCAGCGTGCCGTTGCCCAGCTTGAGCGTCGTCTCTACGGAGTCGGCCACGCGCTGGCGGAACGAGGTATCGCGTTTGGCTACCGGGCGCGGCAGCGGCGAGCGCGCCTCGCCAGCGCTGTCCGGTTCTTCGTCGGGGCCATCAACATCCGCCTCCAGCGGGCGCACATCGTAGAGGCTGCGGCGCTCGGCCACAAAGCGAAGCTGCGGCTCCTCGGCTTCGGGTGCCTCTTCGCCTTCGCTGTCCTCGTGGGCGGCCTGGGCATTGCGCACGATCAGCCGATCTACCACCGCCTCAATCGTGTGCTGCTTGTAGCGATCAAGCTCAATCTCTTCGTTGACATCGCGCACCTGCCCATTGACGCGCACGCGCACATAGCCCGACTTGCGCAGGTCTTCAAACAGCGAGCGATATTCACCTTTGCGGCTGCGCACCAACGGCGCCAGCAGCATCAGCCGCGTGCCCTCCGGCAGATCAAGGATGGCATCCACCATCTGCTGCGGCGTTTGCTGGCTCACCTCGCGCCCGCAGTTGGGGCAGTGCGGGTGCCCAACACGGGCGTAGAGCAGGCGCAGATAATCATAAATCTCTGTGACCGTTCCGACGGTGGAGCGGGGGTTGTGCGAAGTGCTTTTCTGGTCAATCGAGATGGCCGGGGAGAGGCCATCAATGTGGTCCACGTCTGGCTTTTCCATCTGGCCCACAAAGTTGCGCGCATAGGCCGAAAGCGACTCCAGATAGCGCCGCTGCCCTTCGGCAAAGATGGTATCAAAGGCCAGGCTGCTCTTGCCTGAGCCGGAAAGCCCCGTAATCACCACCAGTTTATCGCGTGGAATAGCAACATCAATATTTTTTAGATTATGCTCGCGCGCCCCGCGCACAACTATAGCATCCTGTGGCATTCGGGCTGTACCTCGCTTCGTTCTCTGCTTCATTCAGAAAAAAGGGCATCTCTTATTATAGAACGATTGTGCTAACTTCGTCAAGAGGCATAGCCAGGAACTCTAAACCAGGGCCAAAAGAGTTTGCAGGGTTTACAGTTGTTGGCAGTAGATGAAGTTTTAGAAAATAGGCAGATCGCTTGTAGCGCCAGCATCCCATGCCCTCTGCTCAGAGGGTGCTGGCGTATCGTGGCTAGAGGCGAACGTTCGCGCTTGCCGTGATTCGCCGTCTGGAAGACGGCGCTACAATCGGAGCGCTGCCTGCTCGCCTGGCGAGCCGTCATGGAAGCGGGGCATGGCCCCGGCCCATATGGGCGTTGCCTGGCGCGACAGGGCGCTGATTTTGAGAGGTGGCCGGAAGAAGCGACTTTCAGAATGCTTTGCCGACTCATCTCTGCCGATGACGCAGGGTTGGGTTAATGGCGTGGCGCGTGCTTAAGTCGCACCTCCACGCTGGCCGTCAAGCCATACACGCAATGAAAAATACAGGTTCCTG
Source organism: Ktedonobacterales bacterium (assembly GCA_036557885.1). Lineage (GTDB taxonomy): Bacteria > Chloroflexota > Ktedonobacteria > Ktedonobacterales > DATBGS01 > DATBGS01. Next base: position 27,443 of record DATBGS010000130.1, read on the forward strand.
ATGCCCACAGGAGACGCAGGAAGCTCTTGCACGAGAGCTTGCAGAAAGTATAATAAGAGTCGCCCAGAATGTCAAGCGGAGTACGAAGAAAGAAGAAACTCCGCAGGTTGTCCTGGAAGTTATGTGATGATAGGCTTGCTGTCTTGAGAAAGGGGTTGCAGTGTGGGCCAAGATGCGACGGAAGTGAGATGTGAAGAGATTCGGAATCCCGATCCTATGCGTATTACGAGGGAATATGTCATCACGTTCAGGGTGGTGTATTGGCATGAAGTGAGAATTTTGCTGAAATTCCCTAACGAATTTGTCGTCTACACCAAATCGGAACTCTTCGTTGATAGCAAGAAAAAGAGGACGTTCAAAAGATTTCGTGGCAGTGACGACCCTTATGTCTCGGAGAGTTTCAAACTTGATGGTACCAAGTGTGTGTTCGAGCATACAGAGTACCAATCCCGCCCCGCTCACTGGTATGACCCCCCCAACTTTCACGAGTCGATGCATCTCTACGTCAATAAGAAGGAAATCTGGTCGTATTCTGACGGTGACGTCAGCCCTGCTTCATCGCCTGCTCCTCAACGTCAAGCAAGCATGGCAGCCGCGCCACCACCACCCGTCCTGCCAGTTTCCGCTTCTCCCCCTGCTCCGCCAAGTCAGCCGAGTGGAGGAACCCCGCCACAAAAAAAGCAGAAACCGCCAGAGGAGCAGAAACCGTATCCTGTCCCTACCAATCGGTATGATCTGGTGCGCCTGGATCAACTGTATGGTGGCGCTGCCAGCCCGTTCATTGCCGCGCTCTTTTTGTTGTGTGGGGTTGGAGGTCTGGTTGGCGTGTGGACGCAAGCCTGGGTTCTGGCTCTGGCTGCCGTCGGAATTGGGCTGGTGTTGTCCTATATTCTAGGTTATCGGAAGGTCTTCTCCCCGCTCACCTTAGGGATCATTGCCGTGCTCAGTGGGGCTGTGGTGGTGGCAGCGACTTCTTCCGTGTCTGCGGTGTCTTATGATCAGACGTACACGACCCACTTCCTCTTTGGGATAGAGCGCATGCTGACGATCAGGCACCAGCTCATTGCTGGGACTGGGGTTGGCGCCATCGCTTCCCTGTGGGGGTTGGCGGTGTTTCGATCTAAAAGAGCGAACGGTGATGGGATGGGTTTAGGTCTCACTGTCGGCATCTTGTATGGCCTGATTGGGGGAGGAATTCTCTGGCTGGTGGCGCTTGTGCTTGGCTCCATCTTTGATTGGGGATTTGGGTTTGGCGCTGGTTGGCTCAATAGTTTGCTTGATGGATTCCTGGTGACAGTGATTGCTTGTCTGGGTCTCATCTCATTGCTGTATGTGTGGCGCAAGACGCAAAAGACCTGGGGATGGCGCGATGCGGCACGCTGGCGGTTGGAGGAGCGCTTCGGGGGCCAGATGGAGGCAGGCTTGTTGGAAGAACTCAGCAAGGCAGACGAGATCAAGATCAAAGAACTGCTCCCCCAGATAGAGAAAGGTACGCCTGCCGAATTGCTCGACAAGTTACGAAGCTGAGAATCAGTCGCTACCTGGCCTAGTGAGTAGTTGCTCGCCCGCTTCCAGCGGGCGAGCCTGATCTAGCTGGTATGATTCCGGCTGGTGCAGAAAAGTTCTCAGAGCATTTCCGTTTCTGCCGGGCGAAGAAAGAATCCCCATGAAAACCAAACGTCCCCGACAGTTTGTTTCTGAGGAGGCCGTATGAAAATTAAACTTACCAGTGTTTTTGTGGACGACCAGGACAAAGCCCTGAAGTTTTATACTGATGTGCTGGGCTTTGTGAAGAAACTGGAGTTTCCGGTTGGGCAGTTCAAGTGGCTGACGGTAGCCTCACCAGAGGAGCCAGAGGGCACGCAGTTGCTGCTGGAGCCAAACGACAATCCAGCGGCCAGGACGTACCAGGCGGCCATTTTTCAGCAAGGCATTGCCGCCGCGACGTTTTTTGTTGAGGATATTCACCAGGAGTACGAGCGCCTGAAAAAGCGCGGCGTGGTGTTTACCTCTGAGCCAATCCGCATGGGGCCAACCACCGTTGCCGTCTTCAATGATACATGTGGGAACCTCATCCAAATCACGCAGGCGGGTTAGCGCTCTGCCGCGATGCTCTGACGCGCCCAGGCCGTTGAACCTTCTTGCTTTCACTGCTATACTGACTACAGAGCAGTTCTCATTTGAGAGAGGGCTGGCACCCTCTGGCGAAAGGAAGGCGCCGTCATGAGCAAGAGCATCCGACGAACCCTTACACAGAGACTGACCCGCCTCTTCAGCAGGTCGGCCAGGTCTGACAGCAGCCAGGACACATCTGATTTTGCGAGAAAACGCACCGCAAACGAACTGGAAAAACAGCTTGGGTCAGTGGACGGAGCCAGGCTGGACCAGTATACCGCCGGGCGCTGGAAAATGCACCGCCTCTGGGGATAAGGGCCAGCACTAGCTTTCTAAGGCCGCCAACGGCACATCCACATAGGTGCCCAGAATGCTGCGTCCGGCGGCATAGGCGCCGCGCAGCGCGGGAATATTGCTGGCCGCCACAAAACCAAAAATAAACGGCCATGCCTCGCGCGTGTAGGCAATCGCGGGCAGTTGCTGCGAAACCTGCGTGTCTGCCGGGTCTGGAGCGGGCAGGCTGCCAGTATCACTGGGGGCGCCCTCCGCTGTGGGCGCGCCAATCACCTCAGAAGGCGGCAGGGCGCGGCGGGCGGCGCGGCGGCTCAAAATGAGCGTGGAGGCCACGCGCTGCAACAGCGTGCCCAGCCGCTGGCCGCGCGCGCTGCTGGCGATATGCAGCGCCAGAATCCCCCAGCCATCGCAGCCCTCGGTTTCATCGCGCTGGCGTGCCAGCGAGAGATGCCCGGCCAGCCTGTCGCCGTCGTAGAGGTTGAGCACCAGCCCTTGCGGGCGGCGCATCCACCAGGCAAGCTCTTGCTCCAGCATCGTCAAGTCGTGCTCCAGCTCTTCCCAGAGTTCCATGCCGGGGGCTTCGTGCTCCTGCTGCTCGATCATGGCGCGCAGTTCCGGCCAGAAGCTCATATTGGGCGCCTGCACCAGACTGTAGCGCGCCAGGGGCGGCTCCGTCAGCGCGGCGTCGGACAAAGGCGCCACCGGCCCGCCCAGCGTATAGAAGCGCACCGACGCGCCCGGAATCCACTCGTCCACCTCTTGCGGCGAAAGCGACGCGCCCACGCGCAAGGCGACGAGAGCGGGCGAGGCATCTCCCGCCGCGTTGGTCATGCCTGCCCAACGCGCCGTCACTACGCGCAGCATCTCCAGCGGCGGCAGCAGCGCGTCATCGGCGGTCTGCCACCGCTCCAAAAAAATACTCTGCTGGTCGGTGCCAGGACGCGAGCGCAGCGCGCTACTGGCATACCATTGACTCTCCGCTCCAGGGGCGTCTGGCGTCTCCTCCGCCGTTTCTGGCGTCCCCTGTGGCGGGTGACGCTGTGATTGCTCTGGCATTTCAACCTCCACGCCTCTTGCTCACTCCCACAGTATAGCCGGTTTCAGGCAGATGTGGTATGGTAAGACCCACCAGCACGCTGCGAGCGAGGCACGCCAGGAGCACCAGCGCTGGCGGTTGCTTCATTGCGCCTGGGCTAGCAGAAATATCCTATTCGGGAGGCACCATCATCCATGCGGCATCCATTTTGGGCACAGATCGGGACGGCGCTGGCGGCCATCCTCAGCGTGCTGGTCCTGGCTTTTGCCCTCACCCTTTCCGGCATGAACCTCGCGCCAGCCCTGGCGGTGGCCGGGCTGCTCACGGCCATCCTGTGCCTGGCGCTTAGCTTTTTGCGCCCGGCGGGAACCTGGGCCGTGTCCGGCTTTCTTGCCCTGGGCGTGATGGTAACAGCCGGTCTGGTGGTGCGCGGGCTGGCAAACTGGTGGTGGCCGCTGGGGCCGGTGCTGCTGGGCATTGCCTATATTCCCCTGGCGGAAACACTGCCCCCGCGCGTGCCTGCCTCCTGGCGGGGAGCCTTGCGGGTCAGCGCGCTGCTGCTGACCGGGATAGGCGCAACCTGGGGTCTGGGCCAGTTTTTGACCGCCGCGCTGTTCACCAGCGAGGGCCTCCCGCTGCTGGCCGAAGACAGCGCCACGCTGGAAGCCTCGTTTCTGGTATGCTCCTGCCTGCTGATCGTTGGCGTGCTGTTCTGGGCCGCGCTGCGCCAGACGCTGGAGGGGCTGGCGGTGCTGCTCCCGCTGGTCGCGCAGGTGGGGCTGGCGCTGGTGGCTCCGGCGCTGCTCAGCGCGGACCCTGGTGCCCCAGAACTGCTGGGGCTGATGCTGATCGCGGTAGCCCTCGCCAGCCACGCCTGCACCTATTTCTTCCGCCTGAGCCGCCCAGAGCTTGCCAGGCCATCCAGCCCATATATCTGGCAGATGGTTGGCTGGCGGCGTCGGCCCCGTATCAATGAAGCCGTACTGGATCAGCGCCAGGGCCATCATGCCTGGTGGCTCTGCCTCTGGCTTGATCTTGGCGCCCTGCTGCTGGCGGTCATCGCGCCGCTGCCCCTGGGCGCGCTTTCCACAGCATCTGGCCCCTTCACCGGCTCATCGCTCATCATCCTGAGCGCCGGGCTGCTGCTCACCGCCATCCTCGCGTACTGGCATCGCTTCTCCTGGCTGGCGCTGTTGGCAAGCTTTTTCCTGGCGGCTGGCCTGCTGACGCTGGGCGCGCTCTCGTCCGATCCGCATCTCTTCTGGCCGCTGGCGTATCTGCTCGCCACGTGGCTCTGGCTGGGCCTCGCGCTCTGGTTTGCGCAGCGCCTGGGGCGAGACTGGGCCATTGCCGCGCTGCTGGGGGCGCTGGGGCAGGCGGCGCTGGCGCTGCTGGCCGCCTTCCGGCAGCATAATCTCGCCTGGGAAAGCATCGTGCTGGTTGCCCTGGCCGCCAGTTTTCTCGCGCTGCTAACGTTCTGGCGTAGAGGGAAAGCGGTAGCCCCACAGCAGCCGTAAGCCAGCTTCACCGAGGCACAGGCTTTTTGGGCTAGGAAACGGGCAAACTAGTTCCCGCCAGACTCCTTCTGTGCTATACTACGGCCCAGATTTGCCGGAACCAATCCGGCACCGCGCTGGCAATGCTCCAGCAAGAAACCAGGCACCGCAAGCATAGGGGCAGGCGCTGTTCGGAGGGAGAAATCAATGGATGTCTACCGGGGGACCACCCCAAAACCAGCACTATCACCAGATGATCTGGCTGGAGAGGAAACCTGGATGCAGGCAGAAGGCCCACGCCAGCCAACCCAGGGCAGCCGACAGAGTGGAGCCAAAAATCTTCCCGCTCTGCTGGCAGAGCAGGAAGCGCGTGTTCCAGTACCAGCCACGCACGCCGCGCAAATCAAAATCAAACAGCCACCCGTGCAACGCGCGCTGACTCGCGCCGTGCGCAGGGTTTCCGAGCGTCGGCTGGGCGCGGTCAGTCGGATTGCCACGCAACTGAGCAATCGCATTCAGCCCTTTAACGCCGATGTGCGTATGCTCAAGGAACGCCTGCGCTCAGTAGATGAGCGCGTGGCGGCGGATGCTGCGCGTCGGTTGGCCGAAATTTCCGTCACCTATGGCTCTGAGGAGGCGTTGGTGCCCCTGCTGGAGAAAGCCGCTACCGCCAGCCCCGTCTTTGTTGGCTTTCGCGGCAACACCAACGAAGAAATTTACCGCGATATGAGCGAACCCATTCGGCGCATTGCGATTGAGGCGCTGCGCCGCATTGATGTGCGCTGCGCCCAGAGCCTGCTGGATTTTATTGGCGGCGAACTTTCCTGGATGTCGGGCCTGGGCGGACCCTATGATCAGGTGCTGGGCGCGGTAGAAAAAGCCATGCTGCGCTTTGGCCCTGATGCCCTGCCGGTGCTCTTTCCGGCCCTGCGCCGCAACGAAACGGCGGTTTCTGCCGCGCGCGTGCTTGCCAAGCTCGACCATATGGAATCGGCCCGCGCCCTGGTTGACGCGCTGACCAGCCGCGATGAGTTTGTAGTAGCCGCCGTCACGCGCGCCCTGATCGGCGTGCGCAACACCTCGCTGCTGGATGCTCTGGTCCGCGCGATCCAACAAGGCAATGTGCGCATGCGCCAGGCCGCCGCCGATGCGCTGGGCTGGATGGCCGACCGCCGCTCGGTTGAAGTGCTGGTGGCAGCGCTGGGCGATGAAGACTGGAAGGTCTGCGCCAACGCCGTTGTCGCCCTGGGGCGGCTGAATGACCGCCGCGCCGTGACTCCGCTGGTGGCGCTGATTGCGGGCAGCAATCCGGCCATGCGCCTGGTGGCAGCGGGCATCCTGGGGCGCCTGGGCGATAGACGCGCCACCGCCCCGCTGGTGGGCTTGCTGGATGATGCCGATATTCTGGTACGCGCCGCTGGCGCAGAAGCTCTGGCTTCGCTGGGCGACCCGCGCGCCGCCAACCCGCTGGCCCGCGCCCTGGAGCGCGAATGGGAGGACCGCTCGCGCCTGGCGATGATGACGGCCCTGGTCAAGCTCAAAGACTCGCGTGCCCTGGAGCCACTCTTGCAGGTGCTGGAGCGCAAGCGTGGCACGCTGGAACAGCGCCCCAAAGCGGTGGAACTGCTGGGCGAGCTTGGCGACCCACACGCGATCTGGCCGCTGGCAACGGCGCTGGTGGATAAAGAACCCCAGGTGCGTCGGGGCGCAATGGTGGCGCTGGAGCGGATAGACATCGCCCTGGCGCCAGCCGTGCCGGAAGCACGCAAACGCCGCAAGCTGAGCCGCTATCTGCGCGCCGCCCGGCACAACGACGATGGGGACCGGCAGGTTTCGGTCATCGCCAGGCAATTGCTGGCGATGTTAAACGCTCAGGGGACAGCCAACGAGCGCGAGGAAGAAGACGAGGAAGACGAGGACGAGTTGGAATAGCCAGGCGGGATTCAGCAAGGCCAGGCGGGAGCAAGGTGCTCCCGCCTGGCCTTTTTGGTTGTTCGCGCGCTCTCTGGTTGTTGGCGCTCATCAGCGCCGGGGGAAATTCTCTTCGATCTCCAGCCAGAGCGCCATCAGTTGCGGACCAAACTCTGCATCTTTCTCTTTGCGCTTATTCACCTGATCAACGGCGTGCATCACGGTGGTATGATCGCGCCCACCGATGGCCTCGCCCACCTGCTCAAAGCGCATCCTGGCCCTTTCGCGCAGCAGATACATCAAAATCTGGCGCGGCCAGGCAAAGCGGCGGTCGCGCCGGGGCGAGAGGAGGTCTGCTACCGTGATCTCGTACTTCTCCGCCATGACCTTGAGCACGACCGAGAGATCAAACACACCCTTCTTTTTGGAAGTTTGCCAGGCTTCAAAAATCTCCAGGGCCAGCGCCATTGTAATGCCCCGCTTCTCGGTCTGGGAATAGAGGAGCAGGCGGGCGATAATGGACTCCAGTTCGCGCACGCTCTCGCATTCTGGCCTGGCAAACAACTCAATAATTGGATCGGAGAGCTTCAAGTCGGCCTGCTGCGCCTTGAAGCGCAGGATGGCAACGCGCAGCTCATATTCTGGCTTGTGAATTTCGGGCTGTATCCCCCAGGCCAGCCGCGAGCGCAGGCGCTCGTGCAGCTTGACGATCTCGGCAGGGCTGCGGTCACTGCTCAAGACAATTTGCTTGTTTGCCAGGTGCAGCACGTTAAAGGTATTGAAGAACTCTTCTTCGGTTGCTTCCTTCCCGGCAATCAGTTGAATATCATCCACCATCAGCATATCAAGCTGGCGATATTTTTCGCGGAACTGCGCGGTTGAATGGAAGCGAATGGCGTTGATGATCTCGTTCGTAAAGTTTTCCGAGGTCGTGTAGAGCACCTTCAGGCCGCGCGCACGCACGACATGGCCGATGGCATGCAGCAAGTGGGTCTTGCCCAGCCCAACCCCACCATGCAGAAACAACGGATTCATCCCCTGTGGCACTTCTTTGGAGACGGCCTGGGCCGCGTTATAGGCAAAGCCATTGGACTGTCCCACGACAAAGGTTTCAAAGGTATAGCGGGGGTTGAGCATCCCGGCGTCATCCGGGAAGGGCAGACTGGCCTGGTTGCGCGGCCCCAGATATTCCAGTTGCTGAGTTGGGCGCGACCCTGGCTCCGGGCGCTCGTTCCGAGCCGCTGGCTCCTGCTCGTAGATGGGAAAGTTCGACTCTGATGTTTCTTCTACTGACGCACCGGGCACCTGCGAAGCACCATTGACGTGCGGCGGCAGCGAAGATGAAGCCCCATCTATTGGTGCAGATGAGAGGAAGCGGCGCGCCTCCTTGTCTGGCTCCGCCGAAAGTGGCTGCTGCGCGATGGCGGGCTGCAACCAGGGAGGCCAGTGCTGCGCGCTCACCGCCGGAGCGGGACGCTCTGGCTGGTCCTCGCCGTCAAAAAATGCGCCTGCCATCCCAGAGCGCTCATGCGCAGAAGCCGCCTGCGCGTGCAGGTAGGGCATGCCATCAGATCTGGAGGCAGACACCGGAGCCACCGGATCGGCATCAACAACTTTGGTTTCGTCAATGGAGAAACCAGAGGCGCCAGACATTGCTTGCACCTCTGCGGCATCAGCATCAGGCATCAGCTGCGGGCGAGCAACCAACGGACGGGTGACGCGCGGCCCCGGCATCTCCGACCCTTGGGAGACAGGCGAGCCAGGTAAAAGCGGCTGTTGCCGGGCGCGGGTGGGACTTCCTCGCGGCACCGCGCCTGTGAAATGCTGAGTTGGTGGTGCCTTCTCGCTTTCATAGAAAATTACACTGCTCAGCGTGCCGTCCGGCTGTACTTCCTCCCGGCTCACCTCAAAGCGTACCTCTGCATCAGGCCCCAGCAGGTCTACAAGCACCCTGGAGATTGGCGCCTTAAAGCGTGTATTCAGCGTGCGGGCTGCATGGTTCGAACCGGCCCGCACGCGGAGCACCTGGCCTTCCAGGGAGATACCGCTGGTGCCACTAAAGGTGTTATTGAAGGCAGCCTGAGTCATCTTTCCCTGGATGCGTTCAAGCACCGCCTGCCATATTTGTTTGGCGTTCATAGACATCAACGCCTCCCAAGAAACAAAGTATTGCACATACGCAGCACATGCGCTGGGGCGTGGCACCACAAGGAGTCTATCTTCAACCGGGCCAGGTAGCTGATCTGTGCAAGAAGGGAACCTTGGTGGTGTGGGCACGAGGAATCTACCAGGTTTCTATCGTACCATGAATATCGCTCCCTGTAAAGGGGGTCACCAAAAGAGGCTATCAGCCAGCAGCCAGCATTGTCCGGCGTTCCCCTGGCAGGCGTCACCCGGCGCAAGACTCCGATGGTCCAGGGCCGCGCTATCTTACGCTCTGTTGTCCTATCGCAATGCGCGGGCCAGAGCAACAGGTTTCCAGAGGATGGTGAGGCTGAGATGGTTGACATGAAGATTGGGGTAGTGTATGATAAACGCTCATAGAAGCCATAGCCTCTTCCTGCGTTTTTCTGACTGGTATGGGCTGGCTTTCTTGGGGCAAGTATGGTATACTCTCGCTAGTGTTGGCCTTGCCACATCCATCGTGTTTGGCAGTTCCAAGGTAAAGCGTTCCCTTAGGGAAAAGCACGAGCGTTCCGCAAGAAGACGGAATCGCCTACTAGTGCCAGTGACCTCTGGTGTCAGTGTGAAAAGCACGCCGAGAGCGGTTAAACCTGTTCAAGGTACTATAGCGCGGCAAGCAGGTGGGGCCAGAGCGAGGTAAAAAGGAAGCTGCGAGAAACCACAAAGCCCGCAAGGGGTAGTTGAGGTTCCTTGTTTTTCCCACGCTGCCTCTAAGACATCAAGGTGCTGATGAGAGCCGGGTCGTGTGTGGTTCGATCCGGCTTTTGTGCTGCGTGCTTGATGGAAAGAAAACGAGAGCAACATGACACACCCCAGGACGATCACCACCCCCGTACGGTCGCATCCAGTGAATCGGATCGAAACGTGGTTTGGGCAATGGAAGCGCATCTGGCTGGTAACGGCTTTCTGGGCTGTTGCCACCGCGTCCCTGGCAGGTCTTTTGCTGGCGCCGGTGTTTGGCCCACCCGCTCGTTTTTCCTGGGCCTTTAACCCAGGCCCGGTGGGGCCTGGCACACAGCCACCAGGCACCCCCAGCGATACTACGGCCCTTGGCCTGATTTTGCTGGTGGGCGGCTTGATGCTGCTGCTGAGCATTTACCTGATCACACGCACGCCTGCTATTGCCACCAGCCCACGTTTCTTGCTGCTGGTGCTGGTAGTGCTCTTGCTGACCGTGCTGGCAGCCAGAATTACACTGCGCGATGATACCTCGGCCTGGGCCTACGCTTTCCCGCTGGCTGCCGCGTCCATGACGATTGCGGCGCTGCTAGATTCCCAGCTCGCGCTGGTGATGGGCCTGGTGCTGGCGTTTCTGGTTGGGGCCGTCGTCGGTCAATCCTTTATGCTCAGTCTGCTGTACGCGGTGGGGGCATCGGTAGGGGCGATGAGCATGGGTCGGGTAGACCGCCTGCGCCGGTTTGGAATCGTGGGCCTGATGGTCGGGCTGGCAGCGCTGCCGCTGGCCGGGGCGTTCGCCTTCATCCAGTATCCCCAGGGGCGCGACCTGGATCATTTGCTCACGCCCTGCCTGGCGGCGCTGGCTGGCGGCGAGCTTGCGGCGGTGCTGGCGCTCTCGCTGTACAGCTTCTTTGGCTCGCTCTTTGGTATCACCACGATGCTGCAACTCTTTGATGCCAGCCGCCCCAATCACCCGCTGCTGCAACGCCTGCTGCTGGAGGCGCCGGGAACGTATCACCACAGCATTGTGGTGGCGGCAATGGCCGAGCGTGCCGCGCAAAACATTGGCGCCGATTCACTGCTGGCGCGGGTGGGCGCGTTTTATCACGACATCGGCAAAGTGGAGCACCCCCAGAGCTTTATCGAAAATCAGTTTCAGGGACGCAATGTTCACGACAGCCTGAGTCCGGTCAGCAGCGCCAAGATGCTGCGCTACCATATCAGCGATGGCTTGCGGCTGGCAAACAAGCATCATCTTCCGGCGCGCGTGCGCGATTGCATTGCCGAGCATCACGGCACGCTGCGCATGGAATATTTCTACGCCAAAGCGGCGCGTCTGGCCGCCGAACAGGGCCTGGAACCACCCAACGAGAACCGTTTTCGGTACTTTGGCCCCCGGCCACGCAGCAAAGAAACGGCTATCCTGATGCTGGCCGATGGGATTGAGCCAATGGTGCGGGCAGGCCAGGCGGGAACAACGCCCGAAGAGATGGAGCAGGCAATCCGGCTGATGTGCCAGGACCGCCTGGCCGATGGGCAATTTACCAACTGCGGCCTGACCACGCAAGACCTGGAGGGCATCGTTGGCGCGTTTTTGAGCATCCTGCGCGGCATGTTCCACCAGCGCATCCCCTATCCCGAAACGCTCATTGAAGATGAGCAGGAAGCAGAAAGCGAATCGGAAGCTTTCTCCTCCACAGAGAATTTTCCGCCCCTGGCCCACCCACCAATACAGCAAGTAAGCTAATTCTGAAGAAGTTTTAGGCAGTTGGAGGTCGCAGCAGGTATGCTTGAGGAGGAAGAAGACCAGGCAGCAGCCACACAGCCAGACGAGGAAAGGCAAAGCTGGGCTGATCTGAGCATTTTTGTGGATGATGAGGCAGGTGAAGATGCGCGGCGCTTGAACCAGCCCTTGCTCACCCAGGTGGTGGAGCAGGTGCTTGAGATGGTTGGCATCCAGCGCCCTGTGGAAGTGACCTTGCTGGTGCAGGGCGACCTGGGGCTGCGCAGGCTGAACCGCGACTATCGCAGCCAGGACAAGTCCACCGATGTGCTCTCGTTTCCGCTGCTGGATGAGCCGCTGGTGCAGGCTCCCGCCGCAGAACGCTGGCAAGAGGTGAAGGCGCCAGAGGTGCGTTTTGTCACCGCGCCGGGTCTGCCGCTGCACCTGGGGGATGTTGCCATCTCCTATCCCACCGTTGTGCGCCAGGCGGCGGAAGCCAAGCACAGCCCGCTCTACGAGTTCGCATTTTTGCTGGCACATGGCGTGCTGCATCTGGTGGGCTATGACGATCAGACCGAGGCCGGGTATCGCCGCATGGTCGAGCTACAACACGCCGCGCTGCACCAGATGGGAATACATTTGTGACACACAGGACACACCACAACGGCAGGCTCTCCACCAAAAAGCCGCCTGAACAAGCCAAGCCACCCGCACAACCACGCCAGAACCAGAGCATCAGCGAGGCCCAGAAGAAGCACCAGGACCAGGCAGCGCAGGCTGTCAAGCAGCCGGTTGTGCAACCGGCGCGCGCCACCTTTTTACGCAGCTTTGTGTACGCTTTTGCCGGGGTACGCTATGCGGTGCGCACCCAGCGCAACGCGCGCGTGCATCTGCTTATCGCGATTCTGACAATTGGGGCGGGCCTCTGGCTGCGCATCAGCCCGGTGGAATGGGCGCTGGTCTTCGTGGCGATTACAGGCGTCTTTATTGCTGAGATGTTTAACACTGTTGCCGAAGCCTGCGTGGACCTGGCAACCCAGGAATTTCACCCGCTCGCCAAAGTTGCCAAAGATGTCGCCGCTGGCACTGTCTTGCTGAATGCGTTTCTCTCCATCGTCATTGGCCTCTTTGTCTTTGGGCCGCACCTCCTCCCGATGCTGCTGGGGCTGTTCCACCGCTGAGCGATAGCTGACAGGCTTACCAAATCATCGCTCGCTCTCTTGTGTAAATGCAGAGAATGTGGCATGCTGAGACTCCCCTGGCTAAAGCCAGGAAGTTCTTGATTTTCGCTCCCACTCTTCCAGATATTCTTTAGAAACACCTGGCTCTTGTCGGGCGTCGTCAAGACTTTGGGGCAGACGCACTCCGGCACGGGGAATACCCATGCTTCGGGGCAGCACCTGCCCCTCATTCGCGCGTTGAACGTTTTCCTCTATTGCTGCCCGTTTACCCTGCGCTCGCAGGGCAAGCTCGTCTCCAAACTTTCCCAGTCAGACTGGGCAATAGAGGGGCGAAGGGTCTTCAGATCAAGATAGGCTGCCAGCGCCGCCGAATACAGATCACGCTGCACCGGTCCGATACCGCAAGCGCATTCATGCCAGCGCACAGACAACGGCTTTTTGAGCAGAACACCGCAGCCATGACACACTTGTGACAGTCTGGTCTTGTGCGTGGAGACTTCGTGCAGGATGCCGCCCGTACTTGCAACGGTGCGCTCAAGGAGTGCTACAAACATCCCTGGAGCACGAAGCCCCGCGCTTCTCCAAACTGTTTCTGCTAGGCTTTATCAAGAGCCGCGTAAAACCCCTAGCTTTAGCTATGCGGATATAAGTGGCGCGGTACGCGCTTGACGACACGTATATTCTATGATAGAATACGTACATGAATGAAGCATCGAAACCCAAATTGAATCGTTGGACCATCACTGTCTCACCCACACTAATTGACGAATTTCGCCATCTAGCGAGTGAGCACAAGCGTTCCTTGAATAGCGAATTGGTCTGGGCATTGGAGCAGTATGCCAAGCAAGAGCAGCGAAAAGCAAAACGAGAGGCGACCTCTTAAAGCCTTCCAATACCGGCTGTACCCGACGAAGCAGCAGGAACAAACCCTGCTCTTTGTGCTACGCCGCTGCCGTCACCTCTATAACACCGCATTGGAAGAACGCAAGGCGTTCTATCAGATGCGTCACACAAGTTTAGGCTACAACCAACAAGCCGCTGAACTGGCCGAGATCAAAGAAGCGTTTCCTGCCTACCAGGACATCTATAGCCAGATTTTGCAGGATGTCTTGCGGAGGCTGGACAAAGCCTTCGCTGCCTTTTTTCGCCGTCTCAAGAATGGGGAAAAGCCGGGGTATCCCCGATTTCAGGGACAAGGGCGCTATGATAGCTTCACCTATCCCCAATCGGGCTTTGCCCTGGCTGGCGGGAGTGGGCTGGGGAAAGAGCGACACGCCAGCCTTTCACTCTCCAAAATTGGGGACATCAAAGTTCGCTTACATCGCCTGATGATAGGCCAGGTGAAAACTTGCACCATCAAGCGCGATGTGAATCACTGGTATGTCACCTTCTCTTGTGAAGTGGAAGAGGAACCGTTGCCGCCCTCCACAGAGGAAGTGGGCATTGATCTAGGCTTGCTCCATTTTGCCACGCTTTCGACGGGCGAGACGATTGAGAACTCGCGTCTCTATCGCAAAGGACAGAAGCGTCTGAAGTTGCTCCAACAGGCCAAGGACCGCAAGAAGCGTGGGAGCCGACGCCGTAAACGTGCGGCGCTTGCACTGGCAAAGGCACATCGCAAGGTACGCAATCAGAGAAGAGATTTTCAGCACAAAGCGGCGCGTTCTCTTGTGAATCGCTTTGGGTTGATCGTCTTTGAAGATTTGCAGATCACCAACATGAGCAAAGCGCCCGCACCCAAACCGGACCCAGACAAAGAGGGCGCCTATCTCCCAAATGGGGCCAGTGCGAAGGCTGGCCTGAATACATCTATTCTCGATGCTGGCTGGGGACAATTCCAAGCGATCTGTGTCGCCAAGGCTGCAAGCGCCGGGCGACAAGTCGTGTTTGTGGACCCCTACAATACCAGCCAAGTGTGTAGCAATTGTGGTCAATTGGTCCCCAAAGACTTGAGTGAGCGTTGGCATTCCTGTGAATGCGGCGCAGAGTTGGACCGTGACCACAATTCGGCAAGAGCTATCTTGTTCTTGGGCCAGGAAGTGGCCCACAGGGCTACGGCTCTGTAGAAGCCCCTCGCTAAAGCGAGGGGGTACTTCACCGAAGTCTGGTACGTAGATGCCGACAGTCTTGCTGCCTATCCTGCGAGCCGACAAAAACCTGGCATCAAACCAGGGACCAGGCGAAGGCCAAGAGACACCGGAATGGGAGACGGAGGCCATTCATCCCTGGTCTAAAGACATGTGGCTTTCTGGCCCTTTTCTGTAAAGAGAGGAACCGTTGCCACCTGTTTTCAACAATCACTAATTTCTGACTGTTGAGAACACTACTATCCATTGCTACCTTCCCTGGAGCAGACCCACCCATGCACCGCGCCTTCTCACACCGCATCTTCTCGCGCCATATTTTTGCCCGCTTTGCCCCGCTGCGTTCGTGGCTTGCGGGCAGGCGGAAGAGTATTTTTATGCTTTCCGCGCTGCTTTTGCTAACAATGCTCAGCGCTGATATAAGCCTGCTGCAACCCAGAAGCGGCTACGACTGGCGCGAACGGGTGATCGTTTTGCTGCCAGGTGTCTGCGCGCTGCCCGCCCAACTGCCCCCAGCGCCCGACCTGCCATCGCTGGCACCACTGCCACCGCCACCAAGACAGTGGCCCACCTGGCCGGATTGGTTGACATGCGGCGGCGCGGAGGCCCTTCAGAATGCCCAGGCCCGCGCGCTGGGAACCTTTGTGGATGGCTATGCGAACACCTCAACGCTGACGAGCACACTCAACCAGGCGCTGCGCCAGACGCCAGCAGAGGATGACAGCCCGGAGGACAACGGGGGCATCCCATTCACCATCAAAGCGCTTGAAGCGTTCAGTTACGCCGGAGACAGCCCCACCTATACCAGCAGCCAGACACGCCAGCCGCTAGCAGATTCGGCGCGGGAGCTGGACGCGCAGCTTCAACGCTGGCAACGCCAGTTCCCCCATGCCAGCTTTGATCTGATCGGCCATTCTCTGGGCGGCGCGGTGGCCGTGTATTGGGCGGCGGCCATCGCCACGCCAGAGCGCCTGCGCGCCATTCACAGCATCATCACGCTGGATAGCCCACTGGGAGGCATCCCCCACAGCATCGCTGACGCGCTCTTTGCGCCGTTCTTTGGGCCAGTTGCCCAGGATTTGCTGGCAGGCAGCCCGGCAATTGCGCTGATGGCGCACGCCTCTGGCCGCTGGCTCACCAATACCGACGCCATCAGCAGCCCCATCTTCACCATTTCCAACGTGCGCGATCTGGTAGTACCCTTCCTGTGGGCCAGCCTGCCTGGGGCAACGCTCTCAATTGACGACTACGGCAGCGACAACAGCAGCCTGAATCACGGGGCCATTCTCACCTCGCCCGCTGCAATGGCGGAGATTGCGCAGATACTCGCGCAGGAAGGGATGCCCCTCGTCAGGTAAGCGCGTGGCCGCCGTGCTCGCTGTGGTCCATGTCGTGCCCCTCATGGCGCTCCTGCGGCGCGTCTATTGCTGTCATATCGTGAGTGCTGTGGTCGGTGTTATGTCCGGCATGCCCCATATCGTGTCCGGCATGGCTCACTTGTTGCATCGGGTATTTCACATTCAGAAAAATCAGCACGCCAACCACCAGCAGCGCCAGCATGTTGAGCACCACAGTATAGTTCAACGAGAAGGCTGTTACCATCTCTACCAGATGCGGATTGGCTGTTGGAACAAAGTCTACAGATGGGAAAAGCCGGTCCAGGCCCGTAAACAGCAGATCAATCAGGATACCTGTCAGCACCATCGTGACAAACAGCACCAGCGTGATATACGCTGCCAGCCGCCAGCCATAATACTTGCGATAGATGTTCAGAATGGGCAGCACGATCAGATCAGCGTAAAGAAACGCGATGGCCCCGCCAAAGGTGATGCCGCCTGTGAACAGGACCGCCGCCAGGGGCACGTTGCCAATGGAACAGACAAACGAGATCACGGCAATGATCGGCCCAACCAGCGCGTTTTCCACCACGCGCAGCGGCGCGGGCGCCGATTCCACAAAGAGCGTTTTCCAGAACTCATTGGGGACGAGCACCGCCAGAAATCCCGCGATCACAAAACCCGCAACCACATCCTTCCAGATCATCCCCCAGTCCATCCTGACGTAGTGGGCGACATACGTCCAGCCCCGGCCAGAGCGCAGCTTCCCCCAGAGCGTGCGCCCTGGCGCGAGCATCTCGCCGTGATCGTGCTCAGCAACGCGGCCCGTCTGTTGATAGGCGCGTCCCTGCTCAACGATGCGCTTGGGATAGGTCAGCTTCACCAGCGCGGTCATCATGACCACCAGCACCACGCCGCCTAGCCACTCAGCCAGGGCAAACTGCCAGCCCATCAACTGCCAGAGAATCAGCCCCAGTTCAATCACCAGATTGGTCGAGGCAAACATAAAAGCCAGCGCAGGAATCAAATGGGCGCCGCGCTTAAACATGCTCTTGGCCGCTGCTACCGCCGCGTAGGAGCAGGATGAACTGGCGGCCCCAAAGACGGTTGCCAGCGCAATCTCTTTGATGCCAGGCCGCCCCAGCGCCTCGCTCATGCGCTGGCGGCTGACATACGCCTGGATCATGCCGGAAATCACAAAGCCAAGCACCAGGCTCCACAAGACCTGCCAGGCCATGCCCACTGCCGCCAACAGCGATTGCCCGATAGCATCAAGGATATTCATGGCGGTGTCCTTTCTCGTTCAAGGGGTCCGTTCTTACCCATACCCAGGGGGTATGGGTATCTCTTGCTAGTATCCTACCATCAAGGGTCAAGAGCATGGCTCTCCTGGCGGCATGCTTCATGCGCCGCATTTTCTTGAAGGAGGGCGCGTGGCAGAAACCCAGATTGAACTTCCAGCAGAAAACGTCCCACAGTTTGCCAATCCTTTCCAGATTGAAGACCTGCTGGTCTTTGATGAGGCCACCCTGCGCAACATGCTGGTAACCGGCGCCTATGGACTCAAGCGCCAGGATTTGGCGCAGAGCCTGCATTCAGCGCCCCAGGCAGTGGCACAGCGCTTCTTGCGCGCTCTGCCCCGGCAGGAGCGCGGGCGCTTTCTGGTTGAACTGCATCTCCCCATCGCCCCAGAGGACGAACAAAACGCGCGCCAGCACCTGTTGGATACGCTCTTTTGGGAACTGACCTATTGGAAGACGCCTGAACTCTACGAGGAACTGACCGAGGGCGAGCGACTGCACCCGGACATCTTTCGCCAGTTTGCCGCTGATCTCTGCGGCAAAACGGTGCTGGATGCGGGCGCGGGCAGCGGGCGGGCTACCTTTGAATTTCTGCGCCAGGGCGCGGCAACGGTGTATGCTGTTGAACCCTCGCCTGGGCTGCTGCGTATATTGGAGAAAAAACTGACCGGACAACCCGCCAGACAGCAGGTGATTCCGTTACGCGGGCGCTTTGACGCGCTGCCGCTGACGGAGGACAGCGTAGACACAACGCTCTCTGCCTCCGCGTTCACCGCAGAGCCAGCGCAGGGCGGTGAGCCAGGGCTGGCCGAATTTCTGCGCGTCACGCGGCCCGGTGGCAAAGTGGTGCTGATCTGGCCGCGCCCGGAAGATTACCCCTGGCTGGTAGAGCGCGGTTTTCAATGCGTCTCGCTGCCCATGCCACAAGAGATGTGCGTGCGCTTTCGCTCGCTGCCGAGCGCCTTGCGCGTGGCGCGGCGCTTTTACGCGCGTAACCCGGCGGTGCAGCGGTATTTGCTGCGCTCCCACAAGCCAGAGGTGCCCTTCTCCATCCTGGGCACCAACCCACCCCATGAATATTGCTGGCTGCGAGTGGAGAAGGAGGCAGGTGGTTAAAATCGCCCGCCTACTTTGGCCGCAGTTCCCTTCTGAACAGCCAGGTCGCCAGGAGTGTCATGGAAACCGCCAGCGCCAACAGGCCCAGGATATTTCCGGCGCCCGGTGAGGTGTTGAGCAGCATGACGTTATCCAGCCCATCAATGCCATAGGTGAGCGGGAACAGATACGCCAGTTGATGCGCGGGCGGCGCCAGCGCCCGCAGCGGGCCAATAAAGCCGCTAAAAAAGATCGCGCCCACGAGCAGCAGCATGATCAACTGGACCGCCTGCGCATCTGAGCGCGAAATGAGCGAGAGACAGAAGCCCATCGCCACCGATGCCCAGACCAGCAGCACCAGCACCAGCAAGAACCAGCCTACAGACCCGGCAAAGGGGATGCCCAGGAACAGCACCAGCAGCATAGTCAGCAGCACGCCAACACCCAGCGTCACGCCGCCATATTGCAAGAAGCGCCCCAGCAGCACTTCCCAGGCCGAGGCGGGCGAAACCGCCAGCACTTCAATGGCTCCAAGCTGGCGATCCTGCACCATCGAAAGCGCGGCCAGCGTCGCCGCCAGGTGCTGAAGCAGCAGCGCCAACGCCGCCGGACCATAAAACGCCGTCAGGTCATCCGAGTTCGCCGCGAGATTACTGATCCTGGCCTCAAAGGGAATGGCGAGTGTGGCCGCTGGAATGGCGTTGGTATCCTGCACAATTGAGAGCAACTGGCTCATGCGCTGCTGCGCCGTCACCAGTTCCAGTTGCCCGGCAGCGGTACCTGCATCATGCTGGGCTGTCTGGGCCGCTGTAATCGCCTGATCAGTCGCCCCCAGTATCGCGGCATAGTAAATATCCGCTGCTGTGCCGCTCTGCTGCGTCTGATTGTGTTCGGTTTCTTGTCGCAGCGCCTCCAGTTGCGTGATAATCTGCGCCAGTTTTTGCCGGTTGGCTTCCGGGTCGCCGCTGGGGTCGAGCGCCTGAAGCTGGGCATTGAGCGAGAGAAGATCAGGCTCAAGCTGGTGCGTGCTGGCCTGCACGCCGCGTATTGCCACCGTCACCGTCTCGGAGTTCAGACCGGCAATCTGCTGGTTAATGGCGTTATACAGCGCGATACGCAGCAAGGGATTGACCACATTCACCGTTACGGTAAGCACAGTGCGCTGGCCGCGCCCCAGGTCAAGCGCCGGGTTTTCAGGCAGTGTAATGACCATATCTACGTTGCCCTCGCGCACCTGCGTCAGCGCCCAGCTTTCATCCTCGGTTATCGCGCGCACATCCACATTCCCACTCAGGCTGCGCACATAGGGCAACTGGCGCACCTCGCTGGGCTTCAGCCCGCCCAGCGGCGCGACCAGAATGCCGCTGGGCCGGAAGGCCGAAAGGCGAAAGCCTACCGCAAAGAGCGCCAGCAGCAGAAACGGACCCAGCACTACCAGCGCAAAGAGGCTGGACTGGCGAAAAAACTCGCCGCGCCAGCGCGTACCAACCGCCAGAATCCGATAACGCTGATGTGTGGCGGGCTGCTCCAGTTTCTCGGCTTTCTCGGCAAGCGCCTCTGGGGCAGTTTGCTTCTGGGTTTCAGACGGCATCATCTGGCTCCTCTTCCGGGTCGGTCAGCGTGGCGGCGGGGATGATAGAGCCGCCAGTCAGCCGCAAAAACACCTCATCAAACGACGGGCGGCGCTCGCTCACCGCTTCCACCGTGACGCCCTGCTGCGAGAGTTTGCCAATGATGGCCGGAACAGCCCGCCGCGCCACGTCCACCACGACATGCAGCGTATCCAGGTGCACCTGCTCGACCTCATGCACCATCGGCAGTTCGCGCAGTGCCAGCGCGCTGCGGGCCGAAAGATCGCCGCTGCGCACCTCTACCACTTCGCCGCCAAACGCCTGACGCCGCAGCTCCTCCGGCGTGCCAACCGCGACCAGTTTTCCGGCGCGCATCACGGCCACGCGGTCACAAAAATCGGCCTCGTCAATATACTGCGTGGTCACGACCAGCGAGCGCCCTTGGGCGCGCAGGGCGCGGAAGTGCTGCCAGAGCCGCCGACGCAGCGCCGGGTCCAGCCCCGCCGTTGGCTCATCCACAAAGATCAACTCTGGGGCATGCAGCAGCGCCGAAGCCAGCGCCACCCGACGGCGCATGCCTCCTGAAAGCTGCGCGGCAAGCGTGGTATGGGCATCGGCCAATTCCACCAACTCCAGCAGCGCGGCAATGCGCTCGGCGCGCTGCGCTGGCTCCAGCCCATAGAGCGCGGCAATATAGCGCAAATTTTCCTCAACCGTCAGGCGGGGATAGAGCGCAATCGTCTGGGGCATATAGCCGATGCGCTCGCGCAGGCCGTTGGGCCATTTGCGATGGTGATGCCCCAGCACGCGCACCGTCCCGCTCGACGGCCAGTACAGGTTACACATCAAGCGCACAGTGGTGGTCTTGCCGCAGCCGCTTGGCCCAACCAGCGCGAAGAGTTCGCCCTTACGCACTTCCAGCGAAAGATCGTGCAGCGCCTCGCGGTGGCCCAGGCGCTTGCTCACATGCTCCAGCACCACAGGCGCGCTGGCGTCCGGCTCTGGCTGCGCTGGCCCTGGAGACACAGGCGCCTGAAAGATGCGCTGCCACCACGCGCCCTTGCGCGGCGTCTCCACTGCGATAGCTTCTGGCATGAGTTTTTGTCGCTTTCCAGAGAATGGTAGTACCTGTCTACCAGAAATTACCCGCAAATTAGCGGCCAGTCTTGCCGAGAGGGTGCGTCAGGTGCTCCCGGCAAGCCATCGCGTGGACGAACCTCTTATTTTGCGCATATACTGCCCTCACAGACAGTATAGAAAAGCCAGAACGCCTTTGTCAGCAAGGAATGGGCGCTGCATTGGAATGGCTCCAACGGAGGAAGTCTCATGGCATCAATGATGAAAGCAGTTGTATTCCATCAGCAGGGCGGGCCGGAAGCCCTGCGCTTTGAGGACGTGCCGCGCCCGGAAGCCGGGCCGGGCGAAGCCGTCATTCGCGTGCTGGCCTGCGGAGCAAATAACCTCGATCTGCGCGTGCGCGAAGGGCGCGTGCCAGGGAAAATCCCCATGCCGCATATTTCAGGCTCCGAGGCCGCCGGGGAGATTGCCGAACTGGGCACCGGCGTCACCAGCTTCAGCGTCGGCCAGGCGGTAGCTATCGCGCCCTATCTGTTTTGCGGACAATGCGAGTTTTGTCAGGCAGGCGCAGAAAATCAGTGTATGCGCGGCGACATCCTGGGGCTGATGAGTCAGGGCGCCTATGCCGAATATGTCAAAGTCCCCGCCTCCAGCCTGGTGCCGCTGCCCACAGGCGTGGACGCCGTGAGCGCCGCCGCCGTTGGGCTGGCGGCCATCACCGCCTGGCATATGCTGACCGAGCGCGCCAGGGTGCAGCCCGGCGAAGACGTGCTGGTGCATGCCGCAGGAAGCGGCGTGGGCAGCGCCGCCGTTCAATTTGCCAGGCTCGCGGGGGCGCGGGTGATTGCTACCGCTGGCTCGCAAGACAAACTGCTGCGGGCAAAGCAGCTTGGCGCTGATGAAGTCATCAACTACAACGAGCAGGACTTTGCCCAGGAAGTGCGCCGCATTACTAACAAGCGCGGCGTGCAGGTCGTCGTGGAGCACATCGGCCAGACCACCTGGGAGAAAAGCGTTGCCTGCCTGGGGCGGCGGGGGCGTCTGGTGATCTGCGGCACCACCAGCGGCACCGAGGGGAAGATAGACCTGTGGGGCTTCTTCGCCAAAGAACTCAGTTTCCTTGGCTCTTATGGAGGTACGCGCCACAATCTGGCCCAGGTGCTGAAACTGGTGGCGTCCGGCCAGTTTAAGCCGGTGATTCATCGCACCTTCCCGCTGGAATCCGTCTCGGAGGCGCAGCAGATCATGGCCGCCCGCGAGCAATTTGGGAAGCTGATTATCACGCCCACAAAGTAGCAACCGATCTTTTCGCCCTTCTCCCTCAATGGAGAAGGGCAAATTTTTTTCTGGACGGACGGCCTATAATCTGAGTGAAGGCGCGTAAGGGGTCATGTGGTATGGCTCATCAAGGAGGAATATTCATGAAAACGGCACGATTGGTTGAACTGATCTGCGGGCTGGCTGCTGGCGTGTGGGGGTGGCTGGTGCTGGTGTTTTTCTTGTTTGGCCCCAGCTATACGGGCAGCAGCAGCGGCCAGAGCTGCTCAAGCGACCCTGGCAACGGCACAACGGCCTGCATTACACTTCACGTAACCAACACCCATGCCAGCGCGCTTGATCTGGGGTTGGACCCGGTAGCAAAGTTCTGGCTCAGCATGCTAGCGATTGTGTTAGGGGCCATCGCGCTCAGCGCCATGTTGCACAGTCGCACTGGAAGCACTGCGCTACGCGGCGTGCTTTTCGCATCCACTGGCTTTCTGCTCATCCTTACCTGCCTCAGCATTGCCAGCATTGGCCTGCTCTTGCTCCCCAGCCTGGCGCTGGCAATCGCGGCAGCGGCAGCAGCAACGCGCTCACCGCAACTTGCGGCAATGTGAGCGATGCGGCGGGGAGGTGCTTACCGCAGCCGCCGCTCCTGTTTCCCCGCCTGAAGCCGCTGGTGGACGCGCAGCAGCCCAAAATAGACCAGCGCCCCTGGCAGCCCAAACAGCGCGCAGCGGCGGCCCAGCGCACGTCCGGCAGGTGGGCGCCGCCCGGAATCGCGCAGCACCAGCGTGGCCGGAAGCAGCCAGAGGACCAGAACAAGCCCGATGAAGAGAAGATCAATCAAATGCAAGCCCAATACCGCATACTCCTGAGCTATACGCGCAAACTTGCCCCGTATCTTATCTTGTTAGCTCCCACTTTGCCATAGCTCTCTTTGCCATAGAAAGAGGGAGAGGCTGGCGCCTCTCCCCATCCTGTGCTCTTGGATGTGCCGCAAGCAGGGCACTCGGCCTGGCTAATAGCGATCTCCGCCACCGTTGCCACCGCGCCGATCACGGCCACCGCCGTAGCCTCCGCCGCCGCGTCGCTCACCATAGCCACCTCCGCCGCGTCGCTCGCCTCCGCCGTAGCCGCCGCCACCGCGTCGCTCACCATAACCACCGCCACCGCCTCCACCACTCCGGTAGCCGCGCTCCTCGCGGGGGCGCGCTTCGTTCACGGTCAGCGCGCGACCACTCACTTCGCGGCCATGCAGCAGCGAAACCGCCTGAGCCGCCTCAGCGTCGGAACTCATCTCCACAAAACCATAGCCCCGGCTCTGCCCAGAAAATTTGTTGATGACCACATGCGCCGATGTGACCGTCCCCGCCTGCGCAAAGAGTTGCGCCAGTTGGGTGTCGTCCACATCAAACGGCAAGTTGCCAACAAAGAGGTTATTGCCCATTGACGTACTTTCAAACCTTTCTTGCAGCAGTGGCTGCGTAAGGACTTCAGGAGGCATGAGGCACAAGACGCGCGATTCACCACCCGAAGCAACAGGGTGCAAAACAAACAAGCACAGTGTGGTCACGCGCAACTCTTTTAAGCGCAGGAGCAACAGACGCGCCTGGGCAAGAGAGGGGCAGGACAACGTGGTGCAACACCCTGTAGTATATCCGCTGGGAATTGGGTTGTCCAGTGGCACTAGCGCCCCTGAGCGCCAGGCAGCAGGTACCCGCGCTGGTTCAGGGTGTCGGCGGCTCCTGGCGAGGTTTGCAACGTTGTCTCCTTTGCCCTATAATGCTGGAAGGGAGAGCGCCAGCGCAGTCACTCCACCTCTGTTGTGCCCCAAACCCAGCAGCGCCGTGATATGACTTTTGATCTCGCGCCCACGCCTTCTTCCTGACCACCCGGTTCCTTACCGGCAAACCAGCTTCAGACGCCTCGCTCCGGTAAGCCTGGCACACACTTTTTGTAAGGAGTATTTTGCATGTACCGAGGCCAATCGGGTATGTTTTCCTGGTTGTTCCACCGCATCAGCGGGCTGGGCATCCTGCTTTTCCTGCTGCTGCACATCGTGGACATCACGCTGCTAGGGTTTGGCCCTGCGGTGTATAACGACGCTATCTCCATCTTTAGCACCTGGTATATCCGCATTGCTTCTCTGTTCCTGATTGCCGCTGTGCTCTACCACGCCTATAACGGCGTGCGCATCATCCTGGTGGATTTCTGGCCCAGGGGCGCCCGCTTCCAGCAGGCCATGTTCTGGACGGTCCTGCTGGCAACGATTGTTTGTTGGGTGCCAACCGCCGTTATCATCATGGCTCCCTGCTTTCAGGCGGGCAACGCTTGTAAGTAACTGGCCTGATAATTTCAAAGCAATGAGAGATGGAGCATTCACCTATGAGTAAGCCAGCCACCGTTGAACCACCTGCCAATTCAGCCAGCCCCCTCAAGAAAGCATCCACCTATGGCGCCACCAGTCGGCCACAGGGCGGCTTTGAGCTTTTTTCCTGGTATTTTTTCCGCATTACCGGGGTGATCATGGTCTTCATGGTCATCATCCATCTGGTGATTATGCACCTCACCAACGATGTCTCTCAGACGGTCTATGACTTTGTGGCCGCGCGCTACGCCAACCCCTTCTGGCGCGTCTATGACCTGCTGCTCTTGACGTTTGCCCTGCTGCATGGCCTCAACGGGCTGCGCATCGCGGTGGATGATTATGTGCGTCCGCGCGGCTGGCGGCTGCTGGCCCATTCCACCGTCTGGATGCTGGCAGTGGCCTTCTGGCTGATGGGCACCATGACGATTATCACCTTCCAGCCCGGCACAACCACCGGCATTCAAAACCTGTTTGGCTTGTTAAAATAAGCCACCTGCCTGGAGGCATGCTATGGCCTACTATAAATTTGATGTCGTGATTGTTGGCGCGGGCGGCGCGGGCCTGATGGCCGCGTGCCAGCTCGCCGGCAAAGCCAGCGTCGCGGTAATCTCCAAGCTCTACCCCACGCGCTCGCACACGGGCGCCGCGCAGGGCGGCGTGGCCGCCGCGCTGGGCAATAAAGAAGAAGATCACTGGCAGTGGCACATGTTCGACACCGTGAAAGGCGGCGATTATCTTGTGGATCAGGACGCCGCCGAGGTGCTGGCCCGCGAAGCCATTGACGCGGTGTACGACCTGGAGCACTGGGGGCTGCCCTTTAACCGCACCCCAGAAGGCCGCATTGACCAGCGGCGTTTTGGCGGGCACACGCGCAACTTTGGCGAGGGGCCAGTCATGCGCTCCTGCTACGCGGCTGACCGCACCGGCCATATGATCTTGCAGACCATGTATCAGCAGTCCATCAAAAATCAGGTGCGCTTCTTTAACGAGTATCTGGCGCTGGACCTGCTGATGAACGAGGGCGCCGTCAACGGCGTGGTCGCCATGTGCCTGCGTGATGGCGAGATACACACCTTCCATGCCAAAGCCGTGATGTTCGCCACTGGTGGCTACGGACGCGCCTGGCGCATCACCAGCAACGCGCTGGCCTGCATGGGCGATGGCATGGCGATTGCCTACCGGCGGGGCATCCCGCTGGAAGACATGGAGATGTACCAGTTCCATCCCACCGGCCTCTACAAAATTGGCGTCTTGCTCAGCGAGGCGGCGCGCGGCGAAGGCGGGATACTGCGCAACAGCGAGGGCGAGCGCTTTATGGAACGCTACGCGCCCACGATCAAAGACCTGGCCCCGCGCGATATGGTTTCGCGCTCTATCGTCAAGGAGGTCAAGGAGGGGCGCGGCGTGATGAAGGACAAGGACGCCATCTATCTCGACCTGACGCACCTGGGTAAAGCCGTGATTGACTCCAAACTGCCCGACATCACCGACTTTGCGCGCACCTATCTGGACATCGAGCCGATCACGCATCCGGTGCCCATCCAGCCCACCGCGCACTACGCGATGGGCGGCATCCCCACCGATGTGGAAGGGCGCGTGGTGGTTGACGACCAGAAAACCATCATGCGCGGCTTTTACGCGGCAGGTGAGGTCGCCTGCGTCTCGGTGCATGGCGCCAACCGCCTGGGCACGAACTCGCTGGTGGACCTGATCGTCTTTGGGCGGCGCGCAGGCAAGCATATCGCGCGCTTCATCCACGAAACCGACTTCGTGCCCCTGGCCGCTGAGCCAGAGAGTTATGCTCGCGAGATGGTCGCAAGCATTCGCTCGCGCGACAAGGGCGAGATGCAGGGGCCAATCCGCGAAGAACTGCGCAACAAGATGATGGAGGATGTGGGCGTGGTGCGCGACGAAGACAAGCTGCTGAACGCCCAGCGCAAGATTGCCGAACTCAAAGCGCGGCTGGAACAGGTCTACATTCAGGACAAGGGCCAGACCTTCAATACCGAACTGATGGAAGTGATCGAACTGGGCTTCCTGCTGGACTGCTCCGAGGCGACCATTGCGGGCGCCCTGGCACGCAAAGAGAGTCGCGGCGGGCACTACCGCGAGGATTTCCCAGACCGCGACGATAAAAACTTCCTCAAACACACCCTGGCCTATCGCTCCGGCAAAGGCGTGGAGATTGAGTACAAGTCGGTGGTGCTGGGCACCTTTGAACCAAAAGAACGGAAATACTGATCTGGGGGAACAACGTGCAAATCACCGTAAAAATTAGACGGTTTGACCCCGATAAAGATAAGAAGCCGCACTGGGAAACCTACACCCTGGACGCCGACCCGATGGACCGGTTCGTAGACGTGCTCAACGAAATTAAATGGAATCGTGATGGCACGCTCACCTATCGGCGCTCCTGCGTGCATGGCGTGTGCGGCTCGGATGCCATGCGCATCAACGGGCGCAACATGCTGGCTTGCAAAGTGTTGGTACAAGACCTGGGCAGCAAGATCACCGTTGAGCCGATGCTGGGCTTTCCCGTCATCAAAGACATGGTGGTGGATATGGACCCCTTCTTCGAGAAATACGAGAAGGTGCTGCCCTATCTGGTCAACGACGAGCCAGCACCCTCCACCGAGCGCCTTCAGAGCCAGGAGGAGCGCGCCCGCTACGACGAGAGCACCAAGTGCATCCTGTGCGGCGCCTGCACCGGCTCCTGCCCGTCCATCTGGGCCAACCCCGATTGGGTGGGGCCAGCCTCGATTGTCAACGCGCACCGCTTCATCTTTGACAGCCGTGACCGCGCGGGCATGCAGCGGCTCAATATCCTCAGTGATCGGCTGGGCGTCTGGCGCTGCCGCACCATCTTTAACTGCACCGAAGCCTGCCCACGCGACATTCCGGTGACAGATGTCATTGAAGAGGTCAAGCGCGCCATCGTCTACGGCGACACCAAAGGGGAGTAGCGGCGTAGATGCAGCAGGCTGAGAACAATAGCCTGTCGTTCTGGCAGGATGACGCGGGCAACCAGCAGCGCTACCGCGCCCTGGAGGGCGCAGCCCGCGTAGAGGTTGCCATAGTTGGCGGAGGCATCACTGGCACCGCTGCCGCGCTCTGGCTGGCGCGGGCGGGCAGGCGCGTGGCGCTGCTGGAGCAGGAAGTCATCGCGCACGGCGCCAGCGGGCGTAACGGCGGCTTTGTCGTCGCTGGCACCGTCCAGTCCTACGCACAGGCCATCGCCAGCTATGGCCGCGCAACGGCGCGGCGCCTCTTTGCCTTTAGCGTTGCCAACAATGCCACCGTGCGCGAGCTGGTTGCAGAACTGGACGCGCAAGGCTGGCAGACCGGCTTTCGCACATGCGGCTGCCTGCGCCTGGCCGATTCCCCCGAAGAACTGGCGCAGGTGCAGGCCACTGGCAACCTGCTCGTTGAGGATGGCTGGGAAGTGGAGCCGGTAAGCGAGCGCGACCTGCCGCACCGCCTCCAGGGGCACTATCTGGGCGGCCTCTTTCGCCCGCACGATGGCGAAGTGCAGCCCGCGCGCCTGGTGCTGGGGCTGGCGCACCTGGCAGCGCAGGCCGGAGCCAGCCTGTACGAGCGCACGCCCGCGCTGGAGATCAGCGAGAGCCGTTCGGGCGTCTCCATTACCACGCCACTGGGGACCATCCAGGCAGAAACCGTCATTTTTGCGGCTAATGCCTGGATGGGCAGACTGCTCGGCGGCCTGCCGCAGACGCCACCCGCGCTGGCAAGCCAGGTCGTCACGCCCACGCGCGGCCAGGTGCTTGCCACCGCGCCCATTGGGGAGCGCCTCTTTGAGCACACCATCTCCGCCCATCACGGCTACCAATACTACCGGCAGCTTCAGGATGGGCGGCTGATCATTGGTGGCTGGCGCGATCACGCGCCTGACATGGACCAGCGCGACCCCACGCAAGCTCCAACCGCTGCTGTGCAGGGGCAGCTTGACCGTTTTCTCTTTGATGTTCTCAAGCTGCCCGCTGACACCCCTATTACCCATCGCTGGGCCGGGCTGATGGCTTTCACGCCAGATAGTCTGCCAGTCGTGGGCTGGGCGCCGGGCAGCGAACGCATCTTGCTCTGCGGCGGCTATACCGGGCATGGCAACGCAATGGCCGTGCGCTGCGCGCGTGTGGCCGCTGATCTGGCGTGCAGGCAGCCCAATGATGAGGCGGAGCTATTCCGTCCCGAACGCATCCTCTGACGCGCCGCCAGCGTTTTACCTGCACTGGCGGCGTTGTGGCGGCACCATTGTACTTTGCCGCGCTGCTCCACAGAGACACGCCAGTGACCAGCTCCAAACACAGCAAAAGAGCCTCTGCTGTGGTAAGATGCCTTTCTACCAGTTCGTTGTACTCTTCAGAGGTTCTACGTATGCTCACCCAGGAAACACCCCCAGACATCAGCGCGGAAATGGCGGCCAGCGTTGCCGAACGTGACCTCCATTTCCGCTGGAATTTTAGCGTGCTGGGGTTCGACATCGCCCTGTTTGTGCTGGCGCTCAATATCAGTTCGGCCTATGTTGTCCTGCCGCTGTTTGTCTATCACCTCTCCAGCGGCTCCAACTTTGCCACATCGCTAATTCCTGCGGTGCGGGCACTGGGCAGCTTTGGGCCGCAGTTGCTGGTGGCCGATGCCATCGAACACATGCGGCGTACCAAACCCATCCTGCTCTTTATCACTGTTTTTGAGCGCGTGCCATTCCTGATTCTGGCACTGGCAGCCGTCGCGCTGGCGGGCGGGCATCCCACGCTGCTCCTGATCTTATTCTTTCTCTTAATCTTCGTGCAGACGCTCGGCGGAGGGTTTTCGTTTCCTCCCTGGCTGGACCTCGTGGCACGCGCGGTGCCCGATAACTGGCGCGGGCGCTTCTTTGGTCTATCGAGTGGCCTGGGAAGCTTTCTGGGCATTGGTGGCGCGGCCATCGCCACCCTCATTCTCTCATCGTCGGCCATCGGCTATCCGAATACTTTTGCCCTCTGCTTCACCCTGACCTTTAGCGTGATGGTCGTCTCGTTCATCTGCCTCTCGCTGGCCCGCGAGCCGCACCGTATTCCACATCCGAAGGCGCAGCGGGCGCAGCGCAAAGCCGCCGGAGAAAGCGGGCCGCGTGGCTGGCTGCGCATTACGCGCCAGGACCGCAGCTTCCGCATGCTGCTCATTGCCAATGGCATCACCGGCGCGGCAGGCATGGCGATAGGGCTCTTTGCTGTTGCCGCCAAAAGCATCGCGCACCTCACCGATGCTCAGGCCAGCATTCAGAACAACGTGCTGGCGCTCTCCTCAGCGCTCAGCTATTTTCTGCTTGGCTGGGTGGGTGATCGCTATGGACATCGCCTGGTGCTGGAAATTGGCTCGCTGGCAACCGGCGCTGCCGCCTTGCTCGCTTTCTTTGCCCACAGTCAACTGCTGTTTATTGGCGTTTTTCTGCTCACCGGCCTGGGCCTCTCGGCTACCTTCCTGGCGCAGCTTGCTTTTGTGGTGGAGTTTGGCACGCCAGAAACCCGCCCGACGTATATCGCCCTCTCAGCCGTCGCGTATGCGCCTTTTGCCACCTTTGCGCCCATCCTGGGCGGTTGGCTGGCGGACCATGTGGGCTATGGCCCGCCATTTTTGCTGGCGGGCGTGCTTGGCCTCGTGGGTCTGGTCGTCTATCGGCTCCTGGTGCCCGATCCACGCATGGAAGCGCGGCAGGCCGCAGCCGAAAGCCTTACGCAAAGCGAGCCGGTGACTTCAACCGGGCACAAGGGCACGCCCTAGCGCATTGTGCTTTTCGCGCCGCCATGCTACAATAGGCGCATCTGCTCAGGCTCAAGCAACCCAGGAACACCCCTGACTTCGGGGGAGGAGGCACGGCCAGATGCGTCAGGCTGATTCTGAAACCACCGCAAGAAGCAAAACACCCAAAAAGGTCAATCTGCCCCTGGCAATGGCGTATATTCGGCAGCACGCCACGCCCGTTGAGCTTGCCCGCCTCCAGCGGGCGCTTGGCGAGCCTGCCGCCGTTGAAGAAGCTGAAAAGCAGGTGGCGGCCCTCCAGAACCCCGATGGCGGCTGGCCGCATCGTCAGGAGGCTGGCTTACCTAGCAGCCTGGCAGCCACCCACCACACCCTGACCTGGCTGAACGAGCTAGGACTGCGCCAGAGCAGCATTGCCCAGCACGCGCTGGACTATCTATTGAGCAGCCAGCAGCCCGATGGAAGCTGGCGCGAAAGCGACGCCATCCTCGCGCTGCATCCCCCGCCCTGGATGTCGCCCGAAAACGACATGGCGAACGCCTATCTCACCGCAGATTCGGCCTACCACCTGGCGGTGGGCCGCGACCCTGAACTGGAAGCCGTTGCCGAGGCGTGTAATTATCTCTATCAGCTTGAACTGGAAGAACAGTATCCGCAAACGACCTGGATTATGGGCGCGCTCTTCACCATTGTGGAAGGTGAAGACTCCGAAGTAGCCCAGGCCACGCGCGAGTATCTGCTCCAGCGGCTGGACCGCCACTGGGATGCCGGGGCACTAGCCTGGCTGCTCAACACCTACTTTGGCGCCGGAATCGCGCCCACGATGCCGCTGCTCGTCAAGGCGCGCGAGCTTCTGGAAAAGACTCAAAAGCCCAACGGCAGTTTCAGCAGCGATGACGGCGATGGCTTTGCGTTGGATGTCACCATCCAGGCGGTACGCGCTTTGCAGCACGCGGGCACCTCCTGAAGGAGCATGCCCACTTTTTATGCCTGCCAAAAGCCGTTCTTGCTCGTTATATCATCAGGAATATTTTATTATTGTGCGCCAGCGTGACATGA
The DNA here is from genome assembly GCA_036557885.1 of Ktedonobacterales bacterium. Classification (GTDB taxonomy): domain Bacteria; phylum Chloroflexota; class Ktedonobacteria; order Ktedonobacterales; family DATBGS01; genus DATBGS01. The sequence continues at coordinate 58,973 of DATBGS010000130.1, forward strand.
AGCCTTGTATAGCCCGCTGCCCGTCAGCAACAAGCGCCAGGATGCGCCAGTCTGTGTGTTTTGCATCCAGCCCGGCGGGTGGGAGAACATCAGGGGAGAGAATACATGACCACTTTTACAGTAATTTTGATTGTGATTAGCTCGTGCGCCTGCTTGATCAATGTTGGCCTGGGGCTGTGGCATCGCCAACGGGCGTGGGTGCTGCCGGTGCGCCTGGTGGCCGGAGTCGTCAGCTTTGCTCCGCTCGCTGGATTGGTCGTCTCGCGCGCGTATGTGCTGCATCTGGGCGACAAATTGGGGCTTAACACCCTCACCAACGCCTTTATCGCCATTGGCGTCTTCATTGCCCTGACCCTGATGGTCCCCTCCTGGATTGATCACCAACCCAAGAAGACCGCCGACAATGAGGGCAAGGAACAAAAAGTCGGTCACGGCAAGGTCCGCTTTATTAATGGCTCAGATGAGTGGGTCAATTAAAGACCCATAATCCTCCCCGCCAGTTGCCAGCACTGCCCTCAAGTAGACCTGGGGGCATCTTTCTCCTTGTTCTCTGCTATCCTGACTTGAGCAAAAACTCCCTCTAAAAAAGCCTCTCTTCGCCTCTTTCTCCCCCTTGCTGCTTCGCAAGAGACGCCAGGACACCCATCCATACTCAAACTGGCGAATTTCGCGCCAAAAACGTTTTTCTTGTGCAATAAGACATGTTATACTGTACCTATGGCTTAATCTGATCAAAAGCAGCAGACTATCTCTGGAGCAACACGGTATGAACCAGGCAGCAGCGTCCTGGTCGTGAGTCAGGACGCTCGTCACCAGAAAGCATGGAGGAGCATCCGCATGGATCGTCATTCTGATCAGCAACCGCGCGACCTGAACACCAATCCTCAGCCTGGTAATTCACGCTATGTGAGGCATTCCACCGACCCACTTCTGGGCCAGCAAATGGGAAGCTACCGCCTGATTCGCCCCTTGGGGAGCGGGGGCGGCGCCGTTATTTATCTAGGCGAGCATACCCTGGTGCCTGCCACACACGCGGCCATCAAAATCCCCAAAGAGAAATTCAATCCTAAAGAAATCCAGCACTTCTGCGATGAAGCCAGCACCCTCTTTCTCATGATTCACCCCCATATCACCCGTGTCCTGGACTTCGGCGTCGAAGGGGTCACGCCCTATCTGGTGCTGGATTACGCCCCGCGCGGCACCCTACGCGAAAGCCATCCCAGGGGCCAGCGGGTACCACTGGAAGACATCATCTCCTATGTCAATCAAATTGCCTCGGCGCTGCAATACGCCCACGACCAGCGCATCATTCACCGCGACATCAAGCCGGAGAATCTGCTGCTGGGGCGCTCAGGCGAAGTGCTCTTGACCGACTTCGGCATTGCGATCAGGGCGCACAGCACCATCTCCCAGAGCGAACAGCACATTGGTGGAACCGTCACCTACATGGCTCCAGAGCAATGTATAGGCAAGGCATGCCCCGCCAGCGATCAATATGCGCTGGGCATCCTGGTCTATGAGTGGCTGTGTGGTCAACCTCCCTTCCAGGGCGATACCTCGTTGGAGGTTGCCATGCAACATGGCATGAAAACTCCCCCTTTGCTCCATACACTGCTGCCAGAAGTGTTCCCAGCGGTTGAGCAGGTGGTGCATCGGGCGTTGGCAAAAACGCCAGAAGAACGTTTTCCCACCGTGCAAGCCTTTGCCGAAGCGCTGGAATGGGCAGCGCTGGAAGAGGCCAGCCTCTCTGCCTCTCCCCCTCTCGCAGCCCCCTCCGTCTCTTCACAGGAACCCGTCCCCGTCGCCCCCGCGCCTGCTCAGCAACAAGCGCCAAAGCGTCGGTCACTTTGGAACAGCACTTACTGGCTGCGTCTGGGCGTGAGCATGCTGGTGACAGGCGTGGTGGCGATTTTGCTCGCTGGCACCGCGACTCTCTCGCCCGGCTTGATTATTGGCGGATTGCTGATGGGCCTGGGGATTCTTGTGGTCTGGGTTTCCACCCGGTTCGCGTGAGCAATGGAAGCAACGCAGGAAGCCCGCAGCCACATAGTAGCTGCGGGCCTTTTTCCTATCTTTGCGAATGCGTTGCTTAACGGTTCACAATGACCGTCGTTCCATTGGGCGCCCAGTTATAGAGCCAGATGATCGCATCAAGCGCTGCCGTGATACAGCCATGTGTCCCCGTTAGCCAGCCAAACTTGGGGTCTTGATGGGGCACGTTGGTGCCAGGCCCGAAGACAGAACGCCAGGAGGAATCATGGATGTAGTATCCACCAACGCGCCAGCCCATTGCATAGTTGATGAAGGTGGGTGGGTAATAGTAGGGGCTGCCTTTCGGCCAGGGAGAATAGAAGATGGTTGGGTGCTTGTGGCTAAAGATGTGATAGGTGCCAGTGGGCGTCACCAGGCCAGGCTGCGCGGTCGTGACCGCAGCATTAAAGACCTGCTGTCCATTGTCATACGCATAGAGCCACTGCTTGGAGATATAGACCACAATCACTTTTCCATTGGCACTGGGCGCCGGCCCCCCACTGCTTCCATTTTGCTCCACCAGACCCGAATAGATGAAGAGCGGTGCCGAAAGCATGGGTGAGATGCGGTACCAGAGATTGCCTGCCCAGGCAGAACTCCCTGTCACCTGCGCGTACACGGTGACCACCGTTCCGGCGGCGGCAACATTCTTAATGGAAGCGCTTGTATCTGGGGCACTGCGCACATTCGCGTCACTGGTAACTGTCCCCTGGAACAAGGCAACGCTTCCGCTGCTGATGTGGCTTGAGGCGGGCTTGAGCGCCCTCCCAGAGCTTTGGGTGCTTGCCAGCGCGGGGGTCAGCGTCAGGAACAGCGCCAGCGTCAGGGCAGCGAGCAAAGAAAAAGTCCAGCGAGTCAGGGTACGCTTCATACGATCTTCCCTCATTTGGTTCATAGAATATCGAGAAAGGCGACAGGCACGCGGCACACCTCGCCCACATGATGGCCGCAGGGTCACGGATGGACCGGCTTCACCCCCTTGTCAGCAGATGGAAGACGCGATTCCGCGTGAGCCAGAGAAAGAGAAGAGAAGAGAAGAGAAAACAGTGATATGTCTGGCATCTCATCTATTGTAGCAGGGTTGGTGATTGCTGTCCAGTCCTTTAGGCCACTGCTCCTATTTTTTTCTTAAGTTTCCCCAAGGAGCCAAAAAACGCATCTTTGGAAAACACGCCTTCGGGGTAGAAAACTGGACCGCTCTCTTGAGCAGAGCGGTCCAGTGGTTGCAGCGGGTAAGAACGTGCCAGGTTCACAAGAACAGCCCCGGCAGGAACACGTGTATCACGGTTGGGATGGCCGGACCAAGGATAACGACAAACATGGGCGGAAAGATCAGGAAGGCCATCGGGAAAAGCATCTTGATCGGCGCCTGATGCGCCAGCACTTCAGCCCGCTGGCGGCGGCGAATACGCATCTCATTGGCCTGTACCCGCAGCACACTGGTAATGCTGGCGCCAAGCTGTTCTGCCTGGATAATCGCCGTGACAAAAACCCCCAGATCCTTTACCCCTGTGCGCTCGGCAAGCGAGCGCAGCGCCTCGCGGCGCGCAACACCTATGCGCATCTCCGCCAGCACGCGCGCAAACTCATAGGTCAAAACCGTCTCGGTCTTTTCCACCATCCGCTGAAGGGCAGCATCGAATCCCAGGCCAGCCTCCACACTGATCGAGAGCAGATCAATCGCATCAGGCAACGCCCTCACAATGGAATTGCGCCGCTGACTCACCTTCGAGCTAAGCCATAAATCCGGCACGAGAAAGCCCAGCACCCCCAGCAGCAGAATAAAGAGGATGGCCCCCAGAAAACTGATGCCCCCCAGAACAGAGACGACCAGGGCGATGCCAGCCAGGATGACCGCCACCAATCCCTTGATGCCCAGGAAATCGGCAACCGTCAGATTATTCGGGTTCCCCGCATAGGCCAACCGCTTCTGGGTCGTATCAAGCACATTGGCTGGCGTGTTCCGCGAAACCAGCCTCGAGAGGCGGCGCAAGATGGGCCGAAAGAACCGCTCAGAAAGCGGCATCTCCATCTCCATCTGCTCAAGCGAGCGCGGGCGAGGAACGAACGCCTGAAAATGCTCCTGAATAGGCTGGGGGCGACTTCCACCCACCACGCCAAGCACTACGAGCAACACGCCAAAGAAGGCCAAAAACATCGCCAGAATGGGAAAAAGGACGTTCATCGCAGGCTCCGTCTCTAAGGCAGGTTAGACCTCAATCCTGACAATCTTCATAATGATGAGGAACCCACTCACAATCATCGTCAGACTCACCCCCGTCAGACACCATCCACACCAGTGCGTCTCCGTATACAGCCGCAGCATATACGTCGGGTTGATGCCAAAGAGCACCAGCGCCAGGACAATCGGGAGCGCCCCGATGATATAGCCGGAATATTGCTGCTGGGAGGTGATGACGCGCACCTCGCCTTTGAGCTTGACCCGTTCGCGGATGGTGTGGGAAATGGTGTCTAGCACCTCAGCCAGATTGCCACCTACCTCGCGTTGGACGTTGATCGCCGTCACCATCAATTCGAGATCATCCGATTGGATACGCTTGACCAGATTCGCCAGCGCCTCCTCTGGCGTCAGCCCCAGGCCAACCTCTCGCACCACCCGCTCAAACTCGCTGGACATGGGCGGGCGAGCCTCGCGCGAGACGAGTTCCATTGCCTGCAAGAGGGCATAGCCTGAGCGCAGCGAATTTGCCATCAGCGTAATCGTATCGGCCAGTTGCGCATTGAAATCGCGTAGCCGGGCTGAGCGCCTGCCACTCACGATCATGCGGGGCACCACCACCGCGTTGATCACCAGAACCAGGCCAATCACCACATTTTTGAGCGCGATGCCAATCAAAATCCCCAGGCACACAAAAATAGCGACTGCTACCAGATATTCTCCAACGGTGATTTTAAGATCGGCCCTGGCAAGATCACGCGCCAGGCGCTGCGCAAAGGTCTGGCGTCGAAACGCCCTATCCACCATTTGCGTCATGTTCAGGCCGCCCGCAGCATTGGCGGCAATAGCAGCGCTCCGCTGGCGCCCCACGAGGTCATTCATCCGATCACCAAGTGTGACTCGGCGGTTGGATGCAACCCGGCGGAGTCCTGCAAAGATCATCAAGACACTCACGACGGCCAGGGCAGTTGGCCCCCAGATCATTAACGTTCCCATAGGCCCTCCCGCAGGCGACTGCGAGCATCTCTGCTACCAGACGTTGCCATAGCCAAAAATAGCTGGCGGCAAATGGATGCCAGCAATCTCGAACTGGTCAATAAAGCGGGGACGAACACCCGTCGGGCGCAAACGCCCAAAAATCCGGCCATTTTCCATGCCCGTCTGTTCAAAGACAAAAATATCCTGCATCACAATCACATCACCCTCCATCCCCTGCACTTCAGAAATGTTGACCACCTTACGGGTGCCATCCTTCATACGTGACTCATGAATCACCAACTGAATCGCTTTGGAGATTTGCTCACGAATGGCCCGATGGGGAAGGTCCATACCAGCCATCAAAACCATTGTTTCTAGACGAGCCAGGGTATCGCGCGGGCTGTTACTGTGGCAGGTGGTCAGCGAACCATCGTGGCCCGTATTCATGGCCTGAAGCATGTCCAACGCTTCGCCGCTGCGACACTCACCAACGATGATGCGGTCCGGGCGCATGCGCAGAGAGTTCGCTACCAGTTCGCGGATGGAGATGCGCCCCTTGCCTTCAATATTGGCAGGCTTGCTTTCCAGTGTGACCACATGCTCCTGGCGCAACTGCAACTCAGCAGCATCTTCAATGGTCACAATACGCTCATCATTGGGGATAAAGCTGGAGAGCACATTGAGCAGCGTCGTCTTCCCAGAGCCGGTGCCGCCGGAGACGACCATATTCATACGGACCTGCACGCAGGCTTTGAGAAACTCTACCATCTCCGAGGTCAGCGTACCAAAGCGCACCAGATCATGTTCGGTGAAGGGAGTTTTGGAAAACTTTCGGATGGTCAGCACCGGGCCAACCAGCGAGAGCGGCGGAATGATGGCGTTCACGCGCGAGCCATCAGGCAGGCGGGCATCCACCATTGGCGAAGACTCATCGCAGCGGCGGCCCAGCGGGGAGATGATACGATCAATGACGCGCATCACATGGTCATCATCTTTAAAGCGAATGTCGGTGCGATACAGCTTCCCAGCCTGCTCAACATAGACCTGCTTGGGACCATTCACCATAATTTCTGTCACGGAGTCATCGCGCAGCAGCGGCTCCAGCGGTCCCAGGCCAAGGATTTCCGCCGCAATGGCCTCAAACAGGCGCATCCGATCCACCCGTGTCAGGACGATGCCCTGTTGATCCAGGATGAGGTTAAAAAGTTCCTCAATGGTGCGGCGCACCTGAGCGGTCTGGCTCAGGTCCATCTTGGGGTCCAGTTCAGCAATAAGCATGTTCTGGACCTTGCTTTTTAGCTCGTAGAAGCTGCTTTCCTTGGAGGGCTGCATGCCACCAGGGGTCGCTAACACAGAGCGGGCCTGCGGCGGCAAGTCAGGCATCCCATACGAACTGGGGGCTGAAGGCATGACCTGCTGTGCTATGCCACCAGCTCCATTGGATGAAGGCCGTCCCCCATTGTTTGACAGCGGCGATTCCCCGCCAAATCCTCGTTTGATGAGAGCCATCGCTTCCTCCCCTCAGGCAAGCTTTCCTGGTCATCAAAAAAGATACTAGCGACCAAAAAGGCCGCGCTTCTTGGGATTGTGGTTTCCGTTGTAGCTATCGGTGTTGCCAGCCACTGCCACGTCAACGAGACGTTTGGCGAGCATGGTCAACTGTTTGGTAAATTGATGATTGCGCGCCTGGAGCACAATGGGAATCCCACGATTCACGGAATTGACCAGCAGTTCCACCTCCTCCGGCAGCTGCGCAGCCACCTCATGGCGCACCTGCGACTGGAGTTGCTGGGGTTTGATGCCATAGTAGGATTCCACCCGGTTGCAAATCAGCACAATCTTCTGCTCTGGAATGCCCAGGCGCTCGGCCACCTCAAAGAACCGCGTGACTTTATTGAGCGCGGTAATCTCCAGGGTTGTCACCAGCAGAATCTGTTCGGCCATCTCCAGAATGGTCAGGTTGACATCGGAGTAATGCGAGGACATATCCACAATCAGATAATCATAGTTTTCGCGCAGATCAAGCAAAATCCGCTTGATTTCATCGGCGTTAAATAACTCGGCTGATTCTGGATGCAGCGGGGCACGCAGCACGCGCACTCCCGAATTATGGGTGCCCATCACCTGGTTAATAATTTGCGAATCCAGGCCAGCCGCCTCGCGCAAATCATCAATACTGCTGGTGATATTCATGCCCATCAGGATATGCAGATCTCCTGCTTGCAGGTTGGCATCCACCAGCGCGACACGCTCTCTGGTAAACTGCCGCAATAAGATTGCCAGATTCATGGCAATCACGCTGCGCCCCACGCCACCCTTGCCGCTAAAGACGGCGATGATTTGCTGCCGCGTCCGCTTGGGTTGATTGCCATTAAAGCCATGATCGTAGGAGTCTTCTGGAGTCGGTTGGCCGGGCGTCGGGCCAGGCCCGACGGCTACCTCTGCCATAGACTGAACAGGGATCTGGGCCACGTTGTGCAAGGTGCTGATCAATTGATCGCCAGAAAAAGGCTTGACCAGATAATCACGCGCTCCGGCAGCCATCGCGCGCTTAAAATATTCTGGTTCACCGTTGACGGACATCATCACGATGCGGGTGGGCACCTGCCGCAGGATAATCTCAGCAGCCCGAAAGCCATCCATATCCTGCATATTGATGTCCATGAGGATGACGTGCGGGGCCAGGTGAAGCGCCTTATTGATGGCATCCTGGCCGCCGTTGGCAGTGGCGACCACCTCAATATCGCGCTCAAAATACAGCAGTTTGGTGACGTTATCCACAGTATCTGGCTTGTCATCAACCACCATCAAGCGGATACGCCCGCCCCCATTGCCTCTTGCTTGTTGCATGTTGCCATGCCCTTTTTGCTGCACTGGCATACCAACCCGATCAGCTACTTTCATCTTGGCACTGCTTCCCACAAACCAGTGCCGGGCGATTGGCACCTACAGAAGTTGTGACCTTGACGCCCGGCACATCTCTGCCTGAAGAAAGGGTCTTGCACTTTCTCTTTACGATTGGGCAGGGTTTCCAAACTTAAAGTGGTTAAAGATGGAATTGCCATCTACCGACTGCGTTCCTGGATCAGCCGTATCACCTGGCTTGCGAATGACCAGCGTCAGCGACAGCGTGCCGCCATGCTCCAGGGACTCCATGTAGAGCACATCCTGGTGACTGAGCACAACCACAATTTTCCCCTTGGCGGGAATATCTACGGCATAGATCAGGACGTTGGTCAGGGTCGTTTGCGTGAATGTGCCAAGCTGTTTGCCGGTCGTCGCGTCAACAAAAGTGATGGTGGCGATGATGTCCACGAGATCGCCTGGCTGCACACCGTAATTGGCGTTGTCGAGCGACAACACCATCAAATCCTCCCCAGTCTTTTGCGCGGGAGGATTCAGATTGGTCAGGCTCGTGCCAGAGGTCTGTCCAATATCGGCCAGGCGCGGATCATCGGTGCGCAGCACGTCACTCGCCAAAATATCCTGGCGGACGACCTTATTGTTCAGATCGGTATTCAGCTTATCCTGATTGACATACACATACGCATTGGCGGGCACCAGTTGCTTATCCACAGGGGTGACGACAAAAGCGTCCTGAATGCGAACGGCGGGCTTGGTGGAGTTATTGACCGAGAGAATCGTGCCGGAGGTCAGGTCTATCTTGGCAACCACCACCGAGACGCGCTCCGACGAGGTTCCCTGCACCACGTTGCTGGTGATATAAAAGACGATGGCAGCCGCCGCCAATGCCAGGACCAGGCCCAACAGCATCAAGGTGCGACCACCGCTGCTGCGTGGGCGGGCAGGACGTACCTGGGTTTGCATGGTTCAGACTTCCCTTTCACAAAGAAGCTCGTTGGCGAGCCAGACATACTATCGCGCACTACTCAAAAACAAGGCCAACCCATACCTGGTTTTCTGGCCGGGCTGCTCACAACCAAAGGACAGATGCCTGAACAACAGGGGTCTTCTGGGGCGCGAGCACATCCACTGTCTTGTCTTTCGAGAGCCAGGAGCAAAGGAGAGGGGTTTCTGGCTCTCCCTTGCCGGAACGCCTTTCCTCGGCCAACCAGGGGAAAGACGCCGACGTTTTGTCTCCAGCCAATGGTTTAGAGGCCGTGCGTGATATTGCTGAAGATGTCGCCAATTTGTGGCCCCATGATCACCAGGATAGCGATCACCACAATTGCCACCAAAGCGATGATCAAGGCGTACTCTACGAGGCCCTGACCTTGTTCGCGGCGCTGAAGCTTCATAACTCCCCATGCCCCTTTCTAACAGGTTGCCCAGTTTGAGCGTTGGTTGATGTCTGAGTTTGGCGGATTTCCCCGCTCCGCCTGCCTTGCCGCTTGCACCTCAACATCGCTTCTCAAACCGGGTCTTTTCGTACAAGCGCTGAGAATGTATCAAAAAATAGAGGAGATGGCAAGCGCAGTTCCCCCATCTTGCTAGCCTTAACGGGTGGTCAAAAGGCAGGTAACGACGCCCCCCTTCTGGGCTACATGCCCCGGTGCTTTGCAGGGCAACCCAGCCTGAGGCCGCCCTGCAAGCGCCAGCGGGCGGCCCACAGGGCTGAATGGAAATGCGACAGACAGGGGCAGGCACGCCCCACGCATGCCACAAAAAAGCGGCCCTTGCGGGCCGTTTTTCATGCAAGCATTACTAGCCAAAAAATCCTATCGAGGAGCATATGGCTCCCCTCTGGAACGCTGGAGCATCACCTCTACCCTGGTCCCCTGACCAGGCAAGCTCTCAATCACCAGACGACCACCAAGCATCTCGGCGCGCTCATACATACTGTTCAAGCCAACCGTATTGTGGACAGCCGCCTCGTCCAGGGCTGTTTCCACATCGAAGCCCTCTCCATTGTCCTCAATAGTCATCAGGAGTTGGTAATTATCAATCGCCAGCGTGAGCACCGCCTGACTTGCTCTGGTGTGGTTCACCACATTGGAGAGCGCTTCCTGGGCAATGCGAAACAGCGAAACCTCGATCCACGAAGGCAGGCGCTGCTCCGTTCCCTGCACATCAAAGATCAATTCAATAGCACTCTGGTTGCCCAGGTCGGAGATGTAGCGCCGCAGTGTGGGAATCAACCCCAGATCAGTCAGCGTCATCGGGCGCAGTTCAAAGATAAATTTGCGTGTCTCTTGCAGTGTGGCTTTGACGTTGTTCTGCAAATTCACCAACTCTTTGCGCGCGCGGGCCAGATCGTGATCTATGGCCCGCGCACAGATCTCGGCTGAGAGCACCACATTCGCCAACGCCTGCGCCGGGCCATCGTGGAGATGCTGCGCGATGCGCTGCCGCAACTGTTCCTGCGTCTCAACCACGCGCGCCACAGTTCCCGCGCCTCCAGCAGCATTTTCCATGAAGGCTTGCTGCTCATCCAGCAGGCGCGAAAGCGAGGCCCCGATTTGCTGATACGAGCGCAGGTAGCGCTCATAGGTCTTTTGCTTATCGGCCATGCGATCGCGCTGCTCGGTCATCATAAAGACGCGCATTTCCGCTTCATTGGCGTTGAGATAGGCTTGCCGAATCTCCTGGCGGGCAAACGTTTCCAGTTTCGCCTCAATCTCTTTGACGCGAGCAATCGCCTGGTTTTTGCGCTGATTGGCGCTTTCTAGATCGGCAACGTTGGTGCGGGCAAATGATCTGACTTCTTCCAGTTCCCCGCGCAATCTCTCGGTATCGCCCCGTACCAGATCAAGGAGTCCTTGCAGGCTGAGCGGGCCGCTATCTTGCGAGCCATCCGAAGGACGGAGGCCCCCGGTGCCAGAGCCGCCACCCCGCCAGGCGCCATCGCCACCCCTGCCCGATTGACCGCCGTCCCCGCCTCTGCCAGACTGACCCCCGTCCCCGCCTCTGCCAAAGTACCCGCCATCGCCTCCTCTGCCAGACTGACCGCCATTGCTTCCCCTGCCAGGCGGGCCACCATCATACATGCCAGCTCCTTGAAAACGTTGCCCGCGATAGAGCGATGCTGGTCCGTTGTCATCCGACCCTGGTGGCCCCGAATACTCAAAGTTCACAGCATGCTCCTTTCGCGGCAAGCTACTTAGGCATCGTGCATCTTAATCCACCCATTGCGCAGCGCGTGTACCACCGCAGCAGTGCGATCATTCACCGAAAGCTTCTTCAGGATGGAGGTGATATGATTCTTGACGGTCTGGTCGCTAATCTTGAGCGACTTGGCAATCTCCTTGTTGCTGTTGCCACGCGCAATGTAATCGAGAATCTCTACCTCGCGGCTGGAAAGCGGCGAATAGAGCGGCGTGACCTCCGTCTCTTCTTCGCGTGCCATCTCGTGGAAGACACCCAGCACCCGGCTGGCAACGGTGGGGCGCGAGAGCACATTATCATTAATCAGATAGGCGCCCTGGAAGACCTGGCGCACCGCGTTCACCAGTTCGGACGGCTCAATATCCTTCAAGAAATAGGCGGCCACGCCCACCTTCATAGACTGAAATAATTGTTCTTCATCCTCAAAAGCCGTCAGCATAATGACACTGACGCGCGGCAACCAGTGGCGAATCTGGCGCGTGACCTCCAGCGCATCACCAGCCGAGAGCAGCGCGTCAACAATCACCACATCGGGACTCTGGGCACGCGCCTGTTCCAAAGCGGTACGTCCCTCGGAAGCCTCCCCAACCACGAAACAATCCCCCGCCTGCTCCAGTACACATCTGACGCCCTGGCGAAACAGGGGATGCTCATCCAGAATGAGCACACGAATCTTCTCAGGCTCCCCCTGGGAAACCTTCTCTTCCACCAGATCACCTGGCGACTGCTGCGCGACCATAGTCCCCTCAGTCCTCAATACAAGAACGAGCAAAAGGCCCCGATTTGCATACATGGTGTTGATTTGCACACCTGGTGCTTTTGGCCTACGGTGCCTCTTGCCCGTCTGGTGGCGCTTCCTCTATCTGATACTACGCCCCATAGTTCTTCATCATGTCACGAATCTGGCGGCTGATCGCCAGCGCCTCGTCATGCGAGCGCTGCCAGATATTGCGGCCAAAGATCAGGCCGGTGGCGCCAGCATCCATCGCTATGCGCGCCTTGCCGATAATATCCTCATCGCCTTCCATCTCGCCGCCGCTAAAAAGCACCAGACAACGCCCGGCAGACTCAACGACCATGCGCACTGCCTCCTCGCGGGTAGGCTTCATGGTGTTGTACGGCTTGGGGGCGGCCTGATCTTTTTCGGGGGAAATCTTGGGCACGTTAATCTTCACAATATCGGCGCCCAACTCGTTGGCGACGCGCGCGGCGTAATCAATCGCATACAGGCTATCGCGCCCGCCCCTGGCGTCAATCGCCTCGCCGCGCGGATACGCCCAGACGATGATCGGCATACTGTAGCGATCAGCATCCTCGCGCACCTTGCGGAACTGGGCAAAATCCTCCGCCTGGAGCGGCGAGCCAACATAGAGGGTGTAGCCAACGGCATCCGCGCCCAGGCGCACCGCGTCTTCCACCGTCGCAATGCACGGGGAAATGGGCGCCTTATCCGGCGGAATCTCCGTCTTGCCATTGAGCTTCAGCACCAGCGGCACCTTGCCCGCGTAGCGCTGCATATATTTTTCGGCAATGCCAATCTGGAAGACAATCCCAGAGAAGCCGCCTTCTTCAGCAACACGCAGTTGGAACTCCGGGTCTTTGGCCGGAGGGTTGACAAAAAAGTCGCGTGGGCCATGTTCCAGACCCTGATCAATGGGCAACAGCAACAGCGTGCCATTGGCCGGTCCATATTTGTAGAGCAGATGGTGCAGGCGAGTGCGCTTGCCGACACTCATCTCCAGATCGGCCAGAGCAGGTCGTTTGACGCGCGTCATTGCCATGTGAGATCGCTCCCTTCTCCCGTATAGACTTCAGGCTGCGCCGAGTGGTCGCGTGCCCCTCTCCTCATCGCAGTCTTGCTTCTGAAGCGTTCAACCAGTGCTATCGGCAGTGATAGCCAGAGAAATTATATCATCGGAGAACGTGATTACATGCGATCCAGGCGGCGCAGCGTGCTGTTGACAGCCACTCTCAGGCTCTCAATCACGCCTTTGCCATTGACGGCGATGGCCTCAAAACTGGGCACGTGATACGGGTTTAGCCGCTGCTCTAACAAATGTACGGGAAGGGCATCGGGTAAATCGCGCTTGTTCCACTGAATCACTATTGGGAGATCACGCGGGTTTTTCCCCATCGTGGGCAGATATTCAATAAGTTCATCCCAACTGTCCCGATTCTCGTCCAGCTTATCACGGGCAGAATCGGCCACAAACACCACGCAGTCAGTCCCTTTGAGCACCGAGAGGCGCGTCTGTTTATAAAGCACCTGGCCGGGAACAGTGTACAATTGGAAACGGATGGTAAATCCGTGTACCTTTCCCAGTTCCAGAGGCAGCAGATCAAAGTAAAGTGTACGTTCGGTTTCTGTATCAATCGAAACCATATCACCGACATCGCGTGGGTTGACGGTTTTGTGAATCCAATGGAGGTTGGTTGTCTTGCCACTTAAACCAATTCCGTAGTACACAATTTTGCAGTTGATCTCCCGCTTCGCCATATTGATGAGCGACATAGTAACTCCTACATCTTGAGCTTGTTCGCGCTGGAACACGACTCAGCAACACCCGCTGGCGCGCTCGACTCCCACACCTGTTGACCCGCCTGGCGGCCAACCAATATCAAAACAACACAACCAAGCAACCGCTACTCGCGCGACATGGCACTCTTGCGAGTGGCCTGGCACAGTATAGCGCATTTTGACACAAATTCCAACTTCTTGCCTGTCTCTACTTATGCACACCAAGAGCTTTCTCAAGGGCACACCAACGCCCTCACCCAGACCATCCAGAGCACGTTGGCTCTGGCGCAAAACCTGGCCGCTGCTTTCGCGGGCGGTGCTGGGCGCGCTCGTGCTTGCGCTCTGGCTGCGCTTTTCCAACATTGACGTGCTCCAGGTCTTTCAGGCGCTCGGCCAGCTTGGAGTCAGGACGATACTGGCGGCACTCGCGGCGGGAGTCGGCGCGGGGGCCGTCGCTGCGCTGAAATGGCTGCTGCTCTTGCGCGCCCAGCACGTCCAGATCGGTTTCTGGCGCGTCTGGCAGATGAACTGCATTGCCGCCTTTTATGGCCTGGTGCTGCCTGGCACCGAGAGCGGCAACGCCGTCAAAGCGCTGCTCCTGGGGCGCATCAGCCGACGCGCCAATGGCGTCTGGGCAGCCATGCTGGCAGACCAACTGAATCTGTTGCTGGCCGACGCGCTGATTGCCCTGCTAGGTGTCACCCTCATTGCCACCGATGCCGATCTGCCTGCTCGCGGCGCCTGGATTGCCGGAGCAGCGCTGGCGGTGGCCGGATCGCTCGCGCTGCATCTGATCTTTCTCCTTCCCCTGTTGGCGCGGCTTGTTCAAAGCCTGCTGGGGCCACTGAGCCGCGTGCTCCGCTGGCGCCGACGACAACGTGCCGAAACCACTCCCGAAAGCCAGGATGCCGGGTGGCTGGCACGCTTCTGGGGGGCATGGCGGGTTATCAGCGCCATCTCCGCACCATCGTCCTGACGGTGCTGCTGAGCATGGCCTACCAGGGTCTGCTGGTAGTGGCGGCTTTTCAGTTTGCCCTTGCTCTGGGTATCAGCGTCTCCTATGCCAATCTTGCCTGGGTGATGACGCTGATTGCCATCAGTCAGGCACTCCCCATCACGTTTGCCGGGATTGGCGTACGCGATGTCGCGCTGACGTATCTGCTCAGCGGGCTGGGTGTGCCAGGGGCCAGCGCCATCGCGCTCTCGTTCGCGGTGCTGGCGCTGAATGTGGCGCTGGGATTGCCGGGGGCGGTGTTGCAACTATTTCTCCCCTCGGCCAGAAATGTCAGCCAGGCCCCCGCGCCAGCACTGGAGGAAGATTGAGAGCAGATCAGAAGAGTCTTTTGGAAAAACTGCCTCAAACTGCTCTTGACATCAGAGCCGGGATGTTGTATAGTAGTTGATGCGACGCGGGGTAGAGCAGTGGTTAGCTCGTCGGGCTCATAACCCGGAGGTCGGCGGTTCGAATCCGTCCCCCGCTACCACGTCGCGGGATAGAGCAGTGGTTAGCTCGTCGGGCTCATAACCCGGAGGTCGGTGGTTCGAATCCATCTCCCGCTACCATTTTTTTGGCGGGGTAGCTCAGTGGTAGAGCAGGGGACTCATAAGCCCTTGGTCGGCAGTTCAACTCTGCCCCCCGCTACCAAGCCACCCGTGATCCTGTTGCCGACTTATCCGTTAAAGACTGGTAAGTCGGTTTTGTTTTTCCACCGCCTTTCATCCAAGATACCTGGATCAACCCCGAAAACCCG
>DATBGS010000131.1:0-64045 GCA_036557885.1 Ktedonobacterales bacterium
ACGGTATAGAGCCGAGAGAGCGCAATGCCCGCGTGCTGGTGGTAGAGTTGCCACAAGGGGCTGTGGATGTGCGCGTAGAAGCGTGCTCCGCGTAAGAGGTGAATGACCACCAGCGCTTCTTGCAGCAGCCGCTCGCAGAGCGCGTAGGGGCTGGGCGGCAGGTCTTCGAAGCGGATGGGCTTCTGGATGAGATCACGCTTCTGGCTGAAGCGACGGTGCTCTGTGTCTCCCCAGGAGAGCAGGCACTTCTTCTGGCGCTCTTGCGCGGTGCGTAAAATCAGGTCGAAGGCGTAGCAGAGCAGTTCCGCGCCAGCGGTGGGTTCCCAGAAGAGGCGCAGGGGCAGGTGGTGCAAGCTGTATTTGAGCAGCAGGAGCAAGTCCCAGGGCGAGAGCCAGCCCTCCACCACGCCCATCAGGTAGCACGCCAGGAAGCGTGCCAGCGGCCATTCGTCGTTGCGCA
This sequence comes from Ktedonobacterales bacterium, assembly GCA_036557885.1. Lineage (GTDB taxonomy): Bacteria > Chloroflexota > Ktedonobacteria > Ktedonobacterales > DATBGS01 > DATBGS01. Next base: position 461 of record DATBGS010000131.1, read on the forward strand.
GGGTCCGGTCCAGGTTGAAGTCATCGAAGGGGTCTTGTGACATAGGAGCCAGCCTCGTTTCTTGAGATGGCCCACAGCGCCACAGCGACTCTTTGTGCCCGGTCCAGAGGGGGAAAGAAAGCAGGGTGGGTGCAAAGCGGGGCGAACCGCTACAATGCACCCGCTTTCCGCTCTGGTTGAAGTCCCAGGCGGGGAGTGCTGTGGCGCGGGGCGTGTTGATCACACACCTGCGTCAGCCGTTCCATATTGAGTTGTGGGGAAAGAACGGAAAACGTTGGCTTGGTGAAAGTATAATCGAAAGGTTGGGAAAAGTCAAGAGGGTATTTTAATTGCTGAGCATACTCGCCGGTCATTTTATGACTCGCTGGTCATTTTATGACTCGTGAGTATGTTCAGCAATTGCGCACCCACGCCTGCTGGGATGCCGACGCTACAAGCACACGGCCTGGCTGCCCGCGCTACAGACCAAAGAAGCGCCAGGAAGCGCCCACAAGCATGTGGGTGCTTCCTGGCATCGCATACAACAATCAGCCGGGGAGGATTAGTCGCCGCTCACCTTGATTGAGCTAATAAAGCTCCCCCAGTTGCCGAGTTGCCCGCGCGTGCCGCCGCAGGTGAAGTCGGACAGGAATTGGCTGAGGGTGCAAGTCTGAGCGATATACTCGGTTTCAAACCAGACCGTCCCACCAACCGCAACCGCCGCCGAATAGTCGCCCCAGCGTGGGCGGTTCTGCCCGCTAATAAACGGGTATTCGGTGAACCCATCCTGCGGTCCCACGCCTTCCGCCGCGACGTGAATATCGCTGGCGCCATGCCCAACATCAACAAAGACATACGCCGCGCTGGGGAAATGGTCCTGACCAACCAGCGTAAAGGCCAGCACGCCTTTGCCGCCGTGTGTCACACCAAGCGCCCCATAGATCACGTTGTTGTTGGCAGCGGAGACATAGCCCTGGCGAAGCACCTCAGCGCCGACGCCATGCTCAGTAGACACCCTGGGCGAGAGGATGAAGTAGGCCAGTCCCGCCTGTGGTGTGCCGTTCACGGTCACAGCCGTATCCAGACTGGTCCAGAGCTTGCCATCCGCAAAGACCACCTGATTGATCCTGGTATCGCCGCTGTCCAGTTGCCCTTCCTTCGCGGTGGGGTCAGTCCCCTCGTTAGGGCAGCCAGCATTCAGGCAGTCAGCCAGAGGCACGGAGCCGACTTTCTGGCTGGAACGCGGCGCCCGCTGGAACGCTTCGGCGGTGACAACGCCATTCGTCAGTTGCAACGAAGGATTGTTGCCATTCAGCGAACTGGTATTGGTCAGTGCCCAGATGTCCAGGCGGTTGTCGGGGGCGAGCAGGGAACTCACAAAGAACTCGGTCCCCGCGTGATCTCCGGCGTAATGCCCATCGGGAACATTCGATGGAATCACCGAAAAGCCGGGTTCGTTGGCTCCGGTTACTTGCAGGTTGTCAAGATGGACAATCAGCGGATTCGCCACGCCATTGACCAGCGCCTTCTTGGAGATCGCGTAAATCTGGGCCGTCGTGAAGCCAGGGCCAAAGAAGGAGAACTCATTGGTGGTGACGTAGAAGCCATTGGCGTCCGCGCCGATATGCGGGAAGTCGCCCAGGCAGGGGCCAAGGGCGCAGCCATGATTGGGCTGCCCGGCGGTGCCATCGTCTTCCACATGGAAGCTGTAGAGGTTCCAGGTGCCGGTGGGGTCAGCGGTCTGGCTGACCGCAAAATCAATGTGATTGCTGCCCGTCAACCTGCCAGCAGGCGTCGTGTCCAGCGTCAGGACGTTCAAGAACCAGCGCTGCGACCCTGCATCAAAGAGGCACGTGGGGTCGGTCAGTTCCGGGCCGCGCACGCCTGTGGTGCGGTTAATAGCAAAGGGATAGTGGAAAAACGTATTGAGAGAGGTTGGTCCTTTGAGGGCTTGATGGGTCGTCGTGCTGTAGACCTCCATCACATCATTGAGCGCTTCAACCGCAAACCCATTGCCCGCGCAGAAGCCACCGTCTGGCGGCTCGACGCTAAAAGCGTTTCCGCCATCAGCAAAGCGGGTATTGAAGAAATTCAGCCCGTTGAAGCCAGAGATGCTATTATTCTGGTCTGTGACCTGCTGCGCGATCACATCTGGCGAGCCGATGCCGTCTGCCTCGTCTCCTTCATCATTGCTGTCATTATCAGCGTCTGGGGCAAATTCATCGGTAACGGGGCCAGTCGTGGGGGCGGCGTTGGAAGCGTCCGGTGAGGTGGTGCCCATCGAAGTCAGGCGGCTCACGGTGGATTGCGGGCTGGAACTGCCTGCCGCGCGTGTCGAAGCAGGCGCTAAAAAGACCAGGGCAGTGATCACGCTGAAGCTGGTGAGCGCAACCAGCAGGAGATGACTCGCGTTTTTCTTTAACATAGATGCTCGCTTACTCCCTTTTCGATAACGGAGTCGGCGTCTTTGCCAACCCCAACTCATCCATAAGCGTCCTCATGGACATCCGAGGAAAGACCGCGAGGGATACCCTGTTTGCCTGGGGTGGTGCCTCCTTTCTCGCCGCAGGCCCGGCGCGACCTTCACTACAAGCCCTGACCCGTACCAACGCACATGAGCAGGGGGTGCTCTTGCTGCGCAGTCAGAGCACAAAGCAGGCGCGGATGCACAACGGGGAGTTTTACAGCCAGCGCCGACTCTCGCCAGAAATGAGGGAACCGTACAAAGATGCCCTTCAGGAAATACGCAGAAACGTTACTTCAGAAATAGCGCTTTCCCTTGTGCTATACTGACAAGCGAGGAGGCAAGATACGCCACTTCATCCGAGCGTAAGACAGGGATGATCCCACGCGCCGCCTGGCCTGGCCGGGTGTTTGGGAGCATGCCATGCGTGATCTGCTGCAAAGACAATGGCGCGAATGGTGCCTGAACCTGCGCCCGCGCGAGCTATTCTACTGGCTTGTCCAGAACCTACTGCGGCTGGTCGTCAGGCTCAGAATGCGCGTCCAGATCATCGGAAGCGAACGGTATATCCCGCCCGCCCCCGCGACCCTGCTGCTCAGCGGGCATAAACGCGATTGGGATATGCTCGTCATCGCTCCCCACCTCTATTACCTGCGCGGCTGGTGGCGTCCCGATGGGCGGCGCATGGCCTTTGCGGGCCGCGAAGATATGTTTACCCCTGGCTTTTTCGTCGAAATTGTCGGCGGTTGGGAATGGCCGCGCTGGGCGCAATACGTGTTTGAGCGCCTCAGCCTGCGGCCCATCATCACGCCGCTGCGCGCCCATCCCATCCTGCGCGTGCCCCAATTCAACCTGCGCCATTATCTCTTTGAACTGCAACGCGAAGAGGGCGATCTGCTGCTGGGCGACGTGTTGAGCGAGGAGCTGCTGGAACGCCTGGACCGCCAGAGCAACGCGCTGGCCCGGCGCAAACGCAAGGCGGCGCCGCGCCCCAGCCGCGAACTGCACATCAGCGAGGTGCTGACCTGGGGCTATCGAGAGGCGCTGATGCCCTACCTGCGCCAGCGCTTTTTGCTGCCCCGGCGCTACACTGAATACAAAGAGCGCCAGCGCCTGAAGCTGGCGCGGCAACTCCAAACGCTGGCCGATGTGCTCAAGCAGGGCGACACGCTCTGGCTGGCGCCCGAAGGCCGCATTACCCCGGACGGCGCGGTGCGCCATATCCTCAGCGGTGTGGGCCAGGTGTTGGACCTCGCGCCGCCGGGCACCCGCGTGCTGCCCGTCAACATCAGCTACGACTTTATGACCACCGGACGCGCGCGCGCCTGCATCTGCATCGGGCCGCCGCTGACCGCACTGGCTGGGCTGGCGCGGGCAGAACTGAGCGAGCGTATCAGGAGCGCTATCACGCGCCAGACGGTGGTCACGATGAGCATGCTGGGCAGCAGCTTCCTCTGGGAGCGCCTGCAACAGGGCCAGCCCGTCTTTGACGCGAAGACGGCCTACAGCGCCCTGGCCCAAAAGATGCAAACGCTTGCTATGCAGCCGGTCATTCTGGAGCACGGCTTGCTGCGGGCCAACGGGCTGCGCAAGCGGCTGCGGGGCTTCCTGCGCTATGGCTGCCGCGCCGGGCTGCTGATCGCCGGGGCAGGCAGCACCTATCAGATTAACCCGACGCCGTTTCAGGGGCAGCACGACACGTTCTTCTGGCGCAACCCGCGCTATTGCGTCAATGAGTTGGCTGCTTTGGAAGAGACGCTGGCAGTATAAACGCGCCTTGTACCAAGCCAGAGATGGTCCGGCGCGGTGGCCGGGGCTACGAGCGGCAAGCCGGTAGCCCCGGCCACCGCGCCGGGCAGTGCGCCGCCGACCCTGGCGGCGCTACAAGGGCCGCCTCGAAGGAATAACTGTATGCACATCAATGTTCGCGGGTTGCTATACGATCTTCGGACGAACCTCCACCCGCGCGAACTCTTTTATTGGAGCGTGGGCAACGGCGTCTATTGGACGTTTCGCCTGGGCATGCGCGTGGAACTGTATGGCATGCGCGAACACTTTTGCCCGCCCGCGCCCGCCACGCTCATCATTGGCGCCCACAAGCGCGACGCCGACCCCATGTTGTTTGCTGCCTTCAGCCACTACCCGCGTGGCTGGCTGGCGCCAGATGCCCGGCGCACCGCCTTTACCGCGCGCTCGGATATGTGGGAGCCGGGCTTTCTGGCAACCGTCGTGGGCTACAAAGGCTGGCCGCCCTGGATACAATATCTGCTGGACCACACCAGCTTTGCGTCCGTCGCCACCCTCATGCGCGCCCAGCCCATCCTGCGCATCCCCGAATACACCCTGCGCCAGTATCTGCGCAGCGTTCTCAAGGACGAAGGCGACCTGCCGCTCAGTCAGGTGCTCAGCGAGCGCACCCTGTCACTTTTTGCGCGGGGGCGGCCCGACGGGGACGCAGGGGCTACCCCTCAAAGCAGGGGCACGGCAGGGGGACGGCCCGGCACGGAGGCCGGGGCTACAAGCAGGGCGGCAGCGGTAGGCACGCTTAGTGTGAGCAAGGTGCTGGGCTGGGCCTATCGTCCGCTCACCGCCCGCTCTATTCGGGCGCATATGCTCGCGCAGGGGCGCTATGAGCAGCTGCGCGAGGCATGGCAGACGCAGATAGAGCAGGAGATGGAGACGCTGGCGCGGGTGCTAGACAGCGGCGACACGCTCTGGTTTGCACCGGAGGGTGCCGTCTCGCTGGATGGGCGGCTGCTGCGCCTGCGCAGCGGGCTGCACATGCTGCTCGCCAAAGCCAGAGCCGATGCGCGCTGTCTTCCCGTCAACGTTTCGTATGACTTTATGAGCACTGAGCGCCGAAAGATCGTCTGCCTGGGCGTTGGGCCTGCGCTGGAAGGGCTGCGCGGCCTGGAGCAAGCTGAGCTTTCTGCGCGCGTGGCCCCGGCAATGGTGCGCCAGACCGTTGTCACCATGACCCAGCTTGGCAGCGCCCGCCTGATGGCGCATCTGGCTGAGCAGCGGCTAGAGTTTGCCCCGGAAGAAGAGGCGCCGCTCATCGCCGCGCACGCGCGGCGCCTGACTGATCTGGGTGCCTGGGTGCAGCGCGATTTGCTCACGAAGCGCGGCCTGCGCCGACGGCTGCGCGCCTTCTTGAGCTACTGCCAGAAGCGCCGCCTGCTGCTCCCCGACAAAAACGGCGGCTATCGCATCAATGCCGAGGCCATCACCGGCACGCGCAGCAGCACCTTCTGGGAAAATCCAGCGCGCTATTCGGCCAATGAACTCGCCGCGCTGGAGGAAATGCTCCAGAAATATACACCCCAGAGCGATTCCGATACCAGAGAAGCGCTTGCTTCTCCGCCTCTTTGATGAAGGCGTCTTTGCCATCCATATGGTACCGATACGGCACGTCTCTGACGTGCATCGCTTTTCCTCCTCTGGCGTATTGCTTCCAGCGCGCTCACCCAACGCGCATTTATATGCAGACGGGTCAGAAGGGGAAAGGTAACGGGCAACGGTTGTGACTGTCCTGTGGGGATTCTGTGACTTTTTCCTGTTGGAACACATCTGCCAGGGAGCATACTGAAAGAAAAGAACAGCCCCTCGTAGCAAAGGAGGTAGCATCCCGATGCAAGCAACATTTTGTAACAATTGTGGCAAGCCCCTGCCCGCCGGGTCAACCTTTTGTGGGGAATGTGGTGCGCCGCAAAAGCCCGCCATGCCCCATACGCCAAACACTCCGGCCCCATCACTGAGCGCGGAAACCATGCGAGCCAGCGCGCCGCCCTCAGGCGGCGGCGATTACGCCCCCACCCAGTATCAGCCCCCGCCACCACCAGGAACGCCCTCGCTGGTCGCGCACGCCGGGCAGGATGCGTATGCCTCACAGTATCCTCCAGCGCCAGGATATGGGCCAAACAATGCTGGCGGCTACCCTGGTCCTTCTGGCCCGCAAGGTCCGGCAATGGTGCCTCCCCCGGCGTATGTTCCTGGGCCGCCGCCGGTGGTGACGCCGGGCGGGGGGGTCGCGCCCTGGGCGCAGCCACAAAAGAAGCGCACCGGCCTGAAGGTTGGGCTGGGCTGTCTGGTGGCAATTGTATTGGTGGTCCTCCTGCTGGGCGGCGGTGGCTTTTTCCTCTATAAAAAGCTCTCCTCCAAGAGCAGTTCTACGGCGAGTGGCACGCCTGGCGCCAGCGCAACCGCCAGCGCCACGCCTGGCGGCAATCCGGCAGGCACGCAAACGCTGAATGACATCAACCGCGAGGCGATCTACGCCGGGGGAGACTTCACCATCATAAGCGCAAAAGAGGCGGCTTCGCTGCCAGAGTTGCAGCAATCTGACCCCACGCTCAACGTGCTGGAGGTGCAGATCAAAGAGACGAACCAGGGGACTCGTGGCCTTAATCCTACGTTCACAGCGATTGGCGCCGATGGCAAAGCCTCCTCCCTGTACTCTTCCTCTCCCGCGTCCGTGGGCGCCTTCTGGAACCCTGGCACGACGGCGAGCGGCGCCCTCTTTTTTAAGGTGCCCAGCGGCAGCAAGATCGGCGATTTTGTGATTCAGATTGGCAACAGCATGGAATTGCCCGTGTCGGTCCCGCTGACGGGCACGTATGACCCGAACCAATGGCAGCCGGTGACGTATCCGATCAACAAGAGCGTCATGATTGATATTGGGCGGCTCAAGCTGACGGTGACACAGATAGAGGTGGTCACCTGGAACCCTGGCTTTCAGGCACCCAAGGACATGCGTTTGCTGCGGATGTACCTGCATGTGGAGAGTAACGAAGCGCTGGCGGCAAACGTTGGGAGTGGGAACTACGTGCTCGTCTTCCCTAACGGAGATCGCGCCAAGGCAACGGTCATCTATGGTTCACTGATAGATGCGGGGGTCGCTGGAGGCGAGAGTAAGGATGTGGGCTATGATACCTGGGTGGTTCCGCCAGAGCCAGCCGACTATGGCATGGCCTTCTTCAATTCAGATGGCACACCTGCCGGGCAGATAGACCTGGGCACCGTCTAGGCGGTGGTACTCTAATCCTGGGGGCGGCGCACCGGCTGCGGCGCGAAGGCGGGCTGGAGCGCGCCGCCCGGCCAGACGGGTCGTGGCAAATTGAGTGGCTGATCTACGTGGACCTTGATGGGAATGCTCCCCGCCCAGCGCGTCACCGCTGTCGCAGTGGCGGCCTCCTGGCGCGCGAGGTAGCGGTCTGGGATCAACTGAATTACCGCGCCGGGCAAGCCCATCAATACGTTCAGTGCCAGCAGACTCAGCGACAGTTCCAGCGAGAGGCCGCTGGCAATGCCCAGGAGTCCCAGGAAATAGACCAGCGCGCTATCGCGGGTGCCCACGCCCGCAAACGAGATGGGCAGCGCCTGCGCCATACACACCAGCGTCATCACCCAGGCCAGATTCAGATAGGAGACATGAATCCCCAGCCCCAGACAAAACTGGTACGCAACCCCGATCAACGCCAGTTGATAGACCAGGCTCAGCAGCAGCACGCGCCCCAGCCGGTGCCAGGTCGTTTGATAGGAGCGAAGTCCATTCCAGAGCGGCTCCAGCCACTCCCCAGGCAGCGGCGCGCAGGGCGCTGCATCCGGCGATGGCGCCAGCCGACGCTTCCAGGGCAGACGCAGCACGCGGCTGATGGGCCGCAAATAGCGATCAAGCCAGCCCGAAAGACGTTTGCTGAGGAACAGGACATGAATGCCCAGCGACCCCACCAGGGCAACCAGCGTCAGCGCCATCCAGACCGGCCAACCCGGAAGCGTGGGCGTCAAGATCAGGCCCACCAGCGTAATCAGCGACGTCGCCAGGAACAAAATCACCTGATCCACCAGCACCGACGCCCAGACCTTCTCGGCCTTGTGCGACGCCCGGCCCAGCAGGACCGCTTTGACGGCATTCCCGCTTTCCTGCCCAGGCAGCACCAGATTGTAAAACAGCGCGATGTACGTCAGGCGCAAGACGCGCAGCACGCCGATGCGAATACCCTGCTCGCCCAGCAGCTCGCGCCACTTGTAAGATGCCGCCAGAATCGCCACAAAAGAACAGCCAGCCGCCGCTGCCAGCGGCCAGCCGGCCACCTGTCCGAGTGTGCTGACGATATGATTCAGGCCAAAATGCCCCAGATGAAACACCAGAAAGATCAGCCCGGCGCTTGCCCCCACCCGTAAGAGCATCATCACCACCCGCTTTATCGTTGCAAGCATAAATGCCGTCGTCCTTCTAGTGCCAAACATCGGTACGTGTTCGTAGTATACCGCCGTTTTTCGCTTCGCTGCCTGGGTGCCTGGCGAATAAATTCCCCCAGAGGGGGCAAGCTGCGGCTATGGGCCTGCGGGCCACCCTAAGGCAGAAGGGCACCCTAAGGCAGAAGGGCACGGCGGCGAGTCCGCCTTCGCGGACTGGGCTACTCAGGCTCCGGCTCTGCTCCGGGCTGGCCGCGTGGTTTTTTGCCGCGCGACAGCCGCCGGAAGATCTGCCCCACCTGCCGATGGAGCACCAGCAGCACCGACCCACATACCAGGAAAATAGTACCAGTAGTAAGCAGGCGCAGCGTAAGGAAGCTGCCAACAGCCTGGTTGCGCAGCAGGCCATACTGAAGCATGACGCCCAACCCGGACGCCTCGACGGTTCCCAGATGCGGGAGAACGGGCACCAACAGCACCACCACCAACGAAAACGCATAGGCGGCTGTGGCCTTTTCCCAGCCCCAGGTGGAAGCCTGCAAAGCGGCGCCGATGACATACAGCGACGTGGCATAGGCGCCCAGATAGATCGTCGTCAGCGGCAGCCCATACACAAAAGTATGCCAGGAAAGCAGTTGGCTGCTGCCTTCCAGAAAGTCCTTGAAGCCCTCGCGCGCTGACCTCAGCCCCTTGCGCTTCGGCTGCCAGCGCTCCAGCCGCTCGTGCACCAGCCTGGTCTTGAACAACACGATGCCCACCGCCAGCATCCCCAGGAAGATGCCTATCGCCAGCGGGCGCACCCAGGGCCAGTCGGGGACGCCAATCACCATCAGCGCCAGCAGGCAGATCAAGATTTCCGTGATGAGCATCCAGGTTGTGGCCGCCGCCGATTTGCCAAAGCCCTCTCCCAGCGCCCCCTTCAGCAGGTAATTTTCCAGATAGACCCCAAGCGGCAGGCTGTTGCTGAACTCGCCCCCCGCGTAGGGCACCAGAAATTCTTTGCTGGCCGGTTTGATCTCCAGCCGCCGCAGATACACATGCCACTGCACGCCTTTTGCCAGCAAGTACAGCACGGTCAAGAAAAAGACCGGCAGCACCGCTATGGGCGCGGCGGTGGCAATCTCCCGTGATACCTTGCCAGCATCCCCAAAGGCCACAATAAAGGCCAGAAAGCCCGCGCTGAGCACGGTGGGCACAATCACTTTGGGATTGAGCAATGCTCGAAGTCTTTGCTTCACCTCGCCTCCTGATACCAGCCAGGCGTACTGGGGCATCCCCACTCCCACACCCACATAACAGGATATTGCACAAGACGTACTAAGAGCGCCTAACAAAACTCCTGGCAAGCGGTGCTTATCTTGCTTGTAGCACCGGCGACCCTGCCGGTGAGCGCCCGCGAAAGACGCGGCGGGGCTACAAGCAGCCCCATCGGTCATGCTGGGCTAGCCCGCCAGGGTCGGCGGGGCTACAAGCAACCCTATCGTAGAGTATTTGTGCTCCCAGCAGATATAATAGAGGCATAGTGCGCTGATGCCATTTGTTGGCTAAACAGGGATGCTATTTCTTGTCAGCATGGTCTATTCTCACCCCACCAAAGGAGGGTTCGCATGCAACTGCGCGTTGCCGCCATTCAGATGAACTCTGGCGAAGACAAAGCCGCCAATCTTGCCCAGGCCGAAGAATTGATCACCCGCGCCGCCGAGAGTGGGGCGCAGATTGTTGCCCTGCCGGAACTGTGGACGTATCTAGGCCGGCCAGACGGCGAGCGAGCCAACGCCGAATCCATCCCCGGCCCCATCATCAATCGCCTCTCTGAACTGGCGCGGCGGCACCACATCACGCTGCACTGCGGCAGCATGCTGGAAGCCCCGGACGACCCCCAGCGCGACCCGCGCCCGTATAACACCGCCGCTGTGCTTGACCAGGATGGCCGCCTGGTCGCCAAATATCGCAAAATCCACCTGTTTGATGCCGCGCCGCATGGCAGCAGCGCCCCCTATCTGGAGTCGGGGAGCATCCAGCCGGGCGGCCAGATCGTCACCTTCCAGGCCGCCGGACTTACGATTGGCCTCGCCACCTGCTATGATCTGCGCTTCCCCGAACTCTTCCGCATCCTGGCGCTGCGTGGCGCGCAGGTGATCTTGATGGGCGCGGCCTTCACCATGCAGACTGGACGCGACCATTGGGAGGTGCTCATTCGCGCCCGCGCCATCGAAAATGGCCTGTATATGGTCGCGCCAGATCAGGTGGGCACGCATCCGCCCCAGCGGACCGCCTATGGCCGCAGCATGATCGTGGACCCTTGGGGCACTGTCATTGCGCAGGCGCCCGACCACCCTGGCGCTGTCCTTGCAGAGATCAGCACTGAGCGCATTGCCGATGTGCGCCATCAGATACCGTCGCTGGCAAACCGCCGGGAAGCCACCTATGTCTGGCCGGAGCAAGAGGTAACGGCGCCGCAGCCATTTTCTCTGGAGCTTGCTTGATGCAAAAACCGAGTGTCCCAGATCATTCACAGAAAGAGAGCACGCAGTTTTATCATCTGCTGATCAGCCTCTATATGCACCTGATGGAGGGCGAAGATCGGCTGTTTGGTGCTGAGGGGATTGAGCGCAATATGTTCTGGGCGCTCTGGCACATCGGGCGCTCGCCCCAGGGCACCTCCATGACTGCCCTCAGCCGGGCCATCTGGAGCGATAAAAGCACCATCACCCATCTGGTGGACCGCATGGAAGAGGCCGGGCTGGTGCAGCGCAGCGCCCACCGGCAAGACCGGCGCGTCAAAACGCTGATCTTGACTCCCAAAGGGCGCGTGGCGCTTAGCCGTCTTGTTGATCTGCATCAGCAGGTCATAGAGCATCTGCTGCCCAGCGAGCTGCTCAACCGCCAGGATACCGCGCTTGAGCAGCTTGCCGTCCTGGAAAAGCACATGAGCGGCGCTCTGGGGGATAAAGAGGCACTGCGCCTGCTCTCCAACAGCGCCCCTGAGGATGAGGTCGGCTCTGGTGGCGTGGGCAGCTTGCCCACGCGTGTCCCTTGACACCAGCCCTGCACCACGCGCCGCACCCTTCCCCACCCTTGCGGGCTGGCAGCCCGCGCTACAGGCAGCGGGCGCGTATCGCGTGGCGCGGGCAGCTTGCCCGCGCGTGTCCCTTGATGCCAGTCCCGCGCCGCAGCACTGCGCTCATCTCTCAACCGCCACTCCCACCATTCCACAACCACATCACGGACTGTAACAGTTACAATAGCCCGCTTGTGGGACTAGGAGAAGGTGGAACGTTATGGTACATTAGAAAGGCGTTTGTCCCCGGCAACGGGACGCGCCTGTATTTTCGAGGAGCGGACGCGGGAGGAGCACGATATTTTTATGCCGATTGACGAGCAAGATGCCACCAAACAAGAAGAGACGCCAGCCGCAACGACCTATCCCAGCATAGAAAACGATTGGGAGAAGCTGGCCGCCGACTACCCAGATATTTACGAACGCTTTGCCAACACCCCCAACGATGGCGCGTTGGATACCACCATTCGCCAGATTGTGGGGTCGTTTCAAGACAAAGTAGTGCTGGATATGGGCGCGGGCACGGGCCAGTACGCCTTTGGCTTTGCGGGCGAAGCCTACAAAATCCTGGGGCTGGAAGCCGACCCAAACTTGCTGGAATTTGACCAGCAAGTCATCGAAGAAAAAGGCTACACGAACATTCTGCCTTTTCACGGCCTGCCCAACGACCTGCCTATCAACGATGAGGTGCTGGATGTCGTGCTGGCCGTGACCGTCGCGCCCTGGGACCCCGACCCGATCATGCGCCTGGGGCTGCGCAAGCGCATGGTGGAAGAGGCGATGCGCGTGCTGAAGCCAGGGGGTGTCTTTGTGGTCGCCACTGTGCCAGAGGGCGCCTATGGCGGCGAATTGGCCCAGATCATCTTTGACGACCCGGCCAAACTGCCCAACAACAGCGATTGGGACGCGCAACTGGTCGAGGACTTCGGCTTTCAGTTTACCGAGATCGAGAGCATTTCCGACTACGGCAGCGTAGAAAACGCAATTGCCACCTACGGCTTTATCTTTGGGCAGCGGGCCATCGCGCATCTGCTGGAACACCAGCAGCACACCATCACCTGGCGCTACCGGCTGCTCTGGCAGCAAAAGGCAGCAGCCCCGCCAGCAGCCGAAGAGTAATGGAGTCCGTCACTACCCAACTGTTCCAAAGATACCTGGAGCTTGCCCCTGGTCAGCGCCTGCTCACGCTGGGCATCGCGCCAGAGCTTGCTGTCGCGTGGGCCGCGCACCTGGAAACCTGGGCTATCTGGGATATGCTCCCCGAAGTCCAGACGGCGCAATCCCTGGCGGAGCAGCAACGCCTCCAGGGATGGCACGCGCTGCACGCTGCCGAGCTTTCCGCGCTGGCCGGGCAGCGATTTGATCTCTGCGCAGTGGATACTGACCACTACCCGAACCGCGCTGCTCTGCTGCGCCTGCTCTGGCAGGCGGCTAATCTGCTCGCGCCAGAGGGCGCGCTCTCCGTCGCTGGCCCCAATGACGGTGGCATTCAAGCGCTGGAAAAACGCCTGCGCGCCGCCTGGGGCCAGGTGAACGTGATGGCCTACAAGAAAGGGCATCGGCTGCTGCGGATTCCCCACCCCCCTGCCAGCGGGGTCGCTGGCGCTACGCCCCCCCTGCTGGATGAGCCGTTAACTGGCAAACAATCCATCACCCTGCGCGGCCAGCCGTTTACACTCACCCTGCGCCCTGGCGTGTTTGCGGGCGGCGGGCTGGACCCGGCCACCGCGCTGCTGGCCGAGGTAATCGAGGTCGGCCAGGCGCAGCGCGTGCTGGACCTGGGCTGTGGCGCGGGCATCCTGGGCATGCTGGCGGCGCGGCTCTCGCCTTCCAGCCAGATCACGCTGGTGGATGCCAGCGCCGCCGCGCTTGCCACCGCCCAGGGAAACTGCCGACGCAACGGCCTGGCAGGGCTTCAGGTGCTCGCCAGCGATGGCGTGGCCGCTGTGCGGGAGCAGCGCTTTGATCTGGTGCTGTGCAATCCGCCCTTTCATCAGGGCCACGCCCAGACCAACGCCACCGCGCTGCGCTTCATCCGCGAGGCCCGCGATGTGCTGGCCCCGCGTGGCCGCCTGTATCTGGTTGCCAATCGTTTTCTGCGCTACGAACCAGCGATGCAGGAAGCCTTTGGCGCCGTCGCCAGCCTCCGCGAGAACACGCGCTACAAGGTGCTGCTGGCGAAGCGGGCCAACTGAAGCGCGGGGCATGAACCTTTTTTCCTACTGCCCGTTTCTTTTTTCGCGTGGCAACAGCATAATAGCTGAGCAAGAAAAACTACCTCCTCGCCTGGTTGAAAAGCCAGGCTTCTCATCCTCCATGATGTGAACAATGGGCAGGACGTGCAGGTTGGAAAGGGGACAGAGCATTGTCTCTATTTTCTCAGGACGAGCACCCGGCGCGCGACACAGCAGCCGACGAAGCACTGCGCCAGGCAGAAGCATTCCTTCACCAGGACAGATTTCAGGAAGCCGCAGACCGACTTGGCACAGACGAGCCAGCCAACGATCTGCCACTCTTTACCCGGCTCACCTGGTACTGGCTGGCGGGCTTGGCCTTGAACGTGACCGGGCGCTCAAAAGAAAGCGAGCGCATTTTAGGGCTGGGTCTGGACCTGGCAGAAGACGCGCATAGCCAGGTACCGCAAGATCAGCAAAAGCCTCTGGCACAAATGCGGGAACGGCTGCGCTGCTCCCTCGGTGTCACCTACTGTTCGCAGGAGCGAACTGAAGAGGCGCTGATCATTCAGCGCCAGTGTAAATTGGCGCTGGAGCAGGGCATCATCAGCGATCCTGCCCTAAAACTGAGCATCCACAAAGGGCTGGGAAACGCAGCCCTCGCGCTGGGGTGGTATGCAGAGGCCATTGGCTGCTATCAGGCAGCCATCAAAGACGCGGAAAACCTCACGGCCTGGCGCCAGCTTGGGCTGGCCTACTGGGGGCTGGGGGTAGCCTACCGGAAGAGTAAAGACCTTATCAGCGCCAGAGACGCCTTCCAAGAAGCGCTGCTGGTTTTTGAGCGGCGCGAGAGCAAGCAGCTAGTGGCCTCGCTGCGCTCACTTTTTGGAGAGCTGCTCACGGAACTGGAAGACTACCCGGAAGCTGAGCATCAACTGGAGCTAAGCATCGCGCTTGCCAGGAGCCTGGGCGACGATTTCTCGCTGGCAAACGCCCTGGGAAACAGAGCCTACCTGCATATTGCTATGCAGGAGCACGCGCAGGCCACTGCCATGCTCAACCAGGCCATACAGATTGCGCAGGGCAGAGATGATCGCCGCACCGCAGGCCAACTGCATCTCATCCTCGCCTCAGCATACCAGGAGCAGCACAACCGGGCAGACGCCGATCACGCGCTCAGGGAAGCCATTCGCATCCTGGCCCTGACCCAGGACCGCATCTTTCTTGGGGATGCGTATGAGCGCTATGGTGTATTTCTTGCGGCGCAGGGAGCCTACAAACAAGCCTTTGAGCACATGCGCCTGGCCTACACAGCCACGCTGCGGCAGGCGCCATAGGCACCAGAGGCTAGAAGCAAGCCAGCAGCGAGCGGCCCGCGCACCTGTTGTGTGATCACCATCACCGTGAAAAGCCGACTCATTCCTTCGCGCCGCTCCTATCCTGGCTTCACAGCAAAGTAACCGGACATCCAATCTCTTGCGTCCTGGCATGTTCTCTGCTAAAAAACCTCCACCAATGCGCATATAGGGGTTTCCGAACTTCTCTCTACAAGCACACCCATTCTGTCCCGACTTGGAGATCATACAAGCAATGCCTGACTATGATTATGCAATCGTCGGTGGGGGCATCAGTGGTCTGATGACGGCGCTCCGCCTGGCGAACTGTGGATTTCGCATCAGTCTCTTTGACAAAGGGGAACTTGGCAGTGAAGCCTCCACCAGCAATCACGGAATGATACATTCTGGTGCCCTCTACTCCGAGTGGCATCCCGATGTCGCGCTTCTGTGCAGCCAGGCCAACAAGCTCTTTCGCCAAACCTTCCCCAATGCGATTGTCCCCTTAGAACCAACCTGGTATTTTGCCACGTCGCCTCGCCTCGACCTGTTCAAGCAGTTATGGAGCCTCCAGGGGATACCGTTCACCGAGGTAGACACGAGCACCTGGGCGGGCATCCTGCGCCCGGCGCATATGCGCAAGCTCTCCTGTGCTGCCTTGCCCGATTATATTATCTCCCCGCGCCGCATTCTTGTGGAACTGGTGCAGGCGTGCCTGAACGCAGGCGTGGAGATCTTCCCCATGACTTCTGTTCACGGAGTGCTTGTGCGGCAAGGGGTGGCAACAGCCCTCAGAGTTGGGCTGCGCGAAACAGTCAGCGCCCGCCAGATCATTCTCTGTGCTGGCCTGGGGCTGATTCCCTTTCTCAAGCAGATCGAGTCGCGGGCCTGGGACCAACTGCGTCCGCGCCTGGGGCTGATGGTGGCGTTTGACAATACCCGGCTCAACCGCGCCCTGCTCTGCCTGGAAAACGGCGGCCCGACCATCGCCCCCACCTACGGCAGCCCGGTCCTGGTTTCACTCTTCAATGGCGAACAGCCCAGCATTAAACGCAATGGCAAATGGCCGGTGGCTGTTACCCAGATCATGGAGGTCGCCAAACAGGTCAGGCACTATTTGCAAGATGATGTGTTGTCTGTGGATACCAGCCGGGCCTATGTGTGCAGCAAAACCGAAGTCGCGGTGGGCAATACGGCCCGGTCCACCAAGCCAACGTTTGTCTGTCTGAATCACGCCAACCTGGACGGCATCAAGGGGCTGTGGTCGCTCTTACCAGGGAAATGGTCGCTCGGCTTTCACGCCACGCAGAGCCTGGTTGCGCAAATCCTCAATGTAGACCAGGAATTGGCGCTGCCCGTCCAGACGCCAACGATCAGCAGCGCTGCCGAAGACCTGGTTGCCATTGAACCCTGGTGGGATGCAGATAAGCGGCCCTATCAGAGCTTCTCTGCCAGAGCGCCTTCTGAGGTCGCGTCACTTGCCGAGCGTGAGCAACCGGCGCCGCTGAGCCAACACTGATTTCTATTTAAGCGAACAAGTTTTATTGCCTCTATTTCTACCCAGGTGAAAGGTGCCGATGCTTCTGCTTGCTGTGCGGCGCGGGCAGCTATCCGGCCTGCTGTGTGACGGGCTGCGCCGCTTTGGTCGCCCGCCGGTAACGCGCGGCAAGCATCTCGCCAAAGCCCATTGCGGAGATGCCCAGGAGCAGATGCACCGTCTGGACCACCCAATGCGACGCCCCAACCAACCAGGTTGTCTGGTTCAGGCCCACGTAGGTGATGAGCAGCCCCAATACAAACGCTGAGACGCCCAGAACGACACCGCCTTTTATCCGCAGGACAAAGAACCCCAGCACCCAGAGCAGCAGCACCGTCAAAATACCCAGCGTCCGGTGAATTGAGAGGGTGGTTTCGTTTTCAGCCGCCGGGTGTATCCAGAACGTCAGTCCCAGCACCAGCACGCACAACACCACCAGCCGCATAACCATCAGCGTAATACGAACAGCCATCACATAACTGCCTTTCATAACGTAGTCACACGTTATCATTGCTGCGGTTGAGCAGTGTGGGCGGTCTCCCTGGCCGCTCCTCCACACTGATCGCCCGCCGCACACCGCATCCAGCTAAGCTGAATGTGTGGCCCCAGCCGGGCAAGATACCGCTGGAGAATATTCCTGGCCGAGTTCTCATCTCGGTCCAGCACCAGCAGGCAACCTGGATTGGAACAGCGATAGACCCGCTTGTAGAGCGGCATCTCTTGCCGATGCCCACAACAGCTACAGCGCTTACTCGTATCGTGTTCGTCTTCCAATACTAAGGTCTTCCCAGCGAGTAAACACTTGTACATGAGCATCTGCACAAACTCATACAGCCCCCAATCATTGTAGACCACTCGGTGCTTTTCCTTCAGATGCTCTTCGTGCGCTTTCATGACCATCTGCCGCTGGGACAGGTCACCTATCACCACAGTGCTTTCAACCAGTCGGTGCGCTATCAGGTGGCTTGCTTTGTGCAGACCGTCTCTTCGCTTGTTGCGCTTCTTTTCTGAGATACGGGCACGCACCTGAGACAGGCGAATGTAGCGCCTGGACTTCTTCTGGCACTTCGCCGTTTTGCGTCCAGTTTGTCTAATTGCTTATTGTACCAGCGGGTACCTTTCATCCCTCCAATCTGATAGACCCGCCCCTGCTCGTTCACTCCAACAGCCAACGTTTTAAAGAACGGCGCGAGAATTCCCCTCCCGTTCACGGGATAGGGATGAGAGGGCCGCTGCCCGCAGGCAGGATTTATTTTCCCTGGCACTCCGTAATGTAGCGCCGGATGACTTCTGCTGACACTGCCCCAGCAGTGCCGACGTAATACGCTTGTGTCCACAGATGCTCTTTCCCACAGACGCGCTTGAGATGAGGGAAGCGCTCGCGCAAGTAGCGAGAACTGTAGCCCTTCAGCAAATTAGCAATCTCGGCGGGCGAAAAGCGTGGAGGTGCTGAGACAAACACATGCACATGGTCCGGGTCGGTTTCCAGGGCCAGCAGCGTCAATCCGTGCCGCTCGCAGCATTCCGCAATCAGTTCTTTAGTCGCCTTCTCTACCTCAGTGGTAAGAATCTTACGGCGATACTTGGGAATCCAGACCAGATGATAGGCGATATTGTAGTGTGTCCACCTTGTTTTACCCTCTTGCATACCTCCTCCGATCTCGGCTATAATTGTACCAGAGACACCGAAAGAAGGGCAAGGCCAATGGAAACGGTGCATATCTATCCTTTGCCGCGTCTGCGCAGAGGCTACGCCATGCGCTTACGAGAAGCACGCCTGGAAGCGGCGCGGGTCTGGAATGTGTGCCGTGATCTGCATCTGGCTGCGCGACAGCAGCATACTCGTTGGCCCAAGCGAGATGATCTCCAGAAAGCCACCAAAGACCACTTTGCCCTGCACAGCCAGAGCGTGCAAATGATTTGCCATGCCTTCCTTGCCAACATCGAAACGACCAAAGAACTCCGCAAAACGAACCGTAAGATTCGCTACCCTTGGAAAGACAAGCGCTACTCTCCCCTGCTGTGGCCTGCTCAGGCCGTGAGTGTGGAGCAGGGCCGCATTGTTCTCCCGATGGGACGTGGGCGCCGTTCATTGGTCTTCAAATTGGATTTGCCAGAGCAAATTGGCGGCTGCAAACTGGTCTGGAAAGACGGCTATGAGTTGCACGTGTCTGTGCCAGCCGTACAAGCAGCAGAAGCCCCTGGCACCGTCCAGGCAACGGTAGACTTGGGCGAGATTCACCAGGCGGCAGTCACCACCTCGACAGGCAAGGCCCTGGTGGTTTCTGGTAGAGGCATCCGTTCCCTCAAGCGACGGCACAACATGGCCCTTGGACAACTGACGCGCAAATGCAAACGCTGCCACAAGGGGTCACGGCGCTGGCGCAAACAGCAACGCGCCCGTCGGCAGATGAGCGCCCGCAAACGGCGCCAGATACGCAACCTGCGACACCAGGGTACGCACAAGGTCATCACTTTTTGCCAACAGCAAAACGTTGGCACCCTCTTCATCGGCAATCCGCATGGCGTGCGGAACAAGAACAATGGGCGCCACCACAACCAACGGATGGCCCAGTGGGAGTATGGGCAAGATATTGCCTATCTTTCGTACAAAGCCAAGTTAGCTGGCATCATGAGCTTCACTGGTTCGGAGCGGGGTACGTCAAGCCAGTGTCCTGCATGCGGCTGGAAACAAAAAGTCAAGGGGCGCGTGTGGCGCTGCCGGAATCCCCACTGTGCCTTTGTGGGGCATCGGGATGTGGTCGGCAGCGTCAACATGCACCCCTTAGCGTTTGGAAACAAGATACCTTTCCCCGCTCAGGTCACGTATCAACGGGCTGGTCCCGTGAGGGTCTTGGCACGGAGTGAACAACCGCGCCAGGTGGATTCCCCTGCGAGCGCAGGGCAGTGCAGCCAGCCCGTTGTAGGCGCCCGGACACGGGCCACTCGGAGGACGTAGTTCCGCTTGCACGAGTGTTGTCTGGGGGCGTACCAAGGGCAACCACCTGACAGGTTCAGGGCCTCATCACGAGGCAGGCCAACCGAACGTATACGCCCTCAGAAGCTTACCCCCTTTAGGGGGTTGAGAGTGTCACTGCCTAAATCGAAGGCCACCGCCCTGCCCGTTTGTGTCTCGGCTTCGGGTGCTTCATAGACAAAGGAGGCATGATACTGCCCGCGTGTATCTCTGGAAATGGCGACTTCCCGAAAGCCGCAAGGCGGCACTTCCGCGAGCATGGCACGAATGGTCGGGAAGCGTTTAGGCCGTCCATTCTGTCCACCTCCAGTAGGCAAGAGAACGGTTTTGCCCTCTAACTGGATGTAGAGGGCAGGATAGCAGAGGGTGAAGAACTGATGGCGGGGTCGCACGCGGGGAAAGCCCGGCTTCTCTCCGGCTTCAAGCCGCCGAAAGAAGCCCTGCATGGCGGCGTCTAAGCGGAAATAGACCTCGGCCAGCAGCTTGCCATAGACGGCGTTGAGGTCCGGGTCATAGGCGCGACTCTCTTTCAGCGCGGCTTTCTCCTATTTGAAGTGCCAGCGTTCCCCGTCCCGCAGACGCATGACCAACCAATTGTAGAGGCCCTGGCATTTGCCCTGCATGAACTCCAGGGTGGCGGCGTCTTCGTCACTGAGGCTGAGCTGGATTTTCCGGGCGAGCAGCATCTGGCTGCCCTCCTTCCTGCTGCTCTCGGCTGCGATAGTGAAGGTACTGGGTATGGGTGTAGTAGCGCCGGTTAGTCGGGGAGCGGTAAGCATGAAGGATACCCAGCCGATCCCAGCGCTGTAAGGTTGCCACCGAGCGCCCAATCAAGCGAGCAAACTCGCGGGGTGCGTATAACCGTTCGCCTTCCATACATACATCTTATCATATTTGTATAGAAAAATGCAAGCTATCTCTAACTCCTGAAAAAGTGCAGTAGTTTCATTTGCGCAGGTTAGCGCGTGATGAGTTCTCCAGCCGTCTCAGCCTGCTCAGGCTCCAAGGTCCGCTCAGCAGCCCGATGCACGCCTGGCAGCGCTGGCAGCGCCACGAGCGCGGCAACCAGCACCAGTATACCACCAGCAACGAAGGGCGCTCCGGGGCCACCCAGCGCGTAGATGCTGCCAGCCGCCAGCGGGCCAACGATGCGCCCCAGCCCGGCTATCCCCTGCGACACTCCCAGCGTTTCGCCCTGCGCCTCCGCCGGACTCGCCAGCGAAAGCAGCGCTGAACTGGTTGGCGAGACGGCGCCATTCCCTGCGCTCAACAGCCCCAGCGCCGCCAGCAGCGCCGCCAGTTGCGCCCCAAATGGCAAGAGCAGCAGGCCCGCCGCCAGCAGCACCAGCCCGGCAATCAACAGCGGGCGCTCGCCCCAACGCTTCACCAGCGGCCCAATCAGCCCGCCCTGCATGATGACGATGATCACGCCCACATAGGTGAAAATATACCCGTTCTGTTCCGCCTGCCAGCCATAAGCATGCTGAGAGAACAACGGAAAGACTGTTTCCATCGCGGTAAAGGCCATCGTAAAGAGCAGGTTGATCGCCACCAGCCGCGCCACCACCGGGGAGCGCAGCGCGCGCTGCCAGCCCGCAAAGAGCAGCGACGATTTCCGACCTGTGGCCGGCGCTTCGGCAGGAATGGATGATCGGCGCGTCTCCGGCAGCAGGAGCAACACCAGCAGCGCGTTGACCAGCGCCACGCCCATTGCTACCCAGAACGGCAGCGTGGCCCCCAACGGAGCCAACGCGCCGCCAATCGCCGGGCCAACAACAAAGCCCAGGCCAATGGCTGCGCCAATCAGCCCCATGCCGCGCGCGCGTTTCTCTGGCGGCAGGACATCCGCGACCACCGCCTGCGCCGAGCCAACATTGGAGGCGCCCAGCCCGCCGATAAAACGCGCCAGCAGCAGCATGGGCAGCGAACCGGCCAGCGCGGTCAGCGCAAAGGTGGCGGCTTCAATGAGCAGCGACGCGAAAATGATGGGCCGTCGCCCGTAGCGGTCCGAGAGCGACCCCAGCAGCGGCGTAAAGAGCAACTGCGCCAGCGCGTAGCTCGTCAGCACCAGGCCCACGCCAACCGCGTTGGCGCCCAGCCGCTCGGCCCAGAAGGGCAGCAAGGGCACAATCAAGCCAAATCCTGCAAAGTCAATAAAAACCGTCAGCGCCATTAACAGCAGCGCCGACTGTGGTTTGCGGTCCATTGCCAGACTCTCCAACATCAGCTATGCTTTGCTGGCCGTGCCAGCAAAGATTTTTCGCAGCCTAATAGTCATGGTTGACTATTCACTGCTGATGAGAGCATAGCACTCTTGCAGAGCAATAGTCAAGGGTGATTAAATAAGGATGAGTAAGGGGAGCAACCAGGAGGGGGAACTTGATGGATGAGCAGGAACTCTTGCTGCTAGGGCTGCTCAAGGTGCAGAGCCAGCACACCTACCAGCTCAACGATTTTATTGAGCGCAACCTGAGCCATCTGACGGAGATGAAAAAGCCCACCGCCTACGCCGTGCTGGAGCGGCTGAGCAAAGCGGGCTATGTGGAGGTACGCGGCGAGCAGGAAGGGAAGCGCCCGCCGCGCAAAGTCTACAGCATCACGCCAGCCGGTGAAGCGCTGTATCAGCGGTTGCTGCGCGAGAACCTGGCCCAGAGCGACCACATGCGCTTTGCCGGGAACGTTGGGCTGATGTTTCTGGACGATCTTCCCGCTTCAGAAGCGCTTGCCCTGCTTTCCCAGCGGCTCCAAGACCTGGAGCGACTGATAACCGTCCATGAACAGGCACCCAGACATGAACATGGCCTGGGCGTGGACCTGGCCCTGGAGCATGTGTTGGTGCATTTGCGGGCTGACCGCGCCTGGCTGCAAAGCACCCTTGAGCGGCTGGAAAAGATGTCGCCCACTCGTTAATCTCTTCGGCGCAGCGCGGCATCTTCGGCGGCATAATCGTACTGCGCCGCGTCTAACGGTTCTGGCGGATTGGCCCGCTCCCAGGCAATGGTGCGCCGGAGGGCTTCGACCCGCGTGATTAGCTCGGTGTAGCTAAGCTCCTGACGGATGCGGCTCGTGTCTGTGATCAACTGTTGCTGTGTATTCAGCTTATTCACCAGATGGGCGGGCATATCCCCTTTCGGCAGGACAATCACCTGCCCGTTCCAGCCAACAAGCTCCCCAATGGTTCGCACCCATTCCGCCATCGTCAGGGTATCTGGCTCGCCCACGTTGTAGATGCGGCCTGCGGCGCGCTCATTCGTCACCGCCAGGGCAATTGCCGCCGCCACGTTTTCCACATAGCCGCGTGTCCAGCGCCAGCGGGCTATGCCCTCCTCCAGCAAGTTCGCTGGCCGCCCGTCGTCCATCCGTTTCAGCGTGGCAAAAAAGCGGTGCTGGTCGTCCCTGGGGCCGTAAACCATCGGCAACCGCAGGATGGTGCCAGGCAAGGCGGGGTCGCCCAGGAAGATTTGTTCTGCGGGGATTTTGTCGTAATCGTCCATCCAGCGCTGCGGGTCGTCTTCTGGCCTGGGCTGCTCGCCGCGATAGGGATAGAGCCGTTCGCGCAAAGGCGCATCTTCGCTAAGCGGCAATGGATCAGGCTCCCCAGGCTCAGTGCCGATCAGCCGTCCATACGCGCGATAGACATCCTGGCTGCTGATCGCCACGACCCGCCGCGCTCTGCCCTTGAACATGCCCAGCACTTCTTGCGCATCAGAGCCGGTAAAGGGGAACATATCCAGCACGACTTCGGGCGCAAGCTGCTGAAACTGTCTGGAAAAATCGCGCAGGCGCCGCCTGTCGCCTGTGATATGCTGCACGCCTTCCGGCAGGTCAGCCTGCGTCTTGCCGCGATGGAAGAGGGTTACGTCGTGCCCAGATGCAACGAGCTGAGCCACCACTGCCGGGCCAATGAAACCCGTCCCGCCGATAATGAGTACGCGCATAGCAAACTCCCTTTATCTTTCCAAAGGCAGATTATTTCCTGCTACAAGCGTACTCGTTTTTGTGCTGCTGGCGGAAGAAAAAACGATGCTCTCAGCATAGCCAGGTACGAACCTATGCTGAGAGCATCAGGAAAAGTAGCGCTGGCTGACCACGCGCCAGAGCCAGATCACCCCAAAAGCCAGCAGCGCGCCCGCCAGATCAAACAGCATATCGCGCCCCTCCCAGATGTTCGGGGGGCGCTGCCTGGAGAGGTCTTGCAGCGCCTCCTGGCAAAACGCAACCAGCACGATTCCACCAACATACCAGCGCGGGCGCAGGCTCAGCAGAGGCAGCGAGAGCAGCACCAGCAAGCCCAGCAGGAAAAACATGGTGGTGTGCCCGATGGCGTGATCGCGGGCCGTGACAAAGACCACATCAAACGCCTGCCGAAACAGCGGCCAGACATCGGCCAGCCAATCAAACGGAAACAGCACCACTGCCAGGCCCACTGCCAACGGCCAGACGCGCACCTCGCGCCGCGTCCAGCCCAACAGTCGGCTCAAAGGCTGGCGGATATTCCCACGCTGTTGTTGCTTGATCATGCCATCTCTCCCCAAAACAACAAAAAAGCTATTGCATCTGTAAGAGATCCAATAGCTTTACCATAACGTCCGGCGCCCTTTGCACGCAAGCACCTGGGTGCTTAGAGCCGCCTACCCGCGTGCCCCGCCAGGGTCGGCGGGGCTACAAACGGGCGGCGCTCGCGTGCCTATGCGCCTCCAAACGTCTGGACCAGCAGCAAGATATTGAGCGCAATGATCACGGCGGCCACCAGCGCGCCTGCCGCCGTTGTCAGGCGGTGGTTCACCAGCGTGCCCATAATATCGCGGCGGCGCGTAAAGAGCAGCAGCGGAATAATCGCAAACGGCAGCGCAAAGCTCAGCACCACCTGGCTGATGACCAGCGTGTTGGTCGGGTCCAGCCCAATCGCCAGCACAATCAGCGCGGGCAGCATCGTCACAAACCGCCGCAGCCAGTTGGGGATGCGCCAGCCCGTAAAGCCCTGCATAATCACCTGCCCGGCCATCGTGCCAACGGTGGACGACGAGAGGCCAGAGGCCAGCAGCGCCAGCGCAAAGATCACGCCCGCCGCCGGACCCAGCAGCGGCGTCAGCGTGCGCCAGGCATCCTGAATGGATGCCACGCCCGTATAGCCGTTGCCAAAAAAGACGGCGGCTGCCATCATCAGCATGGCCCCGTTGACCAGGCCCGCCAGCCCCATTGCAATCCAGATGTCAATCTGCTCAAAACGGAAGACGCGCCGCGCCTCTTGAGCGTTCCCTGGCACCACGCGCTGCTGGGTCAGCGCCGAATGCAGATAAATTACATGCGGCATCACCGTCGCACCCAGAATGCCCACCGCCAGCAGCACGCTGCCGCCGTGTAGCTGCGGCACAACAGCGTGATAGGCCACCTGCCCAAGCTCCGGGCGGGCCAATACCACTTCGATCACATAGCTTCCCGCGATCACCGCGACCAGCAAAATAATCACGGATTCCAGCGGGCGAAAACCATAGCGCCCCATGCCTAAAATCAGGAAGGTGACGACTCCGGTCAGCACGCCTGCCCAGAACAGCGGAATGCCCAGCAGCAGGTTAAAGCCCAGCGCCGCGCCCAAAAACTCGGCCAGGTCCGTCGCAATGGCCGCCACCTCCGCAAAGCCCCACAGCCCCAGCGCCACCT
Organism: Ktedonobacterales bacterium; assembly: GCA_036557885.1. Lineage (GTDB taxonomy): Bacteria > Chloroflexota > Ktedonobacteria > Ktedonobacterales > DATBGS01 > DATBGS01. The sequence continues at coordinate 25,846 of DATBGS010000131.1, forward strand.
TGCGCGGCAGGTGCTTGGCGCAGACCTCCGGCAGATTCATGCCGGTGGCAATGCCCAGCTTGGCGGAAAGCGTTTGCAGCAAGACAGCCATCAGGTTGCTCAGCACGATCACCCAGAGCAACTGATAGCCAAACGCCGCGCCGCCCTGGATATTGGTCGCAAAATTGCCTGGGTCAATATAGGCGACGCTGGCGATAAACGCCGGACCCAAAAAAGGCGCCACGCGCCAGATGCCGCGTCGCTTGCCCAATAAACTTGCCCGCGCCGCCGCCTGCATCCGCCGGTCCCCTACAGGAATGGCGCGGGCTTCATCTCCTTGATCTACTGCCCTCACCCACAAGGCCATACTATCGCTCTCCTGGCGAATAAATTCGCGGCTAAGAGGCCCATCGTCCACTAAGTCCGCCTGCGCGGACTCCCCACCCACCTGTGCCCTCTCTGTAACAATCAGCTAACTTACTCTTTTGACCAAAATGCAGGCCGCCAGTTGCGGCCCGATGCTCTGCTCAAGCTCCAGCAGGCTCCCGCCATTGCTCGTTTCGCCGCTGGTGACTCCGGCAGGCTCCCTGGAGGACAGGCGCACGCGCAAACGCACCGGCCCGCCAAACGGCGCGCGCTCCAGCACCGTTACCTCGGCATTGGGCAACAGATGCAGCCCGGCCAGATGCCGCAGCAGTTCCGGGTCTTGATCGCTCACGCGCCGAATCCGCCCGCTGTGCCCCAGCTCCAACTGCGCCAGGCTTACCAGGTCCGTCTGCTCCGGCAGGTCGCCCTCGCGCGTGGGGATTGGGTCGCCATGCGGGTCTTCAATCGGGCTGCCCAGCAGGGAGTCAATCTTCTCCTCGAACTCCTCGGAGATGACGTGCTCCATCTCATCGGCCTGCTCGTGCACTTCATCCCAGCGAAAGCCCAGCACGCGCGTCAGATACAATTCCAGCAGGCGATGGTGGCGTACAATTTCCAGCGCCAGCTTTTCGCCAACCGGCGTCAGTTCCACGCCGCGATACGGCTCGTGAACCACCAGCGGCGGCATCGCATCTTTGCCACCGCTCAACTTCTTGAGCATGCCCGTCACTGAGCCAGGTTCCACGTCCAGCCGCTCGGCCAGCGCGTTGGTGGAGACTCGCCCGGCCTCACCACGCGCCAGCGCTTCCTCGCGCAGCAGATAGATCGTTTTGAGGTAATCTTCTACTGCCTCAGTTGGTGAGAGCTTGAGCCGCAGTTCTGATTTTGTCATGGCTCAAAGCCTCCCTTCTTGCTTTTCTCCCTTGAAACACCTGTACCAAAATCAACTTTTAGGTTCGCCTAAATTATAGCAGAGAATGTTGGCTTTGTCAAGAGGTTGGAGAGATGACTATGGCTGGCTCGGTTTCTGGGTGAGAAGATCAATCGCCTCAGTCGCAGCCTGACGCACCTGGGGGATGTCTTCTTGCTGAGCTAGCCGCAGAGTAGGGAGAGCACGCGCATCCCCAAGCTGCCCCAACGCCTGAGCAGCATACTGGCGGACACGCGGCTCTCGATCATCCAGAGCAGCCAGCAAGGGCTGGAACGCTCGTGTATCGGCCAGTTCCCCCAGCGCACTTGCTGCCGCCACACGTAACCTTTCTTCCTCGCTCTGCAACAGCGCCAGCAGTGGCTCAACGCCGCCCGCATCGCCCAGGTAGCCCAAGCCCTCGACGGCAACCTCACGAATGATCATATCCGTATCGTTCAGGGCCTGAAGCAGAGGTTCCAAGGCACGTGGGTCACGAAGCCGTCCTAATGCAAGGAGAGCCTCCCAGCGCACAGAACGATCTGGCGCCTTCAGCGCTTCCAGCAGGGGTTCAAACGCGCGTTGATCGCCCAAGTAACCCAGACCCTCGACGGTTGAGGCATACACGCCAAGCCCTGGGTCATTCAAGAGGGGGAGCAGAAACTCAAAAACCCGGCGGTCCCCAAGTTTCCCCAGCGCGCAAGCTACCCCGCCGCGAACATAGTGATCACCATCATGGAGCGCGGCCACCAGCGGCTCAAAGGCGCGCTGATCGCCAATCTCGACTAGCGCCTCTGCCGCCGCCTCTTTCACCCGGTCACCCCACACATTTGCGCCCGTATCATGTTGTAAGGTCCAGATGAGGGCGGACACTGCCTGCGCCGCATGTCGCTCTCCCAAGAGATAAGCCGCCTGAAAACGGACCTCCCCAGAGGAATCTTTTCTGAGAACATCCAGCAGGTATGGGAGGGCCTGCTCGCCACCATATTTTTCGATGGCACTGAGCGCCGCCCCACGTATCATTGCACTGCCATCTTTGAGCAGCGGCACAAACGGCTCAATTCCCTGGCTGATGCCCAGGTGTTGAAGCGACCGGATGGCCTCCCAGCGCACATTGGCATCCCGATCTTGCAGCCGTTGCAGCAGCAGACGCTCTGCACGCTGGTCCCCAAGAACACCTAACCCGGCAGCAGCGGCGGCACGCCGCTTCTCATCTCGCTCACGAAGGAGCCTGCTCAGTAAATCGAAGGTACGCGCATCACGCAGCAGGCCCAGGGCAACGGCAGCCCCTTGGCAACGGAAAGCATCCTCTACTTTCAGCTTCTGGCGAAGCGGCTCAATCGCCCGCGCATCTCCTAGCCGCCCTAATGCTATCATCGCTTCATAGCGCTCATCGCTATTGCGCCCTTGCAGCAGTGGGAGCAGTGTCTCAAAAGCGCGCTGGTCGCCAAGCGCTCCCAATTGCTGAATCGCCCACCGGCGGCGGCTGCTAGCAGGGTTGCGCACTGTCTCGATGAGCGACGCAAAATACGCTTCGTAGCGCTGGCTCATAGCTCCGCTCCCTTCGTGTGTGCCAACCCATAGTAGCACACCCAGCCAGGAACGGAGGTGCCCTCATAGCGGGAGAAATTCTAGGCGATGCTTGCTTGATCCTTTATTCGTAGAGCAAATTAACGCGCCAGCCCGCGCAGTCCCTTCCTTGGGATGCTGGGCGGGCGCGCTCGGATGCAGGGGGCTATGGCAGCGTCCCCTTCACGATTTGCCAGGTGTGGCCGCCGTTCGTGGTCTTCAGCAAGTTTGGGAGGCTGCCAATGGACGGCGCAGTAAGCGCCCAACCCAGCGTGGGTGAGACAAAATCCAGGCTTTGGACGGAGTTGAAAGGCTCGCTCTGTGGAATCACCGTCCAACTTTGCGCGCCGTCCGTCGTCATCCACAAGTTGGTGCCATCGGTGCCCCAGCCCACGCTCGCATCCAGAAAATCATAGATCGTAGCCGGGAGAAGGTTGGTGTTCTGCCAGGTTGCCCCGCCGTTATGTGTGACATAGAGGTCATGGAGGGTTGGATAGGTGCCAGTCTGTAGCGTGAAGTTGACCCGTAGAAAGCCGTCTTGATCGTTCACAAACGTTGGCGCAAACACAGCGGGCTGCGAGCCACTGATGCCCGCAGGCAGGGGCAAGTCTTGATGCTGCCAGGTCGCGCCGCCATCTGTCGTCTTATACACATAGAAAAAGTTGTCCACAGGCTCAGAGCCAGTTACCCAGCCCGTCGTAGCGCTCACAAAGCCCATTCCCGTTTTACTGCCGCCAAAGGGCAGCGCGTTCGGGTTGCTGGCGTTGTCGGAGCTGGCGCTGCTCACCAGATTCCAGGTCTGGCCGCCGTCCGTCGTGCGATAAATATCTACAGCCTCGGAGCCTGCCGCCACACCACGCCCCACCAGAACCCAGCCATCCTGAAGGTTGACAAATGTCATCTGGCTGATCGCAAAAGGAAGCGCGCTTTGCTGCCAGGTCTGGCCGTCATCGAATGAACGAAATAGCATACTGGTGCCACCGCCAGGGCTGGCTGAAACTTGTACGCTGGATGCAATCCAGGCTCCCTTGATACCCAGAAACGCAGAAACAGTGGGCGAGTCCAGCCCTGATGGGGTCACATCCCGCCATGCAGACCCACCACTATTCGTAACCTCCACCCGGCCCGTGTTTGTGATGCCCCAACCATAGCTGGGATCAACCATCTGAATAGTCGTGAAGAACGTGGCTGTCTGCGGATTGGCGGTGGCTGAAGGAAAGGGCGTGGGATAGGGCGTTACTGAGGCGTTGGGGAAGGGTGTCGCCGGAACAGCCGTTATTACGTTGGCGGGCGAGGCATGCGGCAGGCGCACCAGCAGCACGCCAATCGAAAGCCCGCTCAGCAGCGATACCAGCGCCACAATCGTCATGGCAAGTGCCAGGCGCGAAAACCCCCGCTCGCGCCAGTTGGCAAGCTTCTTTTTTATATTCATCGGAAACGACCTCTCATAGTCGGCGCGCATCTGAACCAGTGACAGCGCGGGCTGCTGCGAGCGCTGCGTAGCTTCATAGCTTGTATTGAGGCGGTTCCAGGTCGCTGCCAGTGATGCGGCGTCGGCGCGGCGCTCCTCCGCGTACACCTCTTGCAGCGCCTCGATCACCTGCATCTCTGGTGTTCTGGGGGCATCCGGCGGGAGAAACTGAAGCCGCCCTTCCAACATTTCAATTTGTTCATCTATGGTATCGGGAGTCAGATGCTCCTGCTCGTTCGCCATATTTCTGCCTCCTCACCCTACTCCTGGTAGAATCTGCGTAAGAGGGTGATTGCCCGCGAAAGCAGCACCCGCACCGCGCCCTCGCGCTTGCCCAGCGCAGCAGCAATCTGCGATGTGCGCAGATTGGCAGCAAAGCGCAGGCGCAAAATCTCCTGCTGAAGCGGCGGGAGGCGCTGCAAAGCGTCGCGGATGTTTTGCACTTCCTCCCAATGCAGCACCACCTGTTCTGGAAGCTGCTCCTCTTCTTCCAGCGTCTCCTCGACCTCTTCCAGCGTCACGGAGGGCCGCCGATGGGCGCGGCGGTAGAGGTCCACCAGCTTGTGGTGCGCCACGCTGCGCAGCCAGGCAAGCTGCTCATTGGGAGGGAACGCTACCAGCTTCTCGTGCTCCAGTGCGGCCAGAAAGACCTCCAGCAGCAGGTCTTCGGCGTCCTCACGCGAAGCCACGCGCCCGCGCAGATACGCTAAAATCGTCGGCGCGTGCTCCTGGTAGAGCGTGGCAACAGGCGATCTCTCCAGGGTACCAGCGCGTGATTGCAGCATGCCTCTCTCCGTCCACTTCTGCGATGAAAAAGCTTTCTCACTCTGTGAATCGCTGGGGAGAAGGGAATGTTACAAGAAAACGGCGGGTGTGGGAAGGGGGTGTGAAGTAGTTCACAAAAGCGGGCGGCTTACCCGCTGGGAGGCTCTAGGCTTGAGGGGGGAAAATCATATCCGGGCTGCCAGTCAGGGCGTCCCAAATCTGGAGGGTGCCATCCTTGCTGCTGGAAGCGACCTGTGTGCTATCCGGGGACCAGGCTACCGAGTACACCACGTCTTTATGCCCGCGAAAGGCATATATAGCGCTGCCCGTCGTGGCATCCCACACCATCACCAACTGATCATCGCCACCAGAGGCCAGATACTTGCCATCCGGCGACCACGCCACCGCCTCCACAATTTTCCCAGAGTGCTCGCCATAGCTCAGCACATTGCGGCCATCCAGGGCGTTCCAGACCTGCACTATCCCATCGGCGCTGGCCGAGGCAACGCGCTTGCTGTCGGGCGACCACGCCAGGCTTTCTACTCCCTGGCTCTCCCCATAGACATAGAGCACATTCGCATTTGTGGCATCTAGCACCTGCACCAGCCCATTGCCATTCCCGACGGCCAGATACTTGCCATTGGGGGACCAGGCCACCGCCCAGATTTGATTGGTGCCGGTGGTAGCGGGAGCCGTGAAGATGAGCACATGCTGGCCGGTGGTGGCATCCCAGACCCGCACCGTATCATCATCGCTGGAGGAAGCGATGCGCTTGCCGTCAGGCGACCAGGCAATGTTGCTCACTCGATTTATATGCCCGCGATAGGTATATACAAGTTTGCCCGTTGTGGTGTCCCACACCTGCACGGTGGTATCCAGCCCGCCAGAGGCAATCAGGTTGCCGTGAGGCTGCCAGGCCAGGGCATCTATCGCCCCGGTATGCCCCGTATAAGCAAAGAGAGCCGTGCCACTGGCAAGGCTCCATAGTTGCACGGTCTGATCCATGCCAGCCGACGCCACCGTCTTTCCATCCGGCGACCACGCCACCGCCAGAATTCCAGGTCCAAAGTCGTTTGAGGCAGGAGTCGGCGAACTATACGGTGTGCTGTAGCCCTGGCTGGAGCCTGTGTCGTTATAATAGTTGTCTGGCTGCGGAGACGCGCTGGTGGACGAGATAGCGGCAATCAACGCGATCACGATAGCGATCACCAGCACCGCCGCGATGATATAGATTGGCTGAATCTTGCGCGGGCGCCTGGGCGTCTGCCCAGGGGTCGCCTGGGCGGGATAAATCTGCGGCGGCGCCTGCGTGGAAGCGTTGGCGAGCAGCGGCGCCTGGGTCATCTGGCCGGGGCGCACGGCGGGCAAAAACCCTGTTGCCGCCTGATACGCAGGCAGCGCGGAAGTTGGCGGCCCATTGCGGCGCTCGGCCTCCCACGTATCGGCCAGGCGTTGGAACGTGTGCCGGACGATGCGCATATCCGCCGGGCGTTTATACTCGTCTATCTCCAGCATTTGCCGTAAAAACGTCCAGGTTCCGGTGGGGCGCGGCATCAGCAGCGGCGCAAACTTAAAAGGCGTGTTGGCGGGGTCGTCGCCCGTGAGCATATGGTGCATCACCGCCCCCAGGCTATACACGTCGGAGCGCGGTGTCGTTTGCGCCTTGCCATACTGCTCCGGTGCGGCGTAGCCCGTCGTGCCAAACGCGACGGTATCTTTGCTCTGCCCCGGCTTGAAGTGGCGGGCAATGCCAAAGTCAATCAGATAGACCTGGCCTTCGGGCGTCAGCATGATGTTGGAGGGCTTCAGGTCGCGGAAGATGATCGGGGGCTGCTGGCTGTGGAGGTAATCGAGCACATTGCACAGTTGCAGCGCAATGTTGAACGCCTCGCGCACCGGCAGGCGTCCCTTGGGCGCCTTTGCCAGGTACGATTCCAGCGTGCGGCCCTGGATAAAGTCCATCACCAGATACCACTGCCCATCTTCGGTAAATTGATCGTGAATGACGGGCAGGCTGTGATGCTTCAACCCGGTCAGCAGCATCGCCTCGCGCTGGAAGGCGTCGGTGGCCTCCTTGAGTTCCAGGGGCTTTAAGCCGCTGGGCTTCATCTCTTTGATTGCCACCAGCCGATTGCCCAGGCGCAGGTCTTCGCCTTTGTAGACCGCGCCAAAGCCGCCCTCGCCAATCTGCGCGATCAGGCGATAGCGTGCCTGCAAGAGTTTGGTGGTGATAAGGGGCACATTAATTGAGGTGGTACTTCTGGACGATGGCGGAGGCGCCTGCATGGATTCCCCGCAGGCAAAACAAACGGTTGCCCCTGGCTCATTTAACCCGCCACATTTCGGACAGAAAAGCGAAGAAGGAACCATTCGGCGCTCCATCCCTGGTGTTCTACACTGTTGCGCGTTCCCACTGATATTGTAGGCGGCATGTGCCAACCCGTCAAACAGCGCTCCAGTTTCCCAGCTACATCTCTACTGTTCACTCATAATGATACATTTGCAAAAAAAGTTCCTTCTCTTTTACGAATAAGAACGCTTGTGGTTGTGCTCGCGTGACATCTGGGCGGCTCATCGCATATTTTGTACTGGCGGCGCCGGCTGATAGCCAGCGCCCCAGCACACGTCAGTACGAGTCCACATTACGTATTCTTCAGGTGCAGCCGCGCCTGGTTGCGGCTTTCGATCACCCAGGACAGGTCGGGCTGGAGCTCCAGCGCCCGATCAAAATCGGCAATGGCCTGCTCGTACTCCTTCAACCCGGCATAGGCTTTGCCGCGCTGCCCATAGTCCCAGGCATCGTTGGGGTCAAGGTCCAATGCGCGATTCAGGTCTTCAATGGCCTGTTCGTACTGCTTCATGGCCCGGTACGTGGCCCCGCGCACCCCATAAGCAAAATCGTTGTTGGGATTCAGTTCCAGCGATTGCGCGCAATCCGCAATGGCTTCCTGATATTTCCCCACCTGCCGATAGGCTTCGCCGCGCCGCGCATACGCCCAGCTATACTGCGAGTGCAGCTTGATGGCCTGATCAAAGTCGCTGATAGCCTGATGGTAATTTTCCAGCAGGCGCTGGGCCTCTCCGCGATGCGCCCAGGCCCAACTGAGCGAGGGGTCTAGCGCAATGGCCCGGTCCAGATCAAGAATCGCCTGGTGATATTCATTTAGCGAGAGATAGACCTGGCCCCGGCTGCCATACGCCCAGCCATAGGCGGGCTTGAGCGCCACTGCGCGGCTGAAATCTTGCAGCGCCTCCTGATTGCGCTTGAGCAGGCGATACGCCTCGCCGCGATGGGCATAGCCCCAGCTTTCCTCGGCGTCAAGCTCCACCACGCGGCTAAACATCTCTATCGCGCGCTCGTAATCCTTCTGCGCCTCAAAGACCTGGCCTTTGCTCATCACTGCCCAGATATAGTCCGGGTCCAGTTCCAAGGCGCGGTCAAAATCCGAGAGCGCGTCTTGGTACTGCTCAGCGAGGCGGTAGGCTTCGCCGCGATGCGCCCAGGCCCAATCGTTGAGCGCGTTCAGGTCCAGCGCTCGGCTAAAATCAGCGGTGGCCTCCTGGTAGCGCTCCAGCTTTACCAGCGTCTCGGCGCGATTGGCATAGCCCCATTCGTCCTCCGGGTCCATCTCCACCACGTGCGTATACGCCTCCAGCGACTCCTGATAATTTCCGGCCTTGAAATGCGCCTTGGCGACGCGATTCCACTCCTCCTTCGTGTCATAGAGCACCGGGGGAATCTCCGACCCCGTGACCACTGGGGTTGCGAGCGTGGTGGCTGGCCCAGCCAGGCCAGCTTGCGTGCGCGCAAGCTCCTCTAGCAGCACCTGAAGCTGCTGCTTGACCTCGGCCATGTTGGACGGGCGCTTGTCTGGCTCGCGTTCCAGCATGCGCACAATCAGCGCCTCCAGCCCTGGCAGGCCACCCAGCGCCAGCGGCGCAAAGGCCAGCGGCGTCTCTACCGGGTCGTGGCCGCTCAGCGCCTGATGCAGCACTGCTCCCAGGCTGTAGATGTCCGATTGCACCGTCGTCTGCGCCTTGCCATATTGCTCTGGCGGCGCGTAGCCCAGCGAGCCAAACGCCATTGTGTCGTGCACCTGCCCTGGCTTAAACAGCCGCGCAATGCCAAAGTCTATCAAATACACCTGGCTCTCTGGCCCCAGCATAATGTTGGAAGGCTTCAGGTCGCGGAAAATAATGGGTGGCTGGCGCGTGTGTAAATAATCCAGCACTGAGGCCAGTTGCGCGCCAAGCTGAAGGGTGGCGCGGATGGGCAGGCGTCCATCCACCAGCAGATTGAGGTACTGCTCCAGCGTCTGGCCCTCAATAAAATCCATCACCAGATACCAGCGCCCGCCCTCCGTAAACTGCTCGTGGATGCGTGGCAGATTCGGATGCACCAGCTTTGCCAGCAGCAGCGCCTCGCTCTTGAACGCCTCCGTGAGCGTCGCTAACTGGTCGGGCGCCAGCCCACGCTGGCTCATTTCTTTAATCGCCACCTGGCGATCACCCAGTTCGGTATCTTCTGCCTTGTAGACGGCGCCAAAGCCGCCTTTGCCCACCTGACTCACCAGCCGATACCGCCCCTTCAGCAGCCGATTGAGCGGCAGCAGACCAGTTGCCGAGGCAGGCTGCGTGGGGAGCGCCTGCGCGCAATGGCTGCAAAATTTGGCCCCTGGAAGATAGGCTGTGCCACAGGCAGGGCAGGAAAAAGGAGCGGGCTGCATGCCAACTCCTCCTTTGTTCTAAGAATCGGAAGTAGCTCAACACTTTTACGCTAAAACAGCATGCTATCTCGCGGGTTTTTGCGCATGCCATGTATAGTTTAGATGAGGTTGGCACTTACGTCAAGTGATCTACTTCACAATTGCGTGCTGAACGGCCTGGGAAGTGGGCTGACATCCTCGGATGGCTGGGGCGAACCTGCCTCGGCCAGCATCTGACGAAGCTGTTCCTCTTCCTCCTGCAACCACATCTCCGGCAAGGTCGGGTCATCCAGCAGCGCCTGCCCAATGGCTGCCAGCGCCGCGTTTGCCAGCACCTGGACCTGCTCACCGTTTCCCTCCAGGAGCGCAAGGGCAGCCTCGGCGCGTGGACGCAGGATGGCCTCGTACTTGCTGCGTGCGCGCATCCCCTGCCGCAGCCACTCACGGGCCGCAGCAGCGTTAGCGTGGTGCCGTGCCTCAAAGTAGGCTGATTCCAGCGCCAGGAGAGGCGTACGGCTGATCGGCACTGGACTTGTCATATGAGCCTGGTCGAGATATGCCCCGGCGCGGGCGATAGAGCCGTTATCCAGCGCCCACGCATATGCCGAGACGAGCGCGGCAAACTTCTGAGGAGGCGTTTCGGCCAGTGCCAGGCGACGCAGCACCAATTGGGCAGGCCAGTCGCGCGGGCGCACCGCAAGCACCTGCAAGCCAGCCATCTGCATCGTTATTGTTTCGCGCTCAGCCGCAGCGCCGCCCATCAGCAAGCGCAGCAAACGCAAGCCATCGCCTATCCCCTGTTGGCCGCTGTAGGGCAACAGCAGGTTGATCAGGCCGCCCAGCGCGGCATCCCACATCAGCACAAAGAAGAAAAGAATCAGCAGAGGACTCAGCGCGGATGCTCCCGCCAGCGCCTCCGCCAGACACAACGGCTCGGCGTTGCCCGTCAAAGTGCTCAGATAGGCATCATAGGGCGGCCCATCGCTGTGGCACGGCGCCAGATAGCCTACCAGGAGCCGCCAGGCCAGCAGCCCCAACAGCACGCTCGCCAGCGGACCAGCCGCCACCATGAGCGCCAGTCGCAGGCGGGCCAGGTGGCTGCTCAAGGGATAGGATGCCACCGCGCCGCCCGCTAACTGGCGCCCGTCCCAGCGGATGTGCAGATCATCGCGCCCGCGTATAAACTTGAGCGGGCCAATCTGCATATAATGGAACTCAAAGCCAACCAGCGCGCCCACCAGAAAATGCCCGCCCTCATGCACCAGCGTCACCAGATAGTGCATCAGCCAGAGCATCATAAACACGCCCACCCAGATGAAAAGATCACGATCAGCGGGAAGCGCCAGCGGCCCGCCGCCCAGCCTTGCCCCATGCAGAGCGGTTTGCAGCGAGTCATAGGTGTATTTGAAGAAGAACGTCCCAATCAGGATGTTGAGCAGATGGCTGATTTGCCAGCGCCAGGAACGAACGGGCATTGTCTCACCTCCGTGTTTGCGTGACTCCTACAACTGCCAGAAATGCACCGTGCCAGCACCGTCCGCCGAGGCAACCATCTCCCCGCCGGGCGACCACGCCACCGCGTGTACCGCCCCGATATGTTTCTGGTAGATGAACGCCAGCTTGCCATCGCTGGCACCCCAGACACGTACCACCCCATCGGCGCCGCCAGAGGCCAGCCACTTCCCATCGGGCGACCACGCCACCGCCTCCACCGTACTGCTATGCCCGCGCAAGACGAACGCTTGCGCGCCCGTTAGCGCATCCCAGATATGCGCCGTTGTGTCGCTGCTGCCAGAGGCAATCCGCTTGCCATCCGGCGACCAGGCCAATGTTCGGATGCCACCTTCAAACAGGTGTTGATGGCCTTGATAGGTGCAGCGCGTCTCACCGGTAGCGGCATCCCACACGTGGACCGCGAAATCGGCGCTGCCGGAGGCAATCAGCTTGCCATCCGGCGACCAGTCCAGGGCATAGACGGTGCCATTGTGCAAGAAGCCCTGATGCTCATGATAGGCCAGAACCGTCTCGCAGGTGCTAGCATTCCAGATTTCCACCTTTTTATCCAGCCCACCAGAGGCAATGTGTGTTGCAGATGGCGACCAGCACAGCGCCTCTATGCTCTCTTTAAATCCTTTGAGCGGGTTGCCACTGAATAAACTGACGTTGCGACGAAATCGAATCAGGATGCCTCTGGCGGGTTCCCAGACCTGCACCTCCCCATTTATATCCCCAGAGGCAATCTGCTTCCCATCTGGCGACCAGTCCAGCGCGTTGATGGAATACGTATGCCCGCGATAAGTCCAGACCGGCACCCCAATATCGCTTTCCCACAGGTGAATCGCTCCGTCGTTCCCGCCGGAAGCCAGCTTCTTGCCATCGGGCGACCAGGCAAGCGTGTTCACCGCCCCAAAATGCCCCTTACAGGTGGTGAGGAGTTTGCCCTCGCGTGGAGGCTGTGCCCCGCGCGACACCGGGGGCGCCTGGCTTGCTGGAAGCCCAACCTGGGGCGGCGCTGGGGCAGGCGCGATCACTGGCTGGCTCAAGCGCGCGGGCTGAGGTGGCGCTGGCTGACCATTTTTCCCTGCGGCCAGATCATTGGCTAGCTGCCGAAGCTGCTCTTTGATGACATTCATGCTGGCGGGGCGCCTCTTGCGGTCCGACTGTACCATCTCAAAGATCAGCGCCTCCAGCCCTGGCAGCGCGGTCAGGCCCAGCGGCGCAAAGACAAACGGCGCGTCTGAGGGGTCGGTGCCGCTGAGCATCTGGTGCAGCGTCGCGCCCAGGCTATAGATGTCGGCCTGGGCGGTGGTTTGCGCCTTGCCATATTGCTCTGGCGCGGCGTAGCCCGCCGAGCCAAAGGCTACTGTGTCTTTGGCCTGCCCCGGCTTAAAGTGGCGCGCAATACCAAAGTCTATCAGGTACGCATGCCCGGCAGGGGTGAGCATGATGTTGGCGGGCTTCAGATCACGAAAGATGATGGGGGGCTGCTGGCTGTGTAGATACTCCAGCACCTCGCAGAGTTGCAGCGCCAGTCGCAGCACCTCCTCCGGCGGTAAACATCCGCCCGGTGCCGCGCCGAGCCTGGCCTCCAGCGTCTGGCCTTCGATGAAATCCATCACCAGATACCAGTGCCCGCCCTCGCTGAACTGCTCATAAATGCGCGGCAGGTTGGGATGCACCAACTGCGCCAGCAGCAGAGCCTCCCTGCGAAACGCCTCCAGCGCCCCCCGCAACTCTTCTGGCGCGAGAGTGCGCTGGCTCATCTCTTTGATTGCCACGCGCCGGTTGCCAAGCTCAGCATCCTGCGCCTCGTAGACCGCGCCAAAGCCACCCTTGCCCACCTGCCGCGCCAGACGATAATGCCCCTTCAGCAAGTGATCCGTTGCCAGCGCCACTGTCGGCGTGTCGGCTGGCGTTTGCTGAGCCAGGCCACAGGCAAAACAAAACGCCGCCCCCGGCGGATTCAACGCGCCACAGTTGGCGCAGTAGGAAGACGACGCAGCCATGCTCTTTATCAACCCTCTTCCCCTGGCAGAATACGTACCTGCCTGGTTGATGCTCCGAGGTAATTTCCCTCTCTAATCGTAGAGTAACACGGCTGTTGTGTCAAATAGGCTGCATTACAGGACAGGACGCTTCGCAGAGGTGACGGGGCCGAAGCAGACGGCGCAGAGGAGGCTGCATCAGGGGAGGCAGAAGCGTGTGGAGAACGGCTTACTCCTCGACATCATCCCGATACTGGCGCCGACGAATGGAGAGCGTCAGCCATCCCAGCAAACAGAGGATGATCGTGGCAAGCGTCCACGCAAAGAGAAGGCCATCGCTGCCAATGGCAGCAATAACAACAGCAGGCATCGCATCCGTCCTTTTCCGGCTTCGCTGTGAAGGCTCAGGGCGCAGCAGAACAATGTGCCTTGTGACCTTCAGAAGAGAAGACGGGTAGCAGGCATTTCAGTAACATTTTTGGTGTTTAACCGCCAGCCTGCCCGCTGGCTCGCCTGCGCTGCAATGTGCTATACTATCTACAGATGACGCGATGCCAAGATTCGAGCGCCATGCTACCCCTGAGTACGGCCCGAACTGTTCAGAACAGGAGCCGCCCGTGATTCCCCTGAGCATCTTTACCGGCAATGCCAACCGCCCACTTGCCGCCGCCGTCTGCCGCCATTTGAATATCCACGATGGGCAGGCCGAAGTATTTCAATTTAGTAATGAAAATATCTTTGTCAAAATTAATGAGAATATTCGCGGGCATGATGTCTTTATCATTCAGCCATTTAGTCACCCGGTCAACACCTCCATCATGGAACTGCTCATCATGATTGACGCCTGCAAGCGCGCGTCGGCCCGCAGGATTACGGCTGTAATCCCCTATTACGCCTATGGGCGCAGCGACAAAAAAGACCAGCCGCGCGTGCCCATCACGGCGCGGCTGATTGCCGATTGCATCAGCGTGGCGGGCGCCAGCCGGTTGCTGACGATGGACCTGCACGCCGGGCAGATTCAAGGCTTCTTTAACATTCCAGTGGATGAACTGAGCGCCTCAAAAATCCTGGCGAACTACTGGCGGGGGAAGCGGATTCCAAATCTGACAGTAGTTGCCACCGACGCGGGCTTTGCCAAGAAAGCCCGCAACTTTGCGATCTTGATGGACGCGCCGCTGGCGATTGTGGAAAAGCAGCGCATGGGCAACGATGGCCGCACCGAAGCGCGGGGCGTCATTGGCGATGTGAAGGGGCGCAATGTGCTGATCGTGGATGATGAGATAGACACAGCAAGCTCGATAGTGCAGGCGCTGCAACTGGTCAAAAAGGTGGGCGCGCTGGATGTCTATGCTTCGGCGGTGCATGGCGTGCTTTCTGGTCCGGCCATCCAACGGCTGCGCGAAGCCCAATTTACCGAGATCGCCCTCACCGATACCATCCCCCTGCCGGAGGAGAAGCGGCCTCCTTTTATCACTATCCTCTCCGTTGCTGACCTGTTCGCTGATGCCATCATGCACATCTACAGCGACCAGTCCGTTTCTCAACTGTTCAATTGACGAGAGCGCGGATGCTTGATGATTCCTTATGATTCGCTTGAGGAATTTCGTGATCCAGAGACTTATGATCTGGAAGATGCGGGCTACGAAGAAGATTATCCCTTGACCGAGCAGTGGGCGCGGGTATTGGGCGGGCCACTGCTCGATCTGGGGTGTGGAACGGGGCGCATGGCCCTGCGATTGGCGGCTCAAGGCTATGAGGTGACGGGGGTGGATATTACGCCCGAAATGATTGCGCGTGCGCGCCAGAAAGCGGCTGCGCAATCTGTTTCTGTTGAATGGGTGGTGGCGGATGCGCGCACGTTCCACCTCCAGAAGCAGTTTCCCTTCATTTTCATGCTGGAAAACGTCTTTCAATTCTTCCCAACGCGAGAGGACCAGGAAGGGCTGCTGGCCCGCGTTAGAGAGCATTTGACTCCGGAGGGCTGTTTCCTCTTTGAGACACGCAATCCCTCCCTGCTCAATCGCGTGAGACTACGCCATTCGGAACCACAGCACTACACCACCGCTGATGGCGGGCACCTTGTGGTCACGGAAGAGCAATACTACGACCCCATCACCCAAATCCAGCACTACACCTTCCATCGCACATTTCTGCATCCAGGCAGGCAGCAAGAGGTGAAGACGCTGCGCACGGCGTTGCGCTATGTCTATCCCCAGGAAATGGAAGCGCTGCTTTTCTACAATGGGCTGCGCATTCGCACGTGTTACGGCTCTTGGCAGCAGGAGCCGCTAACAGCCACATCTCCCGCGATGATCTATGTCTGCCAGCGACGCGCCTAGCCGGTGGCCCCGGCACGGTGGCCGGGGCTACTGGCTACCCCCTAACAACATGCGGCGAGCGGGTCGCCATGCTCCTCGCTCAGCAGCGCGTCGCCGCTGGAGGGCACCTGATAGCGCCAGGTATGTTTATAGGGGTAGTTGGGCAGGAGGGGCGGGGTGGAGATGAAGGAGTTGAGCGCCGAAGAGGTATGGGACCAGGAAAGCACCATGAGGACCGAGTACGTACCTCCGTTGCTCTGGGAGACGGTGGTCTCTAACCTGGCCGGAACGCCATAGGCTGCCGAACCGTCGCTCGTCGCCTGCCAGACTGTATAATACAGGCTGGTGTTGCCTGGACCTAACGGCAACTGCCAGGGGTCAAGCGCGTTCTTGCCCTGGTCCAGGCCATTCTCCATCACCCGATCTGCATTGAGCACGGCCTGATCTTCTGGCGAACCGAGCGAGAGCCGCCCGGCGGGGGTATCCTGCACCTTGAGCACTTTGCCCAGGATGGTTGGGATATAGACGCGATCATGCTGCTCATCCACTGCCGGGTCTGTCCAGGCGAGGTCATGCGCCAGCACCGGCAGCGTGCTGAGCACCTGCCAGTTTTGGGTATTGGCAACCATCACGCCCGCTTTGTTGAGCAAATAAGCGTGGTGGAGCTTTTGATTGACCGCCATTGCCCAGGCTGCCGGAAGCGTGCCGCGCACCACGCCAGAGCGGGCATCCAGCGCCAGCGTCTTGCTCTGGCCGTTGTCTGCGTCCTGGCGCACATAGAGCACATCCTGCGCTGGATCAGCCGCCAGCGGCGTTTCATCGGGCTGTGCCTCCCAGGTGGTCACTTTCTTGCCGCTCTTGGCCGCGTAGACTTCTACGCACATCCCGCTGGCAATCGTGGCGCAGTTGGCCCAGAGGTACAGCCAGTCGGTGGTTTCGCTAAACAGCGCCGCTTGGGTTTGCCCGCCCAACAGGGCTTCTGCGGGGAGGCTGGTCTGATAGGCAATCTGCCCGGTTCGCGTGTCTTGTGCAGACAGGCTCTCCCAGGTGGGCTGTACACGCAGGTTCACGCCCGCCGACAGCAGCAAATGGTCGCGCTGGTCCATGAACGTCTGAGCAACTGCACTGCCCTGGTCATTGCAGCACGCCAGGCGATAGCTCGCGCCGGGTGCGAAGGCGCGGCTGTTATAGGTCATCACCTGCTCTGTATTGCTGATTGCCACGACCTGGCCCAGCGTCGCATCGTCTAAAAGAGCGGTAAAGGACACGCCCCCTCTGTCTTGTTGGTTGGCACAGGCTGGCGCGAGCACATCTGAGCGCTTGCCAGTCTCTACATCCAGGCCAAAGGCACGCATGCACGAGGGGATGTAGGGACAATAGCTCACTGAGCAATCCTGGCGCTTATCGGAGGAGAGGGTAAAGAGGCGATGGGAGAGGGGGTCGAAGCGAATGATGGACGTGAGATTGCCGGGGTCTAGAATATCGGCCAGCATCGAAGATGTAGTGCTGGTTGAGGCAGGGGCGGTGTGCGTGTTTGCCAGATACGCTAGAAACAAGGCCGCCATGCTGGTTATTAAAAATGAGGCTGCCAGCACCGCGACGAGCACTTTATGCGGCATGCTAAGCCAGGAGCGCGTTGGGGAGGGCTGGGGCTGCGGGGAGACGCCAGGGGAGGGCGGGGAGGGCGGGAGCAGGTGCAGGCGGGGGGAGCATTCTGGCTCGCCACGTTGCGCGCCCACTGGAAACAGGAAACGCTCCGCTGGCTGTGGCTCGGACTTCGCGGGGAGGGTGTCTCGCTGGGATAGAATCGCTTGCAGCGCGGCCCATTCGCGCTCTGGTTTGGGGGCCAGGCGCTCTTGAATGGCGGCCCAGGTCGCGCCTTCCAGCGCCACCATCTCTGGCGCGTCAAGCGGCTGCGCCTGGAACCAGGCTTCGGCCCGCCGCAGTTGCTCCACTTCCTGGCGACACTCAGCGCACTGCGCGACGTGCCGTTGAAGCGACGCGCGCAGGGTGAGTTCACAGGTTTCATCAAGCAGAAGGGCAAGCTGCTCCCGCGCCTGACGATGCGACAGCGCGGGAGAGCGCGGGTGCTTTTTCGGGGGGTCAGCATGCGTATGATTGGATGACTCAGGTTCCTTTGACGAATCTGGACGATTAATCATCACATGTCTCATGCGTGCCCCCGTTATAGCGATCAGCCTCCAACACGCCGCGCCCCTGACGCTCTGCGTGCTGGTTGCTCTCCATTGAGCTTGTCTGGGCGGTGGCGCCATTGCGACCAGGTTCGCCACGCCCTTCTAAGGCTTGCCAACGCGCCTTAAACGCCTCGCGCCCGCGTTGCAGGCGCGTGCGGGCGGCGCCAGAAGAGATGCCAAGCATTGTGGCAATCTCATCATGGGAAAAGCCATGATGCAGGTGCAGCAGCAGGCAGGACGTCAGGTTGGGCGAGATGCCCGCCAGCGCCTTCTGCAACCGATCACGCAGCACCACATGCTCTTCAGGGTCGAGGCTGCGGCTGGAGTCATGATGATCACTGCCGCCCAATAAGGGCAGCCAGGCAATGCGCTTGCGCCGACGATGTTCGTCCAGGGCCGCGTTGGTCGCCACACGATAGAGCCAGGCACGCACATTCGCCATTTGCTGACCAGAAACCATCGCCAGGTGCAGCTTAATAAAGCAGTCCTGTGTCAAATCCTGAGCCAGCGGCGCATCTCCCAGCATACGGAACAGGTAGCTGGAGAGTGGCCGGTAGTAGGTTTCAAAGAGTTCCTCAAACGTGCGTGTCTGTTCTTGTGCCTCAGTTGTCTCGCCCTCAATCACAGGGGCGAGCATATTCGTGACCATACGTCCCCCTGACGAAGAAGTTTCGTCGCGTGACGAAACCCCTTCGCGTGACAATTCCTCTTCACGCGGCGCTGGAGCCATTCCCTGCTCTGATCCGCTTTCCTCGGCGGGGATGGACCCTCCCAGCGGCGTTTTCATCGGTTGTTGCATGCGCTCGCGCCTTGCCGATGACGTGTGCGTCGTGCAAGCGCTGCGTTCACAACGCCAGCATTCTCCACTTCAGCCCCTCCTCGCGCTAGTAAGACGCACAACAGTCACCAAATGTGTTATCGAATTTTCCCTACTGTACAATCAATGGACCTGTTCGATATTCTTTAGTAGAATACCTTCTGGGCTGGAGCGGCGGGAGAAGCGCAGAAGAACGACCCGTTTTGATGGGATGGAAACACTACAATTTGATAATCCCCCGCAAGTTTTTCCCCGCCACCAGATCAGCATAGCCCTGGTTAATTTCATCCAGTGTATAGGTGCGCGTGACCAGTTCATCCAGCTTCAGCTTGCCCAGCTTATACAGCGAGAGCAGCTTGGGAATGTCGTTGGCCGCCTGCGCTGAACCATATAACGTGCCAATAACGGCTTTTTGTAGCAAGACTAGTTCCTGCGGTGGAACGGGCAGGCTGCGCTGGTCGGCGGGCGCGATGCCAATCAGCACCAGCGTACCGCCCTTGCGCGTGGCGGTAAACGCCTGCGCGACGGCGCTCTCCCTGCCGCTGACCTCAAAGGCGTAGTCCACGCCCTGCCCATCGGTCAGCTTGCGCACCAATTTGGGCACGTCGTCGGTGCGGGCGTTAAACGTATGCGTCGCGCCAAAGGCTTTTGCCTGCTCCAGCTTGTAATCCACCACATCCACCGCGATAATCTGCGCCGCGCCAGCAATCGCCAGCGATTGCACCACGTTGATGCCGATGCCGCCGCAGCCCACCACCAGCGCGCTGCTGCCCGGCTCCACGCGGGCGCGATAGACCACCGCGCCAAAGGCGGTGGAGACGCCGCAGCCCACCAGCGCCGCTTTGTCCAGCGGAATATCCGAGTCAATCACCACAATGGATTCCTCTGGCGCTATCGTCCACTCGCTAAACGTGGAAACCAGGCAGAACTGGCCCACCTCGCGCCCTTCACCATCGCGCATGCGATACGTCCCATCCAGGCGCGGCCCGCCCATCGTAAAGCGCTGCAAGACGCACAGGTTGGATTGCCCCATCAAGCAAAAACGACAGTGCCCACAGGCGGGAATAAAGCTAAAGACGATATGATCGCCCGGCTTGCAGCGTGTCACGCCTGGCCCCACACGTTCTACGATGCCCGCGCCCTCGTGCCCGCAGGCTAATGGCAGCCGGGCGCGCATCTCGCCAATGCGCACATGCTCATCGCTGTGGCAGATGCCCGCAGCGGCCACGCGCACCAGCACTTCGCGCTCGTGTGGCTCGTCCACTTCCAGGCGCGTAAGCTGAAATGGCTCCCCAAAGGTATAAACAACGGCGGCTTGTGTTTGCATCAGTGCTCTCCTCGCATAGATATACGCTTTTGGTGTCAATTTGTTCCCACCCAGAGCGTAGCGTCAGGAGAGAAAGGGTGTCAAGAGAGATAAAAAGGTTCCCCCTTTGTATATCGCTTTGGCGGGGAAAATATGACAGCTTTTTTTGTGAAGTGCGTCACATTTCAGAAAACAATTCTGCCGAAAGCGATTGCTTCCGGCAGGATAGTTCCCCTGTAGCACCGTCTGCCGCCGCCGCCGTGCCCTTCTGTCTTAGGGTGCCCCTGCTTTGAGGGGGCAGGCGGCGCTACACGGTTGGCGTGATGGCGGTCCAGGTCTGGCCGCCGTCCGTTGTTTTCAGCAGCGTCAGGCTACCATCTTGTGGTTCGCTAATCGCCCAGCCCGTCGTGATGGAGACGAAGTTCAAGCTGACCACATTGTGGAAGTCGCTGCTGGGAGGGAGGTGTTTCCAGTGCTGGGCACCGTCGCTCGTGACAAAGAGGCCGAATCCATTGGTGGCCCAGCCATGCGCGGCATCAATGAAAGCAACCGCTCTATCTACCGCCTCGACCAGCGCGGTGCTGTGCCATGTCGCCCCGCCATCATGCGTTACATATACATCCAGATTCAGCGCTCCACCCGTTGGGATGTCTACCTGGACCGGCAGGATGCCATCGCGTGTATTAAAAAAGGTTGGTGAGATCACGTCAAGCCGCGCATCATTCACCCCTGGAGGCAGCGGCAGCGTCTGATGCTTCCAGGTGACGCCTCCGTCATGAGTGACATACAGCCAGAAGAAACTCGTCTCGTTCGAGAATGCGGCCATCCAGCCGGTGGAGGCGTTCAGGAAGCTCACCTGTTTATGCGTGCCATCGAAAGGGATGGTGTTGGAGTTATCTGGGGGCATGCCCGTGCTTGAAACCAGGGTCCAGCTTGCTCCGCCGTTCGTCGTCCGATACAACTGGGCGAACTCGTTGCCGGTGGCTCCCTGGGTATTCAGCATCCAGCCGCGCGTGGCGTCAATAAAGGTAAGCTGCCCAACCTCATAAGACTGAGTGAGCGGCATACGCTGCCAGGTCTGCCCGCCATCGGTGGTCCTGAAAAACACCGTTGTGCCTTCCTGGTCCACAACCCACGCTACTGAAGGGTCCAGGAAATACGCTGGCAGTTCCCCTGCCAGTGCTGAAACCCCTGGCGGCGTGACATCCTGCCAATGGCTGCCGCCATCGGTGGTGTGCAGGATGCGCCAGCCCTTGATTACTGGCCCTTCAGCCCAGCCGTTGGCAGTATCCAGCATGTGAATGGAGGTGAGGCCACCCCCCGAAACAGGCGGAGTCGTTGGCGTGGGCGTCTCGTCAGTCGGGGCTGTGGTTGGCGTGGCCCCAATCTGCTTCTGGCTGATAACGGTCAAGGGCACCGGCAGCGGGCCAGAGCGAAAGATGGCCGCCAGCACCCGCGCCTTGTCCAGTGTCAGGCCGCCGCCAGAAATCTGCCCCGGACCGCTAATCTCGCTCTGGATGACCGCCGATTCGAGAACAGTGTTATCCAGGATAACGGTCAGATACTGCCCAACATGAGTGCGGGTATAGTCGGCAAAGGCGCTCCTGGCGGCTCCCCGGAATTGAAACAGGATCACCGGCTGCCCAAATTGCGGATCAGTCGTGGCCTGGATGCTGCTGGGGTCAAGGTCCACGCCCGTAGCGATGACTGGATAGCTTTCGCCAGGAGGAACCGGCTGGTCCAGCGGCAAGCCCTCTGCACCGGTGCCCACAAAGAGCACGTTGCCATTCTGCACCAACAGCGCAGCAAGCGCTTGCTCGTTCTGGATGGGCGGCAGGTCTACGAGCAGTTGGTCTTCCCCTTGAAGCTCCACCCTGGCGGTGGAGAGGTTCAAGCCGTCACGAATGCGCTGCTCCAGCAAGGTGCGGTCCCTGGACAGCTGCGCCACTTCAGAGGAGATGCACTGATTGCCATTTAGACTACACGATGCCTGCAAGACCATCTCCAGCCCACCAGCGAGGTTCTGACTGGTATTCGGGCCATGTGGCCGCACCAGTACCAGCCCGCCCACGAGTCCACCAACGACTACCAGCAGCGCCACTACCGCAACCAGAACGCCTACGCGCGAGGGCCGTCCCTCGCGCCGGAAATTGAATATGTGCATTGCCCTTCGCCTTTCAAGCCGCGCCGCTTCGTCTGCAAGCGGCACGCTGGAACGGAGGCGCGGCGCGGCTTGCGGGCGGCGCTGTTCCAGCCGATGCCAGACGCGCTCCAATGTCTGGGCTACGTCGGGCGCGGGCGGATACAGATCGCGCAGATCAGCGATCAGACGCAGATCGGCGGGCGCGCTTGCGGGCTGGAGACGCTCCGCCAGCCGCTGCTCGCGCTCGGCAAGCTCAGCATCTATGTGCTCAGCACTAAATGGGGCTTGATGCTCGGCCATAGCGCCTCGTTCCTCCTATTCTTTATAGAGTGACCGCAAGAGATTGAGGGTCCGCGAGAGCAATTTGCGCACAGCGCTGTCTTGCTTGCCCAGCAGCGCGGCTATTTCTGCGCTGGGGAGTCCTTCCTCGAAGCGCAGACGCAGCACGTGCTGCTGAAGCGTGGGCAGGCGGCCCACCGCTGCCCGCAGGCGCTGGCGTTCTTCCTGGCGAATGGCGCTGGCTTCGGGCGTTAGTCGCTCATCTGCCACGACGATCTCGGCCAGCGCGTCCAGCGGCGCGGTTGGGCGGCGCGCGTGGCGGCGATAGTAATCCACCAGCTTATGATGCGCCACGCCGCGCAGCCAGGCCAGGCGTTCCTCTTCTGGCACCGCTTCCAGCCGACCATCCTCCAGTGCTGCTACAAACACTTCCAGCAGCAAGTCCTCGGCATCCTCCCAGATGGAGGTGTGCAGCCGCAGATAGGCGAAGATGGCAGAGGCATAGCGCTGGTAGAGCAGCGCGGCTGGCGAGTCATTCAAACGGGCGCTCCGTGCAAATTGGTTCATGTTGACCCTCACCCGACGACGGTCCTATAGGCGAAGTAGCTACTTCGCTTAGGTATCGCGGCTGAGGCGAAGATGTGACCGCTTTTTCTGTGAAGTACGTCACAGCGTATAAAACGCACAGCCGAAAGCGGGCGGCCATGCAGTTTTAGCCACGAGGTAGGCAACGAAGGCGGGCGGTTCATGTAGTTTCAACAATTATGCAGGCCACGAAGGCTGGCGACTAAAGATCGCGCCTAGGGGCCTTCGGCCACCCTAAGACAGAAGGGCACAGCGAAACCCGCCTGCGCGGGTTAAGGCGAAGGCTGGCGTACCTGGGGCGGGGAGTCCGCGCAGGCGGACTTGGTGGCGTCCGCAGACGCCCCTAGGCGCGGTTTTAACCGCCTGCTCTCGTGGCCTATCTGATTGCTAAATCTGTATGAACCACCAGCTTCCTCAACTGTTCGGCTGGTTAAAGATCGCGCTTTGCCAGAGTTTCTGGCCGGTGTCAGCACTGAGCGCCACCAGATCGCCAGATGCGTTACTTGTCAAGATCACACTCTCCAGCAGGGTCACATTTCCTGGGCCGCCGGGAGCGTGTTCCTGGGCGTTTGGGTTTGGCGGAGTCACTTCATAACGCCACACTTCATGCCTATTGCTCACGTCGAGGGCTGACATTTCAACCGCTGCCTGAGCGATATTGCCTCCTGCCGCAAACCATTGCACATAGAGCAGATTCCCTCTCACGATGGGTGTTGGCGGGTCATACATATACCCAATCTGCTTTTGCCAGAGCAGGCTGCCATTGGTGGCATTGAAGGCGTAGACATACTGCTGATCGGTCACGTACACGGCGCCATTTGCCACCGTTGGTTCCGAATAGACCACGTTTTCCTGAGATGGCGCCGAGTGCCAGAGTTCTTTGCCATCACTTTCTCGCAGCGCCAGAAGGACGCCTGACCCACCGCCATCCTGAATGTATCCATTCCTGGGAACATACACCACACCATTCATCACCACAGGCGGGAAGAACTCTGTATCATTGGTTGAAGTGATGTGCCAGCGCTCTTTTCCATTGCTGGCATTAACGGCAAACAGGCCGATTTGTGGGGCTGTCCCGCCAACGATGTAGACGGTATCGCCAAACGCCGTCACACTCTGAAAGTACGCTGGGGATTGCCGACTCCAGAGCTGCTTCCCTGTCGCCCTGTCCAGCGCGTACAGGAAATAATGCGGATTATCGTCTGCTGTCGCGGGGTTGTCCTGCGACTCCACATAGACCACATGATCACCTAGCACCATATCCTCATAGTCATTTCCATTCGGGGCCTGGAAGCTCCAGAGCTTTTTCTCTGTCCTGGGGTCATAGGCGGTGAATGTGACGCTATTGGAAAGTAGTGAGGCAATCACGGCCAGGCCCTTCGTGGCCCGTATCAGCCCAACATCTTCCTGCTGCCAGAGCACCGAACCATCGTCCTTGTTTATCACCGTCAGGAAGCCAGGACCAGGTTGCAGATAGAGCGTGTCATCTGTCTGCTGGAGATAAGCAAATGTGCCTGGCTCTGGGGTAAAGGGACGCTGCCAGCGCACTTTTCCATCTGCCAGATTCAGCGCGACAACGGCGTTGTTGGTCACGCCATATACGGAGGGCGGAATTGAAGGCGTCGCGGTGGCCGTTGGGCCAGAGGGCACAGCGGTGGCGGTTGGGGTGGGTGTGCTGCCGTTGCCATTGCGTACCAGCACCAGCCCCACGATCAGCCCGCCAATCAGCGTTGTCACCAGGAGCACTGCGGCTATCGCTGCCAGCCGGAACGTCCAGCCGCGCGGCCTGGGGGCGGCGCGCTCTCTGTATGCGGCGGCCTGGATTTCTGGCGCAGGCGTGCTTCGTCGCCCTGGGCGCCTGCCCCGCTCTGGGCGGGAAGCGCGGCGCTCCGATGCCAGCCAGCCCTGCTGCTCCAGTTGGCGCTGCACCCGCGCCACCGAGCGGGCGTCTTCTTGTTCCAGTTCATACATGCGGCGCAGGTTCTGCACAAGCTGCGCGTCTGCGGTGCGGCCCTGCCGCGATGGGATGGCGTAGAGTGACTGAGCAAGCTGCTCTACCTGCTCATCTACCGTTTCTGGCGAGAACGTCTCTTCTTCTGATCTCATCGAAGCGTCCCTCCTTCCTGGTCATCTCGATAGAGCCGCCGCAAGAGGTTGAGCGCCCGCGAGAGCACCATGCGCACGGCGCCTTCCTGTTTGCCTACGGCCTCGGCTATCTGGGCGGTGCGCCAACCCTCGCCAAAGCGCATGCGCAAGACCTGCTGCTGCACCGGGGAAAGCCGCTGCACTGCTGCGCGCAAGCGGCCTTCTTCTTCGTGCTGCAACGCGACCTGCTCCGGGGCCAGCGCCTCGTCCGCGTACATCTGGTCGGCATAGGCGTCCAGGCTGGCCGAGGAGCGCCGGGCGCGTCTGCGATAGTAATCGGTCAATTTGTATTTGGCGACCTGGCGCAGCCAGGCCACCTGCTCTTCTTCTGGGAGCGTCGCCAGCCCGCCACGCTCAAAGGCGGCCAGGAAGACATCCAGCAATAAGTCTTCCGCGTCTTCGCGTGACGGGGTTTGCCTGCGCAGATACCCAAAGATCATGGGCGCGTAGGTCTGGTAGAGCGCAGTGGCGGACGCCTGATCAAAACTGGCTGCGCGTGGTCGTTGCTGCATCTTGCCCTTTCTGCCTGCTCTTTTTGAGAGCGCCGCTCTCATCCTTACTATCCGCTGCTGAGCCGAAACTGTCACGCGAACGAAGAAAGAAGAAAGAAGCCCTGGCGACTAAAGATCGCGGCTAAGGGCCTACGGCCACCAAGTCCGCCTGCGCGGACTCCCCTCCCACCCCAGTTGCGTCTCGTCCTAGCCCGCGCAGGCGGGCTTTGCGGATGCACAGCATCCTCTAGGTGCGCGCTTCAGACGCGATGGGGCGGCGAGCGGGCAACTCTGGCAGAAAGAGCGTTTCCAGCGAGCGCCAGGCGATTTGCGCCAGCATCTCGGCCACTCGCCGGGCGGCACGGCGCTTGTGCATCTGTTTGCGCAGCCGCGCTGCTACCTGCTCCAGGCGCTTGAGCCGCACTTCGATGGCTTCCTGGCGCAGCGCCTCCACGACTACCCCCAATGGCGCTGATTCTGTGACTGGCGCGACCTCCAGCACGCGCGCGAACTGCTCTATCTCTGTGCGCAGCATGCTGAGCGTTCCCTCTGCCTCCCAGGGCTTCTGCGGGCGCTCCCACAGGACGGGCATGGGTTGTTGCAGCACGGCATGCCGGGGGCGCAGGGGCTGCGCCTCTTCCCAGTCCAGCCGCTGCCAGTGCTCGTGGCGCAGTTCGATGATGGCGTTGATGCCCACCAGCAGCGTGTAGAAGAGGTCGGTGGCGGTATCCAGCGCGGCCAGACGCTCGGCCCAGGCTCCAGCGGTGCTGGCCCGTTGGACGCGCGGGAACGGGGCCAGCTTGCCCAGCGCAGGCGGCTGGCGCTTCAAGGGGCGTTCGGGCGGGGGTGGCGCGTCGGGGACGGCGAGGTAGATCGGCGGGGGCGCAGGGGGACGGCCCGGCAGGGAAGCCGGGACTACGGGCGGGGTGCTGGTAGCCCCGGCCTCCCTGCCGGGGAGCGTTGGGGTGCTCTCCACGCTGACCACAGGAGCGGACGGGTCGCTTGCGCCACGATTGCCCGGCAGGGGCGCCGGGGCTACCCCAAAACAAAGGGGCACGGCAGGCGGGGTGCTGGTAGCCCCGGCGTCCCTGCCGGGCCGTTCGGCGGCGGCGCGAGCCTCGAAATAGAGGCGAATCTCTTCCAGCCGCTCTTTGCGGCGCTGCTCAAAGGCTTCCTGGCTGAAGTCTTCTGGCGGCCACTGCGGTTTGGGGCGCGGCGCCCAGAGCGGGCGCGGCGCTTCCTCTTGCGTGGGCTGCTGGGCGGAGAAGTCGGCGGGGTCGTGGTGAGCCTGGGACATGCTGAAACTCCTTCCCCCTTCCAGGGGCAAGTTAGCACGACGGCCACCTCCTGCGCAGCGCTGCTCGCTTCCCAGGCGGACGGTCATGGAAGCGGGGCATGGCCCCGGCCCGAATGGGCGTTGCCTGATGCAGAGCGCGAGTTCTGGTGAGAGGTGGCCGGAAGAGGGACTTTCAGAATGTCTTGCGGCTTGACCTCTGCCTGATGCAGGGTTGGGTTAATTTGGCGTGACAGGTGCTTTAAGGGCACGGTCACGCTGGCCGTGATGCTGAACGCACAACTAAAACGAACTACCGATGCACGAGTGGGTGCATGGGGAGCCTCCATCAAGGAAGCCTGCGCAAAGTATACCAGAGATTGTCCGAAAAATCAAGGGGGCAGGACCAACGGCCCGCCTTCCTAGCACTCGCCTCCTGTCCCGCCGCCGTCCCTGGCGGCGTCTCGTAGCGAGCGACAACGCTCGCGCAAAGGACAGAGGCTGGCGTTACACAACGCGCTGGTTAGGGATGAGCAAAGAAGCCCACGATAAGCTGAAAAGCAATGAAAGCAACGGCTGCCAGAACGAGCAAGCCGATGACGAAGTTCATGAGGCGGCCCAGAAGTCCGGTGATGATGAGTAGCGCCACGCCAATGACAATGGCTGCCACCAGTCCTTTGTTGGCGTCGGAAACGTTTTGGCTAAACCACAAGAAATACACCACAACCAGCGCTATCGCCCAAAACAATCGTTTGCCTAAAGAACTACGGGTGCGGCCCGCGCTGCCACCGCTGACGCTGCCTGTGCTCGTCGTGCCAGAGATAGGCCCTTGCATCGCTGCGATTCTCAGGCGCTCACTTTCCTGGAAACTGCTTGCTGCTTGCTGCTCCTGCATGCGGGCCATATTCACATCGGTCCAACGCACGCCCTCGCTGTTATACTGTTCATCGCCCATTTTTGCTGCTCCTCTTCTGCACGTAAACAACTTCCCAAAAAATCCAGACTACTCTTGATAAACTTCTTGTCAGAAGTTTCGTCTCGGATGATTGTAACATAAAAACGTCTGCTATTCAACTGTAATTGATAATCAATACTCGTTGAAGGGCCTGCTGCAAAAACCGATCTTTACTTTTACACGCAATTGACAGCCAGAGCGCCGCCGCTTTCTCGCCAAAGGTAGAGTTCGCCGCCGTTTGCTTTTTGCCTCCATTTGTGCTATACTCTTTGATGCTCTCTTCCCCAACCGCTGGGCTGTCACCCGTAGGCTGAGCCAGTTTTCCCCACAGTGAACCCTTTCCCCGAAGGTTGATTCATCGCTTGATATGTGTGCGTGCCTGGGCGCGAGGCGCTGCCCTGCCCGGCGCGCGTTCATCAGGAGAGCGCAATGCCGTATCTGACGCTGCCCTTCTTTCAGGAACTTGAGCATGCCCAGTCCATTCTTATTGCTGGCGCGGGAGGCGGATTCGATGTCTTCAGCGGCCTGCCGCTGTATTTCGCCCTGCGCGAACAAGGCAAGCAGGTGCATCTGGCAAGCGTATCGTTTTCCCCGCTGGAATATGCCGACGGGCGTCGGCTCACCCCCGCGCTGGTGGAGGTGACGCCCACAACGCAAGGGCGCGAAGCCTACTTTCCAGAAAAGTCGCTGGCAAAGTGGCTGGCCGCGCAGGGGGAGCCGCAGCCCGTGTATAGCTTTCAGCGTAGCGGGGTGCAGCCGCTGCTGATGGCCTATCAGACGCTCGTGGACCTGTTGCAGGTGGATACCATCATTTTAGTGGATGGGGGCATAGATAGCCTGCTGAGCGGGGATGAGTCGGCGCTGGGCAGCCCGCAAGAGGATGCTGCCAGCATCGCGGCGGTACATCAACTGTCTCTTCAGAGGAAACTGCTGGTGTGCCTGGGCTTTGGCATAGACCACACCGTCTGCCATGCTCAGGCGCTGGAAGCCATCTCTCAGCTTATCGCCCAGGGTGGATTTCTGGGCGCCTGGAGCCTGACCCAGGATATGCCCGAAGTGCGGCGCTACCGCGAGGCAACCGAGGCCGTGTTTCGGGAGACTCCGGCGCATTGGAGCATTGCTTCGTCTTCGATTCTGGCGGCGCTGGCAGGGCGCTTTGGCAACGCGCATACCATCAAGGAAACCGAGGGGATGCGGCTCTTTATCAATGTCTTGATGACCATCTACTGGTGCTTTCGCGTGGATGCAGTGGCCCAAAAGCTGCTCTATCTGAATAGCATCCTGCGTACGTCCACTATTGATGAAGTGGGCTATGCCATCGGGCAGTTTCGGAACGCGCTGCCAGCCAGGAAAAAGTGGGTAAGCCTGCCCATGTAGGGCGGCTGGCGCGAGGCTGCTGACGGGAACGCTTTCTGCAATGACCTAGATAGTGATTCAACGAGTCGCTGTGCCTTTCCCAAAGGCTGGATTGCAGAAGGGAGTTCAACATGATGAGACGACGCGGTTCCCCGCTTTTACGAACGGCTGTCGTAGGAGGCGGAGCCTACATGATGGGCAGCGCTGCCGCCAAAAACGCCGCAGCCCAGGCCCAACGTGAGGCCGAACAAGAAGCCCAGATCGCTGCGCTCCAGCAGCAGCAGGCGTATCAAACGATGCCCCAACAGGCTCAGCCCATGATGCCCCCGCAAGGGCAGCCAACGGGGCAGCCCGCCGCCCAGGAGACACGCGCGCAAGACCCGATTGCGATGCTCAAGCAGCTTGGCGAACTGAAGACGGCGGGCGTGCTGACCGATGCGGAGTTTGAAGCCAAGAAAGCCCAACTCTTGAAACAGATTTAGCGCTGGTCACCAGACGAGAGACACTGCTACAGTGGGTTGGGAGCAATCACGGCCAGCCAGGTGATTGCTCCCCCAGAGAGAAGGGAAGCGTATGGGTCCATTAGAATATGTAGTGATTCGTTTTGAGGGCAACCAGTTTACCGGCCAGATTCTGCCAGAGTTGGCAGCGGTGCGCAACCAAAACATTATTCGCCTGATTGACCTGCTTTTTGTCAGCAAAGACAGCGTGGGCCGTCTTGAGGTCAAGGAAATCAGCGACCTGAACCTGGAGGAAGCCCGGCCCTACGCGGCGCTGGTGAATGACATCCAGAACTTGCTCACCAATGAGGATGTCGAGCAGGCCGCCCACGACCTGCCCAATAACAGCTCGGCAGCTATCTTGCTGTTTGAGCACACCTGGGCCAGCCGGTTGAAGGACGCCATCCGCAAAGCCAATGGGAGCGTCGTCGAGGAGGGGTGGGTGCCGGAAGAGGAGCTTGGGACATTTGGAGCGGAAGCGCAGCCGACTATCCAGGGATAGAGGGACGGCCCGGCACCCTAAGACAGAAGGGCACGGGGGACGCCGGGGCTACCCCTCAAAGCAGGGGCACCCTGAGACAGAAGGGCACGGCGGCAAGCGGGCGCAATGTTTGTAGCCCCGGCGTCCCTGCCGGGGGCTACGGGCGCGGCTCATCTTCCTCTTTGCGTACAAGCTGCGCCAGTTCGCTTGTAGCCCCGGCGTCCCTGCCGGGGAAGCGCTGGGGCAGCACCGCGCTGACTGCGATAAAGGCGCGATGCAGCAGCGGGGCTTCGCGGGCGTGGTGCAGGGCGTAATCCAGCGCGGCCTCTTCCAGCGCTACCTCAAAACCGGCGTGCAAGCTGAGCCGCCATTTATGCTCCAGCACGCCCAGATAGACCTCCAGCGAGTCGGATTCGCTGGGGAAATAGGTGCTGAGCAGCGTAATGGCGGGCAGGTGATGGTGCTCGTACCAGTCACGGGCGGCGTCTTCCAGGCTGATCTCGCGGTGGGTACGTTCACACATTAGCCATTGATGCGTAGTGAGATGGCTGTAAAACTGCCGGGCAAACTGGAGCGGAACCGCGATGCCCAGCAAGCTCTGAATGCGCTCCTGATACCAGCGCGGGCGGGCGGTTTCCCCCCAAAGCGGGGGCACGGCAGCGGCCTGGGGTGTTAGTTGGGGCGCTGGCCCTTGGGGGTCTGGCGGCCCCTCGCGCTGCCAGCGCGGGTCGCGGATGGCATAGCCCAGCGCCTGTAGCTGCGCCCAGCCGCGTGCCTGGCGCAGCGCGGCATAGTGTTCGCGGATGTAGGCGGTATCTTCCTCGGTGATGGGGCTAGGCACGGCCTCACCGCCGCGCAACTGGCGAATATCCTCGCCCGGCCAGAGCAGCGATTCTTGCAGCGCCCCCAGGTCTTGCTGGCAGCGGCGCTCGTCCAGCGGGCCAGGGAATATCTCCACCGTTTCGGCATCGGCCAGCAGCGCGCGCACCTGATGCTGGCTCAGGTCAATCAGCACATTTGCCAGCGACGGGTCGCCCCAGAAGATGCCGCGCCGATGTAGCTCCACCAGCAAGGCCACAATCGCGTTCCAGAGCATGTGTCGGTTGGCCTGGGTGAAGGGATAGCGATAGAGCAGCGCCTGGGGGATGACACGCTGGGCCAGCCGCGTGATGCAGTAGCCCAGGTCACCCGGCAGATATTGGGTGACGCCCGCCACCACGCCAACGGGCACCAGCGGCCCCGGCGCCACCACCACACCCACCGGCTCCAGCGCGTAGATGCCGCGCCGCCGCACCTCCTGCAACTGCCTGATCTCGTGACGTGCCACGTCTGGCGCGGTTTCCTTGATGGCGTAGCGGCGGCCAGTGGCCTCCACAAAGAGCACTGTATGGCGCGATTCGCCGCGCCGCGCCTGCACCGCCTGTACGCCGCGTGTGGGCCACGCCTCCAGCCCGGCCTCCCAGGGGAAATCCGCCAGCGCCTCGCGGTCCGCCCTGGGCAACTCAAAGGTGATGCCACTGGCCGAGGGTGAGAATCCTTTGCCGATTTTCCGGCTTTTCCCCCCGCTCATACCGTTTCCTCCCTGCATTTAACCAAATCTTAACAAGCACTTAAATGAGCATTAAACAGCGGGCGCTACATTCATAACGGACTCAACAAGATGATGTACCACCAACAGCGCCAGATGTCGCGCTTGTTTCCAGAATTGCGGTATTTTTAGGAGGAATGAATGCTTCCAGTTTCCGCCCGGTCCTCTCGCCCCATTTTTAAGGGGTCATTGCTGGGGATGCTGCTGCTCTCGCTGGTGATGCTGCTCAGCGCGTGCGGCGGCGGCAGCACGGCTGGTAATGGCACCCCCACTGCGGTGCCCTGCCCCCAGACCACATCGCTCACGGGCGCTGGGTCCACTTTCGTCAATCCCCTGTTCTCAAAAATGTTTAATGCCTATGCCAGTGTTGGCTGCCAGATCGAAGTGAACTATCAGTCGGTGGGCAGCGGCGCGGGCATTACGCAACTGCTGAACCAGACAGTGGACTTTGGCGCCACCGACACACCCATGACCGATGCCCAGCTTGCCCAGAGCAAGAATGGGAATGTGTTGCACATTCCGGTCACAATTGGCGCCGTAGCGGTTTCCTACAATCTGAGTGGGGTTACGCAGCCCCTGAAGCTGGACGGCGACACAGTAGCGAACATCTTCCTGGGCAAGATCACCTTCTGGGATGACCCTGCCATTGCGGCAACCAACTCTGGTGTGACTCTGCCGCATCAGGCCATCACCGTCACGCATCGCTCTGATGGCAGCGGCACGACTGGTATCTTCACCAACTGGCTGGCAGCCGTTAGCACCGATTGGAAAAACGGCCCTGGTGCAGGCACGACTGTTAACTGGCCGGTGGGTGTGGGCGCCAAAGGCAATGATGGCGTCGCCAATGCGGTAAAGACGACGGCAGGCGCCATTGGCTACAGCGAACTGGGCTACGCGCTGAGCAACAACATCCCGGTGGCCTCCATCAAGGATCATGACGGCGATTTCGTTGCCCCTTCGCTCGATAGCGCCAAGGCTGCCGCCGCTTCGATTACGACCATTCCAGATGACCTGCGCTTCTTCTTCGTCAACGCCCCAGGCCAGGGGGCGTACCCCATCACCGGATTCACCTGGGCGCTGGTCTACACGACGCAGGTCGATGCTGACAAAGGGCAGGCTGTTGCTGACACCATGTGGTGGGTCATTCACGATGGGCAGCAATACTCTACCGCGTTGAACTATGTGCCTCTGCCTGCGAACATTGTGCAGAAAGGCGAGGCGAAGATCAAGGCCATGCAGTGCGGCAGCAGTTCTTGCTACAAAGGATAAGGATGCTCCTGAGAAAGACTGGCTGGGGAGCAGGTCTCTCCATATGAGTAACCCTCCTGCTCTGGCCGAACAGCGTGCTAGAGCAGGAGGCGTTCCCCTGTCAAGAGGTACGAGTGTCTATGCAGTTTCTTTTTTCTTCTGTGCTGGCGGTGGGGAGTGGACGTGGCAGCGCGTGGATCAAGCAACTCCAGGTCCAGGTACGGCGACCGGGGGATTTTCTTTTTCGTGGGGTGATCTACCTTTTTGTTCTGCTGGTCCTTTGTGCCGTCTTGGGAGTCGCCTGGGTGCTGTTGAGCAATTCTCTGCCGACCATCAAGACGTTCGGGCTAAGTTTCCTCACCAATGAAGCATTCGACCCGATACATAACACCTTCGGGGTGCGCCCGGCAATTTTTGGCACGCTAGAAACGTCGCTTTTTGCGATCATTTTTGCTGTGCCTCTGGGCGTGGGGACGGCGATCTTTCTGGTGGATTTCTGCCCGCGCGCTCTGCGCGCGCCCCTGGCTTTCATCGTGGATTTGCTGGCTGCTATTCCCAGCATTGTGCTGGGGCTGTGGGGGGCGGTGGTGATGGTGCCCTGGTTGCAGCTTTCGGGGCAGCCCTGGCTTCAGAAATATTTTGGTTTCCTGCCCTTCTTCCAGGGCAGCGTTCATGGCTTTAGCATCCTGGCGGCGGGCCTGCTGCTGATCGTGATGATTCTGCCAATCATCACCGCTATCAGCCGCGAAGTGATGCTGGTGGTGCCAAAATCCCAGCGCGAGGGGCTGCTGGCGCTGGGGGCAACGCGCTGGGAGGTCATACGCTACGCGGTCCTCCCCTTTTCGCGGGCGGGCATCGCAGGCGGCGCGCTGCTGGCGCTGGGGCGGGCGCTGGGAGAAACCATCGCAGTCACCCTGGTGATTGGCAACCAGGCCACCAAACCGAGTTTCAGCCTCTTTGATACCGGCTACACCCTCTCCAGCGTAATTGCCAACCAATTTGGCGAGGCCACGCCGGGCCTCTTCTTTTCGGCGGTACTGGAAGCAGGATTTCTTCTGCTGCTGATTACGTTGATTACGAATATTCTTGCCCGTCTGCTGATCTCCCGGCTTGGGCGCGTTGGAGGGCTGGCAGCATGAAAACAGCAACGCATCCCTTTCAGCCAGAGCGGGGCGCTCTGCATGTGCGCCGTCAGATAGCAAGCGTCCTCGCGGTGGCGCTGACCACCCTTTTTGCGGGCGCCGCGATCTTCTTTCTGGGTTACTTGATCTTTTATGTGGCCCGACAGGGCGTTTCAGCGCTCAATCTGAATTTCTTCACCAAATCGCCCGCTCCAGAAGGCGAGTCGGGCGGCGGCGTGCTGCCAGCCATTGAGGGCACGCTGATTATCGTAGGCATTGCTGCTGCCATTGGCGTGCCCCTGGGGATAGGTACGGGCATCTACCTTTCAGAGTTTGCGCGGGGGCGCCTGGCGGAATTCGTGCGCTTCATGGTAGATATGCTGACCGGCATTCCAACGATCATTTTTGGTCTTCTCATCTGGACGCTGATCGTCGTGCCAGAGCATCACTTTTCCGGGCTGGCAGGTGGCTTCGCGCTCAGTATCATCATGATTCCCACTGTCTCCCGCGCCACCGAAGAGGTGCTACGCCTGGTTCCCAAAGATTTGCGCGAAGGGTCGGTAGCCCTGGGCGCGACGGAATCGCGCACCATTCTGCGCGTGGTGGTGCCCGCCGCCAAAAGTGGCATTATTACCGGGGTCTTGCTGGCGGTAGCGCGCGTGGGCGGAGAAACCGCGCCCCTGCTGATGACGGCCTTCGGGACGAACTTTGCGCGGGTCAACATCAATCGTCCGATGGATGCGCTGCCACTGCGCGTCTTTGTCTCTACCCTGAGTCCTTTTGCTCCCGATAGGAGCATCGCGTTTGCGGGGGCGTTTGTCTTGATGCTGCTAGTGCTGGTCACATCCTTTGCGGTGCGCTGGGCCACTGGCGGGTTTAAGCCACGCAGTTGAGGAGCAAATGTCAATAAAAGTTGAAAATCTTAATGCCTGGTACGGCAAAAAACAGGGCCTCTACGACATCAACCTGACCATCCAGCCCCGCAGCGTGACAGCCATGATCGGCCCCTCTGGCTGCGGCAAGTCTACCTTTGTGCGCTGCCTGAATCGCATGCACGAGGAGGTGCCCAATGCGCGGGTGACGGGAACGGTGGAGGTGGAAGGCGCGAACATTTATGACCGCTCAATTCGGCCCATGTATGTCCGGCGGCATATCGGCATGGTTTTTCAGCAGCCCAACCCGCTGCCCTCGCGCAGCATCTTTGAGAATGTAGCGATTGGGGCGCGTATCAATGGGCTGGCGCAGGGGGCGGAACTCAAGGAGTTGGTGGAGCGCAGCCTGCGCGGGGCGGCGCTGTGGGATGAGGTCAGAGATCGGCTGGATGCGCCTTCCTCCGCGCTCTCTGGCGGGCAGCAGCAGCGGCTCTGCATTGCGCGGGCGATTGCCGTTGAGCCAAAGGTTCTGTTGATGGATGAACCCTGCTCGGCGCTGGACCCGCCGTCCACACTGCTTATTGAAGAACTTATTGCCCATCTTAAGGAACGCTATACTATCGTGATTGTGACGCATAATATGCAGCAGGCGGCGCGGGTGGCAGATCGAACAGTTTTCTTTCTGCTTGGGAAGCTGGTGGAGGTTGCAGAGACCGGCCAACTCTTCTCTCACCCGCAGCAGAAAGAAACCGAAGACTACATTACCGGGCGTTTTGGCTAATCAGGAACACGGGAGCATGTTTATGGAGAACGTTACGACACAAAGCGTGGCTCCAGAATCGCTGGATGAGCCGACGCGCCAGCCCTTCACGCTATCAGAGCATCTGGCTTCGGCGCTGCCCACACAGAGCGGCCAGGCGGTCAGCGATTCCGAAGCTGCCACCCGTCCGGTAACAGATGGTCAGATCAAGATGCGCACCGAGGGGTTGAACATCTACTATGGCCCTCGGCAGGCTATCAAAGGTGTGAATTTGACGGTGTTCGCTAACCAGGTGACGGCCCTGATAGGCCCTTCTGGGTGCGGCAAATCCACCTTTTTGCGAGCGCTCAATCGCATGCACGATCTGACTCCAGGCGCGCGCGTGGAGGGCGCCGTGCTGCTTGATGACCGGGATATTTACGGCCCGGCGGTTGATCTGGTGCGGCTGCGCCAGCGCGTGGGGATGATCTTTCAGCGGCCCAATCCCTTCCCTAAATCCATTTTCGACAATGTGGCCTATGGTTTGCGGGCGCAGGGTGGGCACTCGTCACGCGAGGTTGCGGAGATTGTGGAGCGCAGTTTGCGCGGGGCGGCGCTCTGGGATGAGGTGAAAGACCGGCTGAAGGCCAGCGCGTTAGGGCTT
The DNA here is from genome assembly GCA_036557885.1 of Ktedonobacterales bacterium. Classification (GTDB taxonomy): domain Bacteria; phylum Chloroflexota; class Ktedonobacteria; order Ktedonobacterales; family DATBGS01; genus DATBGS01. Next base: position 62,170 of record DATBGS010000131.1, read on the forward strand.
TCGGGCGGTCAGCAGCAGCGCCTGTGTATCGCGCGCGCGTTGGCCGTTTCGCCCGAAGTGTTGTTGATGGATGAACCCTGCTCGGCGTTGGACCCCATCGCCACGCTCAAGATTGAGCAACTGATGGAAGAACTGAAGCGCGATTACACCATCGTGATTGTCACGCATAATATGCAGCAGGCGGCGCGTGTCTCCGAGCGCACGGGCTTCTTCCTGCTCGGAGACCTGATCGAGATTGGCAACACGGCTACGATGTTCTCGCGGCCAATGGATAAGCGCACCGAGGATTATATTACCGGGCGGTTCGGATAAGGAGAAGATGGATGACACGCGACGCTTTTCATCACGAGTTGCGAGAGTTAGAAGAAGCAGTGGTGCAGATGGCGATCCTGGTCGAATCGGCCATTGCGCGCTCGGTGCAGGCGCTCACCCAGCGCGACTCGGACCTGGCCCAGCAAGTCGTAGAGGGGGACGCGACAGTCAACGAGCACCAGCGCACCATTCGCAACAAAACCTTTGGGGTGATGGCGCGTCAGGCGCCAGTGGCCCGTGATCTGCGCGAACTGGTCACCATCCAACTGATTATCAATGAACTGGAGCGCATGGGTGATCACGCGGTTGGCGTGGCGAAAAACGCCATTCGGCTGGCGGGGCAGCCGCCCGTCAAGGCAGCAAGCGAGTTGTCGGAGATGGCAAAACTGGTGCGCCAGCAGGTGCGCGATGGCATCCAGGCGTTTGTGGATGTGAATATCCACACGGCCCGCGAGATTTGCCAGCGCGATGATGAGATTGATCATCTGTATCGCACAATGTTTAGCGACCTGCTGACCTGCATGCAGAACCCGGAGAACATTCCCCAGGCCACCAGCCTGCTCTTTGTGACACACGACCTGGAGCGCATTGGTGATAGAGTGACCAATATCTGCGAAGATGTGATCTATATGGTCACAGGTGAAATTGAGGAACTGAACTAAGGAAGGTGGCGGTTAAAACCGCGTCTAAGGGCCTGCGGCCACCCCTCAAAGCAGGGGCGCGGCGAAGCCCGCCTGCGCGGGCTAGGACGGAGCTTGCCGCAAGCCTGCGTAGGCAGGCTTGGCGGGCGCTAGCCCTCCAGGGGCGCGCTTTAGACGCCAGGACGAGAGAACATTGCAACAACGAACGATCTTAATTGTCGAGGACGAAGCCATCCTGCGCGATACCATCGTCTATAACCTCAAGGCCGATGGCTATGAGGTGCTGACGGCTGGCGACGGGGCCACCGCGCTTGATCTGGCGCTGCACAAGCGGCCAGACCTTGTGCTGCTTGATCTGATGCTGCCGGTGATGGATGGGTTGGAGGTCTGCCGCCAACTGCGCAAGCGCAACGAAACCGCCGAGACGCCCATCCTGATGCTGACGGCGCGCAGCGAGGAAACCGATAAAGTTGTCGGGCTGGAACTAGGCGCGGATGATTACGTCACCAAGCCTTTTAGCTGGCGCGAACTGCGGGCGCGGGTGCGGGCGCTGCTGCGCCGAGCTACGCCGCACCCCAGCGCCACTGCGCCCGCGCCGCAAGATGAATCGCGCGTGCTGACGGCTGGCGAGGTGCGGATAGACCTGGACCGGCGGGAAGTGTTCGTTGGCTCGCGCGAGGTGGAATTGCCCGCGCGTTTGTTTGATCTGCTGGCGTATCTGGTGCGGCAGCGCGGCATGGTGCTGACCCGTGATCGCCTGCTGGAACAGGTCTGGGGCTACGATTTCGCGGGCGATACGCGCACGGTGGATGTGCATATCCGCTGGCTGCGCGAGAAGCTGGAGGCCGATCCCGCTAACCCTGCCTTGATTCAGACGGTGCGCGGCGTCGGCTATCGGTTTAAGTAGGCGTTAGTTTTGTACC
>DATBGS010000132.1:0-30376 GCA_036557885.1 Ktedonobacterales bacterium
GGAAGTTGTCTACAATCACCCGGAAGCCCTGCCATCCTGTGACCCAACGTTGTACGCTGCTGTAGACCTGGGAGTAGACGTGCTGGCTGCGTTAACTTCAAACAAGAAAGGGTTCATCCCTCGGCTTGTTAATGGACGCCCTCTCAAATCTACCAATCAGTTCTACAATAAACGGCGTGCCGAATTGCAAGCAGCATTAGGGCATCCAGGCGGTACCCGCCACATGGAACACTTAACGACCCGACGCAACCGCAGAGTCCAGCATACTCTCCACACGGCGAGCCGCTACATCATTGACATGCTTTTGCAGGAAGGCATTGGCACGTTGGTGATCGGCAAGAATCTCCTGTGGAAGCAAGAGGTCAATCTGGGCAGGGTGAACAATCAGCACTTCGTTCAGATACCTCATGCGCGGTTCATTGAGTTGCTGACCTACAAAGCGCAGTTGGCTGGCATTGCCGTGATCGTACAGGAAGAAAGCTACACCTCCAAGGCCAGTTTTCTGGACTCTGATGAGTTGCCGGTATACGACCCGGCCAACCCTCAAGAGTATCAGTTCAGTGGCAAGCGGGTTGAACGTGGGCTGTATCGGGCAGGCAATGGGCGACGGATTCACTCAGATGTGAATGGCTCCTATAACACGCTGAGAAAAGCAGTCCCCAACTCCTTCGGGCAGGGGATAGAGGGCATGGTAGTATGCCCCGTACCAGTCACCGTTGGTTCGGTCAATCTTGCCAAGCGCGCAAGTGACTAACGTGGCAGTACCAACCAATCACTAGTTCGCTAGTGAGAGGAAACTATACAGCACGGACGATCTTTTCATATGATTGAGTAAACGCTCTAACAGCTTCAGCCGATAGAACATGTAGCAGAGCAATCCCTCAACCAACCATACTACGAGCAGGCCCAACCAAAAAGCTAACCCGAGGAGCTGAGGCCAAAGCAGTTTCAGGACTATCCAGAGAAGAACGGGTGACAATATGACAAGCTCAGTAAGCAGTACCTCTCCAAGCTTGTGCAGCCACGTTTTGCCTTTACTGGAAGCAAATGGAAAGAAAGGGAAGGTCACCGTCAAGATATCTATCACAGCCAAGCCCAATCCCGTGGCAATGGATTTAAGCAGAAAACCGTAAATTCCAGGGATGAGTGTCACCATCGGGAGCAGTTGCAATACCCCATAGAGTCCTGCGATGAGAGCAAGGAGAGGCAGCAATTGCCAGAGAGGATATCTGCCAGTAGCCACCAGGAAGCATGCAGCACTGGCAAGGAATAAAACAATTGCCCAGGTGCTGCAAACATAGAGGCTTTTTGCCCATATGTCAGGAAGAAGGTCTGGTCGGAAGTAGAAATATGGGCGATCACGCATACAAATTGCGAGGCGAGTCAACCAAAACTTCATATAATGCTGGGTGCTAGCATGATTTCTTCTGCTCTCGCTTGAATGTAACTCAATGGTATGGGTTACATACCTCTCCATTAATTCTTGTTCTGAGATGCTTGCAAGTGATTTCCCTGCTGAGGTAGCATCCTGGATTGTTTGTGTCATGAGATACAACATGAGAGGTGTATAAGCGAGGTTCCCGTGTTCTTGGCGATACTCTTCTTGGTAATCTTGGCTTAACTCAGTTGCCCCCACTTGTTTAAAGTAGTCCAGGACCTGTGCGGGCTGAGGATACTGCACAACCACAGTAGATTGCCCAAAATTGAGGTTATGCTGCTCCCCTTGAAGCGATTCATAACGTTTTAGTTCACAGCTTATAACAAGCGGATCCGTGGTCTCCTTGCCGAATTTGTTGATGGCCTCGATGCACTTTTTAGAATCCTCCCTATTCATTTCATCAAGTCCATCCAGGAGGAGAATAAGGTTCCCCTGACTCAACCAGTATCTGATAAGCGGCTTGTCGATGCCACGCAGGGAGAGCTTCTGGCTCAGATGCTCCGCCAGCCACTCGTTCAAGGGCTTCTTTTTTCTGGCCCAGTCATAGAGGGGTACAAAAACTGGCAACCATCTCGCTTCCTCAGTGCTTTCCACAGCTCGTAATTCCTCGTCCATCAGTTCTAGTGTTAGCTGTTGCAAGAGCGTTGTCTTCCCACTCCCAGGTCTTCCAAGGACCAACAAATTGAGATGGTTCTGAAATAGTTCCGCTATGGTTTGACCTGTGGCATCAGATTCATCGGAATAATCGCGCAGTGTGAGCATCAATTTGGCTGGCAATTTTTCAAAACTGAATTCTTGTCCATACTGATTTCTAAGTTGTTTTATTGCATAAAAGAGCTTTGCAGGGTTCGGTAATTTCCTCTCAGCAACTGCCATCCTGCGTGGTATGGAGGAATTATTTGCAGATTGAGCCCACTCCCCAGAAACGGTGTTAGCAGGAAGCAGTAGTTGTGAATCCGTTGCTGTTGGATCACTCAGGATCCTGTTCCATGCTACTCGCAACTGTGTTGCGACAAACCCAAAATCGCTAAAGAAATCAATACAGTGTAGATTGCTAAGCCGGAGAGGGATATCAACTTGTTTGAGACGAATCGGGATAATTGTCTTCTTGATTTGTTGGGCGAAGGCTATCTCACGATTGACCCACTCAGATTTCACAGCGCTTGGTGAAAGGACAACAACCACCATATCGAGTTGTTTGATTTGTGTTTCGATTTCTGCGGCCCAATCTCGTCCTGGAATAAGTCGTTGACGGTCCAACCATGTGACGAACCCTTGTTGAGCAAGGTTCTCTTCCAGTTGGTCAACAAACACCGAATCTTCCCGCGAATAACTGATAAAAATGGAAGGGAGGGTGCTCATCGTTGACGTCCTCACATTCTTCGTCCCGGCCCAGACAAGCATGATTAACTCATGTAGCTTCCAGGCAGATCAAGCTCTATCATCTATGCGCGTTCCAATGACCTACTCGCAGAGGAATGACTCTCAGAGAGAACACTACATGTTTGTATGTTTACTGTGCCGATACTCCGTTCTGAACATGTTAGCAGACATGAGGTGCTCCATCGAAAAAGTGTGGGTTAGGCGCAGGTCTGGTGTTAGTATAGCAGAGATAAACGGTGCTAGCAAGGGGATTTAACAGGTGATGCAGGCGGATGCATCTGTTGCCTGAAAATTGTGAGATTCGGAGACATCATTTCTGGGAAGACGTGTTTGCAGCTTTCGATCCTATGCAAGAAGCGGACTACGTGGACGGGCTAACACTGTGTCGGCGCAGGAACAAAACAAGCGAATAAAGAAATGATGTCCCCGAATCTCACAGAAAGTAAATTCGCAGCTTGATTTTTCATTGTAAATATGCTATATTTTTCCACGAGTACTTAGCTGGTTCATAAGTCAACATAAATTGACTGACACATCGTTCAATCAAAATTGGTCTGCTAAGCTGAGACGAAATGTCACTCTCAGTAGCAGTAAGCGTGAAGCGCGGTTTATATCTCGCGGGCTTTTATCACAGTAGAAAAGGCAGGGATGGATCAAGTTCAGGGGAGATGAATAACATGGAATCAGGGAAATCCTCATCTTCAATAAAACAGTTCTTTACTAACCGCGTTCAAAACATCGATGTTTTCAACCGTCTCAATCACCTCCCTGGTCAATCCAACCATATTGCCGTTTTAGTCTTTTATGGCATCAGCGGTATAGGTAAAAGTTATTTGCTCCGCAACTTATACGAAGCTTCTCAAGCGCGTACAAACATCCAGCCACACGGTTATGCCCAAATCAGCTTTAGTAGAGGGCAACTCGTTACCGAAAGCTCTCAGGCCCTCTGGGATCTTCGCGGGCAATTACACGCCTCCGTCAAGGAAGCCCTCTTTGAGCGCTTCGATCTCTTTTGGGGCATCATGTGGGAACGGACACACCATCTGCCGATTAGAGAGAATAAAGAACTCTCCCAAGGAGATCTCAAATGGTCACCAACTATCAGCGATGCTGTCGAATTTATCGGGTCATTTATCACCATTCCTCTGGTAGTTCCGCTCTTTAAAAAAGTAGTAGATTTGGGAGCTCAAGCCTTTGGAGACCTGCGACATCGCGCAATTGTTACCAAAATCTCGACCTGGTTTGAACAGCATCCCAAAGCACCCAGAGGCATCCCCCTCAAAGGCTTCCTCAAAAAAGCTTCTGTCGATCAGCTTGTTGAATGGCTTCCTCGCTGTTTTGCTGCTGATCTGGCTGATGTCTCTCTGGAATGCCCCCTTACTCTCTTCATTGATGGCTATGAAATCCTTCAGGCGCAAACAAGCCAACAGTTTGGAAGCGGATCAGCTACCTTTATTCAAATACTTGCCGAAGAGTTAGCCAGGACCAAGGCTCGGGTACTTTTAGTCATCGGTGGGGCTGATCACCTACGCTGGACAGAGATCCAGCGCAGCGATGGGACTTGGGTACCACGTAAAGACTCTGTTTGGAAATCGTCTGCTTCCCAAAATCCGTCTGTCGAACAACACCAGCTTGCTAACTTCTCGAAAGCTGATGCACTCGCCTATTTGGCGCAACGGCGCGTGCCTGCTGAGCAGGCTCGAGAGATCTACCAGATTCTGGGAGGCTATCCGCTAGCTCTGAGTATTGCTGCTGATCTTCTTGAGGTCGGGAACCAGGGAAGCATTGAAAAACTCGACTTTGCAAATCTCGTTGCACAAGTAAGTGGTTTCGAGCCTCTTTCTCTGGAATGGCGCTCCCAAGTTGAGGAGTGGCTTCTGAATAAGCTATTGGAGCAACTTGATGCTAACGGCCAGAACGGGTTAAAAAGCCTGGTTCGTCTAGCAGCTATCCCTCGCTGGTTTAATGAAGCTTTGCTGTGGGAGCTTGCTAACACCTATACATTTCAGGATGATTTTCAAAGGCTAATCAATTATTCCTTTGTCAAACCAGTCCTTGAGCAACCAGGATGGTGGAGATTGGACTGGCACGCGCGCCGGTTCTTGCTCGACACCATTCATATCCCATCCCAACGGATAACTTGGGAGGAAAGGGCGCGCACATGGTTTAAAAACCAGTCTTCCCAATCTACTGGGAAGAACTGGCAAGTGTTTGAACTTGAGGCCCTCTACCATCTCTGGCAAATTGATCCACCACAAGCGCTGCTTACTGTTGATGAGCTCTTTCAGAATCCAGAGATGAGCCAGCTCGAATTCCGGTGGGATATCCTTGCCACCGCGAGCGAGGCAGAAAGCATATTGCCACCAATTATCCGATTTGATTTGCTGCTTCATAAAGCCCAGCTCTATTTGCTCACCTTCTCCCAACTCGACCGTCCTGGCGCCAATAAGGAACTGGCTTTGCTGGCGGCTGAGGAAGCAACCAAGCTTGCCAATGATGATCATTTGGGCCACAGTGCAAGAGGGCAAGCGTATCTCGTGACAGCAGAGGCACTCAATCAACTTCAGCGCTTCCCTGAAGCAACGAAGAGCGCGGCACAAGCGTGTGAAGCAGCCCAGCGGAACGACGACAAAGTCACACTGGCACAGGGTCTACGGTTGCGGACCATGCTTGAGACAAGCGCTAACCCAGACTTTGGGAATACAGACCTTCTGGAACAAGCACGAGATCTACTCAAGGAGTCCGCATTTGATCATGAAGGAATTGCTGTAGTACACGATCTCGGATCTGCTCTCACACGTGATCTACTCTGGGACCAGGCTCTTCTGGCCTTGCGCTTTCGGCGTTGGGATGAATTAGAGGCGATTCTGGAGGATATCCAACAAAGAGAGCAGGATCCTTACTGGCAAGCAGCACTTGAGCAATACTACGGAGAGGGGTACACCCAGCAAGGCAAATGGCAAGCAGCTCTCCCTCATCTTGAGCGAGCATACATGCTGAGTCGTAAATTGGAGAACACCATCGGGATGTGTGCTGCAATTGGGTGGTGGGGGATAGCGCTGTATGAAGGTGGCAAAGACGACCAGGGGATTCCCAAGCTTCATGAGGCATTTAGCCTGGAATGTGACATCCTGGCGAGCCGCGAAGGGGTGGCAAAATGGTTTCTGGCGCTTGGGAGAGAGGTATACCAGAAACGTGGGACGTACGAGCTAGCACTGGACAGCCTCTGGCGTGCTCGAAGCTTATATGCAGATTTAAACCATATTCTCGTCCAGCAAGTTGATCAATGTATCAGCCAAATACGAGCGGCGATAGGAGATGAGCAGTTTGCAAGACTGGAAGATGCATTCCGCCCTGAACATGGAGAATTTGCCGAGTACTACCTCCGCAGCAAAAGCAACATCCCTCTTCCGTAAGTTCCCTGGGAACCCTATCCTGAGGCCAAAAGGGGACCGTTGGGAATCGTATGCTGTGTTTAACCCTGCGGCTTGGACCGATGGTAAACATGTGTACCTGCTCTACCGTGCGGAAGGCCCATGTAGCTTTGCTGGAAGGCCCGTCACGTCCTGTATTGGCCTTGCTACGAGCAATAATGGGTTCTCCTTTGGGCCGGGTACGATTCCTGTTATGGAACCAACTGAATCCTATGAGGTTCCAGGAGGCTGTGAAGATCCGCGTGTTGTTCAGATTAAAGGGTCATTTTATATGACCTACACAGCTTATGATGGTTATACGGCGCGACTCGCCTTAGCCACAAGTACCAATCTGTACGATTGGAAAAAAGAAGGCTTACTCTTTCCAGAACGAGGGTGGACAAAATCCGCCGCTATCCTCTCCAAGCCGGTCAATGGGTATTACTGGATGTATTTCGGTGATACCAATATCTGGGCTGCTTATTCGACAGATTTGAGATCCTGGACGATCATTGAAGAGCCGGTACTCTCCCCCCGAGAAGGGTACTTTGATTGCCACCTTGTGGAGCCAGGCCCTCCTCCTGTTGTCACCCCAGAAGGAATTTTGCTGATCTACAATGCGGCTGATCAGCATTTGCACTATTCCGTTGGGCAGTGCCTCTTTGCTCACGATAACCCGCTCCTTGTCATGAAACGTTCTGAGCGGCCATTCCTTGAGCCAGAAACGGTAGAAGAGAAGGAGGGGCAGGTGCCAAACGTGATCTTTGCAGAAGGGCTTGTGCCCTTTGGGCAGCAATGGCTGCTCTATTATGGAATGGCCGACTCACGAATTGGGGTAGCTATATTGGATACCAGATCTGACCCATCTTATGGTATGCTCGACATAGTTTCCACCCTAACAGAGACGCCTTAGCAAAACAAGAGTTTGTGGTTGGGAATAATGAGGCAAGCGGTAAAATGGCTCATTGGCTTGATCCTTTAATTAGCGCTAAGCACCTTAAGGGCGTACACCAAATGTCGGCGGAGGATAAGGTGCTTGGGCGAAGGTCTTCCCCAGATCTCCGGCTCGACTCGCGGGTTGAGTGGTGCCATCGCCACACGCCGCGCCTCATCAATTTCCCGCCCATCGCAGAAGTCTTGCCCAGCCAGAACCTCCCGCCGAAACATCCGCAACCAGCCCTCGATCAGGTTAAGCCAACATGCTTTGGTCGGAATGAAGACCAGGGGTTATTGTTGATGGCCCCATAGGGGCATGACGGTGACGGGGTGTTCGTAGCAGTTGGTGCTGGTTTGGGAGTGGTGGTTGCGGTTGGTTGGGAGGTCGGAGGTACTGTGGGAGTGGCGCACCTGGCAAATTACCCCTTTACCAACCTGTGGCGTGCTGCTCTTTGCAGCGCTCCAGGGCTATCTGCTCTGAAGCATCACCAGGCAAGGAATCCCAACAGTTCTGTCAGATCAGACAATTGCGATATTGACGTTGGGTGAGGCGACCCTTGGACTTTTGAGAAGCGCTGTGGTGGTGAATTTGGTATTGGGGAAGGAAGTTGAAGGGGATGGTATCATGGAGCGGTGTTATGTGCCTGCAAATTTGGGTTGGTGGCTTGTGTGGACTCGTGTGTTTTTGCGTGCCTGGCGCTGGTCCCCTGTTGTGCTGCCTGCCCCGGTTGGCGAGCGTGTTCTCCAATCTCCAGTAAAGGGGTCATAACTTGGAGATGGCTGATGCACCAAAAAAGGCGGCTGATGCGCCTAAAGCAGAGCGAGCCAGGAATACCAGCCCTGGCGAGTCGTTGCAGCGTGCGCTGCGCTGGTGGCGTATCTGGAGCAGCCGAGCAGATGTGCGCGTGGCTTGTGTGGCGACGCTGGCGCTGCGCCTCGTCTGCTCGGCTGTGGCTGCCCTGATAGTGGTCTTGTTCCCCCAGGCAATTCCTCCATCGGCAGGATTGGCGCGGTATCTGACAGCTCCCTGGTGGCGCTGGGACACAATCTGGTATCTGAAGATTGCGGAGCATGGCTACACTGACTATGGCTCTACCGCCTTTTTGCCGCTCTATCCGCTGCTCATTCGCGGGCTGGGGACGCTCCTTGGCGGGCATTTTCTTGCTGCCGCGCTGCTTATTTCCACGCTTGCCAGTTTTGGCGCATTGCTCTGTTTGTATCGGTTGGCCGAAAAGCTGAGCCAGGCGCCCCAGGTGGCGCCCTGGACGGTGCTGGCGGCAGTGCTCTTGCCGGTTTCCTTCTTTCTGATGGCGGGCTACACCGAGGCGCTGTTTCTCTGGCTCACCTTTGGGGCGCTGCTGGCCTGGATGGAGGGACGCTGGGGCCGGTTTGCAGCGCTGGCTGTCCTGGCAACGCTGACGCGCCATCAAGGGGTGCTGCTCTCGCTGCTGGTGGCGCCGCTGTGTCTGCGCGCGCTCTGGGAGCTGCTTCAGAAGCGCTCAGCAGGTGTGGCAGGTGCGGCGTCAGGCGCAACGCTGCGCGTGCTGGGGAAAGCTCTGGGGGCGGGTCTGGCTGGGCCGCTTGCCTATCTTGGTTGGGTGTTGGTAGTGGGCTTGCTGCTCAGCGCGCCGCTGCCCTGGGAGCCGCTGGCGGCGTCCAATGGCTGGAACCTGCATTACACCTGGCCCGGCGCGGGAATTGTGGCTGATCTCGTTATGCTGACGCAGCCCGCGCTGGCGCTGCGGCTGGGGCTGGGCCTCTCCACGCTGCTTCTGGACGCGCTGGCGGCCTTACTCACGGGCGCGGTGCTGCTGGTGGCGGCGCGTCGTCTGCCTCCAGAACTCCTGCTCTTTGCCTGGGCCGTCTGGTGCCTGGCGTTGGTGAAGGTGCAATCGCAAGGGCTGACGGTGAGCGCGGCGCGCTACCTGCTGCCGCTGCTGCCGCTCGCCATTTTGCCCGGTGGGTTGCTTGCCAGAGGGCGTCCCTGGCAGCGGCTGGTCTGGGTGGCAGGCTGGAGCCTGGCGCTGCTGCTGCTGATTGCCGCGTTTGTGCTGAATGATTGGGTGGCGTGAAGGCAACGCGGGTCAAGGTGAGGCGGGCGGCACGGCGTAGATATGAAAGCCCCCAATCGTCTTGATCTCTTGTAGCGAACTGGCAAGAAACTGCCGGAACGCGGGCAGGAAGCTCTCTATATAATGATTTCCGTAGGTGTCAATGATGAAGTGCAGCGTGTGCTCTTCATAGACGACGTAGCGAAAGCCAGCCTGCTGCAAGATTGCCAGCATCCCTGCCGGGGTACGCCCTTCCGTCTCCAGATAAGGAATCCAGTCGTCGCCGCTGTCGGCTACATAGTCGCGCCCTTCCAGAAAGTAGCCCGCGCCGCGCCCCAGCAGCAAGATGCGCGCGTCGCGTGGGATTGTGGTGTTGATGTAGGTGATGGTTTCCCAATAGGCGGGTTCCATGATCTGGTTGCTTTCCCAATTTTGCAGCGAAACCTGCCCCGCCAGCAGAGGCAGCGGGTCGCGCTGCCACCATGTCCACGCCTGGAAGCCCGGCCCAAACAGCAGCACGAAAAAGAGCATGGCGCCTGGCAAGCCTTTGCGCAAGGCTTGCGCGCCGATGCGCAGCAGGGGGCGCCGCCACTGCACCTGGCATGCTCGCGCTAAAATCACTGACGCAGGCCCACTGAGCAGCATCACCCAGGGCAGGGCGTAGCGATCTACTGAGGCGCCAGAGAGCACCCAGCCGATATAGCCAACTGCCGCGATGAGCAGCACCCAGGCGATCTCGCGCTCTGCGGGTGAAGCTGCTTCAGGTTGGCCGTACCTGCTGCTGCTTCTTTGCGACACTGCCAGCATGCCACGCAGGGGAGCGCGCAGCGGCCAGATTACCACGCAGAGTAAGAGGAGGTTGGGCGGCGTAAAGGGAACTTCTCCGGCATGGGCCACGTCCAGAAACAGACCAAAGAAGGCCAGCGGCAAGCGCTGCCAGAACGGGCCAGGCGGCCCAAAATGGGAGAGTGTGACCAGGCCCATCTGTGTGCGGGCGGCATCCCACCCAGGGCCACCCCAGAGAAACGGGTAAATGGGATTGCCCAGCAGCGCCCAATCTTTCAGGAGCCAGGGCAGCAAGGGCAAGAACGCGGCGGTGCCATAGCGCAATGCGGCAAGCAGGCTGCGCCGCAATGTCGGCCAGACAGGGTGCCCCTGCCGCCAGAGACGAGCCGTTTGCAGCGACCCTCTGCCCAGGAGCAAGATAATAACCCCCGCCACAATCTGCCCTTCCCAGTATTTGGCCCCCAGGCCGAAACCGGCAAAGCCTCCCGCCAGCACAAGCAGGGAAGACGAGCGCTGCTGCCCGGATTCGGGCTGGCGCAGCCAGGCCAGAACCAGCAGCACTGAGGCGATCCCGTAATAGGTGACGGCTGGCTCGGCATAGCCGCTGCTGAGGACGCTGGTCAGCAAAGGGCTGGCAAGACAGATGGCAACCGCTAGCCAGGCCACCAATGCGCCAAATTGCCGCAAGAGCCACCCACCCAGCAGCACGAGGGCCAGCAACCCAAAAGCTGCTTGAATCATCAGCGCGGCAACGGGGGCATCAAAGGCCAGGGCCAGTGTGTTGAGCATCTCGGTGTTGAAGGGGAAGTTGGCGTGCGCCCAGCCTGGAATGGCGTAGATAGCGTGATGCAGCAGGTAGAGCTTGGGCACCGCCAGTGATACTGGTACACGTCGTAGCCGCGCGGATAGTAGGGCAGCAGGAAGGTGAGCAGCAGCACAAGCGGGAGATTGAGCAGGGCTACTATCGCCAGCAGGCGCGTAAAGCGGCTGGCAGGAAACAGCGGTGCCAGCAGGGGCCGCACGTTGGGAGTGATAAGCAGGCGGCAAAGCTGCCAGAGGTCGCGCCAGCACAGGAGCAGAGCCGCCCCCAGCAGTGTTATGAGCAGCCAGGAATAGAGCAGGTGCGCCAGGCCAAGTGCCAGCACGAACAGGCTGATGATGCCCCAGCCCAAGCCGATTGCCAGCGCGCTATGCTCCAGGCGGGAAAAGGCAGGCAGCCTGAACCATCGCAGCAGACGCTTGCCCAACGCCAGCCCCAGCAGCGCGATCAGGCCGGCGAGTTGCAGGCAGAAGAGGTCATCAAGGATGGTCAGACGGTGCGGTTGATCGGGCTGGGGGAGATAGATGGCGTAGTGGTAGATGGTGGCAAGCAGCAGCATGGCACCCATGCCAACCAGGATGAGCAAGGGGCGCTGCCCTGATCGGCCCACCGCTGGACGTTTGGGGGCGCCCTGCTGTTTTGCCACCGCGCTCCCTTTCTCCAACCGCTGTGAAGTCAGCTCTTCCATACCATTCCTCCCGCACAGCGCCACAGCAGGTGCGCCTGCAATCCAACCAGGAGCAGCAGCCCATAGGTGGGCAGCCCAAACAGCAGCACCCCCAGACCCACCAGACCAGGCGTTTTGCTCCCCAGGAGCCATTCAATGGGGATTACAATCCATTCCGGCTCAATGCAGAGGAGAAGACCTACCCCCAGAAGGAGGAACCACCGGCGCGATGGCTTTGGCAGCAGGCGCAGAGCCAGGAGAAACTGCGTGCCAGATAACAACAGGAACAGCATCCCCCAGTACCAGGTTACAGGGAACGTGAGCAACAGCACGTTGATGAGCAAGCTCTGGCAGAGCAGATTTGTTGCTGCGCTGCGCTGGCGCCGCTGACACCACCAGAGCCAGACCAGGCTTCCCAGGAGCACCGCGCCGGCCAGCACTTCAGCCAGCGCGGCGGCCTGGGCCAGCGAGATGCCTCGCGCCAGGGGCGGGAGCAGGACTTGCGCGTCTTGATAGCCTCGCAGCGGGCGAGTCACCGCGCCCACCAGCGAAAGATTGTCCTTATTGGGGAACCAGAGATGTTCGTAGCTTTGTATTGGCCCCAGATAGACCCTGAAATCTCCAGGCCCCACCAACAGAAGCGCCAGCACCATGCCTCCTACCAGCACGGCTCCGCCTGTAAGCGCCGTTCGCCAGCGTCCCTGAAGCAGCCCCCAGAGCAAGAAAACGGCGGGCCAGAGCTTGAGCAGCGCGGCCAGGGCCAGCAGCGCTCCAGCCCAGGAGGTATGCCCACGACGCTCCAGGAGCCAGGCGCCTACCAGGATGAGGAGCAAAATCTGCCCGGCGTTATGCACCGTTTGCCCAAAGGTGAAGGGCTGCCAGAGGATGCTGGCAAGCACGAAGAGGGTAAACCTGGGGAGCGAGAGCCACCCCAGGGCGCGCAGGAGCAAGGCGCCGGCTATAAGATAGGCCGCCAGCGAAAGCAATCCCCAGAGGAGCGTTGCCTCCGCCCTGGGAAGAAGGCCCAGGGGCAGCAGCAGCAGGGTTGCGGTTGGCGGATGCGCGTTATACACCAACCCTGCCAGGCAGCCGGTATCATCTGGAGAGGCAGCGAGCGGAAGATAGATCGAGATGCCCTGCCAGGCACGCCGGGCAGCGATGTAATCCTGGCAAAAATCAATGGGAGCCTGGCTCCCTAGCACGGCTTGCTGCACCAGCACGAACAGTCCAAACAGCAGCAGGCTTGCGGGAAGCACTGTCTGGGTGAGCCAGCGCAGGCGCTGGGGTTCCCTGCTCTGGGGGTCTGGGGTGCCAGGCATGGTGGGCACAGTGGCCGGGCGGCCTGGGGGCCGGGCGTCATCAGACGGTGTGCTCATCATCTGCCCGTTCTTCCTGGCTGGTTTCAGCGCTGATTTTAGCAACAACTGGCAGACCTCTCTGCTGCTGGCGTGCCCACCACAGCAGCCAGGACTGCGCCCCAATGAAGACGAGCAGGCCAAGCGTCGAGATGTCAAACAACAGCGCCTCCCAGCCAGCAGGCCCTCCCGCGTGGCTCAAGGTCAAGTCCCAGCCGAAGCGCAGCGCCGCCCACCCCGGCCCCAACGTGGGCAGCACGCCAAGTATCAAGAGCACATACCACCAGCGCGGCGGGCGGGCCAGCTTACGCAGCGCCAGCAGGGTGGTGGTATACGGCAGCAGCAGCGCGATGAGCATCCAATACCAGCTTACCGGAAACACCAGGAGCAAGGTTGTCACCAGCATCCCCTGGCTCAGCAGTTGGGCTGTTTCGCCCTCTATCTGGCGGCCCCACCAGATGATTGCCAATACCCCGATGAGCAGCGCCGCCGCCACGCCTTCGCCCAGCAGAATAGCTGCTGGTGGCTGGACTCCGGGTATCAACGGCGGTAAGAGGGGCACAATGCCGGTAAACAGCCTGCTCACCATGCCCGCCAGCGAGATATTGGCATCGGTGGGCACAAAGGTGGTTTCATTTTGCTGTACAGGTCCGGCATAGGCCGCGTAAGTCCCTGGCCCCAGCACTATAAAAGAAAGCGCGACCCCACACAGCGCCGTCAGCCCGCCGATCAGCGCCAGGCGCCAGCGTTTCCAGATCAGCGCTTCCAGCAGCAGCACAACCGGCCAGATTTTCAAGAGGCTCGCCAGCCCCAGCAATCCTCCTGCCCAGTTCTGATGCCCCCGTCGCTCCAGCAGCCAGGCCAGAACAAGCAGCAATGTGAGGAGTTGCCCCATATTGAGCAATTGCTCCGAGAAGAGGAACGGAAGCCAGCAAGCGCTGGCAATGACAAAGAGCGCCAGGCCCTTGAGAGAGCGCCAACCCGCTTCTTTAAGCAGGAGCAAGCCACTCCCCAGGTACGCTGCCAGGCAGCAGATGCCCCAGACCAGGGAGGCTGCGGCTCTGGGCAGGAGCGCCAGGGGCAGGAAAAACAGGACCGAGGGGGGAGGATGGGCATCATAGGTGAGCAAGACGCTGCAATCGCCGTAGCCAGCCCACAGACGCAATGGCAGATAGATGGGCGTTCCCTGGATGAAGCGATTCGCCGCAGCGTAATCCTGGCAGAAATCGGTGGGCTGCTGGCTCGCCAACTGCACCTGATAGGTCATCAGCAGCACCGCCAGGCTCAACAAGATACCCCAACCGAGCCAGCTCAGGAGACGTTTTTGCCGGGCGGGGATGTTACACCCTCTGCCAAAACGATAGCTGACGCGCTTCTGCTCCAACGTGGCTTCCTCTTCAGCTTGCTTCTTCATCGCGGCAACGTCACCCCGCTGCTCCAGGCCGCTCATCCCACCGCGCGGATAATGACCAGCACCCACAGCCCAATTACGGCGGCCACCATTTCGGCCTGGGACGCGGCCAGCGCCACCAACGCGCCCATCCAGGAGTGAAACAGCACATAGGGAGAGAGACAGGGCGCGGCGCCCATCGCATAGCGGGCGCTGCGTTTTTTGTAGGCGACCACCAGCAGCACCAGACCAACCGGAATGGAGAGCGGCCAGAGGCTGGCGTTCCACCAGTAGTCGAGCGTCTGCCCAAAACGCAGCGGCCACAATCCAAAGACGAGCAAGGATGCCAGGGTTGCCACCGTGATGGGCCAGAACACACGCGCGATTTCTTTCAGCCCGCCTTTGCGCCAGGCTTCGACCAGCCAGAACAAGACGAGCGTAAAGCCAACCTGGGGCTTGATGATGACGAAAAACAGGCCAAGCTGCGGCGGCAGGATAAACCCGACCAGGACCAGCCAATCCACACTGGCGTTGAGCAGCCCGTGCATCACGATAGGTGAGAGCAGGAAGGCGGCCAGCGCGAGCGGCCTGGCGCCCAGCCGATAGGCGGTGACGCCAAGCGCTGTGGCGCTGCCTACAAAGACGATGGCGCGCCCAATGCTTTCAGGGACGAGGGCCAGCGGGAGAAAGGGCAGCACTGCCCAGGGTGGATTGAGAAAGCCTTTGACGCTGTAGGGGCTGGCGCTATGCAGCACGGCGAGCGCTGCCGGGCGAAACGTTTCGTGCCAGTCTATGCCTGGCGGCAGCGCGATAGAGAGCGCCCAGATCAGCCCAATCCCCACTGCTGCCAGAAGCAAAATCAGGAGCCATCTGGCCCTGATCTGCGCAAGCAGCGGCGTCATCGAGACAAGCGTTGATTTGATCAGGCGCTGCTGGGTACTCATTCCGGCCCCCTCGTCACGTTACAAGCCAAATGGCAGCACAAAGATGCCCGAAATCGAGCTATACAGCCCGACGATGATCGGTAGGTTCAGCACAAAGAGCAGTACGCCTACTCCTGCCAGCGCCGCCGCCTGCCCCCACGCCCAACGCGCCGCGCTGATGCGGCTGCGCGCAAAGGCAACGATGGCCCAGCCCAGGCAGGCGGCATAAAAGGGCAGGAGATAGAACTGCCAATAGGCGTGGAAATAGGCGCCGTTGCGGAACAGCAGCACGTGGCTGAGGCCAAACAGCAGGGTGATGCCCAGCCAGCGGATGCGCAGCGACCACCCTTCGGCCCGGATGCGCCGCGCTACAAAGACCAACGCCAGGAGCAGCAGCAGCGGACTCAGGAAGCCGTAGCCCTGGAGGTTGCCCTGCCCAATATGGCTCAGCCAGCTTGCCAGGGTGATGGGCGAGCCATCGGGCAGGGCGTCGCCGGTGCGATAGAAAAACTTGTCAATGACGGGCTGGAGAGTTCCACCCAGCGCCCAGGCGATTTGCGCAAAGAGCAGCCCCAGCATGATCAGCGCGGGACACACGGTTGCCAGGGCGAGCCGCCAATCAACGCGCCGCGCCGCCAGCCAGTCTACGGCAAACAGGATGCAGGCGAAATAAAAGAGCGGCCAGCCGTAAGCTTCGCCAATGAACACGGCTGCGCCCATCAAAAACAGCCAGCGTCGCCGATGATCGCGCTGCCAGTGCATATAGCCAGTGAGCAGCAGCATGGTCCAGAACAACGTGGGCGCTTCATGGGCGACATCGCGCCCATAGTACGCCATCATGGGAAAGGTGGCATACAGGAAGCTGGCGAAACGCGCCACGCCCAGATCAAACAGGGAACGCATCAGTAGATAGAAGACGATGAGCGTTGCCAGCGAATAGACGATGGGCACCAGCCGCACGACCCAGAAATCTTCGCCGAAGACCAGAAACGCCCCGGCAATCGTCAGCCCAAGCAGCGGCGGGTGATCGGGATAAAAGAAGGTGTTGACTGGACCCGTGAGCAGGTAGGGAAAGAATTGGTCGGGGGGGATGGCTTTGGCGCCTGTGTTGGGCGCGGTGCTGAAGAACGCCTCGCTGTCGGCCAGGCTTTGCCCTTTGGTGACACCCAGCCCAAAGCGCAGATGATTGATGGCAATGGCGCTAAATGCCAGCCCGTTATCTTCATGGATGGAGACCCAGGCTTGATTCACGTTGATAGTAAGCAGGCCAGCCGCCAGCAGCACAATCAGCAGAAAGGGCGCGTGGCGTCTGAGCAGCCCCTGCCAGCGTTTGCCCCTGGCGGCGGGCGTCGCTACACCATCTTGCGCGGCTGGTGCTGCTGCGCCTTCTTCCCGCGCTGTCTCTTGTTGCTCTATGATTTGCTGTTGTCTGGTTTGCCTGGTATCCATTGCACTTCTTTCATGTCAGCAGGACGCTTCCGCCCTGCTTCTGCACCCTTTTACGTCCCCTTTTCTGCTTCCTTCCCTCGCGTCTGATCTTGCTGTGTGGCAGAGGCGCCCAATGCCAGCGCCCGCTCCAGAAACGTGTTGCGGCGGGCCAGGATGTCGTCCAGCCAGGTGTGCTGGCTGGCATACCAGGAGATCGTCTGGCGCAGCCCCTCCTCAAAGGGTACCTCTGGCTCCCAGCTTAGCGTCTGGCGCAGCTTTGTGCTGTCCACTGCGTGGCGCAAAACATGGCCGGGCCGGTCTGGGACAAAGCGGAGCAAACTCTGCGGCTTGCCAAGTATCTCCAGCACCGCCTCGGCGTTTTGCAGGATGCTGCGCTCGGCCCCGCCGCCAATATTGAAGACCTGGCCCTCCACCAGTTCCGCCGGGGCATGCAGCAGGGCTTCCAGCGCGGCGCAGTGGTCGCGCACGTGAATCCAGTCGCGCGTGTTCTGCCCAGTGCCATAGATGGGCAGCGGGCGGTCTTGCAGGGCATTGACGATAAAGAGCGGAAGCTGCTTTTCGGGGTATTGATGGGAGCCGTAGTTGTTGCTGCACCGGGTAATCGCGACGGGCAGGCCATACGTGGCCCAGTACGAATACGCCAGCCGGTCCGCGCCTGCTTTGCTGGCGGCGTAGGGCGAGCGCGGCATGAGCGCGTCGGTTTCCAGCGAGGGGCGGCTCCTTCCATCGGGCGCGCGGGCCTCGCCATAGACCTCATCGGTACTGATCTGGATGAAGCGCGAAATATTGGCCGTTTTTGCCGCCTCCAGCAAGACAAAGGTGCCCTCCACATCGGTCTTGAGGAAGGCGCCCGGCGCGACAATCGAGCGATCTACATGGGTTTCGGCGGCAAAGTTGACGACCCAATCGCAGCCTTGCATGGCCTCAGCAACAATCTCCTGGTCGCAAATATCGCCCTGCACAAAGCGAAAGCCCGGATGCCCCTCGACGGCGCGCAGGTTGGCGCGGCTACCGGCGTAGGTGAGCGCGTCGAGGACGGTGACGCGGTAATCAGGGTGCTGCTCCAGCAGCAGGCGCGTAAAATGGCTGCCAATAAAGCCCGCGCCGCCCGTCACCAGCACATGCGGAGATGCAGCCATCAGACCAGCCCAACCTTGCTATGATCGCCAAGCATCAACTTATAGGCTCTGGGTTTAAGCGGCGAGAGGTGTATTTCGGTATAGCGCCCGATCAGGCTGTCGGCAATGCGGCTGGGTACGTCGCGGATGACGCAGCCCTCTAACACGATGCTCTGCTCAATCTCGCTCTGGGAGATGGTGACATCGTGATAAATGGAGGTGAACGGGCCGATGTAGCTGTTGATCAGTCTGGTGCGCTCGCCAATAATGGTTGGCCCGCGCACGACGCTGTTCGTAATTTCCGCTCCGGCTTCAATCACCACTGCGCCCTGGAGCGAAGATTCGGCATCCACCGAGGCGTCAGGATGGACGCGCGGCTTGAGGGCGCCCAGCGTGATGCGGTTGGCTTCCAGAATGTCGGCCATCTTGCCGGTATCAATCCAGTAGCCTTCCAGCAGGTGTGGCCTGACCTGATGCCCATGCTCGATCAGCCATTGGATGGCGTCGGTGATCTCCAGTTCGTTGCGCCAGGAAGGGGTGATGGCGTCGGCGGCCTCAAAGATATGCGCGTCAAAGAGATAGATGCCCACCAGCGCCAGATCACTTGGTGGGACGCGCGGCTTTTCCACCAGCCGCGCGACGCGATAGGGCATATGCCCGTTGGAAGCCAGGGCAGCCGTGCCGGTTGCGGACTCCTCAGCCGAGAGCGGCGCGAGTTCGGCCACGCCAAAGGCGCTGGGGTTGGGGACACGCGCCAGCAAAATCTCGCTAGAGGACGGGCAATCGGGCGCGCTGAAGCGTTCCACGAGCGGGGCAAGCGGCTGCTGGATCAGATTATCCCCCAGGAAAAGCACGAAGCGGTCCTGGCCGATAAACGGACGCGCAATCTTGACGGCATGGGCCAGGCCGAGCGGCGCTTCCTGCTGGATGTAGGTGATGGAGACAGCGCTGCCCCAGCGCGAGCCATCGCCCACAGCGGCGCGAATCTCTTGATGCGTATCGCCTACGACCAGCCCAATCTCTCGAATGCCCGCCGCCAGAATTGCTTCGATGGCGTAAAACAGGACGGGCTTATTTGCCAGCGGAATCAACTGCTTGGCGCTGGTATAGGTGATCGGGCGCAGGCGCGTGCCCTTGCCACCGCTCAGGATGAGCGCCTTCATGCGCGGTGCCTCTCTTGCTCGCGGGGAGTGTACATATGTGCTTCTCTACTCATTTGATGTCGGCTCCGCGCACCCAATCATAGCCAATGCCGGGGTCATCATGCGGGATGCGGCCCTCTTCGGCGGGGTCATAGGTGCGCGAGGTGACATAGAACAGATGGGCGGTGCCGCCGATGGCTTTGCAGCCATGCGCCACGCCAGGCGGAATCTTGAGCACCACTGGCGGATAGTCTTCGCCGAGATAGAGCGTTTTGGTCACGCCGCGCGTGGGCGAACCCTCGCGCAGATCGTGCAGGGCGACCTTGAGCGTGCCAATTGGCACGTACCACCAGTCCACCTGGGTTTTATGGATATGCCAGGCTTTCGCCACGCCAGGAAACATTTTGGAATGGCTTAACTGCGCAAAGCCTTCCACAAAGAAGGGGTCGGTGGAGCGAATCAACTCCAGGAAGAAACCGCGCTCATCCGGATGCTGGGTGAGGTGCTTCAGGACGGCGCCCGCAATGCCCGCCGATTCTTCGGCAACGGTGCTGGCTTCGTTCCCCTGGCTCATAGGCGACTGCTCACTTTCCCAAATAGCTGATGCAAAATCCCACGCCATTATAGCTGCTTTAGGGAATGAGGTGGGATGGAGGGGGACGGATGGGCTAGCAAAAGAAGCTCCCCTGGCTGCCGTATTGACATCAGCCCACTCGCTACGCTATCCTTGATGCTACCACTCGCTCTACTCTCTGCCGATCTCAGGAAGGATTGTGCTGATGCCCAGTCGTACTGCGCCCCCAGCGGTGATTGCCCCGCGTGATCTGGAAAGCTGCGTTGACCCCGCCTCTGTGCTGGAACTGTTTCGCAAGCTGCGTTACCCCGTAGAGGCCGCGCCCGTGCCTGTCCCGCTCGATGAGGGCGATTTGCCGGGGAGCCTGCGCGATGAGGTTGCCGCGCGCTATCCTCTGGCGCAGGTAGGGGGCGCGCGTCCTGGCGAAGCCCTGCTCTCCATCACGCTCTTTGTGCTGAAGGACCACGCCCAGAAAAGCGCGTTGATTCGTGGCATTGCGCAGAACTGGACCCGGCGCTTTTTGGGTGAGCATCTGCTGGTGTTTGCCGTCCAGGACGAGGGCGGCTTCGAGCAACTGACCTTTGTGAATACGCGGCGGCTGGGTGAGGGCGCGGAGGTGCGCATCAAGCTGCACAAGTTGATCGTGGACCGGCGCAGCCCCACCCGCCACGATCTGGATACCCTCAACCGCATCGCGCTGCCGCCGGGCGGCCTCCCCGCCGCGCAGGTGTATCAGGCGCAGTGCGAGGCGTTCAATGTGGAGCGCATCACCGAGAGCTTCTATCGGGACTATGCCATGCGCTTCCGGGCGGCGCAGCAGCGCATCCAGCAAGATAACCCGGCTATCGCCGCGTTTTACGACGCGACGCGCCTGCACACCTTTACGCAGCGGCTCTTTGGGCGGTTGATGTTCCTGTATTTCCTCCAGAAGAAGGGCGCGCTGAATGGCAACCACCAGTTTATCAAACGCTGGTACGAGGAGGCCGTGCGGCGCCAGGAGAACTTCTATCGCTTCGTGCTGGAGCCGCTGTTCTTTGAGACGCTGAACCAGTCACGCGCTGAGGCGCAGTCGCGCTTTGGGCGCGTGCCCTATCTCAACGGTGGCCTCTTTGCGCCGGATGAGGATGACCAGGTGGGCCAGGTCTACCTGGCCGATGACCTCTTTGATACGCGGCATCCGAGCGGCTTGCTCTACTTCCTCGAAAACCACAACTTCACGATTGAAGAGGATACGCCGCTGGAGGTGGAGGTAGCGCTTGACCCGGAGATGCTGGGCAAGGTCTTTGAGAATCTGCTGGAAGAAGAGGAGCGCGGGCAATCCGGCACGTTCTATACCCCGCGCCCGGTGGTAGCCTTTATGTGCCGCGAGGCGCTGGCGACCTATCTCACTCGCGCAACCGGCCTGGAGGGGGAACGGTTGGGCTGGCTGCTGGATGAGGCGGAAACCGGCGAACCCGCGCAGGGCAGCGACGGCCAGCCGCGCCTGAACACGCACACGCTGCCGCGCGCCCAGCGCGAACGGGTGGACCGGGCGCTGAAACAGGTGCGCGTGCTGGACCCGGCAGTCGGTTCTGGGGCATTTCCGCTGGGGATGCTGGCGCTGTTGGTGGGCGTGTGCCGGGCGCTCTCGCGGGTCGAGGGCGTGCTGGTGGGCCTGCAAACGGTTAAAGTGGAGGGCTGGAAGCGCGACTTTATCCGCGATTGCCTCTACGGGGTGGACATCAAGCGCGAAGCCATTGAGATTGCGCGGCTGCGCCTCTGGCTCTCGCTGGTGGTGGATGCCGACCCATTCGAGATGGAGCCGCTGCCCAATCTGGACTTTAAGCTGATGGCGGGCGATTCGCTGATCGAGACGTTTGAGGGGGTGACGATCTATCCCACGCGCCCGGCGCTGGGGCAGACGAGTATGAGCGACCTTGCCACGCAGCCCCACATCCAGCGCCTGCACGATCTGCATCACGAGTATTTTCAGCCGGATGGCAGCAGATCAGCCAGAGAGATCAAGCAGGAGATTCACCAGACGGAGCGGGCCATTGTGGAGGTGGTGCTGAAGGAGCAGGACACCCACAACCAGGACCGCTTGAAGCTGCTCGTGCATCGGCTCAGCAACGTTTTGCGGTCACGCGGCGATAACGAGGAGATTGAGCGGGTGCGCCACGCCATTGACGCCACGCAGCGCGCCCTGGCTGATTTCCGCGCCGAGGCCACGCTGCCCTTCTTTCTGTATCGCTTGCATTTCTCCGAGGTCTTTGAGGAGAAAGACGGCTTTGATATTGTCATCGCCAACCCGCCCTATGTGCGCCACGAGCGCGTACCCCAGGAGACGCTGCGAGCGCTGCGGGCCGCGTATCCCGCTGTGCAGCATGGCATGGCCGACCTGTATGTCTATTTCTACGCCCGCGCCCTGGAGCTGCTGCATGAGGGCGGCGTGCTGGCCTTCATCTCCTCTAACAAGTTTTTCCGCGCTGGCTATGGCAAGGGCCTGCGTGACCTGCTGACCAGCCAGACCCAGGCGCAGATCATTCTGGACTTTGGCGACGCGCCCGTCTTTGACGCCGCCGCCTATCCCTGCATTGTGCTCACGGCCAGAGGCCGACCCGCGCCAGACCAGAGCTATCGCGGGCTGACGGCAGATAACCAGATTGACCTGGAGAAGCTGAACACCATCTTTGCCAACACCGCGCAAACGCTGCCCCAGGCGCAGGGAGTGCAGCCGCCCGCCAGCAGCAGCAGTATTGCAGCATTGGTAGGAAGGTTGATGAAGGAAGGTAGGCCCTTGAAAGAATATTCCAAGGGCAGGTTTTATCGCGGGGTCGTCAGTGGCTTGAATGAAGCCTTCGTAATTGATCAAACCATCCACGATAGGCTGATAGCTGAAGACCCCCATAGCTCAGAAATAATTAAGCCCTTCCTTCGTGGCCGTGATCTAAAGCGCTATGCTATTCATGATCCTCATTTGTTTCTCTTATACGTTGGCTGGCACTGCTCTATATCAGAGTATCCGGTTGTCTTGGAGCATTTGCAACGTTATCATGAGCAATTAGCCAACCGCCCAGAGGTTAAAGAAGGTCGCGTACCCTGGTTTGCTCTCAGTCGCTATGCAGCAGACTACAATTCCGAGTTTGATCGGCCTAAAGTTGTATACCCAGAGCTGGCATCAAGAGCAGAGTTCTCTTATGACCTATCAATGGCATATCTCGACAGCACTGTTTATTGTATCCCTACGAATAACAAACATCTTGTAGCTATCCTGAACTCTAACTTATTGGATTTTCTTCTCATGCACCTATCTCCAGCGGTACGGGGCGGCTTCCACAGGTACAAGAAAGAGTATATGGAGCAACTGCCTATCGTCGAGCCAACATCAGCAGATCAGGCGCGGCTGGCGGCGCTGGTAGATCAGTTGCAGGCGTTGGGCGGGCAGGGGTCGCAGGCAGCAGCGCTGGAGCGCGAAGTAGACGAGATTGTCTATCGCACCTATGGCCTCAGCGCTGAGGAGATTGCCGAGATTGAACGCTGGCACGCGGAGCGCCGGGCGCAGTTGGGCGCGGGTCGGCGCGGGCAGGCGCACGCAGAGAAAACAGATGGAGAGGAGGAATAACGGTTCGCCTTGCACGGATGCTGCGAGCGATGGCATACGCTGATACAGCCTGAAGTATTGCAGAGCTACTACCAAAGGGACTATACTCGTTACTACCAACCCTGTTTCTGGTGAACGACTTGTTGTCGTCCTCTCTTCACCATGTCCCTGGAGTGTGTCAGATGCGTACATGCCATCATCCCATTCGTTTCAGTCTTCTGCTCGGCTGGATGCTCCTCCTCTGTGGAGTGGGGAGTATCGCGCAGCACCAGGTGGCGCGCGCGGCGGCTCCTGCCCTGCCTCCCGGCTACGCGCTGAGCATCACGGAAAGCGCCTCCACCATGACCTATGGCGGCCCCGCCCCCAATTTTCAGGCGCAGCTCACCGTCCCGGCGGGCGAAAATCCGTTGCAGAGTCCGAATCAGTTCTTCTTGCTAGTTGACGCCCAATCCGTTGCCGCAGATAGCAGCACTTCTAGCGGCTCCACGTACACCTTTACCGTGAAAGGCTCCACGGTCGCAGCTCAAGTCACCCTCCCGGTGGGATCACATACGGCGGTGGCAAAGTATTTCAGCAGCGTGTTGAACCAGACTCTGGCAAGCGCGCCGGTCAGCTTTACCGTGCAAAAATACACACCGACCCTCACGTGCTATCTCAATGCGGTGAGTTTCTTTGCGGCCAACGCCCCCGTCAACTTCTCGATGGGCACGCAGGGTGGCCCTCCGGTGGACTGGCAGAATGCCACATATAGCATTACCTTTGTCGGGCCACAAACGTTTACCGACAGCAATTTAACCGCCGATAGTTCTGGAGGGGGGACCGCCTCAGTACCACCAGTGCCAGGCACGTATAAATACCAATGTGCCTTTAGTGGAACCAGCAATTTCAATGCGGCACAAACGGCGTTGAGCAACGCCACGCTGATCGTGACCCAGGGTCATCAAGTCGGCATCAAGCTGTACTCCAACCCCACGACCATCACCGGCGGAATCACCGCGACCCTGGAGATCGTCGTTTCCGGCGGAGCAGGGCTGCCAACCCCGACTGGCTCGGTGGCGCTGTTTCTCGGCCCCTATAATTATACCAGCCCCTTCCGCTTGTCCGGTGGACGGGTGACGCAGCAAGTCCAATTTCCGTCGCCGCTCCCCTCCCAGACCTTGCGGGTGTACTATTATGGCGACGCCGTGTATGCCCAGTCCTACACCGATTTTCCGCTGACCAATCCGCCCCTGCCAGGAGGCGCCTCCACACCCACGCCCCAGCCGACAGGCACACATCCTTCCACACCCACGCCAAAGCCCACAGGCACCGGCACGGCTGGCTCTACGCCGACGACGACAGGTGCCAGCACGCCAGCGCCTTCCAGCACCACAGCCTCTTCCAGCACCAGCATCGCCAATGTTGGAACGACTTCTGGCAGCCATCCCCCAGACCCCACTACCAATCAGGGAAGCACGCTGTTCTGGAGCGTGGGGCTGGGTCTTCTGGCGCTGGCGGCTGGAGGCAGCGGAGTCTTCTTCGTGCTGCGGAAACGCGCGAGAACAGGCGGTTGAAGCATGCCGCGCCGCTGGTGATTGAATCATCGTCGTCATCTCGAAACTGTTGTCCCAGGAGGACGTGATTATGAGCAACCGTCATCATCCCACGCGTTTCATCCTCACGCTTTGCTGGATGCTCCTCACCTGCGGCGTGGGGATGGGGGTGCTGCACAGCGCTGCGCTCGCGGCGGCCCCTGCCCTGCCTCCCGGCTACGCGCTGAGCGTCACGGAAAGCGCCTCCACGATGACCTATGGCAGCACCGCCCCCGATGTTCAGGCGCAGCTTACCGTCCCGGCAGGCGATAATCCGCTCACCAATCCGGCGCAGTTCACCTTTCAAATTGATACCCAATCCTTTATCCCTGATTCAAACGGGTCGAACGGCTCCACGTATACCTTTAACTTAAAAGGCAGATCAATCTCAGCGACCCACACCTTCGCGGTTGGGCAACATACGGTGGTAGCAAACTACTTCAGTATTGTGTTAAATCAGACCCTCTCCAGCGCGCCGATCACCTTAACGGTGCAAAAACTCACCCCGAACGTCTCGTGCGACATCGCCTTTACGTACACCTTTGCTACCAACGCCTCAGTCACCTTCACCATGTCCGCTGGGAACGGGAACAGCAGCCCTGCGGTTGATTGGCAGAACGCAACGTACAGCGTGACCTTTCTCGGATCACAGAACTTCACCGACACCAATTTGACGGCCAACAGTTCCGGCCAGGGAACCGCGCTCACCCCCTCAGCGCCGGGCAGATATAAATACCAATGTACCTTTAGTGGCACCCAGAATTTCAGCGCGGCGCAAACGGCGGTGAGCGCGTCAACACTGACCGTAAGCGCAAGCCATCAATCCGTCACCAAACTCTACTCCAACCCAACGACCATCACCGGCGGAACCACCGCGACGCTGGAAATCGTCGTTTCGGGCGGGTCAGGGCTACCGGCTCCTACCGGCCAGGTCAGTTTGGGGATGGGGGGAATCCTGTATACCAAGCCAATCAACCTGGGAGCCAGAGGAAGCGTGGTCTTTCAAATCGCCTTTCCGCAAGGTCTTCCCGCGAATACCATCTGGGTGAACTATTTGGGCGACACCGTGTATGCCGCGTCCAATGTCAACTTTCCGCTGACCAATCCCCCACTCCCAACAGGCTCAAACCCCTCCACGCCGACGCCACACCCCACCGGCACCAGCGCGGCATCCTCCCCAACGGGGACGGCGGTGGCCCTCACGCAAACGCCTTCGAGTTCCCCGGCATCCTCCAGTACCATCACCGCGAACGGTGGAACAACCGCTGGCAGCCCTCCAGCCGCCACCACATCTATCCAGGGAAACACGCTGTTCTGGGTTGTGCTGATGGGCCTGCTGGTGCTGGCGGGTGGAAGTGGGGTTTTCCTCGTGCTGCGCAGACGCGCTCTCGCCGCGAGAGCGTCTGCCACTGTGACCACGCCCTGGGAAGAGGATTGGTGAGCCTGGGCAGCCGAAAGGAGCGTCGGAAAAAGAAGCTGAATGATAGAATAGTTCTGAGACGAAAGCGAGGTGAGCCAATGGCAGAGGAAACGCTGACGCTGAACATGCCAGAAAGCCTGTATCAACGTCTCAAGCTGCGCGCAGAAGCGGAACATCGTTCCTTGGAGGAAGCGGCACTGGCGGCACTGGCGGCCTCTCTTCCAGAGGCAGATCAGATTTCCCCCGAACTAGAACGACTGCTGCACTCGATGGCATCCCTGGATGATGAGGCGCTCTGGCGGGCGGCGATGAATGAAGTGGGGCGTAAAGCCAACTCTGGGATTCGTCGCCTCCGTGCCAAACGCCGGACCAGAGGATTGACAGTGGCTGAACAAGAACGCCTGGCGGAACTGCTGCGTCAGGAGGAGCAAGGGATGCTCATCCGCTCGCATGCACTCCTACTCCTCAAGCAGCGTGGGCGCGATATTGAGCCGCTGCTGAACCTCCATGAGCAAAACGTACATTCCTAAAGCCTTGCGTCGGCGCGTTGCCACTAAGTCCCAGCATCGGTGCGGCTATTGTCTGACGCCAGAATCCATTGTGGGCTATGAGATGGATATAGATCACCTGCTTCCAGAGGCACTGGGTGGGCAGACGGTTGAAGAGAACCTCTGGCTGGCTTGTAATCGCTGCAACGAACATAAAGGCGACCGGGTAAGTGCTCTTGATCCACAGACTGGCGAAATCGTACCGTTCTTCAACCCGCGCACGGAGCAGTGGAGCAAGCACTTTGCCTGGAACGATGCAGGCGATCAGATTCTTGGGCGGACGCCTGTTGGCCGGGCCACCGTCGAAGCCCTGCAACTGAACCGTGAGCCATTAGTGAAGTCGCGGCGGGTCTGGGTTGCGGCAGGGCTGCATCCCCCCAAAGAGGAAGCACCACAGACGCCAGAGGAGAAGAGCACATAAATGGTCTATTTCCCGCCAGACATCATAGATAACGCCAGCACCATCTTTGCCGACGCGCTCCAGCGCACCATTAGCGAGGCCGGGCAGCGGCGGCTGGACATCGCCACCGGCTATTTTACGCCGGAAGTCTGGAACATCGTGGGCAAAGCCTTTGCCGAACTGACGGCGCTGCGGCTGCTGCTGGGCGAGCGCCCCGAAGTGCAGCAGGGTGGGCCGGAGACAGTGGACCTGCGCCGGTATTATCGCCTCAAGATCGCTGACGACCTGGAGCGTCTGGCGTTTGATCGCCAGCACGCGCGGCTCGTGGATGACCTGCTGGCCTTTCTGGAGCGCGAAGACGTGCTGGTGCGTCTCTTCAGCGGCCCGTTTCTGCACGCTAAGGCGTATATCTTCGACCAGATCAGCTTTGTCGGCTCTGGCAACTTCACGCCCTCCGGGCTGACGCGCAACTCTGAACTGCTGCTCACCAGCATGAGCCAGGCGGTTGCCAAAGGGCTGCGCGAGTGGTTTGAGGGCAAATGGGCACAGAGCGAGGACTACAAGCCCGACCTGATCGAGACGCTGCGGGCCTCCAAGTTTGGCTCCAAGCCCTATAGCCCGTTTGAAGTCTTTATGAAGGCGCTCTACGAATACTTCAGAGAGCGCCTCCTGTTGGAGCAGAATCAGGCCGCAACGGTGGACCTGGCGCGTTTTCAAGAAGAGGGCAAAGCGGATGCCATCCGTCTGCTGGACAAATGGGGCGGTGTGCTGATTGCCGATGCGGTGGGCCTGGGCAAGACCTACATCGGCCTGAGTCTGCTGGAGCGCGAACTGCTCACCAAACGCAAGCGCGGGCGCGTGCCGCGTGGGGTGGTCATCTGCCCGGCGCAGTTGCGCGATCTGGTCTGGCGGGCGCGCATTGCCGAATACGGCATCCCGGTGGTCGAGGTCTTGAGCCAGGAAGAGGTGGGCCGCGCCGACTTCGACTGGCAACGCTATCGTGATCTGGATGTGGTGCTGGTGGACGAGAGCCACAACTTCCGTAATCCCAGCACGAACCGCTACCGCACCCTCGCCAAGATCATCACCGGCGGCAGGCGCAAGCGCGTCATCCTGATGACAGCCACGCCCGTCAACAACAGCCTCTACGACCTCTACCAGCAACTGCTGCTCCTGGCACGCGGCGATGAGCATTTTTACCGCTCAATGGGCATTACGAATCTGCGCGCCTATTTCAAAGCCGCGACGGAGGGCGGGCTGGAAATCTTTGATTTGCTGGAAGAGACAACGGTGCGCCGCAGCCGGGCGGATATTCGCCGTCGCCAGGAGGCAGGCGAAGAAGTGATCGTCAGCGGCAAGCCGGTACGCTTTCCTGATCGGCGGCTGGAGCGTATTGAGTATGACCTGGATGGAACGTATCAGGGCCTCTACCACAAAATCACCGATGCCCTGGAGCGGCTGCATCTGGTGGCCTACAATCTAGCTGCCTATGTGCGCACCAGGACCGAGCGCACCGCGCAAGACGAGCAGCGCAACACCGCCCTGATCTCTCTGATGAAGATGCTCTACCTCAAGCGGCTGGAAAGCTCTGCCGCTGCCTTTGAGGAGAGCATCAAGCGCCAGGCGCTCTTCCAGGGCGGCTTTCTCAAGATGCTGCGCGAGGGCAAGCTGCTCGACGCCGCCAGCTATCGCAAGCTGCTGGCGATTGAGGCGGAGGAGGAGCGCCCGGAGCGCGCCGAGGAGATCATCAACGCGCTGGCGCCCGTTTCCCCCGATCAGTACGATATGCAGCGTATCGAGGAGGGCGTGCAGTACGACCTGACGGTACTGGAGAGCATCCTGTATCTGGTGCGGCACGCCCGCGAAGGCGCCGCCGGACAGGATGGGGATGATAAGCTGCGCCAGATCAAAGCGGTGCTGGCTGGCCCGCTCAAGGGGCAGAAGGTGCTGCTCTTTACCAGCTTCCACGATACCGCTGTCTATCTGCACCAGCAGTTGTCTGGCGATAGCGCCTGGCAGGAGCAGGCTGGGCATCCGGTGCTGGGTCTGATCAGCGGGGATACCAAACCGGAAGAACGGCGCAAGCTGATTGAACGCTTTGCGCCGGTGGCAAACCGTCCGCCAGAACTCCCCGGCGATCAGCCCTGGAAACCAGAGGGGCAGGAAATCCACCTGCTCATCTCGACGGATGTGCTTTCCGAGGGGCAGAATTTACAAGATGCGGGCGTCATCATCAACTACGACCTGCACTGGAACCCCGTGCGCCTGATTCAACGCGCCGGGCGCGTGGACCGCATTGGCAGCCCCTTTGCCGAAATCGTCCTCTACAACGTCTTCCCCGAAGCGGAACTGGAGAGCTTGCTGGGGCTGGTCCATCGCCTGGCCGCGCGCATTGCCCAGATTGATCAGACGGTGGGCCTGGATGCCAGCGTGCTGGGCGAGGTTATCTCGCAGCGCTCGCTGGAGCAACTGCGCCAGCTTCACCGCAAGGACCAGCGCGTGCTGAGCGACTTGGAGCGCCAGGCGGAACTGGTGTCAACGGAAGAGATGAAGTTCCCACTCGTCAGCTACATCCAGCAGATCGGGGAGCGCGTGGTAGCCGAGTTGCCGCTGGGCATCCACAGCGGCAAGCGCTATGTGGCGCGGGAAGCGCGTCCTGGCACCTTCCTCGCCTTTCGCGCGGGGGAACGGCACTTCTGGCGCTTCTACCCCGATGCTGGCGGCGAACCAGAAAAGAGCGTGCGCACGATTTACGCGATGATTGCCTGCACCCGCGAGGAGGCGCGGGTAGAGCCGGGGCCGGTGCCCTATGAGTTATTGGAGCGTGCCACCCAGGAGGTGCTGTCTTCGCTGCGCGGAGAGCAAGCACGCAGCCGGGTGCGCCCGGCTCTGACCGGTCTGGCGCAGAAACTCTATAACTGGCTCAATCGCCCCTCGCTCTGGCAGGAAAATGAGACGCTTGACTCAGAGCAACTGCGCCGCTTCAATGGGGTGCTGGAGCAGGTATCGCTGCGTCCCTTTGAGCGGGATCGAGCGCTACGCGGGCTGGTCAAAGCCTACGAGGAGAGCAGCGACTTTGCTCAACTGGTAGCCGATCTGGACAGCTTCTTCACCGAAAATGGGTTGTACCAGGAGAGCGATGTTGATGTGCTGACGGCAGAGGCCATCAAAGAGGAGGACTTGCGCCTCGTCTGCTATGAGCGGCTGTTGCCGGACTGACCATTGGATGCCGTTAGCTATTGCGCTGGCTTTCGTTCCCTGGGCTTCGGTCCGGGTTTTCGGGGTTGATCCAGGTATCTTGGATGAAAGGCGGTGGAAAAACAAAACCGACTTACCAGTCTTTAACGGATAAGTCGGCAACAGGATCACGGGTGGCTTGGTAGCGGGGGGCAGAGTTGAACTGCCGACCAAG